>DOZO01000023.1:31573-63867 GCA_003517965.1 Desulfobulbaceae bacterium
GCACTGCTGAACAGTTACATTTTGTAGTTTTAGTCACTTTCCGGCTTTGAGCTGGATAGTTACGATTGCGGCTGATTTATTCTGGTTGTTTTTTCTTGGGCTCACGGGTTTTCCTGTGGGCCTTTTTTTTGGTGCGCCCAGCAATACTGTGGAAGGGTGTTTGACATGGGGAGGTATGGGGGGGTGCTGGCGATGAGATGCTTGGCTGGGGGACAGGGATTCGAACCCCGATAGGCAGAGTCAGAGTCTGCAGTCCTACCGTTAGACGATCCCCCATTTTGTGCCGGGCAAAGAACCGTTGCAAAATAGAAGGACAGGCCGATTATGTCAAGCATAATTCTGGCCTGTTCCTTGGTTTATTCAGGAGATTACCAGGCCGGCATATCCAACTACCTGGTTGGTGTCGCCGCTGGCTTCTCCTGAGTCAGTATAGCGGATGAGTCTTGCCTGGGTGGCTCCAAGGTGGAGGGCGGCGATGAGGGCAATGGTTGTTGGCATGATGCCGCACATGGTAATTTTTTGGCCCAGCACGGTATGGTAAAGTCCTTCAGGATCCAGAGCCTGAATGCGCTGTAGAGCCAGAGAATCTTTTTTCGAGGCGGATTCTCTGGATTCATAATGGGTCATGTCCGAACTGGCCACGATAAGGACGGGCTTGCCATATTGCTTGATCGCGGCGGCGAGCGCTTCGCCGATCTCTGTGCAGGCCTTGAAGGAAAGATGAGAAATAACGATGGGCGTTAGGGTCATGTCCGGGCGGAAATACTGGAGAAACGGCACCTGGACTTCTAAGGAATGTTCAAAGCGGTGCGCCATGGAATCAGTTGAGATCAGTTTGGTTTGGGCCAGGATGGTTTGGGCCAACACTGTGTTGATCGGTACCTCACCAAGGGGCAGGCTCCAGGCGCCTTCCTGCATTATGGCCACGGGCGCGCCATAGCCATGATGATTTGGGCCCATTACCACGATGTCCTGAGGGATATTCACGGCGGCGAAGGTTTCTCCAGCCACCCCGCCGGAATAAATATAGCCGGCATGGGGGGAAACCACAGCCAAGGCTTTTTGTTTGCTGGCGGTGACAGGAATGAGTTTATCGAGGGTATGCCTGAGGGTAAGGGGGTCTCCGGGATAAAACTGATGGGCAACAGCAGGTTCTCGTCTCATGGCAGACCTCCAGGTTAAACTGAACGTGACAGGCAAAGGGCCTTTGACAATTATGGAAGCTTGACCTGCCAGGCGGTGCCTGCAGGGCCGTCTTTCAGCTCGATGCCCTTGGCCAGGAGCTGATCGCGGATTTCATCGGCCAAGGTCCAGTTTTTTGTTTCCCTGGCGGTAGTTCTTTCCGTGATGGCATTTTCGATCTCTTCCGGGGTAAGCGAGAGGGTCTTGAGGATTTTTCCCTGTTCTTTTTGCAGGTAAAGCGTCGGATTTTCAGTAAGCAGACCCAGAGTGTTGGCCATATCCCTGGTTGTTTCGGCGCCTTGCTTGAGCAGTTGCAGATCGAGGCTGGCAGGTTTGCCGGGCAGATGCTGACGGATCTTGTTGATGATTTTAACTCCTTCAAAAAGATGTCCCAGAGCCTGGGCTGAATTGAAGTCATTATCCATGGCTTTGCGAAAACGCTCGGCTATGGTTTCGATCTTCTCCCGGTCTGTCTTGGGGATGGCGCTGGCTGCCTGGTCGTTGCCGGTGGCGGGCAGTTGTTCGATCTCAGCCAGACAAGTATACAATCGGTTAAGTCCTGCCACCGCATCGAGCAGAGCTGCTTCCGAGTAGTCAAGCGGGTTGCGGTAGTGGGTGGAAAAGATGAAAAGTCGCAAGGCCTCCGGAGCAAATCTGGCGATGACTTCGCGAATGGTGAGAAAGTTGCCCAGGGATTTTGACATCTTTTCTTCTTTGATGGTGACAAAACCGTGGTGCATCCAGTACTTGACGAATTCTTCTCCGGTCGCGCCTTCGCTTTGGGCCATTTCGTTTTCATGGTGGGGGAAGATAAGGTCTTTGCCGCCGCCGTGGATGTCAAAAGAGTTGCCCAGATATTTGCGGCTCATGGCCGAGCATTCGATATGCCAGCCTGGGCGGCCTGGGCCCCATGGGCTTTCCCAGGTTGGTTCTCCCGGCTTGCTCCCTTTCCAGAGGGCAAAATCCATGGGATGTTCTTTTTTCTCGTTTATCGAGACGCGGGCGCCGGCCTGCATCTCGTCCAGGTTGCGGCCGGAAAGAGAGCCGTAGCCGTTGAAACCAGTGACTCTGAAGTAGACATCTGCGGCCACCTGGTAGGCGAGCCCCTTGCGGATGAGATCTTCAATCAGCCCGATTATCTCCGGCAAGTGTTCGGTGGCCTTTGGTTCAATGGTGGGGGGAAGAATGCCGAGACTGGCCATGTCTTCGTGGAACATGGTGATGAAACGGTTGGAAAGTTCTTCGCAGGTGGTATTTTGTTCTTGAGCTCGTTTGATAATTTTGTCGTCGATATCGGTGAAATTACGGATAAAGGTAACTTCGTAGCCCCGGTAACGCAGATAGCGGACAATCATGTCGAAAACCAGGGCTGACCTGGCGTGACCGATATGGCAGTAGTCATAGGCGGTGATGCCGCAGACATAGAGCTTGATCTTCCCCTCTTCCAGGGTGACCAGGGGAGATTTCTGGCCGGTCTTGGTGTTGTAGATTTCTATACTCATGGTTTGTTCCGTCGCCTTGATAATCCGCTACTTCGTTTTAATAAGGAAAAGAAACTCTCTGTTCGGTAGCTCCGCATCCTTAATCCACTCGTTTGTCCATCGCATATCGGCCATTACGTTTTTCTTGTAATTGATTTCTATAAGCTCAATGAGCTTGCCATTCTCCGAGATAACCGTGTTCAGCTCCTCGGCGGTAGCGCGACCGCCAGAGCTATAGGAAAGCAAGACGTGCTTCGCTCTGACCTCTTTTAATATTTTCCTGATTGCTTCAACTGCAATCAGGCGACCGCTCTCGTCTCTTCTGAACTCTTCGAAAACCGAAGATCCTATGACATCAGAACTATCCGCTCTGCGTTTTACCTTGCCGAATACATCCGGGCGATCATTCAGGCAGACGCTTGTCCACAGGTGGTAATAGGCAGAGTAACGAACCCGCGAGGGTGGCATTTTCTCGTTATTCGAGCCATAGGGCGGATCAAAATATGCCAGGTCCACCTCGGTATCAGGCAGTAAATCAAAGATGTCTTTCCGGTGTACCTGATGAAAGGCAAGCTGAGGTGAAATTGCCGGTGGCCTTAGATGCAAGGCCTTATACGACCGTGATGACCAATCATTCAAATAAGAAGCAAAGTGACCAAGAGTGCTGTCAACGGCGTCAAGCGCCAGGATAAGACTGGTAATCAGCACCGCTTTTTCAATTGACGATAACCCCAGACAATCTATCTCACGCCTTATCGCATCAAGTCGCCGGGTATTTTTTCTTTGCCAGGGTTTCTTTAACCCATCAGCACCTATTGATGATCCTTTTCCGGGGTCCCCACCATAATGTTCTGTAAACCAGCCGTCTTCCGGGGGGATGTTGTTTAGATGTTCAATAAGCTGAGCATAGTGTGATTGCGGATGCTCATTAAGAAGATAGCAGGTGGCAAAGACCTCAGACCAGGCGGAGATATCGTTTGCCACAACGGTATAGCCGCTTTTGGCGAAAGCCTGGGAAACCCTCGTTGTCCCGGTAAAACCGTCAAGAATTGTTACTGGTTGTACCTTGCGAACCAAACCCAAAATATGCGGCAGAAGTTTAAGCTTGGAGCCCGCATACTTGATGCCTTCAGTGAGCTGGCAATTTAATTTTGCTGTAGCCGCTGGATGTGGAATTAAATTATCAGCATGTAGCGGGAGCGTTTCCGTTGAGAACATCTGAAAATTATAGTCTATGTGAAGCTGCGTTGGTCATAATAGTTCGCACCGTCGAGTGAATCGCCAACTCTTTATATGGTGTCATTTGCTTTTTTTCTCAGTATAATACCTGTTTCCAGAAAAGAGGGCAACTCTCAATTCTGTCATTCTGGCGCAGGCCGGAATCCAGTCTGGACGGTCAGTTGCAGCAGATTTAGGCCCCGTTTGCGCCGGGGAAACAAGTTATTGCGGGTTTCATCAAGTGTTCGCCGCAAGCGGATCAGGTGCTAAGGAGTTTTGCTCATGGAGGTAATCGCGCAGCATGGTCTTGAGAACAATATGACCTTAACCGTGTATGACCAGTCAAAAAGAATGGCCGGGGACCGGTGGCTGGTCAAGATTGTTTGCGAAGTAGAGCTTCCTGTGACAGAGACATTTTTTTCGTGCCTGACAGAGGTGGATTTTGCCTTGCAGGAAGAGGTGCGGAAGGTCATGGCCGGCTCGGTAAAATTTTCGGTCATCAAGGAAAAAACCTTTATTGCCGAGACCGAACGTGTTGCGTTGGTGGAGCTCATGGTGACGCAGATTTTGACTAATATGGTGACTTATCTGAACAGGCCGGAATTTCCAGCAAGGCTTTTTGCGCGCAGATATGAAGAGATCAGGCTGGCCTGCGACACAGCCCGGCACTACCGGAGCTTAGAGGATGAAGCCCATGCTGGTAACGATGCCGATGAGGGCGTACCAGATTTTTCTGCCTGTTTTCAAGCATAGGAGAAGGATAGGAAGTCAAGATTGTTGTTCATGTTTTATTCTTGACAAACTCGCCTGATCACATAATATTCATCTTTTTTGGATTTGGATCAATACGCTCTACCCATTTGGCAAAGTCAGAGCATGACTTTGGCCGCTTTTCACACCCAGAGGGTATAAGTTTCGTTTGAGCAGACGAGCTGCTCAACTCAGCTTTATAAACAAAGGAGAAATAATGAAGGTTCTGATCAGTGACAACCTGTCGCCCATTGGTGTGCAGATTCTCGAGGATGCCGGGCTTGAGGTTGATGTTAAAACGGGACTTTCCCCGGATGAGCTTAAGGCCATAATCCCTGAATATGACGGTCTGGTAATTCGCAGTGCCTCCAAGGTTACCGAGGAGATCATTGAAGCGGCTGAGAAGTTGCGGGTTGTTGGGCGTGCCGGTATCGGTCTTGATAATGTTAATATCCCCGCGGCAAGCAAGAAAGGGATCATTGTCATGAACGCTCCGGACGGCAACGCCACCACTGCCGCGGAACATGCCATCGCCATGATGATGGCGCTAACGCGAAACATCCCTCAGGCCACGGCCTCCATGAAGGAAGGCAAATGGGAGAAAAAGAAGTTCTCTGGCCGTGAGGTAAACGGGAAAACCGTGGGCATAGTCGGAATCGGCAGAATTGGCAGTATCTTTGCCGAGCGGGCCCAGGGCCTGAAGATGAAGGTTATTGCCTTTGATCCCCATATGCCGAAAGAGCTGGTCGATAAAATAGGGGTGGAACTTGTCAGTCTGGAAGACTTGTGTAAACGGGCTGATTTTATTTCGGTTCATGTGCCGCTTACCAAAGAAACCAAGCATCTGCTGTCTACCAATGAATTTAAGTTGATGAAAAAAGAGTGTGTTTTCCTTGATTGTGCGCGAGGTGGGGTGGTTGATGAGGAGGCCTTGTATCAAGCTCTTAAGGATGGGGAAATCCGTGGGGCAGGGCTGGATGTCTTTGAGGTGGAGCCCACCACCAAAGAAAATTGCAAGTTGCTGAGCCTGGATAATTTTATCTGTACCCCGCATCTGGGTGCTTCAACGGCGGAGGCTCAGGAAAATGTCGCCGTTGCCATTGCTGAACAGATTGCGGACTATCTGCTGCGCGGCACCATTACCAATGCGGTCAATGTGCCTTCCGTGAGCGCGGATGTTCTTTCCAAGGTAGGCCCGTATATTACTCTGGCCGAGATGCTTGGCTCTTTCCATATGCAGATTGCCAAGGGCGGGGTTGAGGAAGTCAATATCGAGTTTTGTGGCGATCTTTCCGAGATGATTACCAGCCCGATCACCGTAGCCTTCCTGAAAGGAATGTTAACCCCGATTCTCAAAGACGCAGTTAATTATGTTAATGCGCCGATTATCGCGCAGGAGCGGGGCATTCGGGTGGTTGAGGCGAAAACCAGCAGGAGTGATGATTTTCTTAACCTGGTAACCATCCGGGTGAAAACAACTGAGGGCGAAAATGTTCTGGCCGGGACGGTGTTCGGTAAAAATGAGCCGCGTCTGGTTCGTCTTAATGGATTCAGGATGGAAGCCCTGCCTGCCGGATCAATGCTTTTTGTGCAGAATAACGATGTTCCTGGGGTGATTGGCCTGTTGGGCACCACCCTCGGCAGTGAAGGGGTGAACATTGCCAGGATGACTGTTGGCAAGCAGCGTGAAGGGGATCGTAATCTCAACGTGATCTTGCTTAACACCGATGGCTTGGTGCCAAAGGCTCTGCTGGACAAGGTCCGTGCCCTACCGAACATTCATGCCGCCATGGTTCTTGAGTTGCCTGAGCTGGCTGGGATCTAAAGTGTTGTTTGTTCTTTTGTCCAGAGGGGATACTCCATGACCGAAAACGAGAAAAACGAACAAGGATGCTGCCCTGAAGGTTATATTAGAAAAGCCGGTAACTGCGTGTTGCCGGAGGTAACCTTTACCACCTTGATCATGTCGTTGAATTCCTCGACCCTTTTTCATCTGGGTGAGATCAAGAATCCTGATACTGGACAAACTGGCCGGGATCTTGTTCTGGCCAAGCATACCATCGACACCTTGCAGTTATTGAAGAACAAAACCAAGGGAAACTTGATCGACAAGGAGGAGGAACTTCTCGGTCATGTGCTTGCCGACCTGAAGCTGCGCTATGTGAAGGCCACCAGCTGATTTCTTGTAACTGTTCAGCAGCACCACATCTGCGTTGTCATCGGCCGGCTCATGTGCAATAGCACACTTCGCCGACCTCTTCCGCGCATCTGCGGCACTGCTGAACAGTTATATTTTGTGGTTTTTGTCCAATTTCGGCGCCAAGCTGTATAGTTGCAATTTTTTGCTCATACTTGGACAATTATGATCGCCTGGTTTTCAACCTGTTGAAATCAGGCGTTTTTATTTATGGTAACGGAGGCTGGGATAATAATGGAACTTATCTGCGAGGCCCATGCAAAAATAAATCTCTATCTTGCTATCAAGGGCAAACGAGCAGATGGGTTTCACGACCTTGAAACCAGGATGGTGAAAATAACCCTTGCCGACCGGTTGCGTCTGACAAAGCGGGATTCCGACATCACCCTTGAATGTCCGACAAGCGACCTTCCTACAGGAGAAGACAATCTCGTTTATCGGGCAGCGCGAAGCTTTTTTGCGGCCTTAGGCACCGGGGGCGGTGTTCATATTGTTCTTGAGAAAAAAGTGCCTGTTGCCGCGGGTCTGGGAGGTGGCAGCAGTGATGCGGCCGCCGTATTGCGAGGGTTGAACACGCTTTACGGATCTCCTTTCTCGGGCATGGCACTTGTTGATTTGGCGCGACCGTTAGGTGCCGACGTACCTTTTTTTGTTGATGAATGTAGCGCCGCTTGGGCCACCGGCATTGGCGATGATATCCAGGCCGAAGCTGTTGATCCTTCCGGTTGGATCGTTCTGGTAAACCCCGGATTTTCGGTGTCTACCAAGTGGGTGTATGAGAATTTTACATTGACAAGGGAAGGCAATCCGTATATCTTGGGCCGCGACTTCGTGCATGGTCATAATGAAGGTGTCAAGCTTGGGAATCTTCCTTTATATAACGACTTAGAGGCTGTGACCATCGGGAAATATCCGGAGCTTGGCCGTATTAAAGATGAGCTTCTGGCCGACGGTGCTCACGGGGCTTTGATGTCTGGCAGTGGCCCTACGGTATTTGGTCTTTTTGAAAACAAGGCGCAAGCCCAGAAGAGTCTTGCCAGATTTGTAAAGCGTTATGGTCGGAATGTCTTTCTTGCACGACCACTTAGCACACAAGCAAAGCAATAAGGTGTTGGGGCGTCGTCAAGCGGTAAGACACAAGACTTTGACTCTTGCACTCGCAGGTTCGAATCCTGCCGCCCCAGCCATTTTTTCCTCTCTGGCGCGCAAGGCTTGCGGAAGCAAGATAACCAGAACTTCAGGCAATAGAATGAAAGATATCAAAGTTTTTGCCGGCAATGCGAACCGTGCCCTGGCTGGAGACATCTGCAATTATCTCGGGGTGCCCCTGTCTCAGGCGGAAGTTCGGCGCTTCAGCGATGGAGAAATTTTTGTCGAGATCGGCGAAAACGTGCGTGGCCGAGATGTGTTTATCATTCAGCCGACCTGTCCGCCGGTAAATGATCATCTCATGGAACTGGTGATCATGGTTGACGCCTTGCGGCGTGCCTCTGCCCGGCGGATCACCGCAGTTCTTCCCTATTATGGTTATGCCAGACAGGATCGCAAGGTTGCTCCCAGGGTGCCGATTACCGCTAAGGTGGTGGCGGAGATGATGATGGTGGTCGGGGTGCGGCGGGTTTTGACCATGGATCTTCATGCGGGACAGATTCAGGGATTTTTTAACATCCCGGTGGACAACCTTTTTGCTGCCCCGGTACTGCTGGATTATATCTCGCAAGAATTACATGATGATGTGGTAATGGTTTCCCCTGATGCCGGTGGGGTGGAGCGGACCAGAGCGTTTGCCAAGCGGTTGAACGCAAGTCTGGCAATTGTCGATAAACGTCGGGACAAGGCCAACGAGTGCAAGGCGATGAATGTTATCGGTGACGTTGTTGGTAAGACTGCCGTTATGCTTGACGATATGGTGGATACCGCCGGGACCCTGTGCGCGGGGGCGGATGCCCTTATTGAGGCGGGCGCCAAGGATGTGTATGCCTGTTGTTCCCATGGGGTTCTTTCCGGGCCGGCCATTGAACGGCTGGAAAAGTCCAAGATTAAAGCCCTGGTTATTACCGATAGTATTCCTCTCAGCGACGCTGCGCGGAATTGCACGAAAATCAAGGTTCTTTCTGTTTGTAAGCTGTTGGGTGAGGCGGTAAGGCGAATTCATAGTGAGGATTCTGTCAGTTCATTATTTGTGTAGTGAAAGAGACAGAGACATCTATATAACCAGAGACCACTGTGTGTAGTTGTGGCCGTTACTGGTTTTTTGTTATGAGAATTGGTAACTGAGGAGGTCAGTGCAATGTTACAAATCGATATGACGGCGCGAGTCCGGAAAACTGTTGGCAAAGGTGCGGCAAGGACCTTGCGCAGGTCGGGAAACACCCCGGCGATTATTTATGGGCCGCTGGGAGCTCCTGTCTCTCTGGAATGCAACACTCGGGAGCTCACCAAGGGGTTACTTTCTATTCATAGAAAGAACGCTTTTATTAATCTGGAAATTGATGAAGACGGCAAGAAAACGGTTCGGCAAGTTATGACCCGGGAGATTCAAACAGATCCGATTCAGGACAATGTCTTGCATGCAGATTTTTATGAGATCTCCCTTGATAAGCCCATGGTGTTTCAGGTGCCGCTCAAATATGTGGGCAAGGCCAAGGGTGTTGATCTGGGTGGCGATATGACTATTGCCCGGAACAAGGTTGCCGTGTCGGGCAAGCTGCTTGATATTCCCGATCTTATTGAGGTTAATGTCGCGCCCCTGGATCTGGGTGTAGTCTTGACCTGCAAGGAGATTGGCCTCGCTGCGGGTTTGAGCCTCGTGAGTAACGGGGATGCTGTTTGTGTGTCTATCTCCGGAGCAGCAGAGTAAGATTTCTGGAATATATCTATTGTCGTGTATTAAAGTCGAAGAGAGGAGCTTCCTTTCTTCGGCTTTTTTTGTTTAGACTGAGGCGGAAAATATCGTGTACATCGTGGTGGGTTTGGGAAATCCTGGGAAAGAATATGCCGCGACCCGGCATAACATCGGTTTTATCTTTCTTGATTATCTGGCGGATAAATATCGTTTCACCTTTAAGGGGACTAAATGGCAAGCGGAAACGGTGAAAGATCTCTCCTGGGGATATCCCGTTCTTTTTGTCAAACCACAGACTTATATGAACCTAAGCGGTGCTGCGGTAAGGGCGATTGCCGATTTTTATCAGGTTGATTCCAGCCGGATTATTGTGATCCACGATGATCTTGATCTGCCCTTGGGCCGGACCAAGATCATGATAAACCGGGGCTCTGGCGGACATAACGGTATTCGTTCCCTGATTGATCATCTTGGCGGCAATGATTTTGTGCGGATACGGATTGGGATTGGACGTCCGGATAATCTCGAGAGGGTGAGTGATTTTGTGCTTTCTCGTTTCGGGCAAGAAGAAGCGGAAAAGGTGATGGAAGAATTTAACCGCCTTGAGGCTGGGGTGCGTCTGGTAATGGAAGAAGGCCTGTCTGTCGCCATGAATCGTATCAATTCGGAGAAGCTGTAGTCTAATATGTTGTAATATCATGTTTTTTTAAGTTTGGATTGATAATTTTTGGAGGTGTGGTATAGTGCGCCCTAATCTTCATTGATGCGTCGGTATTGGAGTGCTTCCTTGTAGAAAAAAGGAACAGAGTGTCCCATAATCGGCGAAAGGGAGGCACGTGTGTTTAACGTTGGTGATATGGCCGTATATCCGGCTCATGGCGTTGGTAAGATAGAATCTATCGAGAAACGGCAGGTCGGAGACAAGCAGCAATCCTTTTATGTGATGAAGATTCTTGATTCAAGCATGGTTATTATGATTCCAACGGCCAGTTGCCAGAATGTGGGTCTGAGAAATATCATCAGCTCCCAGGATGTGAACAAAATCTACGACATCTTGAATGAAAGAGATGTGGTAATTGTTTCTCAGCCTTGGAATCAGCGGTATCGGGCGTATATGGAAAAGATCAAGACCGGTTCCGTCTACGAAATTGCTGCGGTGCTTCGTGATCTTTTTCTGTTACGAGTGGATAAGGATCTCTCTTTCGGTGAACGCAAGATGATGGATACCGCCAAGAGTCTTTTGGTGAAAGAAATTGCCCTTGCCAATGAATTTAATGAAACTGAAATCCAGGTGGAAAAGAATATAGACCGGATTTTTTCCTGATCATTAGGTTAATATCCAAGATGTTATCTGATTATTTCCGCCTGTGCTATCTCCGGTAGCACAGGCGTTTTGGTTGTTGGTACGCTTCATCTCCTCTCCGGTGTCTCTGCATGACGTCACCTTTCTCTTCCCGTGAGCCTATGAACCAGAATAGTCTTTTGATCGTTGAGAGGGGAGGGCAGCGTCTCGATCTTTACCTGGCAAGTCAACTCGAGCGTGAGGGGTTGACTCGTTCTCGAATTCAGCAGCTTATTCGGGCCGAAATGGTTCTGGTGAACGGGGTCGCGCAAAAAGCCAAATATCTTCTTCAAGCTGGGGATAGGCTTACGATCACCATCCCCCCCCAGATACCCTCCGAGTTGATTGCCGCGCCCGTCGCCTTTGTCTCCTTGTATGAGGACGAAGAATTGATTGTTCTTGCCAAGCCTCCTGGCATTGTGGTGCATCCAGCCGCTGGTCACCACTCGGCAACTCTGGTGCATGGTCTTCTTCATCATTGCGACGGGTTATCGGGAATTAACGGGGAATTGCGCCCAGGTATTGTCCATCGGCTTGATAAAGACACCTCCGGAGTCATGGTGGTTGCCAAAAGTGATTTTGCCCACCAGGCTCTGGCTGACCAGTTCAAGCGGCGCAAGGTGAAAAAAATCTATCAGGCCCTTGTGGATGGCAAGCCGACCTGTCAATCTGGCAGGGTTGATCTGCCCATTGGTCGTCATCCCATTCATCGAAAAAAAATGGCAATTCGGGAAGACGGTCGGGAAGCCGTGACCAATTGGCGGGTATTGGAAAGGTTTGCCCAGGGCTTGACCCTTATTGAACTTGGTCTGGAAACGGGTCGCACCCATCAGATTCGGGTTCATATGGCTGCCCTGTCTTATCCGGTAGTCGGTGATTCGGTGTATGGCCGCAAAAATCCTCTTTATCTGGAAGTGGGGATAACCCGTCAATGTCTGCACGCTCATACTCTGGCCTTCTTTCATCCCCGCACGGGTGAGGATTTGCAGTTTACCGCGCCGCTCTGGCCGGATATGCTATATACTCTTGAGTTGTTGAGGCAGGTGGCTGGAGTTTAGATTTTGTGAGGGTGAACAGTGGTGCAGCAGACGCAAAGATCGCTGGTTGCCATCACCGGGGGAATGGGCTCTGGCAAGAGTTCCGTGGCTGCTTATCTCTGCGAGATCAGCGGGGCCAGAGGGCTTAGTGCCGACAGCGTTTGTCGCCAGCTTCTTGAGCCGGGGGCCTCCGGTTGGTTGGCGGTGCGTAAGGTGTTTGGTGGTCGATTTTTTTTGGCGGATCAGCGCCTTGACCGGCCCAAGTTGCGCAAGGTTCTTTTTGAAGATTATGCATTTCGTCAAGCACTCAACACTCTTCTGCACCCACTGATAAGAAACGAGATAACCTGTCTGATCGAGGAGGAGATGGCCCATTTCCCCCAGGCTCAGGTGCGGTTTGTGGTCGAAGTGCCACTTCTTTATGAGGCGCATTGGGATCATGATTTTTCGCAGATTGTGGTGGTGTATGCAGACAAAAAAACCTGTCTGAGTAGAATCATGCTGCGTGACCAGATAAGTGAGGCTGAGGCTGAAAAAGCTACGGAGACTCAGATGCCCTCGTTAGCCAAGGCTCTTCTTGCGCAGCATGTTATTGATAACAGTGGCGCCTGGTCTGATACCTGTTTGCAGGTCTTGCATGTGCGGCAGCTGCTTTGGTAATGGAATTGTTTTGGCGGTGGCGGGGTAAGTGTTAAACAAAGGGTGCAAAATTTTCAGTTACACGATTCCATCGCTGTCCACATAGGCATAGGCACTGTGATTGTGAATGGATTCAAAACTTTCTACGCTCACGGAAAACCAGGTGATGTTTGGATGGGCCATGGCTTGTTCCGCCACTTTACGCACCGCGTCTTCGACGAACATCGGGTTATTGTATGCCTTTTCCGTCACATATTTTTCATCCGGTCTTTTCAGCAGGGAATACACCTCGCAGGAGGAGCCAGTCTCGGCCATGGAGATGAGATCTTCCATCCAGATGAATCCCGAATATTTGACAGTTAGATTTACCTCGCCCCGCTGGTTGTGGGCACCGCAATCGCTGATCTCTCTTGAGCAGGGACATAAGGTGGTCACTGGCACCCAAACCGCCAGAATGAAATCTTCATTGCGGCCGATGCCTCCGGTGAACCGGCAGGTGTATTCCATGAGCCCCGCCGTGCCAGTGACAGGCGCTTTCTTTTCTATAAAATAGGGAAAAATCATTTCTACATGGGCCGATTCCGCCCGTAACTCTTCTTTAACCTCGGCCAGCAGGTTTCTGAAGATCCGGTTGCTCATTTCGTCCTGGTAGGTATTTAGAACTCTGATGAAGGTGGAGACGCAGGATTCCCGGTATTGACGAGGCAGGTTGACCTGCAGGCTGATGCTGGCCACGGTCTCCTGCATGCCTCCGGATTTTTCGCGCACCCGTACCGGATATCTGATATCTTTTATGCCAACAGTATTTAGTTTCATCTTGGCAAGATATATACACTATTTGTCTCAGGTCCGAAAGCGGTAAGCTGTGCCAATATCGTCATCAAGCCGTTGTGCAAAATGTGTAATATTGTAATGCCGTGACCGGCATAAGGGGCCGTAATGAAATGGTAAAAAAATGTAATGGTTATTTCGTAACGGCTCCTAAATACGGCAGCAGGAGGCGACAAATATCATGAATGAAGAAACACGGGTCCGCCTGGATAAATGGCTGTGGGCCGCTCGTTTTTTCAAGACCCGTTCCCTTGCATCCCAGGCTGTTGCCGGCGGCAAGGTTCAGGTGGGGGGCCTTCGGGTTAAGCCATCCCGGCTGGTGGCTGTAGGTGATGGTCTGCGGATCCAGAAGGAACAGGACGAATTTCTCATAGTTGTTCTGGCCATAAGCGACCAGCGACGGGGTGCGCCGGAAGCGCAGTTATTGTATGAGGAAACTCAGGAGAGCCTCACCACCCGTATCCAGGCCAGGGAGACTCGGCGTCTTTTGCGCGTCGTTGGGGCTGTTTCTCCGGGACGTCCAGGTAAACGTGACCGTCGCTTGATCATAAAGTTTACTAAAAAGAACCGTTAAGCCCAAAACCATGGCTGCGCCTTCTAACTGTTGGTGAAGTCGCCTGTGTAGTATAAGCTTGGCGGATTATTGCTTGACTCAGGTGGCCACTTTTGGTTACAGAGCCATAAGATTACCTGTGGACTTGCCGCAACTACTACTAATGTTGGAGATGGAACAATTTTAACAAGGAATACTTTATGACCACCACCATAACCCAAACTAATTTTGCCAATCTCCATCTGTTGCATCGCGGCAAGGTCCGGGATCTTTACGAAGTGGAGGAACATCTTCTTATGGTTGCCTCAGATCGGATCTCCGCCTTTGATGTGGTCATGGATGACCCTATCCCTGAAAAGGGCGCGATTCTCACCAGGCTGTCTCTGTTCTGGTTTGATTATCTCAAGGATATTGTCCCCAATCATCTGATTACGGCAAATGTTGCGGAATATCCAGCGGTCTGTGCCCCTTACCGCGAGCAGTTGGCGGGCCGGAGCCTGCTGGTGAAAAAGGCCAGGCCCCTGCCAGTGGAATGTATTGTGCGTGGCTATCTTTCCGGTTCGTTCTGGCAGGCATACCAACAAGACCAGACTGTCTGCGGCTTTGCTCTGCCTGCCGGGATGCGGGAATCGGACAAGTTTCCTGAGCCGCTTTTTACCCCATCCACCAAGGCGGCGCTTGGTCTGCATGACGAAAATATCTCCTTGGCCGAGATGGAAAAAAACGTGGGCAAGGAGCAGACCGCCAGGATCAAGGATATCTGCGTGCGCCTCTATGAAAAGGCGGCGGACTATGCTCTAAGCCGGGGGATCATTATTGCCGATACTAAGTTTGAGCTTGGCATCTGCGATGGCGAGTTGATCCTGATCGACGAGGTGCTGACCCCTGATTCATCCCGGTTCTGGCCTCAAGATCAGTATCAGCCAGGGTCTGGACAACCGAGTTTTGACAAACAGTTTCTTCGGGACTATCTCTCCACCCTCAATTGGGGAAAAAACCCGCCGCCGCCCAGGTTGCCGCAGGAAATCATCGAGAAAACCGCTTCTCGTTATCGGGAGGCCCTGGTCAGGATAATCGGTGGGGATCTTTAACAGGTGCAAGGTGAAGGGTAAAAGGTTAAAGGTGCAGGATGCAAGGTTAACGGTGCAAGATGAAGATTGGACATCCCCTCTTCCCTTGCCTGCTAAGCTTTGGTCGTGTGCCTTAGCCCTTGTCTTGATGGTTTTTGTTCTTGTCGGATGCGGGTTTTCTGGGAATCAGACCACGGGCGTCAAGGAATTTTTTACCCCCATTGATGTCAGCATCATGCGCCATCATGTGCAACAGTATCGTGGTTCCCTGCGGGAGTTAACCACCCGCCTGTATGCCAAGAACCCCAAGTATGAAAAGGATCAGAGCCAACAGCAGCGCAAGATTGATTCTATCTTTGGCTCCCTGCCTATCTGGGAGCAGGTGTATGCCTTTAAACCCTCTCAGGAGATCCTAACTGCCGCATTTAAAGCGGAGGTTGCCGAGCCGGATCGGATATATCTGCTGAGTCTTGGCCTGTGGAAAAGTATCAGGGAGGCTTACAATCTTGGGGAGGGAGATGTTTTTCTGAGTGGTCTGCAGATTTCCTTGGTGAGATTGCAGAGGCTTCATCATAATGTCAGCCAGGTGAACTGGCGGTTGAAGACCTATAAGGATAAGAAAGGCAAGTTGCTGTTTGTGACCAATGAAGGCGGGGAAAACGGTTACCTCAATATGGGCTACGAGGTTATCATGACTCAGATCCTTACTCGCATTGAAGATGATATCATCATGCGGGGAGGATTGCCGGGGAAATATATGTTTAATATTTCCACCATGTTTCTCGGCATTCTTATCTGAAGGTAATTTATTCTACAGGCCTAATTCCTTAAGTTTCTCCAATATCTCCTGTTGTTCCTTAGCTAATATTTTTGGCACCGCCACCAGTATTTTTACCAGCAGGTCTCCTCGTGCTCCTCCCTGGCTGTCTGGCAAGCCATGTTTGCGCAGACGCAGTTTTGCCTGGGGCTGGCAGCTATGCGGGACTTTGACTTTCAGCTGTTTTCCTTCCAGAGTAGGGACTGCAACCTCAGCGCCAAGTACGGCAGAGCTGTAAGGTATTTGCAGATCCATGGTGAGATGAGAACCTTCCCGGGTAAAGAGTTGGTGCGGTTCGACTTTGATCAGTAGGTAGAGATCGCCTGATGGTCCACCCATGGGGGAGGGTGATCCCTTGCCGGAAATCCGCAGTTTTTTCCCGGTTTCGATGCCGGGGGGGATTTTTACAGAAACCTTTTCTGTTGCCGAGCCACGGCCAAGGGAGATGGTTTTTTCGACGCCGGTCAGCACCTCATGGAGGGTGATAGGTAGTTCCAGAGAGAGATCATTCCCCTTTACCTGTTGTTGCTGGCGAAAATCCTGAAAGCCATGGCTGGCGCGCCCTCCTGTTCCTGGTTGGTGGAACATGTCTTCGAAACCACCCCCCGAGCCCGCACCCCGGAAGGAGGCGCGGCCCCCGCCGAAATTGATGCCGAATTCCCGCAGGATATCGCCCAGGTCGGCGTTGCGGAAAATATCTTCCTGTGAATAACGCTGCTGAAAACCGGCCGCGCCAACGGTGTCGTATTGTTGCCGTTTTTCCTTGTCGGAGAGAACTGCGTACGCCTCGCTGATTTTTTTAAACTGCTCTTCAGCCTCCTTGTTTCCCTTGTTGCGATCCGGATGGTGCTTGAGGGCAAGTTTTCGGTAGGCTTTCTTGATTTCTTCCGGCGAAGCGGTTTTCCCTACACCGAGTAATTTGTAATAATCCATGCCTGATTTACCTGCCTGGTCTGGAGTCTGTCGAAGGCCAGTTGTCTTGTCGCAAAAGACCTTCGACGAGATCAGACTGAACGGTAACGGTTAATTGTGTAACATTGCAAGATCGTGATCGGCATAAGGGGCCGTAACGAAATGGGCCGAAGTGTAGTGGTTATTTGCTAACGGCCCCTAAAACGGAACGTCTTCACCCATGACCTGTTCGGGGAACGGCGGTTGCTCGTTGTACTGACCCTGCGAAGAGTCTCCGCTGCTGCCGCGGGGCGAGAGCATCTTCATCTCTCGGGCCACGATCTCGGTAGTGTATCTGGTATTGCCATCCTTGTCATCCCATTTGCGGGTTTGCAGGCGGCCTTCGATGAAAACCTTGGAGCCCTTTGATAGATATTCGCCGCAAATCTCGCCCAAACGACCAAAGGCCACGATCCGGTGCCATTCGGTCAACTCTTCTTTGGTGCCGTCCTGTTTTTTCCAGGTTTCCGTGGTGGCGACATTGAAGCTGGCGATGGCGGCACCTGCCTGCGAATAACGTACTTCAGGATCTTTTCCGAGATTTCCGATGAGGATGACTTTGTTGACCATTTCTTCTCCTTGTTTTTTTGAGCAGATTTACAAAAAAAGCGTAACTATTCAGCTTGATGCCGGAATGAAACGAGAACCACGGCCTGTAACTATTCAGCCTTGTTGACAACCCGGTTGCGGCCAAGATTCTTGCCCAGATAGAGAAAGCGATCTGCCGTGGCGATGATATCCTTAAGCTTAGTTCCGTCTTCCGGGTAGCATGCGACTCCGGCGGTGATCGTCACCCGCGTTCCTATACCTTCGCTAATCGACAGCTCTTTCTCTTCGATCCCGTTCCTGATCTTTTCGGCGACAACCGTAGCGCCTTCCTTGTCGGTATTGGGCAATAAGACAATGAATTCCTCACCGCCGTAGCGGGCGGCAATATCGCCCAAGCGGATATTTTCCTGCAAGGTGGCGGCTACGCTTTTCAGCCCCTCATCGCCATGCGGGTGGCCGTAGGTGTCGTTGAACTTCTTAAAATGATCGATATCGAGCATCAGAATGGCAAACTTCTCACCATAGCGTTTTGCCCTGGAGTATTCCCGGTGACAGGTTTTGATGAAATAATTTTTAGTATAGAGCGAGGTTAAATCATCGTGGATTGATTGATTCATCAGGGTTTCGTAGGCTTTCATCCGTTCTAGAGCAAGGGCGATGTTGTTGGCCACCGCCATAAAGAGGGTAACGTCATTCTTCTGGATGGTGTTCGTTTCTTTCTTGTGGATATTGAGAACTCCGATGATTGCGACGTCGTTTAGACGCAAGGGAAGGGAGATGAAAGATCCGATATCGGTGCGTTTGCCCTTGTAGTGAAGAAAACGTGGATCCTTGTTGACATCCTGGACCAGAATCGGCTCACCGGTCTGAGCAACAAGCCCGGAAATACCCTCGCCGAGTTTGAAGGAAACATCTTGGAGAATTTCGCTGTTGGCGTGGTCTGCCTGCCACATTTTAAGCTCACCAGTGTCGTCATCTCTAAGCATCAGGCAGAAGTCTTCGATCTTCAGGGAATTTTTTAAAAAGTCCATGCTTTTATCGAAAAAATCGTCAAGTTGGACGGAGATATTGAGCTTTTTGCTCAACAGGTATAGCAAATACAGCTCGAAAAGCCGCTCTTTGAGCAGCTCACTCTCCATAGAGTCGTTATTGAAGAAATCGTGGTTCTTGTCGACTTCCTGTTTACTGAAAAAATCCTCCATGCTCCCTCCTCTCGGATACTGGTGATCGTTTGCCTTGGCGTGTTATAGTTTGCCTAACACCCGGTTGCGCCCAAGATATTTGCCCAGATAGAGAAAGCGATCCGCCATGGCGATGACATCATCGACCGTGGGTCCGTTATCTGGATAGATTGCGATTCCGGCGGTGATTGTTATTGTCGCTTTTGGCCCCTTGCCGACTGGCAGGTCTTGCTGGGCGATCTCGCAGCGGATTTTTTCAGCGACAATCATCGCGCCGTCCGTGTCGGTATTGGGGAGGAGGATAATGAATTCCTCCCCGCCATAGCGGGCAATAATATCTCCCAGACGGACATTTTTTCGGAGGATATTGGCCAAGATCCTCAACACCTCATCGCCTTGCAGCTGCCCGTAGGTTTCGTTGAACTGTTTAAAATGATCGATATCGATCATCAGCACCGCAAATTTCTCACCATAACGTTGTGCCCTGGAGTATTCCCTTTGGCAGCTTTCCCTGAAATAGCTTCGGGTATAGAGGGAGGTCAGTTCATCGTAATTTGATGGCCCCTTGAGCGTTTCGCTGGCCTTCATCCGGCCCAGGGCGAGAGCGATGTTGTTGGCTACCGTCATGAAGAGCGTCACATCTTTCTCCTGGATGGCGTTAGCTTCCTGTTTGTGGACGTTAAGAACTCCGATGATTGAGCCGTCGCTCAGGCGTAAAGGCAGGGAGATGAAGGAACCGATATCGGTTCTTTTGCCCTTGTAGTGAAGGAAACGATCATCCTTGCTGACGTCCTGGATCAGGATTGGCTCTCCGGTCTGGGCAACAAGCCCGGAAATACCCTCGCCGATTTTGAAGGAAACATCTTTGAGAATCTCGCTGTTTACACTGTCCGCCTTCCACATCTTCAGCTCTTTATCATCGCCTTCTCTGAGCAGCAGGCAAAAGTCTTCGATGGTCAGGGATTTTTTAAGAAAATCGATACTCTGGTTAAAAAAATCGTCAAGATAGAGGGCGAGATCGAGCTTTTTGCCTAGCTTATAAAGTAAATACAACTCGAACATCCGTTCTTTGAGCTGGTCATTGTCCATATTCGGGGTGTCGAGCAAATCTTCCATGTTTTCCTCTATTGTTTGTGAATGATCACAGGATGTTAATTATTTTAGATATTTTGTGTCTGATTGTCTGGGATCACTTGCAATGTGGGCTACATCGCGGGACTTGCTTGCCTACCCTGTGAGCAGTTACCCTTTTAACTCACATAAACTATAATTTGTTACTATAATAATGATCCTTCGATCCTGGCAATACAAATCTGGCAATATGGCTCTGCCATTTTGCTATTGAGTTGTGGTAAGGTGAATCTGATTAGTTATTATAATTTTCCCGGTAAGCTGAAAACGTGGAGCAACCCATGCTGTTTCGGGAACATCAAAGTATACTGGATTGGCCTGACTCGAGAAAAACAGCGCTTCTGTGGAGCGAACCAGCTAAAAAGCTGGAGGAGAATTTGTCGAACACCATCGATCACCTGGAGGAATAAACTAAATGAAAAATGCTAATTGGAAACCGGAAACCATCGCCCTGCACGGCGGTCATACCCCTGATTCTGCCACTCGCAGTCGGGCGGTGCCGATCTATCAGACCACCAGCTATGTCTTTGCCGATACCGAAGATGCGGCTTCTCTCTTTGCTCTTAAGCCGGAAGTCTGGGCGCCCCGGCTCAACCTGGAAACCACAGGACTTCGACCCGATGATTTCACTCCCGAGGCTACCGGTAATATCTACACTCGGATCATGAACCCGACCACCGATGTGCTGGAACGACGGATGATGCTTTTAGAAGGCGGGGTTGGGGCGTTGGCCACCAGTTCCGGCTCTGCGGCGATCTCATATGCGATTATGAACATCTGCCAGAGCGGTGATCATCTGGTTTCGGCCTCAAGCCTCTACGGCGGCACCTACAATCTCTTCCATCACACCTTGCCCCGCTATGGCATCAACACCAGCTTTGTCGATGCCGGTTCTCCAGAGGCCTTTACCAAGGCGATTACCGAGCGGACCCGCTGCCTTTTTGTCGAAACCATTGGCAACCCACGTCTGGACGTGCCGGATCTTGCCGCCATTGCCCAGGTAGCCCATCAGGCTGGGTTGCCATTGATCGTTGACAACACGGTCGCCACCCCCGCCCTTTGTCGACCCTTTGATTTTGGCGCCGATATCGTGGTTCATTCCCTTACCAAATTTTGCGGTGGCCATGGCAATTCGATCGGTGGGGTGATTGTTGACAGTGGCAAATTTGACTGGAAGGCTGCAGGCCGCTTTCCAATGTTCACCGAGCCGGACCCTTCCTATGGCGGAGTGGTCTGGAGCGAGGCAGTGGGTTCGGCTGCTTATATCATCCGGGCCCGCACTATCCTGCTCAGGGATATGGGTGCCTGTCTTTCCCCTTTCAACAGCTTCCTGATTCTTCAGGGGATCGAAACCCTGACCCTGCGAATGGAACGTCATTGTGCCAACGCCAGGGCAGTGGCGGAGTTTTTGGACGCTCATCCCTTGGTGGACTGGGTTCTCTATCCTGGCCTTGCTAAACACCCCAGCCATCGGTTGGCAAGTGCTCACCTGCACGGCGGATTCGGCGCTCTGGTGGGATTTGGTATCAAGGGGGGGCGAGAAGCGGGCCGCCGTTTTATTGAGCATCTCGGCTTGTTCAGCCATTTGGCCAACATCGGTGATGCCAAAAGTCTGGCGATCCATCCGGCTTCCACTACTCATTCTCAACTGAGCCCAGATGAACAGCAGGCCGCAGGGGTGTCACCAGATTTCATCCGACTCTCCGTCGGCATTGAGCATCTGGATGACATCATCGCGGATCTGAATCAGGCTCTCACTGCGGCAGTTTAACAAAAACAGATAATCCAAAAGATGCTGTTGCTTAACCCTGTAAAAGGCTCAAGATGTTCTGCTTGTTTGTGTTCTTGGCCTGGGCCAGAGCAAAGGTTTTTGCTTCGCTCAGCACCTTCATAGTGGTGAAGTTGATGCTTTCTTCCGCCAGGTCTACATCGGTAATGCTCGAGGCGGCGGCCAGCAGATTGGTGCTGGTGGCGGTCAGGCTGTTGAGGGTGGAGGCAAGTTGGTTCTGGGTGGAGCCGATGTCGGCCCGGGATGCGTCGATCTGTTCTAAGGCCTTATCGGCAATCTTGATTGCATCCTGGGTACTTTCCGGGCTCAGAACATTGATCTCGGAGAGTTTCCCCAAGGTAGGGTCGCCGAGTTTGTCTGTTGCTGCCGAGGTGATGGAGAGTTTGATAGTTTCGCTGCTGTTTGTGCCTGTTTGCACCTCCTTGCCTGTGAAGGTGCCGGAGAGCAACTGTTGCCCGTTGTAGGTGGTGTTCTGGGCGATTCTGTTGAGCTGGGCCAGGGATTTGTTGATGTCTGTCTGGAGCGCCTGGCGGGTTTCCGGGGTCTGGCTGGCGTTTGCGGCCTGCAGTGCTTTTTCGCGGATGGATTGCACCAGGGTTGTTGACTGGCCTAAGGCGCTGTCTGCCACCTGGGCCATGGAGATGGCATCGTTGGCATTGCGCAGGGCCTGTCCCGCTCCCCGAGCCTGACTTAGCAGACTGTTGGCAATGGTCATTCCGGCGGCATCATCCGCTGCCTTGTTTATGCGCTGTCCTGAAGCGATTTTTTCTAAGGATGAGGCGAGGCTTTTCTGACTGCTCCCCAGTTGGCTTACGGCAAAAGAACTGCTGGCACTGCTGATCGTAATAGCCATGATATATACCTCCCTTTATTCTAATATTATGCCAGTGCTGTAAAAAGTCAAGTATTCACTTGTTACTCTTCTTTCCGGCCAATCTTTTTAGCGTGTCCCATCTCCGATCAGCGTAAATGGCGCCCAATATACCGGATGTGCCGTCTCCGGATTAGCCAGTAAGGTCAGCTGTGCTTGACGCAGCACTTGCGCGCGAGGGGTGGCCGGGTTGGCTGCATAGCCGGTAAAGGTCGCTATGGTCAGCATTTTGGCCGACTCGCTTTCGACCGCCCAATGGGTCAGCAGTAGGGCGCGCGCTCCGGCATAAAAGAATCCGCGCCCTAATCCGGATATCGCTTCGCTGCTTTGACCATCCGATGCCGCAGTGTTGCAGGCGGACAACACTATCCAATCGGCATCGAGATGCAGTCCCAGTACATCTTCCAGCGTCAGCAGCGAATCTTCCATGCCCTTGCCTGCGTAGGCCAGCGCGATGGCTGGCTGACCTAAGCCTGGCAGGTCTCCTGGAATCAACCCGTGCGTGGCAAACATCACCACCTGACGTTGTGCCAATTCTTTCGCTTCATTCAAGCGTAGCACGGTATTGCGGCTCGCATTCTTGCCGAAATGCAGATCGCGATCTTTGTCGGCGGACAACGCTTTTGCGATGGCCAGCAGTTCATCGCGAGTTTCGGGCAAGGGCGGTATCGACTGATAGTTGAACCTGGATGCGCCGAGAGAAGCATACGCTTCGATGGTATCTGGCTTGCTTTCTTGACGCTCCGTGGGCAACTTTCTCACCAAACCTGATGCTACCTTTAGCCCGCCGCCGAAATCAGGATCACCAAACGCGACCAGTACCTTGCGTGTGCCGAAGCTGCGCGGCATCTGACGCAAGGCAACCCAGGCGGCCACTGAGGGTGTTGCCGCAGTAGCCAGTTCACGTACCAGCCAGGGGGCCGTGGCTGGCTTCTGGGTATTCGCTGGTCTGGTCAGCAAGGCCGAAAAGGGCAGGGTGCCAAGAACACCACCGGCGGCGATGGTCCACTGCTCGCGTTTCCCCGCCAGGGAACGTACCGGTCCGACCAAAGTCTTGTAGAGTGCGTAGGCCGCTTTTGCATCAACGGCGGGCGGGGAGTCCTGAGAGGCGACATCCAGGGTTTTTCGCAGGTTGGCAATCTGGGCGCTAACCTGCTCACGCCCTGACTCACTTGAGGCAAAACGTATCCCCGCATCCGTCACTAACCACAGGTAGGTGCGGGAGCGCACCAGAAGTATCGAAAGCATTGCCTCTTGTGGCCCCAGATACTTTGCCACCATCTTCGCTTCTGGCGCTGCCGGACGAGCCAGTTGGTCGAATTCTGGAAAGCGTTGGCGGATGCTTGCCAGCAAATCCGCATGTTGCTTTTCCAAGGTCAGCAGACGGTTGCGCATCTGTGTTACCATCTGCTGATTGCGTCGTTCCGGTGCTTCGTCCATCTGGCGCGCAATATGGTCATAGAGCAAAACGGTTTCTCGCTGGCCATCCTGCATCTGACGGATCAATTCGCCCAGGCCAGGCATATTGGCCACGGCTCGTATGGCTGCATCGACCACGGCCTGCTGGACGCTGGAGCCCCGGAGATTGTCGGCAATGCGGAATCCCTCGACGATGGATGCCTCATCACCTTTTTGCATGGCCGGATACAAGGCATCCAGATAGGCTTCGAAGACCAGCCGTCGATATAACTTGCGCAAGCCGGCGTTTTCTGTTCCGGCCTGCAAGCCTTTTGGTTCCACCATGGCGTGTACGGCAGTCGCGAGCATATGTCTGGCGGAATCTTCGGCGGCTATATTCTTTTCGGCCTGCGCTTTTTGCAACAGAGCGGCGGCATACAGGCCGCTCGCTTGGGCTGAGAAATAATGATCTGTGCCGTAACGCTCAAGATTGAAATTATTTGATCGTTTTAGCAACGTAAGCGCCTCGGCGATTTCGCCGTTCATGAGACGGACAACACCACGTGGCTGATTGTCTAAGAGCTTGCGCAGTGAAGGTGATTTTGCGGTCTCGCTCTCTAATGCCGCGACTATCTTCTGCGCCTCGTTCCAGCGCTCCAGGCCGATTGTGGCAGAAAGAAGCGCAAGGCGCGTCCATACATTTTGGGCATTGATGTCGCTGCTGTTTTCCTCAATGTCGCGCAGGCTGGCGTGGGCAAGCCTTGCCGCATCTTTGAATCGGCCCTGGTTGATGCGCAGATGTGCGGCCTGGCGCATCAGGCCACCGTAAAATGGTGCCAGCCGGTTTTCATTACGCAGGTAGTCGATGGCCTCCCGCAACAGCATTTCCGCCTCGTATATCTTGCCCAGGTCTGTATGGGCTTTGCGTGTGGCGGACACGGCCCCAACATAACTGCCGTACGCGCCCTGTTGCTGACGCGGTCTAAGGCCTTTTGATACCGAAATTGCTGCCAGCGCGGGCTCTATTGATGCCAGGGCAAAACGCTCGGCTTCCGCAAACTTGCCATCGAAACGGGCCAGAGCCGAGCGCAGCGTCAGCAATTCAGAACGTCCGCGTTCTACACCGAAATTAACGTGCCTGCCCCTGGATTGACTAAGGTGGTCATTTAACGCACTTTCCCCTTCATCGGTCAAGGCACGCGCACGTTTGGTTTCGTACTGATCGAGATAATCGCCTGCCAACTGGAATAGCGATCTGGCGCGGTTGATCTTATTTGTTGCTGCTACTATTGTTGCTTCGCCGTATTTTAAGGCGAGATCGCGATCTCCGTATTTCCTGTGATGTCCCCAGAGTTGCCATCGGGGTTGAAACTGCATCTCAGGGGGCATGGCATCAAGCCATTCCTGCGCATTCTTCAGCGCCACCTCGTGCAGGCCGAGTTGTTTGGCAGCCGCTTCGCGGTTCTCGTAATATTTGTAGAGAGTCTGGAGGGACTCGCCGATGGGCGGCGGAGTATCAATGATCTGTCGCAACTCAGCTTCGTTGCGGACCTTGCGAGTAGCCTCTTCGATGAAGGAATCGTCTGCTGCGCCGACAATTCCGGCAAATCCGATAATCCAGACCAGCAGAAATTGCTGAAATCGCAAAAAGCCGCGTTTATTACAACGGGTATTCGCTGGCAACATGCCGATTTTGTGTTGCGATCCTGTGATCATTTTACTTTTTTGCGAGTGCATCTCAGTGAGCTGTTCTCGAGGTTGTCTGGATGGTGAGATTGGCGTTGTTTACCCAGTGCAGGGGGTTCTCCGGCGTTGTTCCATGGCGTATCTCGAAATGGAGCCCTTCTTCCAGTAACCCTTCCTGATCGCTCATTATGCCAATTACCTCACCCCGGGCAACGGTGTCACCTTCTTCCTTTAAAAACTTCGCGACTCGGGAAACAAGGCTGAGATATTGTTGTCCATGGTCAATGATGAGCAGGTTGCCATAGCCGCGTAGAAATTTGGCGTATATTACCTTGCCGTTATAGATGGCGGTGATTTTTGTGCCTGGTGCGGTCTTGATATCAATGCCGTTGGCAAAGGTGGTGATGCCGAATTGTTTCTGGGTATTTTTGCCGAATATGGTTGTAACCGTACCTGTTGTTGGTGGCGAGAGACGACCTTTCTGGGCGGCAAAGCCGGTAGTGTTTGGGCTGAATTTTGAGGTGGGGGCAGGATGGCCTTGCTTATGACGAGCTTCTTTTTGGCGGGCTTTGGCTGCTTCGGCCTTGAGTTGTTCCAAGGTATCGGTGAGCCTGTCTGCCGCTCCTTCGAGTTCGGTAAGTGCCATTTCGTAAAGTTTTTTTTCGGTTTTCACCTTTTGCAACAGACGCATTCTTTCTTCGCGGGTGAAGGCCAGATGCTTTTCTTGTCCCTTGACCTTGACGATAGTTTCAGCAAGGGCTTGTTTTTCCTGGTTTAGGCTGATTTGTGTTTGCTCAAGGGTCTTCATCTTTTCCCGATATTGACGAATAACATCCTGGTCACGTTTGAGCAGGATGTCGAAATACTCGCGAAAGGCAAGCAGATCTGG
The DNA here is from genome assembly GCA_003517965.1 of Desulfobulbaceae bacterium. Lineage (GTDB taxonomy): Bacteria > Desulfobacterota > Desulfobulbia > Desulfobulbales > Desulfurivibrionaceae > Thiovibrio. The sequence goes on from DOZO01000023.1 coordinate 57,981, forward strand.
CAGTTTGCTGGCGGAGAAAAGAACATTCATTGTCCCGACATCACCCATCCGGTAAAAAGAATTAAGCCGTTTTTTGAGATGTTTTTTTGCCTGTTCTTTGGCTGCTTTTGCCTGGGTAACTTCATCTTGTTTGTCCGCCAAAAGTTGTTCGTGTTTGCTCAGTGCTTTATTGAGGTGGTTTAACTTATTGCCTTCATTTTGAATATTGCCATTCAGACGATCCAGCTCAGTAAGCAGATAATTTTCCTGTTTACTGGTGGTCTGCACCCGGGATTTCTGATCTTCGATGCCTTTCTTCAGGCGCTGGATCTTTTTTTGCTCCTCGATGATTTTGGAATTTACGAGGTTGGTTTCCGCTGATAGACAAAGGTGTTGACCGATACATACGGTCAGAGTCAAAGCCAGGATGCAGACAGGAAGGTATGAGCGGCGAAAAGTGGAAATCATGGGTTAAACCGTTATTGTGAAATAATTTGGTTATTGTGTCTGGTCAAAACGGCATAAGGAGCCGTAAATGAATGATTAGGAGCCGTTACGAAATAATCTCTGTTTACTCGACCATTTTGTTTACGGCTCTTTATGCCGTTGAGGTTATTCAGATGACGATCTTATTTTGTTACAACGGCTTAGCATTGTGCCGGTTATTCTGTAACAGCTCCTAAATACGGATAAATCTGCGGATCGAGAAAAGACTGGAGATTGTGCACAGTATGATGCCGACCAGCAGGATGGAGGCTGTGATTACAATGGGAAAAAAAGCAAACTCAAAGATTTTTAGAAAGCCTGGGCCGCTAAAGCGGTTGGTAATCCATTGGTAGAGGGAGTAGAGCGCAGCAAGTCCAATGCTTGAGCCCAAAAATCCCTGCAATACGCCTTCGATCAGAAACGGCAGACGGATATAGGCGTTAGAGGCACCCAGCAGCCTGAGAATTTCAAGCTCATTCTGTCTGGAAAGCACGGTGAGGCGAATGGTGTATGAAACGATAAAGGTCATGCTGATGATGAGCAAGCCGCCGCTCAATACAACCACGATTCGGAGAAGATTGGTGAAATAGCCAAAACGACGGAGCCAGTCGCTACCAGACTGGACCTTGGCTACGTTGGGCAGAGTCAGCAGGAAATCGGAAAACTGGCTGATCATGGTGAGGTTATCCAGAGTTTTTAAGGGATATACTTCGATGGAGGGTGGAAGAAATTCGGGACTCAGATCGTTTAAGACATCTTTCTCCTTGCCCAACTGGGCACTGAGTCGGGCAAAGGCTTCGGTGCGAGAGACAAAAGCTATTTTTTCCACTGGCCCGAAGTCGCGGATCTTTTTTTCGAGTCCTGGGCGCATCTGTGCCGTAATATCCTGGTCAAGATAGACAATGAGGCGGATATCGTCGCCAAGCCGTGCGCTGGCACTGAGCATGTTGGTGTAAATGAGGAAGAAAAAGGCAAATATAAGTACGGAAAGGGTCACGGTCAGCAGAGTCATTATCTGTGTCCCCCAGGTTTGCCGGAAATTTTTCCCTGCTTGGTATAAGATATTGGCCAGAAACTGCATCGGCTGATACTCCTTGAAAAAGAGAATGGGTTGTCTTCAATTGCGGCATGAAGCTGAATAGTTACTTTTGCTTTTTGGCTCTCGATATTAAGGATTTGTTATACTTTGAAAAATTGATCTGTTGTGTTGTCTGCTCAGGTTGGGAGGCAAGTCGCCCGTTACAGAGTGTCAAGATTCGGTGTTCCGTCTTTGCGTAAATAGACGCATCATGAGTGGCGATAACGATGGTCGAATTGTTTTTTTGATTTAAGTGTTGGAAGAGATTGAGTACCAACTCTGTCGTCTCCTGATCAAGGTTGCCGGTTGGCTCATCGGCTAGCAACAGGCTGGGGCCATTGGCGGCGGCCCGCGCCAGAGCCACCCGTTGCTGTTCTCCGCGGGATAGTTCTCCCGCAAGTTTGTGCAATTTGTCGGAAAGGTTGAGCAGGGCCAGCAGTTCCTCGATTCTTGCCCTGATGATCCTGGGGTTTGCGTAAGTCACTTCCATGGCCATGGCAATGTTTTGAAAAACGGTTTGTTTGTCAAGTAGTTTGAAATCCTGATAGGCAACGCCTATTTTTTGACGCATACGTTGAATGCCGGAGGAACTGAGTCGGGAAAGGTCACGACCTGCCATCTCGATTAGACCGTTAGTGGGCGCTTCAAGGCAACAAATCAGCTTGATCAGTGTCGTTTTTCCCGCTCCGCTCATACCGGTGAGGAAAATAATTTCACCTATGTCAATTCGCAGGGAAACGCCTTCTAATGCGGTAACATCAGGCGGATAGATCTTGGTGACGTTCATCATCTCAATCAAAGGTTTTACGGTGTTAGTGTCTCTTGGCATGTGAAAACCTTTTCCAGGCGGACGGATGGTGATGGACTCTGGATGGATGTCAGATTTTAAATAATACAACATTTCGTACAGCTTCTAAGCATTAATAAAATAAAGCATGTGAAAAAAAATTGACACTTTTTTTGCGAATATTGTATACAAAAGATCATAAGCTGTGAAATTTATTAAAAGAAAATATGTAATTGATGATGGTGGCATGACGCATAATCCCTTACTCCTTCTGCTTCTTGATTCTTCTAATCGTTCTTCGGAGCTGGTCAAGGTTCTTCAGAAAAAAGATCTGACTCTGGAAGTGGTTCGTTCCGAGGCTGAAGCCCGTCGCTGGCTTGAAGAAAACCAGTGCCAGGCGATTTTTCTGGCAGTGTCTTCGCTTCAGTTTCAAGGCTCTTTTCTTGGCGATCTTCAGAATATAGCTGCCTCTGTGGCGTTTATCGTGGCTGCAAGCGAACCGTCGGTTAATGACGCAGTTATTGCCTTGCAGGCCGGGGCTGTCGATTACCTTGAGATGCCGGTGAGCGAAAATCGCCTTGACAGCGCCTTGGACAAGGCCGGGGTGAGACGGCGGATTGCGCCGGTCAATCAGCCCCCGGCCAAGATAGAAAAAGGTTGTGCCGCCATAATCGGTAACAGCAGTGTCATGCGGCAGGTCTTTTCTTTGATCAAGAAAGTCTGTGATGCCGAAACCACCGTGTTGGTTCGTGGTGAATCCGGCACCGGGAAAGAGCTTATCGCTCAGGCCCTTCATTACGAAGGAGTTCGTGGCGCCGGCCCTTTTGTGCCGGTTAATTGCGGGGCAATACCAGGAGAATTGCTGGAGAGTGAACTTTTTGGTCATGAAAAAGGGGCATTTACTCATGCGATTCGGACCCGGCTTGGTCGTTTTGAACTGGCTAACGGGGGTACGGTCTTTCTTGACGAGATTTCTGAAATGAGTCCTATGCTTCAGGTGAAACTGCTGCGGGTTCTTCAGGAAAAAGAGTTTGAGCGGATTGGCGGAACCAAAACCATCCGTTCTGATTTCCGGGTGGTTGCTGCGACCAACCGTGATCTTGAGCAGGAGGTTCAGGCCGGGCGGTTTCGAGAGGATCTCTATTATCGCTTAAATGTTATCCCTATCGAGGCCCCGCCCTTGCGTGACAGGCGTCAGGATATTCCTTTGCTGGTCGAGCATTTCGTAGCCAGGTTTAACCGGCTCCGCAAAAAGAAGATCAAAGGGGTCGCGGAGGAGGTCATGGTCAGGTTTACGTGCTACACCTGGCCAGGCAATGTTCGTGAGCTCGAAAATATGCTGGAACGTATGGTGATTCTTACGGGCGGTGAGGTACTTTCTGTGGCTGATCTGCCGGAACGTTTGTTGGCGGCTGGAACCATCCCGATCGAGCAAGTTGAGGAACTTCCCGGGCAGGGATTTTTCCTCAATGAAGTAGTGGCTGATTTTGAAAAACGTTTGATTCTGCAAGCCCTTGAGCAGACGGACTGGGTCAAGAACAGAGCCGCTAAACTTTTAAATGTGAACCGGACTACTCTTATTGAGAAGATGAAACGATTCAAGTTGATTTCTTCCTCTGCCGAGGCGTAGAAAGAGGATATGCATCTTTTGTTCCCACAGAGCATGGGGGATTAAGATACGTAGTTATGTATTGACTATGCTTCCAAGACTTACGTGAAAAAATCATGAAAGATATCCCTTCAGTCCATACTCTTCATGTCTTGCCGTTACTCATTGTTTCTGCTTTTGGTCTTCTGGTGACCGGTGGTGTGCCCACACATGGTTGGGCCAAAGTTGCCGCGCCGTTGCCACAGCAGACTACGGTACAGGTGGTCTCCGGTCAAACTCAAGCGGTGCTCTGGCAGGAGGCGGTAACGGCGGCAAAGGTCGGGAATCTGGTAAAGGCTGCCTCTGCGTATCAACGGTATTACGAAAAATTTCGTATGACAGAGCAGGCGGAAGAGGCTCTCTGGCAGGCAGCCCAAAGCATGAAGCAATTGGCTATGCAGAGCGCGACGCCAGAGTGGGGTCTGGTTCGTGACATTTTCCGGAGGTACGGCGCCGATTTTCCAAAGGCCAAAAGAGCAGCCGAGGCATATTTTGAGGTCGGGTTCGCTCATTACCGTATGCGTTTATATCGTGAGGCGCTTATTTATTTTAAATTATTTTCCAAGCGTTATCCCGATTCTCCTCTGCGAGATCGGGTAAGTCTTACGCAGGCGGAAACTCTTTTCATTATAGGTAAGGTGCCAGAAGCACTGGATATCTATAAAAAAATTGCAGAATCAGACGATGCGGATATCAAGGCTAAGGCTTTGACAGGTCTGGGCGAGATCATGGCTGTCAATAAAGATCCTGTCGGGGCCTTGAAGGTTTTTGCCACCTTGTTTGAAAAGTATCCAGATTATCACTACCGGGACCCTGCACTTTTACGCAAGCTTGGCCTTGTCTATCTGCGAATTGGCAGAGATGAAGACGCCCGGATATCTCTGTTTCACTACCTTAACCTGGCCGAGAATCCTTCCGATCGAGGGGAAATTTATTTTGAATTGGGCGAAAGTTATTTGCGGAGCGGTGATGGGCGTACGGCTTTAAAGCTCTATGAGCGTATTCTCGATGATAGCACAATTGAGGGTAAGGTAGCTGTTCTGGCACGCTTCAGGCGGGCTGAGTTTATGGATAGTCCTGAAAGAAATACGATCAAGGGGCAAAAGGCCTCTGATCTGACCGATCCCGAGGGAGACAAGCCTTTTTTGGCGGTGATCGAGGCTTATCGGGATGAGCCTATTACCCAAGACGCCAGGCGTGCTTTGTTTCTTAGATATAAGGCCCGTAATAATGCCGAGTTAGCTGCTGATCTTGGGGTGAGTTATCTGCGTCATGACAGGTCGGGGCTTGAGTCAGGGGAAAAGGAAAATTTTTCCGGCACAATTCTGCTTTATCTTGGGGAAGGATTTCTGGCGCAAAAAGAGTTTGAGAAGCTTTATCGGTTGTATGTTGCTCAATATCGGCATGTCAATACTCTGGATAATGGTCGTTTTCTCTATCTGGTTGGCCAGGCGCTTGAGGAATTGTCTTTTCTTGATCAAGCCTCCTCCGTTTATTTTAAGGCGCAGGGTTTGCCATTGGCGGATGAAGATAAGGTAGATCTTTATAGGCGTAGAGCCGAGGTTTATCTTCTTCAGAAAAATCTGCCCGCTGCCGACAGGCTGATTCGTTATGCCTTAACCATCTATAAAGATACCGAATATCTTGGAGAATTTTATTATTTGAACGGCAAGTTAAATGAGGCGCGGGGGAAAAAAACCGAGGCCCTTGCCTGTTATGGCAAAGCAACGGCCGCTTCTCCAGTGCCTGCAAAAATCAAGGTATATGTGGAAGCGCGTCTGAGGATGCTATTCGCCCTTTGTCTTTATGCCGAGGGGAGTGAGGATCTTGCACGGTTTCGGCAGAATAAATGGCTGGAATCTGAAGACTTGCAGGGTTGGTACAAGCAGTTCGGTGATGGGCTGGCCGA
>DOZO01000023.1:64042-108324 GCA_003517965.1 Desulfobulbaceae bacterium
CTGCAATTGAGTGATCTGTTTCGCAAGGCCAGGGAAATGGAAAAAGGCCGCGAGCATGCACAGAAAGCGCAGGCTGGGCCGGACGAGCTTCTCAAGAAAAAAGCGAAATATATTTTGAACCAGATTGATATCGATCAGGGGAAAAAATCCAGGAAGTCTGGCCGCTGATGACACAGGCGATCCTTGATACCCCGGAGCATTTGCGGGAATTCTTTTTTGCTATGATTGAAAGTCTGCCGGGCGGCATTCTGCTTGCTGATCGACAGGGGAATTTGTTGGCGGCAAACCGGAAGGCCACCCAACTTCTCGGGCTTGATGGATGTTCCCTCCAGGATAAAACCTGTTGGGGGCTGCTCTCCCAAAAATTCAATCTGAGGCGTGAACTTGAGGCCTTAAGTCTTTCCGGTGGTAGTTTGCTCTGTGAAGTGCAGGCTGCGAACGGCGGAGCGGAAAAACGTTGTCTCCTTATCAGCCGCAACGATCTGCAAAGCCCATTCCTGCATGTGGCCGGTTTCTTTCTCTCTCTTGAAGATGTGACCTTCCCGGCCTTGATGGAGATGCATCTTGACCGGAGCAAGCGTTTTGCCGCCATGCAGGAGATGGCCGAGGCCATGAGCCAGGAATTGAAAAATCCCTTGGGCAGCCTTGAGCTGTATGCCTCGATTCTCAAGCGGGAATTGGCGGGAGACTACGATAATGAACGAGTTGCGGCCCGGATGTTGGGGGCGGTGCGAACCATGCATCATCTGCTGGATAATTTTGTGACCTTTGCCAAGTTTCCGCTCCCGCAGATGAAGATGCTGGATATGGTTGTAGTGCTTAAGGAAAGCATGGAGACTCTGCGTGAAATGGCAGGGGAACATGGTATACTTATGGAGAGTCGGATTGAGGAGGGGCAGGTGTTTCTCTGTGGGGACCAGGCCCTGTTGGGGCAGCTTCTTCTAAACCTTGGTCTTAATGCTCTTGAAAGCATGACGCCAGGCGGAACCTGTTCAATGGGTCTGCGTACACTGTCGATAGATAGAGAGCATGATGCTCTGGTGGAAATAAAAGTGCAGGATCAGGGGGTGGGCATCGCTCAGGAAAACCTGCAGAAAATTTTTGATCCTTTTTTCTCAACCAAGGGCAGAAATCGTGGGTTGGGTCTGGCGATTGCCCATGCCATTGCCGAGTCGCATCACGGATTGATTGAAGTAGAAAGCGAACCGGACCGGGGCACCACCTTAAGGGTGCTGCTCCCTGTGCAGTTTGGCACGATAAAAGTAAACATGCAGGGGAGAAATGCCAGAACCGATGTCTGAACAGACGCATAAAATACTGATTGTGGATGATGAGCAGAATATGCGCATTGCTCTTTTTGAGGCGCTATGCCGCAATGGTCATGAAGTCGCAGTCGCTGAAAATGGCCGAATGGCATTGGAGATGATCGCCAGACAGCAACCGGAGCTGGTGATTACGGATATCAAGATGCCGGGCATGGATGGTATTGAACTTTTGCGGCAGATAAAGGTGTTGTTGCCTGGACTGCCAGTGGTGATTATGACTGGTTTTGCCACTGTAGACACTGCGGTGGAGGCCATGAAACAGGGGGCTTTTGATTACCTCTTGAAACCGTTTCCGGTAGAGGTCATTGAAGAAACGGTGGCCAGAGTTTTTGCGCTTGAGCGCAGGCTGCCGCAAGCGACCAGCAGGCCTGGTTTGCAGAAGGTGGTGGAAGCGCCTGCCTTGGAGAAACAGATTGTCGGGCAGAATGGCAAACTCTTGCAGCTTATGGACCGGGCCAGAAGTGTAGCCTCCAGCAAGGCTACAGTGCTCATCCTCGGTGAATCCGGTACGGGTAAGGAGGTTTTCGCCCGCTTTATTCATCAGGAAAGCGAGCGGAGAAACGGGCCGTTTGTGGCCTTGAACTGCGCCGCTTTACCGGAAGGGCTTTTGGAAAGCGAGCTTTTCGGTCATGAAAAGGGGGCATTTACCGGGGCCATTGTTACTAAAAAGGGGAAGTTCGAGCTGGCTGACGGCGGCACTCTGCTGTTGGATGAAATCGGGGAGATTCCCTTGCATCTTCAGGCTAAACTCCTGCGGGTTCTCCAGGAGGAAGAGGTTGATCGGCTGGGGGGTAGAGCTCCATGCAAGATTAATGTGCATGTGTTGGCCACCACCAACCGTGACCTTGCCCAGGCAGTGAAAGAAGGCGTTTTTCGCCAGGATCTATATTACCGTTTAAATGTCATTCCTTTGAAGCTGCCTCCCTTGCGTGAACGTAGGGAGGATGTTGGGTTGCTGGTCGATTTTTTTATTCAAAAGTATGCAGCTCAATATGGCAAGTCGGTAAAACAACCTTCCTCTGCTGTTTGGTCCAGATTTTCAGACTATGACTGGCCTGGTAATGTGCGGGAGATGGAGAACCTGATTGAGCGGGCTACTCTTCTTTCCCGGGGGCATGAGCTTGAGCTGTGGGATTTTTGGGATGATGTTGAGCCGCCGTCCCTGCTTGATCCGGCAGCGGTTGTTTTTTCTCAGGCTCCCGGTCATGCCGCAGTGGCGGCGGCCATGTCTGCGGCTGCGGAAGTAGGAATGCAGACCTTGCGAGAGGTAGAGCGTCAAATGATCATGCAGGCCTTGCAGGCAAACGACAATAATCGGACACATGCAGCCGGGATTCTCGGGATTAGTGTCCGTACCTTGCGCAATAAACTGCATGAATATCGTTCCCAGGGCATGGTTGAATAAAAGTAACTGTGCAGCGGCACTACTCTGCTTTGGAGTCTCGCTTACCTGTCATCGGCCTCCTGTGCAATAGCCACTTTGCAGGCCTTTTCCGCGCATCTGCGGCAGTAGCGAAGCGGTGTTGCTGGATAGTTGCTATTGAATATTTCTGCCCGTTCCCTGTCGCTTTTTTCTTGGATCCCTATAATTTGCGCCTTATTGCCACATAATTTTTTACCAGTTGGCATTTTTTTTGCATGAGAATCAGACAGGCGGGTTGTTTGATTTAGAAGAGGAGAATGCTATGCCAATAAATAAATTGTTTGACGGCAATATTGAAACCATGCGTCAGGCACTCACCTTGCGTCATGAGCGACAGGGACTTATTCAGTCAAATGTCGCAAATCTTGAAACTCCTGGCTATACAGGACAGGATTTTAATTTTGCCAAGGTTATGAAGAGTGTGATGAGCGGCCAGGGAGAGTTGGCCAGAACTCATAAGGGGCACATGCAGCTTGATGCCATGGAAGCCAGCAAAACAAGGGATTTAGTTAACGAGAATCGACCGGTTGATCTGGACCAGGAGATGGTGAAGATGGCGGAGAACCAGTTGATGTTTCAGGTAATCGCTAAAAGCATTGGGAAAAAATTTGATTCACTACGCTATGCCATTGACGAGGGGGGTAAGTAATAAATGGATACTTTAACCGCCATGCAGATCAGTGGCTCCGCCCTTACGGCGGAGAGGGCCCGGCTCAACATTGCTGCCATGAATCTGGCCAACGCCAATACTACCCGGACCATGGAAGGCGGGCCATACAAGGCCAAATCCGTAGTCTTCGGGGCTAAGCCTTTAGAAGGGACGAATTTTCAGGATACGCTTAACTCCACCACCAAGCGCCTTCGCAAGGTTGAAGTGGTGCAGGTAAGTGAAGACAAGGCACCGTTTAAGGAGGTTTATGATCCTTCCCATCCGGACGCTGATGCCAATGGGGTGGTTCGTTTCCCCAATGTTAACGTGGCTGAGCAGATGGTAGATATAATGAGTGCCCGCCGTTCGTATGAAGCCAATGTTACGGCTTTTGATTCTGTTAAAAATATGGCGCTTAAGGCTCTTGAAATAGGCAGGTAGTTTCTGTCAGGTAATTGGAGGTCGATAAATGAAAGAGATAACCATGCAGCCGATCAGTATTCCTGGATCATCGCCATTTAAATCCCCTGGTACCCCAGGTGTCGCGGGTAGCGGATTTTCCGAGATTCTCAGCCGCTCGATTGCCGAGGTAAACGGAAGTAATCAGGAGGCTGATTTACTGGTTAAAGGGCTTGCCGCAGGCGAACACGCCAATATTCATGAAACCATGATCGCCATGGAAAAATCTGGTATCTCTTTCAGGATGATGACCAGGGTGCAGCAGAAGGTGATTGATGCGTACCGTGAGATCATGAGGATGCAGCTCTAACAGGCGCTGTTAAAATTTTCTAACTACCCAGCATGATGCCGGGGATAGAATAAAAATCAAGGAACAGAACATGGCTACTCCACAAGAAATGTTTGCACAGCTCGCCGCCATTGTCAAGGGATTGAGTATTACTCAGAGAATACTCGGGATCGTAGTGATCGCTGTGGTGGTGGGTGGTCTGTTGAGCCTGAGCAGCGCCGGTAAGGAAACTGCTTACAAGGTTCTTTTTTCCGGGCTGAATCAGGAAGATGCAGGCGAGGTTCTGACGAAACTCAAAGATCAGCGCATTCCGTACAAATTGTCTGCAGATGGCGGAGCTATTATGGTTCCGGCCTCGCAGGTATATGAGATCAGGTTAACCTTGGCAGGTGAGGGGTTACCCAGGGGCGGCGGTGTTGGTTTTGAGATTTTCAACCAGACGAATTTCGGGCAGACCGATTTTGTTCAGCGTTTGAACTATCAACGGGCCTTGCAGGGAGAGTTGGCTAGAACTATCAGGAATTTCCAGCAGGTTGTCGAAGCCAGGGTTCATATAGCCACCCCTAAGGAATCGGTATTCATCGAGGATGAAAAACCTCCCACCGCTTCAATTAGTGTTAAGCTGCGTGGTCGGGAAAAACTCAGTCAGCATGAAATTCAGAGTATCGTTAATCTGGTAGCCAGCGCGGTGCCAGGGCTTAGCACCGATGATATCACCCTGGTCGATACCAGTGGCCGTTTGCTTTACCGGAAACAGGGCGATGGTGAGGGCGTGCTCACCGGCAATCAATTAGAGTACCAGATAAAGATCGAAGACACCTTGCGGCAGAAGGTGGAGACCATGCTGGAGGAGATTGTTGGGGTCAATCGGGCCAGAGCGCGAGTCACAGCGGAAATAGACTTCAACAAGGTTGAACGGACTGAGGAGAATTTTGATCCAGAAGGGCAGGTGGTGCGCAGCGAACAGATGCTCACGGAAAAAGATCAGGGAGGCGGCACTAATCCAGAAGGAATCCCTGGAGTTAAAGGTGAGCTTGCTACCTTTGCCGGGGAAGGAGGGGGAGGGGCTGCCTCAGCCGGGAACAATCGCAACAATGTTACCCGTAATTATGAAATCAGCAAGCAGACCAGGCATATTCAGGAAAAAGGCGGATCTGTCAAGAAATTGTCTATCGCGGTCATGGTCGATGGTTCTTACGAAAAGAGTGTTGACAAGGATGGGAAAACAACCCTTAAATATCAGCCGCGCAGCTCTGCGGAAATGGTGAATCTGGATAAATTGGTAAAGAATGCCGTTGGCTATAGCGAAGAGCGTGGTGATCAGGTTGAGGTTGCAAGTTTGCCTTTCGCCCTGTCTTCCGTGCCAGAACCGGAGGTAGATGCCATGGAAAAATGGCGGTCGATGGCGGAATGGGCGATCATGTCTCTGGCCATGCCTCTGGTCTATCTGTTGGTTGCGATTTTGGTGCTTCTTTTTATTGTTAAACCGTTTCTTAAAATTCTTGCTTCCAAACAATTTGAACCCCGTCAGGGTGGAACCAATTCCCTCTCGGGCGGTAAAGGGCCTGCAGTTGGCGGGTTTGCAGGCCACAGGGGTGTAGAAGAGGAAGAGGATCTTACCCTTTCTCCTCGAGGGCTCACTGATCAGGAGCGGATCTCCCGCTTGGCCCAGAGCGATCCCGATCGGGCCGCAGATCTGGTGCGTCGTTGGTTGCGCGAAGAGGCCTAATTCATGAGCAAATCTGAAAAAAAGAGCGGTGGGGCTCTCACCGGCCCGGAAAAAGCGGCAGTGTTTATGCTAACCGTGGGTGAGGATTTTGCTGCCAAGGTTTTCCAGCGACTCGATACCGATGATATCAAGCACGTTGGCCGACAGATGGCCAGGATCGACAAGGTCGATAAAGATGATTTGAACGCTCTGCTTAATGAGTTCAAGTCCGACAGCGGTGATAGCGATATATTTTTGTCCGGTAATGAGCTTTTGGAAGGCGCACTTAGGCAGGCGATGCCTGGAGAGCAAGCTAACGAAATACTTGAAACGATCAGGTCTGACTGGAAGCTGACCCTGTTTCAGAAGGCCAGGAAGCTTGAGCCTAAGATATTGGTAAACTTTCTGCGCAATGAACATCCCCAGACCGTGGCCCTGGTTCTTTCTGTACTGGATCCGAACCAGGCAGCCCAAATCCTCTTGGAATTTAATGAAGAGGTTCAGGTGGAAGTTATGATGCGTATGGCGGAACTCGACAAGATAAGTCCAGAGATTCTTGTGGATGTAGACCGGGTGTTGCAAGACGAACTGCTTTCCATCGAAGGCATGGATGGTCAACGTCTCGGCGGGGTAGCGGCTGTGGCTGAAATTCTTAATAATTCTGACCGAGGTCTGGAAGCATCTATCCTCGAAGGAATTGAAGGACAGCGCGAAACCCTGGCCGATGAAATTCGTCGATTGATGTTTGTCTTTGAAGATCTTATTGGCGTTGAAGACAGGGGTATTCAGGCAATTCTGAAGGAGGTCAGCACCGATGATCTCAAACTGGCCCTCAAGCTCGCTTCAGATGAGCTCAAGACCAAGGTGTTTGGCAGCATGTCTTCACGAGCCGTGGAAATGCTCAAGGAAGATATGGAAATTATGGGGCCGACCAGAATAAAGGATGTCGAGGCCGCTCAGCAATCGATACTTAAGATAGCCAAACGTTTGGAGCAGGAAGGCAAGATTCAGCTGACAAGCAGTGGTGGCGGTGAGGACGAATTTGTCTAAGGTGATCAAGTTGGAACAGAATCGGGTTGTGCAGACTGCGCCAAGTTTGGCCACAGAAGATTTTTTGTCTTTTGAAGATTTCTGGCAGGCTAAACCTGACAGTGTTGAAGCCAAAAAAATGACAAAACGCAGGTCTCCTCAGGAAATTGCCATGGAGGAAGCTGTGGAGATTATTCGTCAGGCCGGGGATAAGGCGGACAGACTCAGGCAGGAGGCGTATGCCGAGGGCAAGGCCGAAGGACAAGCGGCCGGTTTGGCCCAGTATGCGAAGCAGTTGGAAGAGCTGGCTGTATTGTTTGCTTCCTTGGATGGGGAACGGGAAGCAGTTTTGAAGCAGCATGAGGAGAGCATGTTTGCCCTGATCACCACCATGGTGGACCGGCTGGTACAGCATGAGGTCTCGGTTAATCCCCTGGTTATTCAGGCCTGTCTTAAAAAAGCCATGGAATATGTGGTGGAAAATTCTACGGTGCAGATTCATTTGCATGGCGATGATTTTGGGCGGCTGAAAAAGGCGAGCCTGGAGAATTCCCGCCTGATCGAAGGCAAAAATCGCATCCAGCTGGTCGAGGATCCAAACATTTCTGTGGGCGGCTGTTTTCTGAAAACCGATTTCGGTGAGATCGACGCTACCCTGGAAAACTGCAAGGCAAGGTTGTATGCCGCTGTTGAGCAGGCCTTTATCGCGGCCATAACCGCGTAGAAGCACGCCGTGCCTTTACAAGGATAAATTTCATGAATCTTTCCCACTGTCTTCAGGTTGCTCAGGATACTTCTCTCGTTAGTGTGGGCGGTCGGGTGAATCAGGTTATTGGTATGGTTCTGGAGAGCCTGGGGCCAGGGATTCCGGTGGGCAGTATTTGTGAAGTGTCGGTCTTTAAAGGCAAGAGCACGGTGTTGGCCGAGGTGGTTGGCTTCCGAGAAGGCAGAGTGCTGCTCATGCCTTTGGGAGAAATGCGCGGGGTTGAGCCGGGAAGCGCTATCCGGTTGGTTGGTGAGCAGGCCGGGGTGCCGGTGGCCGAATCTCTGCTGGGCCGGGTTATTGACGGCCTGGGCAATCCTATGGATGGCAAAGGGCCATTGCAAGCCGAGATGCAGTATCCGCTGTATGCCGAACCCTTAAACCCCATGGAGCGGGAGAGGATTTTCGCACCAGTTGATGTGGGAGTGCGGGCGATCAATGGCCTGCTTACTTTGGGCAAAGGCCAGCGTATCGGGATTCTTGCCGGTTCCGGGGTGGGCAAAAGTACCTTGCTTGGCATGATTGCCAGACATACTGCAGCCGACATAAGCGTTATCGCCCTGATTGGTGAGCGGGGCCGAGAATTGAAGGATTTTATCGAGCGGGATCTTGGCCCAGAAGGGCTGGCCCGTTCTGTGGTTGTGGTGGCCACTTCGGATCAGCCTCCCCTGGTGCGGATGCGTGGGGCCTATCTTGCTACGGCCATTTCCGAGTTTTTTAGGGACAAGGGCCGGGACGTGATTTTGATGATGGATTCGGTCACCCGTTTTGCCATGTCCAGCCGGGAGGTTGGCCTGGCTATCGGTGAGCCGCCCACCTCGCGCGGCTATACCCCCTCGGTGTTCGGCCAGCTCCCTAAATTGTTGGAGCGGGCTGGAACCTGCATGGGCAAGGGGAGTATCACCGGTATTTACACGGTGCTGGTGGAGGGTGATGATATGAACGAGCCTATTGCTGATGCGGTGCGCTCCATCGTGGATGGCCATATTATTCTGAGCCGGGATCTGGCGAGCCAGGGGCATTACCCGTCTATCGAAGTAATGGGCAGCATCAGCCGGTGCATGACTGATGTGGTGCCCAAGGATCAGGTGCGCAGCGCTCATAAATTTCTGGAGGTTATGTCCACCTATCGCCGCTCGGAAGACCTGATCAATATCGGGGCCTATGCCAAGGGCAGTAATCCGAAAATCGATAATGCCATTGTCATGATCGATCGATTGAACGGTTATCTGAAACAGCCGGTGGAAGAAAAGGTTTCTTTTGCCGAAAGCGCCCGACAGTTGGCGGCGATTTTTGCTGATGATAAGGTCGCTTAGCATAAGGCCCACTAAGAGAGTAAACAATGGCCTATCATTTTAAACTTGAAACGGTTCTTGGCCTGCGCCGGAATCTGGAAGAGCTTGCCCAGCAGAAATTGGCCAGAATGCTTATGCTTCTTGAGGAGCAGAAGTTGCGGCTTGCCGCGTTGAAGGAGCAGCGACTGGAATTGATTGCCGAGTTTGAAGAAGAAAAGCATCGGCAGATGTTAGCCCCGGTCTTTGCTTTATATGTGGAAGGTATTTTTCGCAAAGAGCAGGAGATTGCAGATGGGCAAGTCTTGGTGGAGGTTGGTCAGGGCGCGGTTGTCCAGGCCAGGGAAGAGTTGACTGTTAAGGTGCAGGATAAAAAGGTTATGGAGAAAGCCAGAGAGAGGGATTATCAGAAGTTCTTGCTGGCAGGATTGAAGAAAGAGCAGAATGAGGCGGACGAACAGATGGTGCTTCGTTTCGGACGCGAGAATCTTCATTAACGCAAGGGCCAGGAGGCTCTACGAACACCTCAGGACTGGATCATGAAAAAACGCAATTCCAGATATGTTGTCCAAGTTATTATAATCATGCTGATCATGTTGATGACCATCCCCGCCTTTACGGAGGAGAAACCTCCGCTCAAACTTACTCCGCAGGAAATTTCAGGTGCTCTTGGATTGAAAGAACGTGAAAATGTTCTGGCCGTTAAAGAAAAAGCACTGGCTGAGAAGGAAAAAGAACTCACCGCCTTGAACAAGGAGGTGGATGAGAAGTTCACCAAGCTAAATGCCCTGCAGGAAGAACTTAAGGGGCAGCTTGGCGGCGCGGTGAAGGGTAAGGATCAGCAGTTTAAAAATCTGATTAAGATTTATAGCGCCATGAGCCCATCCAAGGTGGCGCCTCTGCTGGACAAGATGGACGATGTAGAGGCGGTGGAGATTTTGCGAGCTATGAAGACGGAGGCTGTGGCGAAGATCATCCCCAAACTGGGTCAGGATAAGGCAGTGCGGGTAAGCAGACTACTGGGTCTGCCCTGAAGTAATTCCATTTCTAAACCGAATATTTAATCATACAGTAAGGGCACGGCATGCCGTGCCCTTATTCCTTTTTGTAGTTCTTGATAAACGCGTATGATCTTTTTAGCCCTTCCGGCGGTTAGCCGGAAGGGCTTTTTTTATTCCTTTTTGGATCTCCCGGCAATTTTTTCCCAACTCCGACTGCTCATTCCCAGGACTGTTTTTGGGGAGGAATTCTTTTCCTGCCCTGTGGTGCTGTGGGTGTTTTTCCTGAGGAGGTCATGTTTTATTTGGTCTTGTAACTCTTTGTTTTATCATTGTTATTGTATTTTTATTGGTACTGGGTTTTAGCGTGGCACATCTTTTGCTTTGCTTGACTGGCAAGCGCACTCTATCGGGGTGCACAGGCAAAATTAATTTTACAGCGAGGAGTTTGTGTGGACGCACTAATGATGCCCATTGTTCAGGCCCCTAAGTCTCAAGTAACGGCGAAGGTTGACTTGCAAGGCCCGGTTGGCATGAAAACCGCGACGAATTTTTCCGACTATATGGAAAAGCAGATGGTCAAGGACCAACAGGGCACGAATGATCTGTTCGGTCTGCAAAAAGCCAAGGGCATAGCTGTTTCAGCCGTGGATCGGAAAGCGTTTGCTGCCGCTCCGGAACATTTAAAAGAGAACGAGGATACCACCACCTTAACCGCCTTGCTGGGGCAGTTTGTTCAGGATCTGCAGAAGAGTGCGGGCGATCAAAAGCAGGGTGCTGGAGAATGGTCGTTCCCGGTGCCTGATTCGGATCTTATGCAGAAGATCGCTAAGGATGCCGGGATGAACGAAAGTCAGTTGAGTATGCTTATGGAAAAAATGAAGAACAAGGATGGCAAATTGAACCTTGTCGATTTCCTCGCCTCATTCTCCCGTCATTTCCAAAATTTGCAGAACGACCTGCCTGTGACTGTGCCGGAAACCGAGTTGCCGCTTCTGCAGAACTTTCTTGCACGCCTTGGTATTCCAGTGCCCGAGGTAAGCAAAATCAGTGAGGCGGCGGTGCGGGGGGATAATACCATTGACCTGCAAAAAATTCTTGCTGGGTTGAAGGATTTGCCGGAAATAAGAATCACTGATATCACTCCGGTAGAAGCGGAACAGTTGCAAGATCTTCTTGCCGAGGCCGGAGTCTCTCAGCAATTACAGCGTGCCCTGTTGCCCGAACGGCTGCCGGTTGTCGAAGGCCTGGTTAAAGATGTCCCGCCGGTGACCCTTACTCTGGATCGTTTGAAAAATATGCTTGCCAAGGCAGTTGATGAGGTAAAGGCCAACAGGCTGCAGGCGGATCCGCTTTCCTTTCTTGCGGATCTGCAGGAGGTTCTGGTCCGCTCTGGTTTTGAAAGCAAGGGGCCGAGTCTGTCATCTGCAGTTCAGGGCACGGTGGTTGCTATCTTTGAAAAGCTTATGGAAAGTGTTGATCTTTCCAGGGTTAAGGTTATTAGGGGTTCCGTTGGTGCTGAGTCGATGATGGGACAGAAAGACTTGGCGGTTTCAGCGGGAACTTCGGAGATTGATTTGCAGCCTCTTCAGAGTCTGCTTGGGCGTCTTGGCGTTTCGGTGCCTGAGATGAGCAGAATCAGTGATGCGGCGGCACGTGGAAATAACATCTTTGCTCTGCAAAAAGTGGTGGATCTGTTGCAAGGGGTAATGGAGGCAAGAATTACCGATCTCACCACAGAGGTGAACAGAATTAGCGAAGCAGCGGTACGGGGAGATAACATTTTTGATCTGCAAAAAGTGGCAGACCTGTTGCAGATTATGACAGGAGAGGAAATTACCGGCCATACCGTGGTGAAAGCAGAGCAAGTGCCGGTTATGAAAGGCCTTGTTGAGTCCAATCAGTCGGTGGTTTTAATTTTGGACAGTCTGAAAAATATGCTGACGCAGGCTGTGCGTGAGGTGAAGGCCAATCGGCTGCAGACGGATCCGCTTTCTTTGTTGGCTGATCTTCAGGAGGTGTTGGCCCCGTCTGGTTTTGCAACAAATGGCCAGCGTCAATCACCTGTAGCTCAGGGCTCGTTGGTTGCCGTTTTTGAAAAGCTCATGGCCAGCGTTGATCTCTCCAAGGTTAAGGTGCAACAGGGCGTCGCCAAACTGGATAAAGCTATAGCGAAGAACCTGGGTGAGGCACTGAATCTTTTTGCCGACCAGAATTCAGATACCGTAGCACTTTTTAACAGTGAATTTGCGGATCCTGTTCTGGCCATAAGTCAGGACGGTCAGCTCGCTAAAGATGGTAAGGGCGTTCTGGTCAGTGGCGAACTCTTTGTCGAAAACAGTTCTGTCTTTCAAGGTGAGGCTGCTGTACTGGCTAAGGCCGAATCTGTTGGCGTCGCTGCCAGTTCAAGTCAGGCAGCCAGACCTTTTGTGCATATTCCCAATCTGCCCCCTGGTGTTCAGCAGCAGAGTTTCGCTCAACTTTCTCAGGGCGTACTCCAGGGTCTGCGTAACCAGGAGCATCATCTGGTTCTCAAGCTTTATCCCAAGGAATTTGGTGAAGTCAAGGTGGAGATGACGGTGCGTGATAATCAGGTAGCTGTCTCTTTTCTCATGGAGAATGCCAGGGTGAAAGCGGTGTTGGAAAGCAACCTGGAACAATTTAGAGAAAACATGGAAAAGCAGGGTTTTATTATTGGAGACTGTATGGTGTCCTTGAACCGGGATACTGACAGCAACGAATCCTGGCAGCAGTTTCAGGCGGCTTCTCTGGAAAAGGTAAACGGGCGGCGTCTGACAACCTTGGCGGATTTGCCCGAGGATATTCTTTATCAGCGGGTGCAGCCCGGAAATGGCCGTGAAAGCGGTGTTGATCTGTTTGCTTAAAAATGAGCGAGGAAAAAACAATGACTACTACAGCAAGTACCAGTGCGACTCTGCCGATTCAAGATACCACAGCTATGAAGACGGTGGGCAAGAGTACTCTGGATCGTAACGATTTCATGACTCTGTTTATCACTCAAATGCAGCATCAGGATCCGTTAGAGCCTATGGACAGTACGGATATGGCTTCGCAGCTCGCCCAGTTTTCCAACATGGAAGCTACCATGAAGATGTCTGATAACCTGGAAAAACTGCTCGGCTACCAAGTCTCACAGAACAATCTTCAACTTTTGACCTTGATTGGCAAAGAGGTACAGGGGACTGGAAATACCATGGGGGTGGTAGCTGGACAGGTGTCCACTACCGAGTATACCCTGGCTGATGCCGCTGATTCCTGTCGTGTGGAGGTTTATGATGCAGCAGGGCGCTTGGCGGATACCGTTGAGTTGGGTTATGCCGCCTCCGGCAAGCATGAGCTGACCTGGGATGCAAAAACACCCAGCGGCACAGTCGTTCCGGATGGTCAGTATACCTACAAAGTTATTGCCATGAACGCTTTGGGGCAGAAGGTTGATGTTGATTACCGGACAACCGGACGGGTTACCGGGGTGAATTTTACTGGTGGCAAGGCTCAAGTTAATGTGGATAAATCCATAGTCATGAATGTTGCCGATATTTTGGTAGTTAAGTGATTTCAACAAAAATCAAAAAACAAATAAACAGGAGGTAGGACATGGGCGTTTCAAGTTCGTTATATGCAAGTATCAGTGGTCTCAGTACCATGGGCAACGCCATGAGCGTTTTGGGTGATAACGTTTCTAACGTCAACACCATCGCCTTTAAATCCAGTAGAGCAACTTTCCAGGATGTTCTGACGCAAAGTGTGGCCACTGCTGCAGGAACAGCTCAGGTTGGACGCGGCGTAACCATGACCACCATTGACGGGGTTTTTGCTCAGGGTTCATTTGAGTCTACCTCGACTGCCACCGATCTGGCCATTGGCGGCCAGGGGTTTTTCATGCTGCGGGCTTCAGGCAATGCTGAAGCAGATATGTACACCAGAGCTGGGGAATTCCGTTTTGATAAAGAAGGGTATCTGGTAAATCCAACCGGTAATTTTGTGCAAGGATGGACCTTGGATTCAACTTCTGGCGAACGACAAGGCACTATTGGCGATATTAATCTTGGCAAAACTACGCCGCCCGTGGAAACTGCCAGTGCGCAGGTTATCGTTAATCTGGATTCCCGCAAAAATAACGAAACCAGTGAGCTTAACCTTTATGACGCATGGAACGGCACCAACGCTGCTTTGACGGTGGCTACAGCGCCTATTTCTTCTACTGCTTATGAATACACTACAGCGATCAAGGTTTATGATTCAGTGGGTGCGAGTCATGATCTAACTGTGTATTTTGATCGTACTACCAAGGATAATCAGTGGGAATTTCTGGTGACTTGCACACCTACTGAAGATCAGCGGATGTTGAGTACCGGCCGTGATTCTGCCGGAGTTCTGGATGGTAGTAATGACGAAGTTTCAATTTATACTCCAGATAGCAGCTATAACTACCAGGTACATAAAGGGGCTGGCGCTTTACTCTATGGCAAGGTTGATTTCTCCACATCTGGCGCCATCAACAATATTTCGGCCTGGAATGTGCCGCCTGATGGCATTGTGGATCCTGGTCAAAGTACCAATCGTCTTGCCTTGGCCAATACGGAGCAATACTATTCTTTTGGCGCTAACTTTACTGGCGCTTCAACAAATCAGCAGATTGCTCTTAATCTTGGGGCAATATACAGTGGTCAGTCTACCGCAGTCAGTCAGATCTTGGTCAGTAACGGGGCTGCCTATGCCAGTGTTGGCACCTCAACACCCATCACCAAGGAAACTTTGTGGAGTACGGTATATAACAGCAATGGAACCCTGGTTGATTTGACGGGGCCCAAAGATATCGTCAGCTTTGGCGGGTATAAACATGATGGAACCTATGTGGATCCAACCGACAGCGCGAATCAATATATTCTGGTGGCGGGCGATAAAATACAGGATCTGCTTGATAAGATGGATACTGCTTTTGGGGTTACCTGCACCATTGACGCGGCGGGACGAATTAAGATGACTGATGGCACTGGCGGACCAAGCGGTCTGGCGCTTACCAGTTTTTCGTTTTCAGGTGGAGATGGGATAAATCCCTTTGGTGGAAGTGCAACTACGACTAATGTTACGGCGGTTATTTCTGGTAATGCTGGTGCTAACTTCTTTGCCAGCGATGCGTTAAGCACGCCCGCTTCCAGTCCAACTGCGCTGTTAAATACCTTGTTTGATAATGCAGGCGTTCCTGTGCAAATTGCCAATACAGACACTTTTCAGTTTTCTGGTACGGCAGTTGATGGAACTGTGTTTGCTGCCGGTGCAGGGACTGTGTTTACCGTAGGCGCAACCAGTACCGTGCAGAATCTGTTGGATTTTCTCTCGGACCTCTACGCCGATGGTTCGGCTTCTGTGGCTTCTCCCGTTCCTGATGCTTTTGTCCCTGTGACTCTTGGCTCAACTGGACGGATAAGTATTGGCGATAGAACTGGCGGCAGCAGTTTGGCTGTCACTATAACTGCCAGCACGGGCGGATCATTCCCGCTTGGCGCTGATCTGGCCGCATTTGGTGCCACGACGGTTGCTGTTAATGGCAATGACGTCCAGCTTAATGTTACCACCGCTAAACAGCAGGTGGTTTCCACGGGCAGAGCTGTGACCACTGCGGGAGGTTCAACGCCGGTCAATGCGAGCACACCCCTGACAAGTGTGTATGACGACGCCGGACTCGCTCTTGCCTCTGGCGATACCATTGTTTTTACAGGGTTGCGTGGGGATAATACTCCAGTTACTGCTACCTTTACCGCAGGTACCAGTTTCGGTTCACCGCTTACGGCAGCAAACACAACTCCCTCGATGCAGGATCTGCTTTCTTGGCTGGAAGAACAGTTTGATGCCGAAGCCTCTATTGATGGGGCAGGGCGTTTAGTTCTCACCGATAGACGGGCCGATGAAATTGCTACTACCGGTTATCATAGTGTGTTGGAGATGACTTCTATAAGCTATGCCGGGGTTGTTTCTGGGGCAACCCCTTTTGATACAGGAACATTTGCTACCATTGATGCTGATACCAGTGGCGAAGATGGGAGCCGAGTTGGTGGCACGGAAAGTATCAGTTTTAGTTCTGAGGCATTGTCTACGACTCAGTACGCTAACAGTTCCACCACCATTTTCCAGGACCAGGATGGCTTTGCCGCTGGTTTTCTCCAATCGGTTTCCGTGGACACCGATGGGGTCATTACTGGAAACTATTCCAATGGCCAGGTGCTGGAAAGGGCTCAGGTGGCGTTGGCAAGTTTCAACAATCTGGCAGGACTTACCAAGGAGGGTGGTAATATATTCCGCGGGACTACTGCCTCTGGCGCGCCCATCACCGGGCCTCCAGGAACCAACGGCCTGGGGACGATTTCGCCCAACTCACTGGAGCAGTCCAACGTGGATCTGGGTGCGGAATTTGTCAAATTGATTACCACCCAGCGTGGTTTTCAGGCTAACTCCAAGATCATCACCACCACCGACGAAATGTTGCAGGATTTGATCAACCTCAAACGGTAAGTAATTTTTCAGTCCAGGTCGTTAACCTGATCCGGCAGTTCGGAACATTCCGAACTGCCGGTTTTTTTGGTGGTGCGAGGAATGAACCACCATGAACTAAAAGGGATATGCGGTACGGATTGAATTTGATGAGCCTTATTCGGTAAGCTCATGTTGTGCGGGTGCAGTCTGTCAGAGGTGCATGCCCGTATAGCACACGAGACGTAGAACTTGTAAGGCAAAAGCCTCAACCAGTGGGCAGCATTAATCATCAAGGCGGCAGTGCAGATCTAGAGCGGAGGTTGACTCCCTCTCACCTTGCGGGAGAGGGTTGGAGTGAGGGAGAGATTAGTCAGTCAAGAAGAAGGATCGTGTAATTTTGCCACTAATTTCATATTTTTTCGAATGATTGGTATGCTTACCGCACCATCTGAAGTAATTTCTCGTACAGTTCTTCGGCGGTGGAAATACTTTTGGCGTTGGCCTGAAGAGCCCGCTGAGTAGTCATGACATCAACCATTTCTTGACCAAGATCAACATTGGACATCTCCAGGTGGTAGTTGGTGGTGTTTCCGAAAGAATCTTGGCCAGCAGTCCCGATTGTCCTTGCTCCGGCCTCCGCTGTTGCGACGAAGTTGTTGTCGCCCACTGATTGCAACCCTTGCATGTTTTTGAAGTTGGCCAGTACTATCTGGGCCTGTCTGATATTTTGTCCGTTGGAGTATTGTCCTGTGATAAACCCCTGGCTGTCCACGTTGATATCCTGCAGTCTGCCTTTGCCGTATCCGTTCTGGCTTTGATATAACAATGCTGAAGGACTGGCGTAGTTGGTGGTGGGAAGTCCTGTTCCTTGATATATTCCGTTCTGATCAACGGCGAATGATGCACTTTGAGCGCCGAAGATCTGGGCAATGGTTGGATCAGTAAGCGGGGTGGCCCCGTTTGCATTGGTATAGGTAATCGAGGAGATCATCAGTTGGCTTGCCCCCACCATAGTGTCGGTGAGGGTGAGTTGGCCATTGTTGATTCCGGCTGTGCAGGCAAATGTAGTCTCTATTCCGGCAAGGAAATTTGCTACCGTCTGAGAAGAATCGACTGTGTAGGTGTATGAGGTTGCAGTTCCGTCTCCAGTAGTGCCCTGGAGGGTGATTGTGTCCCCTGCTTGCACGGTGTTTCCTTGATTGTCGGAAACGGTATCCCAGGTGGAGGTTGCACTTATGTTTCCTGAGGTGGTGGCGGAACTGAATGCCGCAACGGAACTAAGAACAGACTTTGGCGTTGGGGCAATGCCAAAGCTCAGAGTTGAGGAGTTATTGGCTGCGGTGCCGGTAAAGTTATAATCGAAGCTGTAGTATGATTCGCCCCTGGCAAGGGTAAGCAGATTGGCGGGGTTTGGGACGACGTCGCCGTTGGAATCGATGATGGTTGGGGCGACGGTGCCGTCCGGCGGAACGTTCCAGCACTGGATGTTGTTCAGGTCGCCGCTGCTTGAAAATGAGAGAACGCCGTAGAGCAGGGCGCCAGCTCCCTTGTCCGTTGTGCTGTTGTAGCGGGTGTCTCCGGTACTCAACCGCTGATCCTGCTCGGGGTTACAGGTAACGATAAATTCCTGTTCGTTTGGGCTGTCGGTTGCATCGAAATAAACGGTCAGGTTGTAGGTGGATGAAGGCGTTGAAAATCCATCGGTTTCATTGCCCGGACCGTAAATGGTCAAAGAGGTTTTATAATCGTAATTATTTGTGGTGATTGGTTGGGCCGTATTGGTCCCGTTCCAGCTATCAAATAGTTTTGTTTGACTGGAGGTAGGTTCTGTTAAGGAAGGATTGTTCTGAATGTTTAACATCAACTCCACTGCACTGGTTGCTGATTGTGGCGCGATGTTCTTTATCAGGATATCGCTGACCACGGTGGGCGAGACGGTGCTGGAGCTTAGGTTATAGCCCTGCACAAATTGGCCGGTCGGGGTGACCAGGTTATTGGCGTTGGGCTCCGTACCCAGATGTTCCACCATATTGAAGTTCCCGGCACGGGTATAGGTGTTGGCGGTTGTAGCACCATCATGGCGCACCATGAACAGCCCCATACCGCTTATGGCTATGTCCGTGCCCTTGCTTGTAGCTTCAAGGATGCCGTCATTAAAAGAAGTTGAAACAGTTCGCTGCCACCCACCGTGACCAACAGAGAGGGTGCCCATGGTGGTTTCGAAGATATCGGTAAAATGGGCTTGTCCTGCTTTAAAGGCGTTGGTGTTGACGTTGGCGACATTGTTCGCCGTGACGTTGAGCTTCTTGCCCATGCCGTTCACGCCGCTTAATCCATTGTATAAAGATGCTTGTAAACTCATAGTGCGCCTCGTGTGGTATTCTGGATATGGATCTATCGCATTGTTGCAAAGCAAAACTCGTGCCAGAAAAGGTATCGCGACTAACTTCATTAAATTGTGTGTAATTTAAGCCGGTTGGTGGGGGAAAGGACAAGCATGCGCCAAGTACCGAGGCCGGGAAATTTTTTCCGGCCTCGGTGATATTGCAGGGTATGGGGGGGGCGTTGCCGGTTTGGTAAGTTGGAAATTATCCAGTTTATCAGAGTTATGGTTAGTTCAGAAGTGCGTCAAAGATGGCGAAGGCCTTATGTACAACGAGAACTTCGGCGTCGAGTTGCAGATAGGACTTGCCGGTGATCTCCTGGGCTACCAGTTCGTTGCTCGCAGGCAACAGGCCGCCCAGGGGCAGGTCGGTAGATTGAACCGCTTCGTCTATTTTGGCCAGCATCTCCTCGCTGGCTGGTTCAGGCACCCGGTTGACGATGAGGCATTTTTTCTTGATTCGTATCCCCAGTGGCCCGGTGAGTTCGGCAATTCTTTTGGCGGTCATGATGCCTCGGGCCGAGGGGTCTGAAACTACGATGAGATAGTCGATATCTCTTAGGTTCATTCGGCTTAAATGTTCCATGCCTGCTTCATTATCCACCAGGATGTATTTGTAGTTACCGGCCAGATGATCCATGGTCATAGCCAGGTGCTGATTGGCCGCGCAATAGCAGCCAGGGCCATCCGGCTGGCCCATGGCCATGAGATCAAAGCCGGTGGCTTCAACCAGTGCCTGGTGCACCTTCATCTCCATGTACTGATCTCTGGTCATGTTGGGCGGCATCTCACCTTTGAGTTCCTTTCTGATCTGACCAATTGTGGTATCGATCTTTAATCCCAGCAACTCATTGAGGTTGGTGTTGGCATCCGCATCCACGGCGAGGATGGGGGTTAAGCCCTTTTCGGTCAGGTATTTGATAAGCAGGGCCGAAATGGTGGTCTTGCCGACCCCGCCTTTGCCAGCCAGGGCGATAATTTTTGGCATGTTATTTTTTCCTTGGGAAAACGTTTGTAAAGGTTAATTTCTGTTGCAGACAATATAGGAGTCCGAGCTGTGAATGTCAAACCCAAAGCTGGTTGGCAGAGGAAACAGCCTGAAATTCCGGCGATTTTACCTTGCAACTTGCGGGTGAGCTGGTATGTTTGTGTGCTTGATTTTCAGCACTAAGCACCAAGCTCTCAGTCTTCAGCACTAAGCACTCAAGTAACATATGGAGATACCCATGGATTATCGGGCGACATTGAATCTGCCCCAAACCGATTTCAAGATGAAGGCCAACCTTTCTCAAAGGGAGCCGGAGTTTCTCAAAGTATGGGAGGAGGGTAAGCTCTACGCCAAGGTACAGGAGCAGACCAAAGCCAGGCCCCTCTATATCCTGCACGACGGCCCTCCCTATGCCAACGGCCATATCCATATGGGCCACGCCTTGAACAAGATTCTTAAGGATATCATCCTTAAGGCCAGGCGGATGGCAGGTTTTCACTGCCCCTATGTGCCGGGTTGGGACTGTCACGGCCTACCCATCGAACTCAACGTGGACAAGGACCTTGGTGCGAAAAAAAAGGAGATCAGTAAGCTCGCCTTTCGGGGCGCCTGCCGGAATTATGCCGGCAAATGGGTCAAGCGGCAAAAGGATGAGTTCAAGCGCCTAGGGGTGCTGGGCGATTGGGATACTCCGTATCTGACCATCGATTATAAATATGAAGCGAGCATTGCCCGTGAGTTCAACCGTTTTCTCCTTTCTGGCGCGGTGACTCGCAGCAAGAAGCCGGTGCACTGGTGCTCCTCCTGTCAAACCGCCCTGGCTGAGGCCGAAGTGGAATATTACGACCACACCTCGCCCTCCATCTATGTGAAATTCCCGGTGGCTGAGGATCTGGGTGGGGTTATTCCCGTCTTGGCCGGAGAGAAGGTCTTCGCAGTGATCTGGACCACTACGCCCTGGACCCTGCCAGCTAACCTGGCTGTGGCCTTCCATCCGGATTATCCCTATGCCGCAGTCCGGGTGGGCGGTGAGGTGCTGCTCCTGGCCGAGGGGCTGGTAGAACAGGCCTTGGCCGCTTGGGGCGTTAGCGATTATGAGATCATTGCCACTTTTTCCGCACGGCTGCTGGAAGGCAGGAAATGCCGGCATCCCTTTCTGGAGCGCGAGTCGCTCATGGTTCTGGCTCATTATGTGACCCTCGACACCGGCACCGGCTGCGTGCATACCGCCCCAGGGCATGGCCGGGAAGATTATCTGACCGGGATCAACTACAATCTGCCGGTGCTTTCGCCGGTGGGCAGCGATGGCCGTTTTACCGAAGAGGCAGGCCCCTATGCCGGACTCTTTATCTTTGAGGCCAACCCGCTGATCAACGCGGATATGGCCAAGCAGGGCGTACTGATCAAGGAGACTAAGCTCTCCCATAGCTATCCCCATTGCTGGCGCTGCAAGAAGCCGGTGATTTTCCGGGCCACCGAGCAGTGGTTCATCTCGATGGAGGCCAATGAGCTGCGCAACAAGGCTCTGGCCGCGATCAAGGGTGTGAACTGGATTCCCCAATGGGGCATGGAACGCATCCACGGCATGGTGGAAAACCGGCCGGATTGGTGTCTTTCCCGCCAGCGCACCTGGGGGGTGCCGCTCACTGTGGTTTACTGTGGTCAATGCGGAGAGGTACTCAATGACGAGTCGATCATGGGGCGGATCACCACCTTATTTGAAAAAGAAGGGGCAGACGCCTGGTTCAGCCATGAGCTGGCCGAGTTCATCGGGGCTGACCCCAAGTGTCGAAAATGCGGGAGCGTCGAGTTCATCAAGGAGGAAGATATTCTGGATGTCTGGTTCGATTCGGGGGTGAGTTATGCGGCGGTATTAGAGGAGCGGGCCGAGCTTGCCGCTCCGGCTGATCTCTATCTCGAAGGCAGCGACCAGCATCGTGGCTGGTTCCAGAGCGCGCTTCTGGCCTCGATAGGCACCCGGGGCATCCCCCCCTATAAGAGTGTGCTTACCCATGGCTTTGTCGTGGATGGCCAGGGCAAGAAGATGTCCAAATCCATCGGCAATGTCATCGCTCCTGAGGAGATTATCAAGAAATACGGGGCCGAGATTCTCCGCCTGTGGGTGGCCTCCGAGGATTACCGCGACGACATCAAGATTTCCGACACCATTCTCCAGCAGCTGGCCGATGCCTACCGGAAGATCCGTAATACGGTGCGTTTTATCATCGGCAACCTCTACGATTTCGATCCGGCCACGGATACGGTGCCGGATAGTGAGCTAGACGAGCTGGATCGTTGGGCCCTCTACCAGTTTGAGCTTTTGAAGATGAAGGTGCTTAAGGGCTATGAGGTTTTTGAGTTTCATCCTGTGTTCCATGGCCTGACAAATTTTTGCACGGTAAGCATGAGTGCCCTCTATCTGGATGTGCTCAAGGACCGGCTCTACATTTTGCCCGCCAACTCCCGGGAGCGGCGGGCTGCCCAGACCGCCCTATATGAGATTGTCGATGGCTTGACCCGGCTCATGGCCCCGGTACTTACCTTTATGTCGGCCGAGGTCTGGGATTTTTTACCCGGTGCGGCTCAGCGTGAGGACAATGTCTTTGTCGCCCTCTTTCCGGTATTGAAGCCGGAACGGGTCGGCGACAAAGCGCTGGCCGAGAAATGGGACAGGGTTTTGCGGGTGCGGGGCGAGGTGACCAAGGCCTTGGAGATTGCCCGGCGCGACAAGGTTATCGGCCATTCCCTGGAAGCGGAGGTGGTGGTCGCGGCAGGCGGCGAGCTGGGGGAGTTTCTGGCCGCTAACTGGGGAACCCTGCAAGGTGTGGCGATTGTTTCCGGGATCGAGTTGGCGTCCTCCTTGCCGGAGCCGGGTTTTGTCAGCCCTGAACTGGCAGAACTTTCTGTGCTGGTGCGTTCTGCCAGGGGTGAAAAATGCGCGCGCTGCTGGCTGCGTTCGGAGGCTTTGGGCAGCGATACCGAACATCCCAGTCTCTGCCCCCGTTGTACCAGTGTGGTGGTGGACCATTGAAAAAGACCGAATCCCCTATGATTTCGCTGGGCTGGCTGTTGGTTGTGATCATTCTCGATCAGGCGACCAAGGCTCTGATTATGGCCAACTTTGCCATGTTTGAGCTACAGCCTGTCATCCCAGGTCTGTTCAATCTGACCTATCTCACCAATGCGGGAGCGGCCTTTGGCATTCTGGCTGGGGCCAAGAGTGTCTGGCGGCAGGTATTTTTTGTCGGCGTGGCCGTGGCCGCCATTGTGGTTCTATTTTTTTCCTACAAGCAGTTTTGCCGACAGGGCAAAATATTTGCCCACGCTATCGGCCTGATCGCCGGGGGCGCGGTGGGCAATCTCATCGACAGACTCCGTTTTGGCGCGGTGGTGGATTTCCTGGATTTTTATTTTGGGACATATCACTGGCCAGCATTTAATGTGGCGGATTCGGCCATCACCGTGGGGGTGGGGTTGTTCATTCTCGGCAGTATTTTGTATCCGCCGCAGGAAAATGCAAAGCTCAAGTAGTATCTAACTCAGGGATATCAATCATGACAGAACAAAAGATAGCGGTTCTTTTTCCGGGGCAGGGCTCCCAGTTTCTGGGGATGGGCAGGGAGTTTCTTGACACTGACCCTGCGGCTCGTGCGCTCATGGCAGAGGCGGAAAAGATCAGTGGGTTTCCGCTCAGCCGTCTCTGTCAGGATGGCCCACTGGAGGAACTGACCCGTACTGTGCATCTGCAACCTGCCATGACCGTGATGAATCTTATCTGTTGGCAGGCCCTGGCAAAGGCCGGGGTGAGACCGGCATTTTTTGCCGGGCACAGTCTGGGCGAATACGGGGCGCTCGCTGCCGCCGGAATCGTAAGCCCGGAGGACGCCCTGGCCCTGGTCACTGAAAGGGGTCGGCTCATGGAGCGGGAGAGCGCCGCAAATCCCGGCGGGATGCAGGCGGTGGTGAAATTGCCTATCCAGCAGGTTCGCGCCATTGTTGAGAGTGCGCGGGTCCATGGCAGGCTTACGGTGGCCAATCATAATTCCGCGGAGCAGATCGTCATCTCCGGTGAGATTGCCGCTCTTGAAGCCGCGGCGGAGCTGGTAAAAAAGGAGGGCGGCAAGGCGATTCCGCTTAAAGTCAGCGGCGCCTGGCACAGCCAGTTGATTCAGGGCGCGATTCCTGATTTTGAGATGGCGATGGCGAAGATTTCCTTTAGCTCCCCGCATACCCCGGTGCTGTTCAACGTGACCGCGGCAGCGGAAAGCGATCCGGAGGCGATTCGTAAGATCATGGCCCGGCAGATCGCCTCTACGGTGCGCTGGTTTGAGATCATCCAGAAGATGATGGCCGAAGAGGTGCGGGTCTTTATCGAGGTCGGCCCGAAAAACGTCCTGACCGGGCTGCTTAAAAAGATTATTCCAGTTGAGTATGAGCATCGCTGTTTTCAGTTTGATACCCCCGAAGGGCTGACCAAGATGCTGAGGGAGTTGTAAAAAAAGCGCAATATATCAGCCCTCCCGCAAGGAGGATGATGTCCGGTAACTGACCGAGATGATTGAGACTAAAACAGATCAACAAGAGATGCCAAAGCAAAGCGGGCTTTTTTTCAGTCTGTTGGAAGATTGCTTGCGCAAGAATACCTTTGTCAAGCTCGTTTTGGGGAAACATCATGGCCAGGAGGCGGGGCTTGAGCGTATTTCTGTCCGACGGCTTACCCTTAAGGATGGAGAGAGCTTTTCTTTTCTCTATCGTTATCCAACCAGGGATATTACCAAGAATTTGCTGATTCCTGCGGGAATTGCGACCATCCGTGACTTGTTTTCCACCTCGTTTAATAATGTGCATCTGCAGACGGTGACAGAGGATATCCAGTTATCGGTGAACAAAAAGGGCAGGTGCAATTTGCAGCGGGGTAAAACAAAGGGGAAAAGTGCCGCTCCTCAGGAGCATGATCGCGAAAAGGAGCGTTTTCTCGATCTGGCCACGCCGTTTCTGATGGAGCTGGGGATAACCAACGCCCAGCATCAGCTTATTCCCTCGATGTCGCGCAAGTGGAAGCAGATCAACAAGTTTATCGAGGTGCTTGATCATGCCCTTGTGGCCTCGGGGCTGAACGAAAAAGAACAGGTGCGGGTGGTTGATTTTGGCTCGGGCAAGGGATACCTGACCTTTGCCATGGAAGAATACCTGCGGGTCAACCTGGGACTTAAGCCAAAGGTGACCGGGGTTGAATTACGGGGGGATCTTATCAGCCTGTGCGCTAAAGCCGCCCAGAAGCTTAAACTTGCTGGTTTGTCTTTTGCCCAGGGAGATATCAGGAGTTATACGCCCGAGTCCATTGATATCATGATTGCTCTGCATGCCTGCGATATGGCGACTGATTACGCCATCCATTTAGGTATCCGCTCGCAGGCGGCGATCATTATGTGTGCTCCGTGCTGTCATAAGCAAATCAGGCCCCAGATGCAAAGCCCGGAGCTGTTGCGTCCCATGCTCAAACATGGCATCCATTTGGGTCAGGAAGCGGAGATGGTAACCGACAGCCTGCGCTCTCTGCTCCTTGAAGCCTCCGGCTATGAGACCAAGATCTTCGAGTTTGTTTCCCTGGAACATACGAGCAAGAACAAGATGATCCTGGGGGTGAAGGGCGTTTTTTCGGCGAAACAGGAAGAGTTGTTGGCGCAAATCAGTAAGATCAAGGATTTTTACGGGATCCAGGAGCATTGTCTTGAATCCCTGTTGAGGGGGGGAGAAATTAAATGGCGCAAGCCTGGCGGGTAGTTGACAGGATTGATACCGACGAGGGTCTGCTTGATCTCAGGCAGCGGGGCGAGACGGATTTTTTGATTACCATTGCCAATCGGGTGCTGATGAACTCCTCAGCCAACAGGTCGGAGATCGTCTTGGCGGAGCTGGCCTGTGCCTCCTTGAAGCGAACCAGCAAACCAAGGGTTCTGGTGGGTGGCCTGGGCATGGGCTTTACCCTGAAAGCGGCCTTGGATCATCTCCCGGTCGATGCCGAGGTGGTGGTGGCGGAACTAAATCCGATCATGGTCACCTGGTGCCAGGGGCCCATTGCCAGGTTAACCGGCGGGGTAGTAGACGACCAGAGGGTCACGGTGGTGATTGCCGATGTGGCCGAGCTCATTGGTAAGGCGGCAACCAAGGGCAAGGAGCAACGCTTTGACGCCATAATCCTTGATCTGTACGAAGGCCCTTATGAGGGCGATCAGGGCAGGGGCGAGTATCTGTACGGCAAGAGGGCACTGGGGTTAAGTCGGGCTGCCCTTAAGACCGGTGGAATATTTGCGGTTTGGGCAGAAGATCCGGATCAGGCTTTTGAAAAACGTTTGCAGATGGCCGGGTTCTCCGTGGTTCGCCAACGTCCGGGCCGTGGTGGGCGCCGACATGTGGTCTATATCGCCAGGAAAACGGACAAGTGAGGCAAAAGCTATCCGGCATTGTTGTTGATCCTGTGGCTCGCAGGCAATTTCCCGGACATCTGGTTATCTACCAGGGTCGGATCATTGATATCCTCCCTGACTCGGAGGCCAGAGGCCCCTTTATTTTGCCGGGGCTGATCGATTCCCATATTCATGTCGAAAGTTCCATGCTCACCCCTGCCGCCTTTGCTCAAAAGGCGGTGACTCACGGGACTGTAGCGGTGGTGGCTGATCCCCATGAGATCGCCAATGTCCTTGGTGTCCCAGGCATCGACTTTATGATTGATAACGGTAATCAGGTGCCGTTGAAATTTTATTTCGGGGCTCCATCCTGTGTGCCGGCCACTGTTTTTGAAAACTCAGGGGCAAAGCTTACCTCTCGAGATGTGGCAGAGTTGCTCCGACGGGATGACATCTTCTTCCTATCCGAGATGATGAATTTCCCGGGGGTTATCGGCCGGGATCCGGAGGTTATGGCCAAACTTGCCGCAGCCGCCAAGATGGGTAAAAGGGTGGACGGCCATGCTCCGGGCTTGCGGGGGACTGATCTGCTGGCTTATGTCCAGGCAGGGATCAGTACTGATCATGAATCTGTCACTCTCACGGAGTGTTACGAGAAACTGGCCTTGGGCATGAACATTATGCTGCGTCAGGGCTCAAGCGCCCGTAATTTTGAGGTGTTGCACCCGCTCATCACCAGTCACCCAAATCAGTGTATGCTCTGCAGCGATGATCTGAAAGCGGCTGACCTGGCCTGCGGCCACATCAATCTGCTGGTCAAAAAGGGACTCAGCCTTGGGCATGGTCTCTTTGATCTATTGCAATGCGCTTGCGTGAATCCGGTGCGTCATTACCAGCTTGGGGTTGGGTTGCTACAAAAAAATGATCCGGCCGACTTCATTATGGTAGACAATTTGGAGGGCATGGAGGTCAAGTCTACCTGGATTAACGGCGAGATGGTCAGCGCCAAGGGGCAATCTCTTTTTGAAGTTGTGTCTCCAATGCCGATCAATAATTTCAAGGTCGCACCCATCACGACTGAGTTGTTGCAGATTCGGACAAGAGGGGTGAAGATGAAGGTTATTGAGGTGACGGACGGCCAAATTGTCACCGGTGCTGGCTGTCAGCCTGTGGCAGCAGGTAGCCATGTTGTGGATGCAGATCCGCAAACTGATTTGTTGAAGATTATCGTCCAAAACCGCTATGCACCCGCTCCTCCGAGTCTCGGGTTTGTCCGGGGCTTTGGCCTGCAGCACGGGGCTATATCCTCCTCCATTGCCCATGATTCACATAATCTTATCGCGGTAGGCAGCAACGATCAGGATCTGGCCAGGGCCGTGAATCTGCTTGAGGAAAGCGGTGGCGGTATCTGTTTTGTCTGTGGGGATGAGGAAATGATGCTGGCCTTGCCGGTGGCAGGCCTCATGGGGCTTGGCACCTGCGAAGAGCTGGCTGAAAATTATAATGCCATTGAGCAGAGGGTCAAGGACAATGGCTGTCTGTTACAGGCACCCTTTATGACCATGTCCTTTTTGGCTCTGCCTGTAATCCCAGCACTGAAAATCACTGATCTTGGTCTTTTTGACGGGGAGAATTTTGAGCTGACCGATCTCTTTGCCTGAACGGTTACCTATTTGCGCGGGTTGAGTTCGATTGTCCCCAGTGATTGCAGTTGGGTCTGTGCGGTCAACTCGTTATGGGAAAGGACGATGACGTGGGGCATGAACCGTTCCAAGAGCCGCCGAAAATGGCGACGGATAATTGGGGAGCAGACGATTATGGGCTGATAGCCGTCCAGTGAAACTTTTTCCACCATATCCTTTGCTGAAGAGAGGAGACGCTGGGCCAGATTTGGTTCCAGATTGAGAAACACACCCTGATCGCTTTTTTGCAGCGATTCTCGAATCAGATCTTCGACCTGAGTGGACAGAGTTAGAACCGTAAGAGTCCCCTGATCATCGGTGAAGGAGCTGATAATGGAGCGGGCGAGTTTTTGGCGCACATACTCGGTGAGTATGTCAGGATCCTTACCAAGCGGAGCAAAGTCGGCCAGGGTTTCGCAGATAGTCAGTAGATCGCGAAGAGAGACCCTCTCTCGCAGCAGATTTTGTAGAACCTTTTGCACAAGCCCCAGAGGCAGCAGGCCAGGCACTAATTCTTCCACTACCTTTGGTTGGGTTTTGGCCAGATTGTCCAGGAGTTTCTGGGTATCCTGGCGGCCCAACAGTTCGTCGGCATGGGTGCGCAGTACCTCGGTGAGATGGGTGGCAATGACCGTAGAGGAATCAACTACGGTGTAGCCCGCCACCTGGGCTTCATCTTTTTTCTCTTCAGATATCCATAGGGCTGGCAGCTTGAAGGCAGGTTCCAGAGTGGGAATACCTTCGATCTTTCGTTTAGCCATGCCGGAGTCCATAGCCAGATGATGTCTCATCATGATCTCGCCAGTGGCTATTTCCACCCCTTTGAGGAGCAGGACATACTGATCCGGTTTGAGTTGCAGGTTATCGCGCACATGCAAAGGCGGGATAATCATACCCATGTCCATGGCAAACTGACGACGGATGGCCCGGATCCGTTCCAGCAAATCGCCTTCTTGAGCCTCGTCAACCAAGGGGATGAGGCCGTAGCCAACTTCAAGCTGCAAAACATCAAGAGGAAGCAAGCTTTCTACTGTTTCTGGCGCACCAGATAATGGAGTGGCCGCTTTCTTTTCTTTTTCTGCCGCTACTTTTACCTCTTCCTGGTCGGCTGCGGTTTTATTGAAAGCCATCAGGGATATGGCGCCCATGGCCATGCCCAGCACGATAAAGGGCAGATGGGGAAGGCCGGGCACCAGGCCAAAGAGGATGATGATCCCGGAAGAAACAGCCAGGGCCTGGGGTTGGTGCCCGAATTGTTTCATAAACTCCTTGCCCATGCTCACATCGGAGGCGGCCCGGCTGACAATGATACCTGCGGAAGTGGAGATAACCAGGGCTGGGATCTGAGAGACCAGTCCGTCGCCAATGGTGAGCAGGGTGTAGGTTTCCGCCGCCTGTCCAGCCCGCATGTTCTGCATGAGAGCGCCGATGAAGAAGCCGCCGATGATATTGATGACCATGATCACCAGACTGGCCACGGCTTCGCCGCGCACGAACTTGCTGGCGCCGTCCATGGCCCCGTAAAATTCGGATTGGCGGCTGACTTCCGAGCGGCGGCGTTTTGCCTCTGCCTCGTTGATCAGCCCGGCGTTAAGATCCGCGTCAATGGCCATCTGTTTGCCGGGCATGGCATCCAGGGTGAAGCGGGCCGCCACCTCGGCAATCCGGCCAGAACCCTTGGTGATGACGATGAAATTGATCAATACCATGATCAAAAAGATGATCAGACCCACGGCAAAATTACCGCCCACCACAAAATTACCAAAGGCCTGGATAACATCGCCCACCGCCCCTGGGCCTTCATGTCCGTGCAGCAGGATGATCCGGGTTGAGGCGATGTTCAGGGCCAGGCGAAACAGGGTAGTAAGCAACAGCAGGGAGGGAAAGGAGGAAAAATCCAACGGATTGGTGTTGTACATGCTCATCAGCAGAATGACCAGACCGATGGTGATGTTCAAGGAGAGCAGCAAGTCGAGGATGATGGTGGGCAAAGGAATAATCATGACCATGAGGATGGCCACGACCCCGAGCGCCACGAAGAGGCCCGACATCTCGAAATTGACTGCGTTCAGCCCTGTCGCGGCGCCGGTTTTATCTGCCATGGTTTAGCGTTCCTGCGGTTGTTATGGATTCAGGATGCATCATCAGGCCCTTTTATGTTTAAGGTTGTAAACATAGGCCAGAACTTCGGCGACGGTCTGGAACAGGTTTTCCGGAATGGTTTCGCCCAGACCCACACTTTTGTACAGGGCTTGGGCCAGAGGTTTGTCCTCAACCAGCGAAATGCCATGTTCGATGGCGATTTCCCGGATCCTCTGGGCGATAACCCCGGCCCCCTTGGCTATCACCATGGGGGCTGCCATGGCAAGTGTATCGTAGCGCAGGGCAATGGCCAGATGGGTAGGGTTGGTGATTATTACATCAGCCTTAGGCACCTCGGACATCATCCGTTGTCTGGCCATCTGCATCTGGAGGGCCCGGATGCGGCCCTTGACGTGGGGGTCTCCCTCGGTCTGTTTGGCCTCGTCCTTGAGCTCCTGTTTGGTCATCTTCATTTTTTCCATGAACTGCCAACGCTGGAAAGCATAGTCTATAGCCGCGAGCACCGCGATAATCAACGCTGATTTAAGAAAAATCCAGAAAGCGACCCTGCCCATGAAGGCAAGAATGAGTATGGGTTCCTGATCCATAAGCGGCATGATGCCGGTCATTGCCTTCATCACCTCGGTATAGGAGACGTAACCGATGATGAGCAGTTTGCCAACGGACTTTACCACATTGGCCAGGGCCTGCTTGGAAAATAGACGGGCAAAACCCTGAAACGGGTCGATCTTGTCGAATTTAGGCGCCAGTTTTTCTGTGGTGAACAAAATGCCGACCTGAGCATAATTGGAGACCAGTGCCGTAATGAAGATGGCACTCATAACCGGAGCGACGAGCATCCCGGTCTGGA
Organism: Desulfobulbaceae bacterium; assembly: GCA_003517965.1. Taxonomy (GTDB): domain Bacteria; phylum Desulfobacterota; class Desulfobulbia; order Desulfobulbales; family Desulfurivibrionaceae; genus Thiovibrio. The sequence goes on from DOZO01000023.1 coordinate 94,883, forward strand.
GCATGCTCTCTCGGGTAAGGGGGGTCATATTGTTCGGGGTTAGCGAAATGCTGTGCAGGTTGCCCAGGTAATACCTGAGCAGAAGGAGGAATTTACCCAGCATGAAATCGCTCGTATAATAAAGAGTTAGCAGGCCGGCGAGCAGGACAGCGGCGGAAGGCACCTCCATACTCTTGGCGACATCGCCTTTCTTCCTCGCCTCCTGGATACGGCGGGAGGTGGGAGCCTCGCTTTTTTCCTGGCCGGAGGATTCGTCTGCCAATTCTTAGCCCCCCATGCCCATGGCCAGTTTGGGCAGGAGCCTGGCCAGCATTGTAAAATTCGTAATCATTAGTGGCATGAGATAGGCCAGAGACATCCCGGTAAAAATCAGACCCACGGCAATGGTTAACGGCAGACCCACAATCATGATCGGGATTTGGGGCACGGTTTTGGCGACGATTCCCATGGCCACATGGGTAAAAAACAACACTGCTCCGGCAGGAGCCATGATCTTGACCGCAAGAACGAACATGTGGGCAGTCCCCTGCATGATCCCTTCGAAGGTGGCCTTGTTTAGGGTGGCCGCCCCTGGTTTGAGCCACTCAAAGCTTTCCACCAGAGTGGAAAAAAACATATGATGGCCGTTGATGCCTAAAAAAATCAGGATGGCGGTAATATTCCAGAGAAAGCCTACAAGGGAGACCTGGGAGCCGAACTGGGGGTCCATGACGCCAGCCATCCCCATGCCCATCTGGACGCCAACCATCTGTCCGGCAATTTCCGTGGCGGCAAAGACGAATCTGGCAAAGAGGGCCAGGGTCGCACCCAGCATGATCTCGGCAAGAACAAGTAGGACAAAGCCGAGGGGGGGGCCACTTATCAGACGTGGATTAACCTGAACCACCGGTACCAGAACCAGGGTGATTATCAGAGCCAGTAGTATTTTGACTTGGGTCGGAATGTTTGGTGAGCCGATGACGGGCATGAAAAACAAAAGTGGCGCCACTCTGGTCAGGATAATGACCATGGAGAGAATTTGGGTCAGGGTCCAGTTGAGTATGGCGGCTTCGGGCATGGTGATAAAAATCTCCGTCAGTGGACGATGTTCGGAATACTGACGATCAGTTCATGGGTGTAATCCACCAGTCTGGTAATCATCCAGGAGGAAAGAAACAACAGGGTCATCATGACGGCCACGATCTTGGGGACAAAGGTCAGGGTCATTTCCTGAATCTGAGTGACTGCCTGAAAGAGGGAAATCAACAGACCGACCACCATGGCCACCAGCAGTACCGGCGCGGAAAGCAACAGGGTCAGGATAACGGCATTCTGGAGCAGAGTGATGGCTGCGGAAGGAGTCATAGGTTATCCCACAAAACTTTTAACTAAGGAGCCAACAATCAGGTACCAGCCATCCACCAAAACAAAGAGCAACAGCTTGAAGGGCAGAGAGACCATGACCGGAGGCAGCATCATCATCCCCATGGAGAGCAGGATGCTGGCCACCACCATATCAATGATCAGGAATGGCAAGAAGAGGACAAAGCCGATGGTGAAAGCGGTTTTGAGCTCGCTGATCATGAAGGAGGGAATGAGTACGGCGGTGGAGACCTCTTCCTTGTTTTTCGGTTTGGGAACCTTGGCCAGGGAAAGGAAAAGCTCCAGATCTTTTTCTCTGGTCTGTTTGAACATGAAAGCGCGCACCGGTTTTACCGCCGATTCAAGGGCCTGCTCCGCATTGATCTGTTCGGCCATGTAAGGTTTGATGGCAGTGGTGTTGACCTCGTTAAAAACCGGGGTCATGATGAAAACTGTGAGAAAGAGAGCCAGGCCGATAAGAACCTGGGTCGGTGGCACCTGTTGGGTGCCGAGGGCTTGGCGCAAAAAAGAAAAAGTGATCACTAAACGGGTGAAGGAGGTCATCATCAACAGGATGGCCGGAGCCATGGAGAGGACGGTGAACAGCAGGAGAATTTCGATAAGCACGGAAACCTGTTGTGGGTTCTGGGCCTCGCCCAGACCGATTTGCAGGGTGGGCAGGGTTACGGCCCTGCCCTCGCTGGGGCAAAGGAGGATGAGCCCTGCGCACAGAGCGAGGAATATGGGCCAGGATGGCAAAGATTTATGCCGCATTGGCAGAACCTCCCTTTTTTGCTTTAAGATCGGAGAGGCCCTGGACAGCTTTGTTAAGCAGAGAGGCAAAAGAGGCTGGCAGGACAGGGGGGGGCTGAGTAAGGGAACAAACGGCATTTTTAAGATGATCATTGGCCTCAAGGGTGGCCAGCAGGGTGATCTGCTGTTCGGTGAGACCGACCACCAGATAGGTGCCCGCCACCTCTATGACGCTCACCTGTTTTTTGGGGGCCAGCATCTGGCTGTCAATAATCGTGATCAGGCCTTCCTGGCTGGATCTGCACCGAATCAGTCCAATTTTCCTGACCCAGAACAGCAGGAGAAGCATAAGGCCCACCACAATGATGAGTGAACCAATGGTTTTGAAGATGGCAAAGGTCAGCGAAATAGTTTCCTGATTGCCGGTGAGGCCGACAGGGATCGCAGAAGGAGCAGCTTTTTCGGTTCTGCTGCCAAGCTCTTCGGCGGCGAAGAGCATCAACGGGTAGAAAAGATTAACCATGAGACTGGCCCCTAAGGTGGGCAGTACTTTTCTCAGATAATGTCCCTGTTGGGATGAGTGTAGGATATTCATAATAATCCGTAAGCGATGACAAGGCATGTGTGCAACAACTATAGAGGGCGATGGTTCAGGCGATGTTTTTGACCCGATCAGCCTGACTTATGATCTCAGTGATTCGTACGCCGAACCGTTCGTTGACCACGATTACCTCTCCTTTGCCCAGCAGCTTGTCGTTGACAAAAATTTCCACCGGTTCGCCAGCTGTCTTGTCGAGTTCGACCACCGAGCCTTGAGTAAGCTGCAACATCTTGTTAATGATCATGCTGGTTCGTCCCAGTTCCACGGTGACTTCCAGAGGGATATCCAGGAGAAAGTCAAGGTTCTGGTTGCCGGATGGGGCAGTGGTTGAGGTATTGCCAAATTCAGCAAAAGCCGGGGCCTGAACCCCCCCCGAACCTTCATGTTCGCTCAGAGCGGCAGCCCAGTCATCTCCGGCTCCCAATGTTTCTCCATTTAACGGGTCGTTAGCCATGGTTTTCTCCTTATGAAAGGTTAAAGATTAAAGGCGACAAGAAAAAGGCTTTGAACCTTGTGCCTTGGATCTTGTGCCTTGAACCTTTTGCCTCGTTCCTTATTCCCGGTTCGGGTCAAGAACCTTCTTTTTAATGAGCAACGCATTATTACCGCGATGCACGCCGGGGGTTCCCATATATTTTCGTTCTCCGGCAACAAAGGCCGGCAGGATATCGTCGGTACGGCGTTCAAGCTGGATGATGTCTCCTACTACCAGTTCCATGACATCGCCTGCGGAAATGGTGGCGCGGCCCAATTCCACTACAAAGTCCACCGGAATGTTTTTGATGTTTTCTGAGAGGATGCGTTTGATGTTGATATCTTCATCGCTCTGTTCAGGCTGGTAGGTGGTCAGCAGTCTGCCTTTAACCGACTCCAGATTATTCATGGGAATACAAATCGTGATGCTGCCCACAGCCCGATCCATATCCACATCGTAGCGGCTGATGATAACTACGTCTTCTGGTTGGCAGATTTTGGCAAACTGTGGATTGATCTCACTTCTGATGTACTGAACCTTAAGGGGTTGCACAGAAAGCCAGGCTTTTTCCAGATCGCTGAGCAGGAGATTTACCACCCGTAGGATTAGGCGTTGTTCGATGGCGGTAAAATCGCGGCCCTCGATGCGAATGTTTCTGGTGCCAGTGCCGCCCAGGAAGTTTTCTACCAAAGTAAAAACCAGCTTGGGTTCGATGACGATCAGGGCGTTGCCCCGAAAAGGCACCATTCGGAAGATTTGCAGACTGCTTGGTACAGGCAGGGTGCGGACAAACGCTCCAAAGCGTTCAAGCTCAAGGGGGGCGGAACTAAGGTCGATAATCCGCCGCAGGGTGTTTGAAAGCGAGGTGCGAACCGCCCGCATGAAGGTATCGGAAATTACCTCCATGGCCGGCATCTTGACCTGGACGATCCTTTCCTGTTTGCTAAAGTCGTAGGCTTGATAACCTAAGGCGTCAGCGTCTACTGTTTCTTCGGGTTCCTCGATCTCGCCGCCGGAAATCCCCTTTAGTAGCGCGTCAACCTCGTCTTGGCTGAGAATTTGTTCCATTGTTTTCTGTTGGGTATAGTAGTTTGTTTTTCTTGCAACGGTTCTGTCTTAGCGTGCAGACGCCAGTGGTTATTGTACGACAAATTCCGTAAAATAAATATTTTTGATATGGTCTGGTTTTAATATCTCGTTGAAACGTTCCAGTAACTCATCATTTACCCGGATCTTGCCTTCTGGAGTCATGACCTCTTCAAAGCCAAGACTGGTGAGGACATTGATTACGTTATGACGCAGCTTGGGAGTTGCCTTTGTGGCCTTGTCCACGGCCTCTTTGTTTTCAAGTTCGAGTTCGATCTTGACCTTAAGGTAGCGTTTCCCTCTCGGGTCAGTCAGGTTGACGACAAAGGCTTCCATGGCAAGCATTTCTCCGATTACCGGCGCGGCCTCTTTTTTTGCCTCTTCATGACCGGCAGCCTCTTCCGCAGCCGGTTTGGGGGATAGAAGAGTTTTATAGGCGAAAAAACCTCCGCCGCCAAGGACGAGAATGCTTACGCCAATGATGATGAAAAGAACCATTTTGGATTTAGTTTCAGGAACCTGCTCTGTAGCCGGTGGTGTTTTTTCCGCAGCCATGGTTCTGTCTCCTTGAGGAAAAAGGAAAGCTCAAAACATACCTAAGCTCTCTCTTTGTTTTGATTGTAAAGCAAACATTGTGCCGTTAGACTTTTATTGCCTGTTACAGTATATGTAAATTATCGGTAATTCAATGTATTTCTAAAGAAAATAGTCAAGAAATCGGGAGTGATTGTGCGGATTTTTTTCGTCACAATTTTGACTTCACCCTGGCTGACCGTCAAAAAATAGCGCTTATTGGTAACCGTAATCGTTCACTATGGGCACCAGAATTTAAGATAAACTCAGGTATTATTCGGACTCGAAGAAGCACACCTTGTTGCGGCCCGAATGCTTGGCCTGGTACATCGCGGCGTCGGCGTGCTGCAGCAAGGCATCCATCGAATACCTTTTGCCGTGATAAAGGGCAACGCCGATGCTGGGTGAACTGTGATGCACAAAGTCGTTGATCGGGTAAGGTTGCGCCAGTAACTTGCGGATTCTCTCGGCGACCAGACCCGCCCGGTGCAAGGCATCGTCGCAGTCGTTGCCGAGTTCTTCGACCATCAACACGACGAATTCATCTCCACCGAAGCGTGCTACTGTATCGGTGTCGCGGATGGCGACTCGGAGGCGGGCGGCAACCTCGATCAGCATCAGGTCGCCGGCTTCGTGGCCTCTGGTGTCGTTTAAGGTCTTGAAATTGTCCATGTCGAGAAACAATACCGCTCCGTAGCTGTCATGGCGGACGGAGGCGGACAGAGCCGCGCGGAAACACTCGAGAAAGTAGCGGCGGTTGGCAAGCCCGGTCAACTGGTCATGGAATGCCAGGGAGCGGATCTCCTCCTCGTTTTGTCGCTGTTCGGTGATGTCCTGCACCATCCCCAGTGAACGCAACGGCTCGCCCGAAACGCCGAAGAAGCTGGTGCAGTGTTCACGCAGCCATTTGACCCGGCCATCCTCAAACAGCAGCCGGTGTTCGATATTATAGGGCTGGTAGTCCGTAAGCGACTGCCGGTAGGCCTGATCCACCATCTCACGGTCCTCCGGGTGGATCACCCGCAGGAAATTCTCGTAAGAGGGTCTGAACCGGGTCTGATCAATTTCGAATATCCGGTAGACCTCGTCCGACCACAGCAACATTCCGCTCTGCCAGTCCAGTTCCCAGCTGCCCAGTTTCCCCAGTCGCTGCGCTTCGTTGAGCAAGTCTTGCTGGTGCTGCGAGGCAAGATTGGCCTTTTTGCGCTCGCTGATGTCGCGGCTTGCCGCGTACAGAAATCCCTGCCCTGCGATCTCGATTCCTGAGCAGGCGATTTCGACCTCGAAGGTGCTGCCGTCCTTGCGGCGGTGTACGGTCTCGATAAGGGTATTTCCGCCGATGAGTTCCCTGAACCGTGGCCACAATTCCTCTCCAGTCCACTGGGCATCCCAGTCGGTCACATTGAGCCCGGCTGCCTCCGCCTGTGAGTACCCCAGCATCCGGCAGAAGGCCGGGTTGGCCTCCACCAGATTGCCCTGCATGTCCAGGAGATGAATGCCGTCCATCGCCGTCTGCATCAGGGTCTGATTGCGTTGCAGCAGGATTTCGACCTCGCGCATTTCATCGGCCAGCCGGTTGTTGACTACGGTCAATTCATGGGTGCGTTCGGCAACCTGCTGTTCCAGCCCGGTGTTGATTCGGACAATTTCCTGTTCCTTACGGGACAGCGCAGTCAGCATGGCGCTGATTGCCTCCGTGAGGCTGCCGATTTCTCCGCCGCCGCTGGCTGGCAAACAGACGTTGTCGGTGCCCGCAGTGATGCCTTCTGCGAAAAGGGTAAGCTCTCTGAGCGGCGCAAAGATACGGTGCAGGAGAATAAAGACGATAGCGCATATCAGGAACAGGGTTGTAAAGCCTGCCAGGATATGGTTTCGGGGAATTGTGATAAACTGTTGCCCCATCATGTCGGGAATGCGATAGATCAATAACAGGAACTGGGCGGGGTCGTCCGGGTTGTAATGGATTCGGCCGGCGGTGAGATAGTGTGGATCGGCTTGGGTCGCCACTCTTTTGAACGACAGGAAGTTCGGTGATTGTGGATCAAGCAGCGTGGCAATTTTGGAGAAATCCTTACGGACTTCCATCTTGTTCCCGGCCTCGGCGGTATCAAGCGCATCCGGACAGGGGAGGTACCGGCCCTGTCGGTCGGCGACGCAGGTTAAGACATCCACCGGTAAGCCGGCATTGGTGATTTGCAACAAGGAACTGATATCCATGCTGAGTACGATCAGGCCAAAAACTTTTCCTTCGCTGTCAAAGACCGGTACCGAGGCACGAATGATCGAAAATCCATGATGTTTAATTCTGTCCTCGTCCAGATGCAGAACGAAGTCCGAAAGATGTACCTGGCCTGGGGGCAGACCCAGGGTGGCGGTGTAATCATCAATCTCGGCCTTGGAGTGGGGACGGGAGGACGTATCTGCCTTGACCTGTTCGTCGTGATTGGTGAGGCGCAGGATATCGCGGTTCTGACCCGCAACCTCGATATAGATTGCTTCGTGGTAGTTTGGATTTGCCAGTAAAAAAGGGGACAAAATCTGCTGCAGACGCGCTTCCCACTGCAACCTGGTGTTGCCGTCGCGGGCATCGAAGCCGTTGTTACGCGCGGCGCGCATGATGCCGTAAACTGGCGGAACGTTGGCCAGGAACTGCACGTCGCGGCGCAGGGTGACGAAGGCCTGGGTCAGGCGCAATTCGTTGGTGCGAAAGGCCTTTTCCATCTGGGCTTGGCGTTGGCTGAAATAGACCTCACGCAGATGCGCTTCCTCGACGAACAGCAGCGTCAGGGCGCCTATCGCCACCAGGATCATGGCGCTGCCGGTAATACGCATGGATAACGGAAGGTCGTGCAGCTTCATGGGCATCTCCGCCTCAAAATGACTTTGAACTTATGAGATATACCATCTTATCAGAGAAAGTTTTTTTTGGCCAACAATCGTATTGTGGACAATGCGCTCTCTGGCGGTAATCAAGGGATGAGGCGGGGCCGGGATTTTCTGCGCCCCATCAGGATCGAGTCGTTACAGTGAGTGCTTTTTTGGCCGCGCCGAGGAGAATATCCTTGGCCACCGGCTTATTCAGATAATCTCTAATGCCACTTGCCAGCGCCTGCTCTCGGTTGATGAGCTCACTGTGCCCGGTGCAAAGAATAACCGGAGTTCGCGGGCTTACGGTCATGATTTCCTGGGCCAGTTCGGCGCCGGTCATCTGCGGCATGGTCATGTCGGTGATCACCAGATCGAATCTGGCCGGATTTTTCCTGAACTCGGCCAGGGCGGCAGCAGCCCCGGCAAAGGTCGAAACCTGGTAGCCGTTGCCGGTAAGAATCGCGAAGAACACCTCTCTGACTTGTTTTTCGTCGTCAACCAGCATGATCATCTCCCCCTTGCCGGCAAGCTCTTCCTGATTCACCGGTTTCTGGTTTGGGGCACTTTTCTCCCCGGTCAGCGGCAGATAAACATGAAAACTTGTGCCCTGGCCGGGTTCGCTATACACCGTAATGTGACCATGGTGGCTTTTGATAATGCCATGCACTACAGCTAAGCCAATCCCGGTTCCTTCTCCGATTTTTTTGGTGGTGAAGTAAGGCTCAAAGATCTTTTCCTGTATCTCTGCAGGGATACCGGGGCCGGTATCGCTCACCTCAAGCCGCAAATATTTGCCCGGGGTGAGATTGGCATAACCGTAATCTTTCTCGCTTATGATCATTTCTTTTAGGGAAACGGCCAAAGTGCCACCGGTTTCCCGCATGGCCTGGTAGGCGTTGGTGCAGAGGTTCATGATCACCTGATGGATCTGGGTGGGATCGGCCAGAACCAGGCCGTTTGCCGTGATCTCCTGCTTGATTTCGATGGTAGCCGGGAGAGAGGCGCGCAGCATCTTAAGCGCCTCCTTGATGATCAGGGAAATCTGCAGGGGTTGCTTTTGTTGTTCCGCCTTGCGGCTGAAAGCGAGAATCTGGGCTACCAGTTCCTTGGCCCGGATCGCGCCTTTTTGCAGCTCTTCCAGATAGTGGCGGTATTTATCCGGATTTTTTTCCAGCATGGCCAGCTCGTTATAGCCGAAGATGATGGCCAGGATATTGTTGAAATCATGGGCGATGCCGCCAGCCAGGGTGCCGATGGCCTCCATCTTCTGGGCCTGGCGCAATTGAGTTTCGAGTTGCTTTTTTTCCGCTTCAGTCTGCTTGTTTTTTTCACTCAGGGCGTGCTCACGGCGGTAGAAAAAAAGCAGACTCGTAAGGCCGATCAGCCAGATGCCGACATGGGACAAGGCGAGAGTGGTGCTGCTGGTCAGGGAGCGCGCGAGAAAGGGGACGAGGGGGATGGAAGAGCTGATGCCCCCGCGGAGATCGCCAAGCTTGTAGCCCTGCTGGGCATGACATTTAAGGCAACCGGCTTCGGCGAAAAGTGGCAGCATCATCCTCAGGTATGGTTGACCCTGCAGGTAGTTTACCTCTACCAGTTCCCTGCTTCCCTGGAGGAAGCCGCGCATGGCCTTGATCTGCCAGGCATCCGGGGCGTTTGCCGGGTTGAGCGGCTTGAGGCTGGTGATCTGACTCCTGGTGCCGTAGTCGTCGCCGAAATCGTGCTGCATTTCGCGGAGCATGTAGGCCGGGTTCATCAGGGTCAGGGCAATACCGGAAGTGGTGACTACATCACGGTTGGGTATCTGGAGATAAGGATTGGGCGGCGTGTGTTCGGTGGGTTTTACATAAACTCCGCCGTGCGAGGTCGCCCACTTGCGAAAGCTGATATCCTTATCGATATTGGCTTTCGCGGCAATCCTGGCCGATTCCAGCAGGTAATGGCCCTGTTGGTGCAGGCCCCAGCCAAGGGAGATGAAAACCATCAAGCTCCAGACGGCGAACATCAGGGCGTATCTGCCGGTGATGGGCCAGGATAAATCAGATGGCCAGGCGCCGAGAATAACCGTTGTGCCGAGGAGGACAAAGAGGGTGGCAGTGGGAACCGACATCAGGGTCATACCCCAGAACCCGAAGACGCCGATGGACTGTGAAAGGTAGGAAAGGATGGCGGCAAGGCCGCCTGCCATTACCAGCGAACCGCAAATAACCGCAGCCAAGAATTTGGCGGTGCTTTTCCGGAAAAAGGAACCAAGGACGAGGCTTGCCGCCAGCAGGATGAAACAGGTCGCGGTGTCCGGCGCCATGCGACCAGGGCGCGAGGTGCCCACCGTGTTGGCCGGTTCGGCAATCAGCCACTGGTCAAAGCCTGGATTCCAGGAAAAGAGATATTCAGATAGAGTCAAGAGGCCGATCAGACCACAGAACAGGGCCGGTACTCTGGCCGTCACCCTAAGCTGGGAACCGGCAGGCTGGCAGGAGAAAATCAGGGCTGTTCCGGCCAGAATAAAGCAAACTGCGGCGTTGACCTTCATTGATACCCAATCGGGCAGAAGACTTTTCAAAAGGGTGATGTCAAAAATCCAGCCCAGAATAACAAGTATCCCGGCGAGAATGGTCAAGGCCCCTGTTGTAAAGGTGATGCGCCTCAGCCAGCGGAGCGAATGAATGCCGGGTTGCGCCGGTAGCTCTGGCTGATGTTGATTTTTGTTGTCATGGTCCATAAGTGGATATTAGCAGAGGCTGGTGATAAAATAAAGCCGGATAGCGATGTTTAGAAAACTATTTAGGAGGCGTTACGAAATAATCTTTGTTTGCTTGACCATTTCGTTTACGGCTCTTTATGCCGTTGAGGTCATCTAAATGACGACATTATTTTGTTACAACGGCTTAGTGTTGTGTTCGTTTGTGTGCGTGATAACGGTATTTCGGGGACAATATATAAAACTATTCTGTCTTAGGTTTCGGCTCCCGAATTTTTGGCCGCCAGGAGGTAGGCAGCTCACCCTGTCGACAGTGCATTCGGCACAGAAGCCAGGCTGTCTTCGGCTGAGTGCAGGGAAATCTCTACCCGGTTTCGCCCTTGATTCTTGGCGCTATAAAGGGCGCTGTCCGCTTTGTGAATCAACTGTTCAGGCTGATGCTTATTATCGGGGACCATAGCCGCAACTCCTACACTAATGGTAACCCTCTCAAAGGGTGATCTGGCGTGGGGCAGCTCAAGAGCTTCGACTGAGGCGCGAACCATCTCAGCACGTTGCAGAGCATTGGCCGCATCCGTATCCGTGGCAATCATGACAAATTCCTCTCCGCCGTAGCGTGCGGCCAAATCGCTGGAACGGCGGGAATTCGTTTGCAAAATTTCGGCAATTTTGCGCAGACAATCATCGCCTGTCTGGTGCCCGTAATGATCGTTGTAGTTTTTGAAAAGATCGACGTCGATCATCACCAGGGCAAGAGATTGTCTGGATCTGGCTGCCCGTTGCCATTCATTTGTCAGCACTTCGTCGAAACGGCGACGATTGGCAATACCTGTCAGCCCATCTGTATTTGAGAGCATTGCCATCCTGCTATTGGCGGCCTCAAGTTCCCTGGTACGCTCGACCACTTTTTGTTCGAGTTCGTTGTGGGATTGGCGCAGTGCCTGCTTGGCCAATCTTTGCTCTGTTACATCAAAGCGAATAGCGACGAATTTTATCGGTTTCCCCGGGACGTCCAGCACCGGGGTAATCGCAGTGGCCATCCAGCGCAGTTTTCCCTGGCGAGTGCGAATGGCGATTTCTCCGTTCCAGACCTGGCCGGTCGAAATGGTGTACCAAAGTTTGGCGAAGAATTCGTGAGGATGTTCGTTAGAGTTGATGATACTGTGGGGGTGGCCCAGCAGATCCTTAGCCCTGTAACCGGTTAAAGCGCAGAATTTTTCGTTGGCGTAGGTGATGATGCCTGCCAGATCAAATTCGGTTACCAAAGCGGCGTTATCGATGGCGCGCCGTTGATCGGCCAAGCTTGCAAGCAAGGCTTCGAGATTGACCGCCATTTGGTTGAAGGCCCCCAAGGTCATTCGCATTTCCGGGGCATCGCCCGGAGATTCGTTTACCCGCTCGGCAAGATCACCAACGGCGATGTGCCGTGCTGCTTTAATGAGACGTGCCAGGGGAGCGAGAATGCCACGCAGAAAAACGACAAGCAAAAAGATCATCAAGGCCAGCATCGCGGCCAGCAGCCAGATGTTCAAAACTACGCTTTGTCAGAGCCGGTTTTCCTTGGGCACCGCGGTAAAGGAGACTTTGATCGTACCGTAAGACACACCGCCGACCACCAGATCGTGCGAGACCTCGGTATGACCGATACCTACCAGTAAGGCGAACCACTCCGGTCTGGCGGCGACTGCACTGCCGCTACGCGCCACCAAAGGGGGCAGGCCTTCTTCCTGCCAGCTCACTGAAGCGATATTTTCCCGGCGAGCCCGTATTCGCAGTATCTCCTCAATGGTGGCGTAATCACCGATGATGACCTCTTTAGCAAGCTCCTGGGCCAACACGGTCAGCGTGACCTCGGCTTCGTTATTTATATCGTGGTGATATTCGCGCGTTTCCTTGATGGTCGTCAGCGCTACAGTAGTGATGCCGACGGTCAACAGCACGGCGGCTATGCCGATAATCAGGCGCAGCCGCAGGGAAACCCGCCTGTTCAGCCGATCCAGGATCATTCATTCACCAGGGGCAAGGTGGTGTTGCGGTAAAAACGGCGGTAATTTTCATAGTCTTTGTTGTCGGAGGCAACAAAGCCGGTTTCAGATGTTGTTTTGAGCAGTTCGGTGCCGGCTTGCAGGATTTTTCGGCCTTCTTCATCCTGGCTCATTTTAACCAGGGCATTTCTAACCGCCTCCACCTTGTCGCGAGGCACCTAGGATGCGCCATTACCGGCAAATCCAGATAGGCTTCCGATTGCCAGATGGTGCGGTAAAGGAAGTGTTCCCGGCGGGCATAGCTCTCCATGACCTGGGCGTTTACCGCAGCGGCGATAATCCGCCCGGCTTTCAACTGGCCCATTACCCCCTCCTGATTGCCGGCAAAGGTTGGTTTTACCTCGACGCCGGCCTTGAGCAGTGCGTCCATCGGCACCCAGTAGCCGACAAAAGCTTCAGGCGAGGGAAAGCCAACTTCCTTGCCAGCCAGGTCTGTCAGCGTTTTTACTGGAGAGGTCTCGGGCACTACGATGGCGCCCTGGATGCCTTTTCCGGCAGGCCGGGCGATCACCCGCCAGCCAAGGAGATCACGTTTTGGGGTAAACAGATGATTAGTATAAGCAAAAGCAAAGTCACCACGCACGGTCATCGCTGTGGTCTCGGGGGCGGTGCGCCCCATTTTCAGGCGCAAGGGCACCCCGCTTCGCACACTAACATAGCTAAGAATTGGGTTCCAGTACTGTGCGGTCAGTGTCGCGCTGCGCTGGTTAAGAACGCTAAAAAACAGCGGCTCTTCGGCAAAGGCTTTAGTGCAGAATAGACAAAGGCCGCATAACACGGCAATTCTAAGCGTTGTCATCATTGCTTAGCTCCCAGTGGATATAATTTTTCCTGCTGTAATTGGTTTATCGTACTTTTATAATCAAGATGGGTTAATGAGCAGATCTCTGTATTTCGGGGTATTTCTGAGATAGTTTATAAAACTACCCTGCCCATTCGTCAATTGTGCCCCAATATTAGCACAACCGTGGTCTGGCCTGAATGGCACTAGTTTAAGCT
>DOZO01000013.1 GCA_003517965.1 Desulfobulbaceae bacterium
TCCAGGTTTCCTGGCTTGGCTACCCCAACACCACCGGGGTTGAAACCATCCAATACCGCATCACCGATGCCATTGCCGATCCGCCCGGCACATCCGACCCCTTTTACACAGAGAAACTCATCCGGCTGCCCCACTGTTTTCTCTGTTACTCTCCACCCGAAATCGCGCCGGACATCAGCGAACTCCCGGCAAAAAAACACCAGCAGATCACCTTCGGCTCTTTCAACAACATCACCAAAACTTCGGAATCCGTGATCAGGGCCTGGTGTCACATTCTCAACCAGGTGAAAAATTCACAGATCATCCTAAAAAGCATTGCCTTCGCCGACCCGGAGACAAAAAAACGCTACCTGGATCTATTCCAAAAATACGGGGTTGAACCGGAACGGGTTATCTTAAAAAAACGCACAGCCTCCCCAGAAGAACACCTCGGTCTTTATAATGAAATCGACATCGCCCTTGATCCGTTTCCATACAACGGCACCACCACCACCTGCGAGGCTTTGTGGATGGGGGTTCCGGTTATCGCGCTCAGGGGCGACCTGCACTGCTCTCGGGTAAGCGCCAGCATTCTGACCCACACAGGGCTTGCGCATCTTATCGCTGAAACCCCGGAAGAATATGTGGACAAGGCTGTTTCCCTGGCCAGGGACCTAAATGAATTAAGCGAATTCAGGAAAAACATCCGAGGCCTTATGCAAGGATCCACCCTATGCAATCCGGAAATCTTTGCCCGCGATATGGAGTCCGCCCTGCGGAGCATGTGGACGGCGTGGTGCAAACAAGATCCAACATCCACTACACAAACAGAACCGGGAGAACACATGACCAGCACAGACATGAGCAACGCAACCCACCCCGAGGAAAAAACCAATGCGGCCCTGCTGCTGAATCGCAAGGGAGAGGAGCTCTTCGCCGCCGGAAACATCCAAGAAGCGGCACAACTTTTTGAGCAGGCCATCGCCCTTGATCCCGGTTGCGCAACCGCCCACAACAACCTGGGGGTCCTGTCTTACCATGGAGGGCAACTCGACAAAGCGTTACAGTGCTTCAGAAAAGCCCTGGAAATAAACCCCGAAGACCGCGCCGCCATAGACAACCTCGGAGACATCCTACAGGCCATGCAAACTCTGGCGCCACAGCAGGAAACCAACCCGGAACGGTCTGCGAAGGGGGCAGCCGCCGCACCGATTCTGGACAGAGAAAAGACTTTAACGGAAATTAAAAAATTCCCGTTCTGGTACCACAAAATCGAGCTGCCAGACGGGATTGTCACCCCCGGCTGGGCGCCGATCAACCCTGCCGCCTACCGCATTCCTGAGGACTTAACCGGAAAGCGGGTGCTTGACGTGGGTGCCTGGGATGGCTACTGGACCTTCGAGGCCTTGCGCAGGGGCGCCAAAGAGGTCATCGCCATTGACGATTTCAGCGATTACCTGGGGCAGCTGCAGGAGTCGGACAGAAAAGCCTGGGCCACCTTTGATTTCTGCAAAAGGCAACTGGGGTACGATGACCAGCGATGCAAGCGCTTTGACATGAGCATCTATGATTTGTCGGAAGAAACTTTCGGACACTTTGATATTGTTTTCTTTTTCGGGACCCTCTACCACCTCCGTCACCCGCTCCTTGCCCTGGACAAACTCGCGGCGGTCTGCGATCAGGAAATTTTCGTCGAAACCGCCATTCTTGATGATTACAGCCCCTACCGGGGCGGCCTGGGGCAAGGCTATCCGGGCAGCAACCAGATGGTGATGGAGTTTTATCCGGGCAGCGAATATGGCAGCAACGACAGCAACTGGTGGGCCCCCACCCTGTATTGCCTCATCAACATGCTGCATGCCGCGGGGTTCAATAATTGCCGGGGCTGGAAGCTTACGAAAAACCCGAAAGAACTGCCGCACTGCCGTGGCTTTGCCTATGGCAATAAGGCATCGTCAACCGCATAACTTCACAGGGAACTTGCACAGGGTATGCGCCCAAGTCAAGCACTGCATCCCAACTGTAAGCGATGACAGCGACAAAGAAGATTCCGGCCCCTGTCACCGCTTACCTGCAAAGTGTAGCCGATCACGGGGGAGTCACCGGAAATCAAATAACCACGGAATAAGCGGCCGCAGGGTGCGGCAAGCGGGTTTTGTACGTGACCAGGACCGATCGCCGCAAGATGGGGTGACCTGTGGCCGCTTACAACAAAGCTTATCGGACGACATGGGGACAAGGGAGGAAACAACAACAACGAAGGCGTGATATCTCTCTTGACTTCATCATATAAGAATGATATACAACTTACAAATGATCGTTTAGTTAATGAACAGTCAATATTCTGAACTCTTGGGTCTCCGCAAGATGATCGACATCAACCGCTCTGCCTTTCTGCTACCGACCAAGACCTTCAGACGCATGACTATTCTGTTGACCATCAACCATTCACCCGACACCAGCCAGCACAAGATTGCCCAGAAAACAAACCTGAGCAGCGCCATGGTCAACAGCTACATCCGAAAGCTGACCGCCGAAGGTATCGTCACGGTATCGAGCCGCAACAATCGTGACTGCAACTATCAGCTCACCGAACTTGGCAAAGAAGAACTGACAACCCTGCTTATGGGATATTCTGCGGAGATTGTCCAATTCTACGCCCAGGCCAAAAATGAAATATCAACCCGAATTGCCGCTCTGATCAACGGCACCCGCCGGGTCCGTCTCGTCCTCTATGGCGCATCGGAAACTTGCGAGCTGGTCATGCGGGCACTGGACAACTTTCCGCAGGTAGAGGTGGCGGCAATCGTTGACAGCGTCCCGCAAAAACAGGGGGAGGCCTTTAATGGTTTTATCGTGCAAAAACCGGAATCAATCCCCCAACTTCAACCTGACTGCGTGCTGATCACCTCCTATGCGAAACAGGATGAAATCTACAATGCGACAAAACATCTTGAAACCTCCGGCATCAAGGTGCGCCAGCTCACCACGGTATAAGGCAAGCCCATGCAGACCATCCGAATAGGCAGACATACCATCGGTGAAGAGATGCCGACTTATATCGTGGCCGAGATCGGCATCAACCACAACGGTGATGAGACGCTGGCGGCACAACTCATTACCGAAGCCGCCAAGGCCGGGGTCGATGCGGTAA
Organism: Desulfobulbaceae bacterium; assembly: GCA_003517965.1. Taxonomy (GTDB): domain Bacteria; phylum Desulfobacterota; class Desulfobulbia; order Desulfobulbales; family Desulfurivibrionaceae; genus Thiovibrio. The sequence goes on from DOZO01000013.1 coordinate 3,134, forward strand.
AATTCCAAAAACGTGACCTGCCCAGCCTGTACCCGCAGGAACTGCTTGACTCGCCTGAAAAATCAGAGCAGGCATTTCAGTACATGATTCCCCTCCTCAAGGAGGTGGAATTGCCTGAGGCGAGCTATCCCCGCCTCAAAAAACAGTGCGAGGCCTTGGGCCTTGATTTTCTCTGCACCCCCTTTGACCTGAAGAGCGCGAACTTCCTGAATGACCTCGGCGTAAGCGCCTTCAAGATCGCCTCGGCCGACCTCACCAATCTGGACCTCCTGGAGCATGTGGCTGCCTTTGGCAAACCCCTCATCGTTTCCACCGGCATGTCACTCTGGGAAGAGATTGAGACGGCGGTGGCCTTCTTACGCAAACAGCCCGCCCCCTTTGCCCTGTTGCACTGTCGCAGCGTCTATCCGGTCTGGCCCAGGGATGTCAACCTGCGCATGATCAACAAGCTGAAAAAATTCGATTGTCCGGTGGGATATTCCGGCCATGAAATGGGCTTGGTCATTTCCCTGGCCGCCGCCTCCATGGGGGCGGCGATCATCGAAAAACACCTTACCTTGGACCGCAAGATGAAAGGTCCTGACCACAAGATCAGTCTGGAACCCTACGAGTTCAAAAGATTGGTGCGTGATATTCGGATCACCGACCAAGCGGTGGGCAAAAGCAAGCGCGTTCTCTTGCGCGGGGAGATACTCAACCGCGAGCTTTTCGGCAAATCCTTGCTTGCCGCCCAGGATATTCCTGCCGGGTCCATAATCAATCGGGAAATGGTGGTGGTTCGAGGGCCGGGCAAGGGGCTTTCTCCCCAAAAACTCCCCCAATTGCTCGGGGCCACCACCAGACGCAAAATTGACGTTGGTGATTTTTTCCTAGTCTGCGATCTGCCGGGGGAATTTCTCCCGGAAAGTAGCCTGGCCAACCTGAGCTTCAAAAGTGATTGGGGTCTGATCGCCCGCTTCACCGACGGTCCGGCCATGCTCGCCCATCACCCAAAAGCCATCGAGTTTCACCTTGCCGAAAAAGATTTTCAACTGCCCCACGAGATCAATGAAGCCCACGACTGCCGGCTCATTGTCCACGCCCCCGAATATATCGGCGACAAACTCCACGATCTGGCCAGCGGCAGCGAGGAAATCCGCCGAAAATCCGTGGCCCAGACCCTGCAATCCCTGGCGATAACCCGCGAACTCACACCCTATTTCCAAGGCCAGCCAAAATTGATCACCCATCCGGGGGCCATGAGTCTGAACACCAAGCTCAACCCGGAGACCCTGGCCGTCGCCCTGGCCCGCTCGGTGCGGGAAATCAAGGCAGCCATCGGTGACGACGTCGAATTTCTTCTGGAAAACCTCCCACCCTACCCCTGGTATTTCGGCGGCCAATGGAAGGGCAATTACTTCATGGCTGCCGAGGAAATCGCCGCTTTCTGCGACCAGGAGGGGATCAAGCTCTGCTTCGACCTCTCCCATGCCGCCCTTTACTGCAACGCCAAAGATACGGATCTTGCGGAGTATATCAGGCTGTTGCGCCCCTACATCCGCCATATCCACTTCGCCGACGCCTACGGCCTGGACGGCGAGGGAATGCAGATCGGCGAAGGAGACATCGATCTGGACAGGATTATACCCCTGTTTGCCGACTACCGCGGCACCTGGATGCCGGAGATCTGGCGGGGCCACCTGGACAACGGGGCCGGTTTCATCACCGCCCTGCAACGCCTGAATAAATATGAACTATGAAATATCCTTTTAGTTGCACGGCAAAATGCCGATGATAAAAGTAAACCGTTCACTCACCGAATGATCGATACCAGGGGCCAGCGATGACACTTACAATCAGTGATAATCCTCCGTCCTGTTTTCCCGAAGATCTCTTCAGCCGAATCTTGGTTACGACTTCACCGTGGTGGGTGGCCCGCACCCGGAGCCGTCAGGAAAAATCCCTGGCCTGGGAACTGAGAAACCGGGGAATGGCCTATTACCTGCCCCTGGTCAGCCGCCCCCAAAAAAACCGGCAGCGGATGCGGACCTCCATCGTACCCCTGTTCAACGGCTACCTCTTTTTCCGGGGCAGCGACCAGGATCGCTACGAAGCGATCAAAACCGGCCGACTCGCCCAAGTCCTGCCGGTGGCAGACCAGGAGCGCCTGCACAACGAACTGGCAGCCCTGGCCCAAATTACCACCACCCGGCTTGACCTCGAGCTTTGCGATTTCATGGTCAAGGGGCAAAGGGTGCAAATAGTTGCCGGGCCTTTCGAAGGGCTTGTCGGCATCGTTGTAAAGCAGAAAAACAAGCAACGGTTGGTCTTGCAGATCGAAGCGATCCGCCAGGCAGCCGCCGTCGAAATCGAGCTGGATCAAGCCCGTCCGATTTGACGTAACTTGCTAATTTAACAATATAATTTACGAAAAGTCGGTATCCCCCGACAGGGACGGAGTGCGCCTTGCCCATGAATATCCTGATGATCACCGCCAATGACCCGGCCGGAATGGCGATTGCTTTCACCAACGCCATCAATCGTTACACCGAGCACCGGTGCCGACTGATTACCACCGCCGAGAAATATGGTTTTGGTTACGAAACGGATATTCACCTGCCGGACATCCATGACGACGATTTTGCCGAGGTTGAGCATCTGCTTAAAAATGCCGATATCATCCATTTCCATGTGCTCACCGATGAGAATTCCCACCTCGGGCCGCTGGTTATTCGTGACTACACCAAAGGCAAAAAAATCATCCATCATCACCACGGCCATCCCGATTATCTGATCAATATTGACGCCTACAACGAAAAATACCGCCGCCTGGGACGGCGAGTCATCGTCAGCACCCCGGATCTGCTGCAAATTGCCGAAAACGCCATCTGGATACCCAACCTGGTTCCCATCAACGATGTTCACTACCTGCCACGCTACGATGACACCCTGCCCGCCGAGCCGACCCTTATCTGCCAGGCTCCAACCCGCAAATACGACAAGCACACCAATGTTTTCGCCAAGGTGATGAAAAAGTTGCAAGCCGAGCACTCAAACCTCGAATCCGTGATTTTCGAAAGAATGCCTCACATCGAGTGCCTGAAACGCAAGCGCGCCTGCCACATTGTCTTCGACCACATGCGCGGCTGGTTCGGCATTTCCTCGCTGGAATCATTGAGCCAGGGGAAACCGGTGATCGCGGGGTTGGATGATTGGAATATCAAGTGCATCAAGGAGTTCACCGGAGTTGATCAACTTCCCTGGCAAGTGGCCCGAGATCGCGATGACTTATTAAACGTATTGCAACGATTGATAACAGACCGGGATTTCCGCAAAGCCGCTGGCAGGCAGTCTCGACAATTTATGGAGCAATGCTGGACTGAACAACAGGCTCTAAATGTATTGCTTAATGTTTATGGAAACCTTTAATGGACTACAAAGTGTATAGGGTGATGAGAAAATTTTTAAACTTGAACACACACCGACTAACTTACGGATTTGAAACGACAGGGCCCAAAAAAACCAATGGGATACACCCACAGCAAGCTGCGGGGAATTAGACCCTAAAAAAAATTAAAATCGGGTATCACTGACAGAGACGAAGTGCTTCCAGATTAAACTCCACCACATTGAAACGTTATGAAAAATAGAAAAACAATAGCCCTAATCTGGGCCCGAGGAAACGGCAGTTCATTACCGCGGAAAAACGTTTATCCTATCCTCGGGCAGCCGCTTATTTCTTTGATCTTACAAGCGACACGCAAAAGCAATATCATTGATCGCCTTTATGTTTTCACGGAAGATCAGGAAATTGCAGATATTACAATAAAACACGGATGGCAGGTAATTCCTCGACCCCAACACATGGTCGAATATGACCATCCTAAATTTAACATTGATGAAATCAATCGCCATCAGAATCAATGTATCCTTACCGATCTCGGTGCCCCACCGGGGGCTGTCCAAAAAGGACAAATTACCCCCTATGTCAAAGGAATGTTCCACTTTAATTGCAACCATTGTCTGATAACTGAAGCAACAATCCGCGGGATGTACGACAAACTTCACCAATCAAATGCAACTCGAATTTGCTGTGCCAGTCAAGTTGACCCCCACCTTTTTATTTTGCATGGCGAGGATGAAATTCCATTTCCCATCTGGCACGAACATGGCCTTGACCGAAGAAAATATCCACCGATATATCGTCTTTATCCTGACACCAACTACATTTTGCTCGATCGCCTGCACAAAAACCACAAGCAAATTGTTTATAAAATGCCACAGGAAGAAGCCCTTGATATTCACACGATTGAAGACGTTAAACTTGCAGAATTTTACCTGACACAACGCACCATTCAATCCGGGTCAAGCAAATGAAGCTCGTCATCCAAATCCCCTGCTTTAATGAAGAAAACTATCTCACGGAAACCATTGATGCCATTCCCGGCACCTTCCCGGGGGTCGAACACGTTGAGATTCTCATCATTGATGACGGAAGCACAGACAGAACTTTTGAAATTGCGCGCAACCATCCGCGCTGCAGCGCAGTCACACGCCTTAACTCCCACCAAGGCCTTGCCGCTGCTTTTGCGCGAGG
>DOZO01000028.1:0-15132 GCA_003517965.1 Desulfobulbaceae bacterium
TTGAAGTCGTGGGCGATGCCGCCAGCCAGTACTCCGACGGATTCGAGTTTTTCAATCTTCTGGATTTCCGCTTCCAGTCGCTGCTGATTGGTGACGTCACGGAAGACCAGCACCACTCCCAGAATTTCCCCGGTGTGGCACCTGATCGGCGCGGCGGAATCGGCAATGGCGTATTCCTGGCCGGAGCGGGAGATCAGGATGGTGTGGTTGGCAAGCCCTATAGTCATTCCTTCCCGCAGCACCCTGATCACCGGATTTTCCACCGGTTGGCGGGTCTGTTCATTGATGATCTGGAATACCTCGGTAAGCGGCAGGCCGCGAGCCTCGTCGTCGTTCCAGCCGGTGAGGTTTTCCGTGACCAGGTTCAGCAGGGTGACCCGGCCCTCAGTATCGGTGCAAATTACCCCGTCGCCAATGGATTGCAGGGTAACGGCGAGTCGTTCTTTTTCTGTGGTCAGGGTTTCCTCTGCCTCCTTGCGTCGGCTGATATTGATGCTCATCCCCTCGATTAAGGGCTCGGCGCTGTCGGCAGTCTGGATAAGCCGGCAATGGCTCTCGACCCAGATAACGCTGCCATCCTGGCGGCGCAGTCTGGCCACAAAGCCGTGTACCTTTCCTTTGTTGTGCAGAATCCGGAGGAGCCGGTCGCGGTCGGCAGGGTTTACATAAAGATCGTGGGCAAGGTCGTCTACCTTGTTGATGATTGCGCTGGGAGAATCATAGCCAAGCATGCGGGCGAAGGCCGGGTTGCAGGTGAGGATTTTTCCGGTGGGCGAGGTCTGGTAGATACCTTCTATCGCGTTTTCAAAAAGTCCCCGATAACGCGCCTCAGCCTGTTGCAGGCTGAGGGTTCGGGCCTCGATCAGCTCTTCCAGCTGGGTTTGGTAGCGTTCGAGCTCCACCTGGTACAGGTAGGCTTCCCTGGTTCGATCTTCCACCATGGTTTCCAGAAGGCTTACTTTCTGTTGGAGGATGCTGATTTTTTTCCGGAACTGGCCGGTCTCATCAGGGTGGCTCATGGGACATTGTCATTAAAGCGAATTTCAAAAAGACATTCCGGCTGGCCGTCGCAAATGCAGGCAAGCTGGCGCTGGCTTAGCGGCGTTTGATAATGGTCGGCCACTCCGCTGATAAGGCCGCTGAACAAATGACATAATCCCCGGCCAGAGATGTAACTGATCAGCAGACTTCCGTCCGCCTTGTTTTCACAGCGAAAACGGGGCAGCTCCGCATCCTTGTAGAGTTTTTTCACCTCCAGGTGATGGATGAAATTAAGGGAGGCGAAAAAATCCCGTGGGTGCTTGCTGGGACTGAAAAATTGCGGATAGCGCGAGACAAGCCGGGGGATGGCTGCCCGACCGACTTCGTGCAGAAGCTCGTCCGCGCCAAGGCCCAGACGTTTGGCCGCGCTGGCGATGATGGCGGTAAAATCCTGGTCCGGGTATGAGCCCGGCCCCACCATTAACGTTGGCTCGGCGGTGATGAGCTGGCAATTTGTCAGGATCAGATCATATTCGGTTTCCCCGCAGCGGGCTACGAGAAATTCTTCCAGCAGGTTGAAGATCAGGCCTTTCATGGGGATGCGTCCTTTGCCAGAGAGGTAGGGGCACGGCGTGCCGTGCCCCTACCCGTTTCAAAAATCTGAAAAATCGTCATCGTCGAAGGGGATCACCTCGGACGATTTTTTGGTCGGGGCCGCCAGGGCTTTTACCGCCGGTTTGCTTTTGCTGAGTACAGCAGGCCCTTTTTTTGTTATCGGGGTTGGTTTGTGCTGTTTGCGCCGCTGAGTGGTCGCAAGCGGCAAGGCCGTCGGTGTGGTGTCGTTGCCCACCAAGGCCAGAAGTTCGTGAACCTGGGCTTCCATTTCCACCGCCATTCCATTCAGTTCCTCGGCGGCGGAGGCTGAGTCTTGGGCGGTGGCCGCGTTGGCCTGTACGGCACTGTCCATTTCGTTCATCGCCTGATTGAGCTGGCCGATTCCCTGGGCCTGTTCTCTGGAGGCTCCGGCGATTTCGCCCACCAAGGCGCTTGATTTGGCGGTGCTTCCGGCGATTTCACTGAAGGCCTCGTTGGTTCTGGTGGCCAACTGGGCGCCCTCCTTGATTTTGGTAACCGTACCGTCGATAAGGGCCGCGGTATTTTTAGCCGCCTCGGCGGCTCGCATCGCCAGGTTGCGGACCTCGTCAGCCACCACCGCGAAACCGGCTCCGGCTACGCCAGCCCTGGCCGCTTCTACCGCGGCGTTCAAGGCCAGCAGGTTGGTCTGAAAGGCAATTTCATCAATGGTTTTGATGATCTTCTGGGTCTCCTCGCTGGCCTTGGTAATGGTATGCATAGAGGCGGTGAGTTCGGCCATGGAGGCCCCGGCCCGGGTGATGATGGCATTGGATTCCCGCATGAGGGAGTCGGCCTGGGCGGCGTTGTCGGAATTTTGTTTGGTCATGGCCGAAATCTCTTCAAGGGAAGCAGAGGTTTCTTCGAGGGAGGCGGCCTGGGTAGAGGCTCTGTCCGCCAAGCCCTGGCTGGAACCAGCGACCTGACTGGAGGCGGCGGCAACCTGTCCGGCCTCGTCTTTCATCCTGGCGCTGATTTTGCCCAGCGCTGCGCAGAGAACCCGGTTTTGCAGCCAGCCGGTGAACAGGGCGGCGATAAGGGCGAAGGCTGCGAGAAGGCCGACAATAAGGCGAACAGTGCGGGCTGATGATAACATGCTCTCATCGGTAATAAGCTGCGATTTCGCTTTTTCGCGGATTTCTTTCAAGAGCGTCTGGACCTCTTTCAGGGCGGGCACGGTTTGGCTGGTGTAGACCAAACCAGTCCCTTTTCGGCCAGCTTCCCCCTGGGTGGCCTGCTGGATGGCAACGGCTGATTCGTGCAGGCTTTGGTGGGGTTTTTCTATCTTGCCAAGCAGCGGAGCCAACTCAGGAACCATCTGCTCGGCCGTCTTGCGTCCCTCTCCGTAGTACCACTTGCCGAACCCGCATTTATGGTGATCGACCTCAACCCCAAGCTTGGCGGCCTGTTCATCCGCCATAAAGTCGCGGACCTTGCTGGCCCACATCAGGTGGTCTACCTCCCGCTGGGCCAGCTCGGCATCGAGCTTGTTGCTTGCGATTACCTCTTTGCCATGCTGGAGGATCTGGCCGATCCCGAAATAGTTGTAGATTCCGGTGATGGCAAGGATGGCAGCGATGATGGCACTGCCGATGGTCAGTCGTTGTTTGATGGTCCTGGTTGTTTTCATGCGCAACTCCTGAGCGAAGATGATCTTTTTGACGTTGAAACAGAAATAATATTATCTGTAAATTGCATATGTTGGATGGGTTGTCAAGTTAAAGGTAAAAGGTGCAAGGTGAAAGGGAAGGCGTATATGGCACATGTTCCTGTTCTTCAGCCTTGAGCTTGACAAAAACTACAGGGCGGGGCAAACTGAAATCATGGATAAGATTATTTTCCCCTGTGCCCGGTATCAAGCCGGATTTATGCAGTTTGACGTAAAGCTGGCTGAGCCTGCGGCCAATCTGGCTGCGCTGCGCGCGGGTCTGGCCCGGTTGGCCCCTGCCGGGCCTGGCATCATTGTGCTGCCCGAATTGTGGAGTTGCGGCTTTTCTTATGAGCGGTTGCAGCATTTCGCTTTGCAGACCTGGGAGATGCTGGAGGAGATGCAACGGCTGGCCGGGCAGTACGGTATTTATCTGGCCGGTTCCCTGCCCGAGGCGGTGCTCACCGAAGTCGGCGGTGTTATTTATAATACCTTGTACCTTGTCGGATCGGACGGGGTTGTCGGATCGAGCCGCAAGCAGCAACTGTTCGCGCCCACAGCTGAGGATCGGTATTTTAGCGCCGGAGACAACCCCAGGCCGATGGAAACCGGGCTTGGACTGGTGGCCGGGCTGGTTTGCTACGATCTTCGCTTCCCTGAGTTGGCCAAGGTTCAGGCCGGGATGGGAGCCGGGTTGCTGGTGGTGAGCGCGCAGTGGCCCTTGATCCGCCTTGCGCATTGGCGGGCTCTGCTGGTGGCAAGGGCCATCGAAAACCAGATCTTGGTGGTGGCTTGCAACCGTTGCGGGCAGACTGAAAAAACGGAGTTTGGCGGTCATTCCTTAGTTATCGCCCCGGATGGCGCGGTGCTGGCCGAGGCCGGTGCAGGAGAAGAATCTGCTTGGGTCGAGATAGACCCGGCCGGGACGCAGGAGATCAGGCAGCGTTTCAACTCGGTGGGCCCGGCCCCGTACAGGTTTTATGATCAGGACAAGATCATGGAGCTTGGGGAGCTGGCCGTTCTGACCGCCCGCCTCCGGGCGGTTGGCCGCAAGGTGGTGTTTACCAACGGCTGTTTTGACATCCTGCATCAGGGACATGTCACCTATTTGGAACAGGCCCGCAGAGAGGGTGATTGTCTGATTGTCGGGGTCAACAGCGATGCCTCGGTGCGGGCCCTGGGCAAGGGGGATGACAGGCCGGTGAATCACGAGCAGAGCCGAGCCAGGATTATTGCCGCCTTGGGCTGCGTGGATCAGGTGGTGATCTTTAGCGAAGAAACGCCCCACCGGCTGATTACCACTTTGCAGCCCGAGGTGCTGGTCAAAGGCGGTGACTGGCCGGTAGAAAAAATTGTTGGCGCCCCGGAGGTGCTGGCCGCAGGCGGTCGGGTTCTCTCCATCCCCCTGGTGGAAAACTATTCTACCACCTCCTTGCTCAAGAAAATCCGTACGAGTTAAGAGAACAGCATCCTGATATCTTTCGGCAGGCGCTCTGGCAGAACTCCTATCTCTCTGGCAAAGGTGTCCAGTTCCTCCTTGGTGCAGTTGAGGCAGGACTGTCTTAGCCCTGCCCGAACCTCGTTCGCTTCTTGATGCAGGAAGCAGCATAAGGCTTCGGCAATCTCAAGGCGCAGTATGGGCTCAATTTCCAGTTCCTGGCGAGCGTAGAATTTGCCCAGTCGCTCCCAGTTGAAGATGCAGCGTTTCAGACCCCTGTAAGTACGGGTGTCCCGGTTTTTCGGGTTGAGATCCCGCGCCAGGAGCTTCCGATAGCGGGCTACTACCTCCTGGCGCAGAAGAAACAGATCTTTCTGCCTTAAGGTGAGGCGTGGCCCTGCTGGATCTTCGCAGAGATAATACAGGGCGCTGTGGAAGGCGATTTCAGGAATCTCTCCGGAATGCCGGACGATGAGCAATTCTTCCTCCAGCAAACTTTCTGGTTCGGTCATACTTCTATCTCTTAAGCGAATGGTAGAAAAAAATCACAGGGGCTGATGGATTTTTCTCTCTCTGTTTTTTTATACCCAAAGGGCATAAGTTTCATTTGAACAGGCAAATTGCTTAACACAGCTTCATCTTTTTACGAGGTCGTCATTTTTAGTTAAAGGCAAACTGTTAGCTAACCGATGATAAGGACAGAAAGGGGTTTTTTTCTGCCCAGAGAGTCTAACGGTGCGGAGACGATTTTTCAGTCATAGATAATAAAGGAGAACGGCGATATATGCAATTTACAAGAAAACAATGTCCTGACTGGCTGACCTCTTCGGTTCTTTTGCAAGTAGTGGCTCTGGTATTGTTTGTTTTTCCTGTTCAGGCTGTGGCGTTCTGGCCCTTCAGCCCGAAACCCCATATTCAGGCAGCGGCCGTTGCCCCACCCGTCCAGCCTCCGGTGCTTACTGTGAGCGAAGCTGCCGCCTTGCGCACCGAGATACAGGGGCTGGCTAAAGAATTGTCTCGCAATCTGGCTGATGCGGATCCGGAAAATGGGGACTTGGGAAAAGGCATTTTGATCTGTACCTTTGTCGAGCTGAAAAAATTGTCCCGCACCTCGTCTCTGGGGCGCTATGTTGCAGAACAGTTGATGAACGAGATGCAGCAGCGTCATTATGAGGTGGTGGAGATCCGCAAGAGCCAGGCGGTCATGCTTCAGGAGAAGCGTGGCGAATTCGGCCTTTCCCGAAATCCGGCTGAAGTCAGCCAGATGGTGACAGCGGGAGCTATGCTCACCGGCACCTATACCCCCAGCAAAGACAGCATTGTCATTAACGCCAGGATCATCGATAACCGGAGCGCCAAGCTCCTTTCTTCGGCCACGGCTATTATCCCGAGAAATCAGTTGACTGAGCAATTGCTGGCGGACACGGCCTCGGTCCGGGAGGCAAGGCCGGAGCCGCTTTATCTGAAAAAACTGGAACTGTGATGGATTGGTAAGGAAAGAAAAGAGCTCAATGGTTCAGGGAGGACAGAATGAATAAAGGTATGTTGCTCATGACGGTTTGTTGCCTCGGGTTATTTTTGGTGGCAAATGTTTCTTGTGCGGGAAAGGCCAAGAATGATCTGATGCGGGTTGAAAAGGTTGGTGTGCCCCAAGAAGCCGCTGAAATTTATAAGGTGGGCACACCCGCCAAGTCCGAGGATGCTGCGGTGAAAAAGGAACCGTCCGATAAGCAGGCTCTGGTAAAAAATCAGGCCCTGACCCCGGTCGTGGAAGTGCGCAGGGTGCCAACTAAATATAACGTCTATCAGTACATGCCCGACACCGAAAAAACTCTTGGCACGGAAATTCTTTTGGCAGAAATGTCAAAAGAAGTGGCCGGAAAGGTGTTTTATGAGATGCAGAAGGACGGTGAAAAAAATGTTGCTGGCAGGATTGCGGTGGTCAATGCCGTGCCCATTTCTGATTTCAAGCGGGACACCGAGTTTGGCCGGGTCGTAGGTGAATACCTGCTTACCGATCTGGCGGATCGCGGCCTCAAGGTGACAGAGCTGCGCTTGGGCAAGGAGATCACGATTCTGCCTCAGACCGGAGAATTCATCCTCTCCCGGAACAGCGGCGAGCTGGCAAACAAAACCCCTGAGCTTGAATATGTGGTGGTTACCACCTTCGCCAATACTCGCAAGATTCTGATTGTCCAGGGCCGTTTGGTGCGTCTCAGTGATGGAGCGGTCAAGACCTCCTGGCGTTATTCGTTGCCGCTTAACCGGGAACTGCTTGCCCTGTTCCCGTCGACTGAAGCGCCTTATAAAATTGCCGTGAAGGGCATTGGCCGGTAAGAGGAGCAGTAAGCGGTTTCTTGGTTTGTACTGCCTTGCAGGGCTTACCCTGTGATCACTTACGAGGAGTAGCGCATATGAAGGGTGCAGTTGAGAAAAGAGTCGTTTTTTTGTCGCAGGCTGTGCTGCTTGTTCTGCTCTGCGCTTTTTGGGCAACCGAGGCCTGGGCCACGGAAAAAGAGATTGAGGCCAAAGGCTCAGCAGCCGAGAGTGTGGTCAGCCAGGGCAAGTATTCGTCGCTTACCGGTCTGGTGGCCATGGTTGGCAGTGATGCCATGGCGCAGTTGCACGATTTTTTTGCCGCCGAGCCGGTGACCATCGAGCCTTTTATCATTCTTGGTGAATTTACCACCAGAAAGAAGATCTCTCTACTTGGCGCGACCTTGGCCGAACAAATGGCCGCGGTAATCAGCAATGAGGCACTGGCTGTTTGGCGTCCAGCGGTGGCAGGCGCGTCTGAGCAGCGTATTTCCGGAGTGCTTCAGGAGGTAGGCGGCTATTTGCGGATTCATATTATCGCGGCCAATACCTTGGGTGAGCAACGCTCCCATGTGGTGAATGTTGAGATGTCGGAACCTGTTTACCGGGCGCTCCATAGTTATGTTTACAGGCATTAATTCCATTTCTAAACCGAAGATTTAATCATACAGTAGGGGCACGGCATGCCGTGCCCTTATTCCCTTGACGGGAGAGGTTATGGTAGAAGCAGAAGAAAAAACGGATATTGAAATAGACGACTGGCTTACCGATCTGGAGGAAGATTCGTCTGGCACCGCGGAGGAGGCTCCGGGCGAGCTGGATCAGGCTGATCTTGACGCTCTTATTGGAGATAGCGGCCCTGTCCAGTCAGAGCCTGCTACTGGTGGGGAAAACGATGAAAGCGCAGCCGAACTTGATCAGTCTGATATCGATTCCCTGTTTGGTGGGGTGAAAGAGCCTGAGGCTGGTGCGGATTTGGGCTTAGACCAGTCCGATATTGATGATCTTTTTGGTGGTTTTGGCAGCAAGCCGGAAACGGTCAGTGTTGCCGAGGCAGCTCAGGAGGTAAACCAAGAAACGGCGGCGGTCTCCTCTCCCCCTGAAGAAGATAATTTTGCTTTGCCGGATGCAAGCGGGTTTGATGACGATGAGTTTGATTTTGGCGACCTGCCAGATATCCCCGATGAAATAAATACCGCTGGCACAGACGCAAAGGGAGGCAAGAGCGTAGAAGATCTTTTTGCCTCGGTCGCAGCGGCCGCTACCCCGGATTTTCCTGCGGAGCCCGTTATGGATGTTAGAAGGGAAAAACCAGCTGTTTCTGGGAAAAAAGATGATCATCCTGTTGTTCAGTCCTCTCAAGGCGGGAAGAAGAAAATTCTGGCCATTGCGGCGTTCTGTCTGGTGTTGTTGTTGGGAGTAGGCGGCTACTGGTATATGATGAAAAACGGGCAGCAGGAGATGCCGGTGCCTGCCCAGGAACAGCCAGTTGCTGCGGAGCCTGGCCCGGCGCCGATTGCCGAAGGCTCTCCTGTAGCTCCGCCCAATGTGGCGCCGGTGGCCAGTGAGGCTACCTGGCGCATGACAAAACCAAACGAAGCTCTGAGCATCGAGCTTGCCGGCACGGATGAAAACAACGATCCCCTGAAATTTGAAATCGTGACCACTCCCAACTTCGGCAGGCTCTCCGGTGATCTGCCCAAGATCACCTATCTGCCAAACAATGATTTCCCGGGGGAAGACAGTTTTGAATTTTTAGTTTCTGACGGGAAGCTGGCCAGTGCCCCTGCCAAAGTTGGGATCATGGGTCCAGAGGAAGTCAAGCTGGTGGTGGGAGAAGCAGAGAAAGATGTGCCGAGCGAGAGGCCGGTGGTGGCGGCAAAGAATATGAGGTTAAAGACCCTCAGCACCGCGCCGCTCATCATTAACTGGAAAAAAATCTGGGCTATAGCTAACCCGGGGCCTTTTAATGCCAAAGTGTCAGTAGAAATCCTTGGAAGTACGCCACTGCGCGGTACTTTGCACTCGCTCGATCACAGTCGGCATCGCTATGAGCCGGACAGATATTTTGGTGGCCAAGTGTCAGTGCGTTACCGATTTAAGGCAGCCGGGGTTTCTTCCCCGATCCGGGAACTGCTGATCACGGTTCAGGCCAACGATAAACCACCCGTGCTGGTACTGAGACCGATGGCAGATGCGTATAAAGTTGGAGAAAGTGTGGTGCTTGATGCAGGGTTAACCAGGGATGATTCTCCTGGCGGCGTGCAATATAGGTGGGAGCAGATGGCGGGGACGCCTGTGCCTCTGACGAAGTTCCACAAGGAAGGTTCGGCAGTTTCTTTTGTGGCCCCGTCTTCTTTTCGCGGTGAGCAAAGAAACAGGATCGTTATTCGGGTAACCGCCACGGATCCCGGCGGCCAGCAGGCAAGCAAAGAGATTGCTATAACTGTTGGCTCCAAGCGGCAAACAGCTCTGTGGGGGATTTTCGAATAATTTTTGCCGGATCCAGATTATAAAAAAGCTCGCTTGGATAAAGTGGGCTTTTTTATTGCAATTCGGATTTACTCTTATAGATGAATTTGGGGAGGGTGAGAGTGGATTGTACAAAATCCGGTTATAGGCCAGAAGATAAGCGTATCCGTTTTCTTGTAGGTGACAAGGCCGTGCGCGGGGTGCTGGTGCGGGGAACCGTCTTGGTTAAGGAGATGCGTGCCCGGCATGAACTTGGCCTGTTGGAAACCCTGGTGTTGGGGCATGCCTGTCTGGCGGTGGCGCTGCTGGCTACGACCCTGAAGGGGGAAAAGGACCGGCTGGCCCTGCGGGTTGAGTGTTCCGGTTCGATCAAGGGGCTGGTGGCGGAGGGTAATGTGGCGGGGGAGGTGCGCGGCTACCTGCGGCAGACCCCGATTCCCCTGGAAAAGCCCCTGGAGTCCTTTGATCTGTCTCCGTTTTTTGGGGCGGGCTTTCTCTCGCTGAGTACTTATCTGGAAGGTGCCAGTCAGCCATTTACCGGAACCGTCATGCTGGAGCATGGGAATCTGGCCTTGGATCTCAGCCATTATTTTCAAACCTCGGAACAGACTCCCACGGCCATAGCGCTGAGCATCCAGTTTGACAGCGAGGGTCTGCCGGTGGGAGCTGGCGGTCTACTGTTGCAGGCCATGCCAGGAGCGGAGTCCGCTCGGATGGAGGCATTGGAGAAATGTTTTGCCGGGGTTCCTTCCTTGGGCCGCTATTTTGCCGAAGGCGGTGAGCCGGAGGGCTTGCTTGCCGAGCAATTTGGGGCTTTTCAGCCGGAAATTCTTACCAGCACGCCAGTTCTTTTTTCTTGCCCCTGCTCTAAGGAAGATATCGGCGCCCGCCTCTTCACCCTGCCCCAAAAAGACCTGGACGAGTTGCGGGATGGACCTTTTCCCGTGGAGACCAGCTGTCATTATTGCAACACCACCTATCCTTTTGACCGTCAAGACCTGGATGAGAACTGATCATAGGGTATGCGCACGATCATTTTGACCGATTTATTATAAAAATCCAGCCGCTCTGGTCATGCCTACTATTCCCACGCCTATCCAGAATATATTCAACAGGATGTAGGCTGGGTCTTTTTTGATCACAGAACACCAAGAAAGCATGATTGCATCGCAGGTGTTAAAAGCCCAGACGAAGAGGAAAGGACTCAGTGGACCCAGCCAACTGACCAGTGAAAAACTGAATATTCTCATCAACACGCCAGTCATTTCTATAGTACGGAGGTTCCGGGTTACTACCGTATTCAATCTGCTTATTGTCATAGCTTGTGATCCATAGGATTTTTGCTGGTTATGGCCGTATCGGCTGATAACCAGCAGTACACCATAGAAGCATGCTGGTTGTAGCACGGGTAGGCAGGGGGGTGTTAAGAATGCTTCAGCAGGCGGCTTTGAGCTCGGCGATGACCTTTTGGTAATCGTTTTGACCGAAAACCGCGGAGCCGGCCACGAAGATGTTGGCCCCGGCCGCGGCAATGGCTCCGATGGTTTGTGGGCTTACCCCGCCATCTACCTCGATGCCCACGGCAAGGCCACGCTCGTCGATCATCTTTTTCAGCCGGGCGATCTTGGTAAGCGAGCTTTCGATGAACGATTGCCCGCCGAAGCCGGGATTGACGGTCATCAGCATGACCAGGTCCAGATCGGGCAAAATCTCCTCCAAACTTGTCAGCGGAGTGGCCGGGTTGAGCACCGCCCCCGCCTTCTTGCCCAGCTCCTTGATGCGGTGGATGGTCCGGTGCAGGTGGTAGCCGGTTTCCACATGCACCGTGATCCAGTCCGCTCCGGCTTTGGCAAAATCCTCCAGATAGGCATCGGCGTTTTCGATCATCAGATGGACATCGAGCGGCAGATCGGTGATTCGGCGCACCGCCTTGACCACCAGCGGGCCAATGGTGATGTTGGGCACGAAGTGGCCGTCCATCACGTCGATGTGGATCACATCTGCCCCGGCTTGGGCCACGGCGGATATTTCTTCTCCCAGCCGGGTAAAATCCGCGGAGAGGATGGAGGGGGCAATCATGGGATGCAGCATTTTATCCACCTATTTTTTTTGCGGAGAGGGTGTGCCATTGGCCCCCACCGTGATCTGTACATAATTGCCGGGCCGGATGTATTTGCGGGCCATAGCCAGTACGGTTGCGGCATCGACCTGCTCAAGGGCATGGATATAACGGTTGCCGAAATCATGTCCCAGACCGTAAGTTTCGTTTAAGGCCAATTCCAAGGCTTGATTGCCATGGGTTTGCAGGCCCAGCTCGTAATTGCTGATCAGGATGTTTTTGGCTTTGGTCAGCTCCTCCTTGCTGAGCGGCTCTTCCATTACCCGGTAGAGCTGCCGCCAGACAGCTTTGATGGCTTCGTCTTTCTTGTCCGGGCTGGTGCCGAGGTAGATGCCGAAGGAGCCGGTATCCAGGCCGAACAGAGAGAAAGAGGACAGGCTGTAGGCCAGGCTTTGTTTGTCGCGCAGCTCGGTGAACAGGCGGCCGCTCTGGCCAGAAAGGGCGGTGTCCAACACCTCAAGGCCATAGCGATCGGCACTGGTAACGGTAGTGCCGACAAAGCCGATAATGATATGCACCTGTTGTTTGTCGCGGGGGATGCTGACAATGTCTGGTCCGGCTGGCACATCAGGGGGCAGGGCATTTTGCCCGACCGGCGCTTTTGTAGCCGGGAGGATCTGCCAGGCGGAAAAAAGTTTTTCTACAGTATCTCTGACCTTTTCGGCGTTAACGTCTCCGGCCACGGCAAGAACCAGGACCTCGGGCCGGGCGTGCTGCTCGTATAAGCGTTTGAGTTCAGGCACGGTGAAGTTGCTGATAACGGTCTCGTTGCCCAGGGTGTTGAGGCCATAGGGATGACTCATGAACAGGCGTTTGTTAAATTCCTTGAAGCCCAGACTGGGCAGGGAATCTTCCTGATTTTTAAGCTGGGAGAGTAGTTCCGGGCGGATTTTCTCGGCCTCTGCCGGAGTGAAGGACGGGGTGAGGAGTATATCCCGGACCAGAGCCAGGCCCTCGTTGGTGAAGCGGGCTAAAAAATCGCCCTTAACCCCGAAGGTGTTCTTGCCGTTGAAGCCCTCGAGTGACCCGGCCATGTTGGCCACCACCCTGGCCAGCTCTTCGGCGCTCTGCTTCTGGGTGCCCTTGGGCAGGAGTTCGCTGATAAAGGCAAAGGCGCCGTTGGTGGTTGCGGTTTCGCTGCGGAGCCCGCCGGGCAAAACGGCCCGGATGGAAACGGTGGGCACCTCATGATTCTCTCGCACCAGAAGCCGGATGCCGTTTTTCAGGACAAAGCGGTGAACCCCGGTGAGAAAAGCATTGCTTACCTGGGAGCTGGGCTGTCCCAGTTTGGCCGCTGTCTCGGCTTTGGTGATAATCTTGGTCAGTTGCGCCTGATTCAAGGCCAAAGTGGTACCCAGCGGGGCAATGGTGCCTACGGTGAGATGTTCGCCCTTAAGATAGAAGGCGGCAACTCGCTGAATATCTTCCTTGCTCACTGCCCGGACCTGCTCCAGATATTTGTCCTCGCGCGGATCTCCGGTCAGAAATTCGAAAGAGCCCAAGACTCTGGCCTGGCCTGCGGCCAACTCCAGATTGAAGATGAAATCGCTTTCCAGGTTGCGTTTAGCCCGTTCAAGTTCCTCTTCGCTTACCTGGCCGTATTTCATCCTGAAGATCTCGGTGAGGGTTTCTTCGAGGGTGGGGGTGATTTTGTTCGCTTCCAGGGTGGCGGTAAACTCCAGCAGGCCAGGATCACGGGGGGTAAAGGCCGCGCCGTCGATCCGATAAACCAGGCCCTTGTCGTTGCGTAGCTTTTTGTAGAGGCGGGAAGTTTCACCGCTGGCGAGAATACTGATCATCACATCAATAATAGCGGTATCCTGCCCCTTGAAGGCGGAGGTGGGAAAGGCCAGGGCCAGTTGGGTCTGGTTGATATCCTCGTTTATGGCGAAGAGGCGGGTTGCCTCCTGGGCCGGTTCTCTGGGGATGGTGGGCGGCTGGGCATCGCTTTTGGGCAAGCCCGCCATCAGACTATGCACGGTGTCCATTACCTGCTGTATCCGGACATCACCTACAACCACCACGGTGAAATTGTCGGGGTGATAATGGTTTTTCATGTAGCGAAGAATGTCGTCGCGGCTGATGGCGCTGACGCTCTCCGCTGTGCCGCTAACTGGTAGCCGATAGGGATGCACGGTGTAGGCCTTGGCCATGAGCTCCTGAAACAGGGCAATATTGGCTCGATCCTTGCGCATACTAATCTCTTCCAGCACCACCTTTTTTTCCCGTTCCAGTTCCCTGGCATCAAAAGTCGAGTGAAGCACCGCGTCGGTAAGCACCTCCATGGCCACTGGCCAGTGCCGGGCAGAAAGGGTGGCGTGGTAAACTGTATACTCGTAAGAGGTGTAGGCGTTTATTTGCCCACCTACCGCTTCAATGGCTCCGGCAACTTCGCCGGGGGCGCGGGTGGGGGTGCCTTTGAAGATCATGTGCTCGATGAGATGGGTGATGCCCGCCTCTTTTTTCTCTTCGTAGATGCTCCCCGCCTTGACCCAGAGCTGGACGGTGGCCACCTTGGTGCCGGGGGTCTCCTTGACCAGAATAGTCAGGCCGTTGGCAAGCTTGTTTTTGTGCAGGTGCGGGGCGAGTTCAACGGCTTCAATATAGGTTGGGGTCATGGTTATACACAGGAGAAGAAGGAAGAAGAAAAACAGGTGCACCCGGTGACTGCAACCGGTTGTGCGCCTTGCGGCTGTTTGATTTGTGGAGTTCGTCATGTTGTCTGGCCGATGCTTTTTCGTCTTAAGAACAGGATTAGCAACCCGGTGGCAATCATCAGGCTGCTCAACAACTGACCCATGGTAAGCAAATTGAACAAAAAGCCAAGTTGTTCGTCTGGCTGGCGGAACAACTCGACAATGACGCGAAAAATCCCGTAGAAAAGGAGAAATAGAGCCAGAAGCGAACCGGTCGGCCAGCGTCGTTGCCAGTATTGTTTTTTTAACAGCCAGAGCAGGGAGAAGAGCACGACTCCTTCGAGAAAGGCTTCATAGAGTTGCGACGGATGGCGCGGGATGGGCCCGCCCGCTGGAAAGGCCATGGCCCAGGGGGCAGAGCTCATCCGGCCATAGAGTTCGCCGTTGATGAAATTGCCGATTCGTCCCAGGCCCAAGCCGATGGGGGTGGTTATGATATAGACATCCGCATTCTGCCAGAAAGGCAGACCGGTGATCCGACAAAAGAGCAGGCCACCGAGAAGCATGCCTGCCAGCGCCCCGTGGAAAGACATGCCGCCTTGCCAGGTAGCCAGGATAGCCTGGGGGTTTTCCAGATAATAGCCAGGGTTGTAAAACAGGACATAGCCCAGGCGGGCGCCCAGGACCAGGCTGATAATCAGCACCAGGTTGAGGTTTTCAAAATGCCTGGCCAACAGGTCGAGCTTGTATTTTTTTATCTGGTGCTGGACCAGCAGATAGGAGGCGATAAAGCCCAGGACATACATGAGGCCGTACCAGCGGACCTGGAGGGGGCCAAGGTGAAGAAGCACAGGGTCGATTTGAGGGTAGGGGAGCATAGGGGCGTTAG
>DOZO01000028.1:15321-20713 GCA_003517965.1 Desulfobulbaceae bacterium
CTAACCGTTCCCGTTTGGAGAAACAATGCAAATTAGTCTGATCACCCTTAATGCCCGTTATTCCCATTCCTGCCCGGCCCTGTTTCAGGTGCGCTTTGCCCTGGAGCAGGCCCTGCCGGAAAGCGGTCTTATCCTGCGCCAGTTCACTATCAACGATCCTTATTACCAGACCCTGATGCGAATCACCGGCGATCAGCCGGAGGCGCTCTGCTTTTCGGTGTATATCTGGAATGCCGAGTACACCATGCGGCTTGTTGCCGATCTGCGGCGGATTTTGCCCAAGACGCCGATCATCCTTGGCGGGCCCGAGGCGACTTTCATGGCGGCGGAAAGCCTGCCCGCGGGCTGTACTGTTGTCCGGGGCGAGGTGGAGGGGCTGGGGGCTGATTTTTTCCGCGATCTGGCTGCAGGAAAGCTTAAGGCCGAGTATCGGGCCGCCAGCACTCCTCCGTTTACCATGCCGTATCGGGAAGGTGATTTTGCCGCCCATCTTGAAAATCGCAATATTTACTACGAGTCATCCCGGGGCTGCCCTTTTTCGTGCACTTACTGTCTTTCCTCGGTGGAGCAGGGGGTGCGTTACCGGGAGTTGGCGGAGGTAGAGCGCGAGTTGGCGATCATCCTTGCCCATAGCCCGAAGATTATCCGCTTTGTGGATCGGACCTTCAACGCCCTGCCCGAGCGCTCTCTGGCTATCTGGCGCTTTCTTCTTGCCCAGTCGGGTCAAGCAGAAAAGACACTTTTTCATTTTGAGATCGCCCCGGAGCTGTTCAGCGAAGAGATGCTGGCTTTTCTGGCTCAGGTTCCTCAGGGGCGCTTCCAGTTTGAGGTTGGTTTGCAGTCTACTAATCCGGCTACCCTGGAGGCGGTAAACCGCAGGATGGATCTGGCCAAGGCCGGGGCAAATATCTGGCGACTGGTGGCTTTGGGCAATATCCATCTGCATCTTGATCTGATTCTCGGGCTTCCCTATGAAACAGAGGCCACCTTTCGCACCTCGCTGAATGAGGCCTTTGCCCTGAAGCCCCATCATCTCCAGATGGGATTGTTGAAGGTTTTACCCGGTACGGCGATCAGCCGGGCCGCAGAGGAGTTCGGTCTTATCAGCTCGGCTACCCCGCCTTATTCGGTGCTGGCCACCCGCTGGCTGGAGCATGCCGACCTGCGTCGCCTGTTCTGGTTGGGCGAGTGCCTGGAGGCCTTTTATAACAACCGATTTTTTCGTAACCTCATGAATTATATTCATAAAACAGGAGAAGAGCCGTTTGCTTTTTTTGAGCAACTGCTCCTCATCTGTCAGAAGGCGGATTTTTTCTCGTGCGCGAAAACCCAGGAGCTGATGACCAGGATGCTGGTCGAGATGGCGCAGACCCGGCCAGATCGGGAGCTTTTTTGTGAGTTGGTGCGCTTTGACTGGTTAGTGAGCGGGCAGAGGATTCTGCCGCCCTGCCTTGTCGCAGAGCCGCATAAGGAGATCAGGGATTATCTCTGGCATCATCTGTCAGAAGAACAGCCGCCGCACTATACCCGGTTGACCAGAAACGAATTTTTCAAGAGGGGGATCTTTGCCCGGTTTTCTTCAACGTTGCTCAAGGCTGTGGGGCTGGCGGAGGGAGAGGCGCTGTCCTCCGGTTATGCCTGTTTTCTCCCGGAGCAGGAGAGCTGGGGCGGGCAGCAACGCCAGCGGCACATCGTGTTTTTTTGCTGAGGTAAATTAGCGGCCAGAATTCCACTTGCCCTGCGGCAACAATCCAAGTATGATAATCATCATACTAAAAGGGTGGCTTATGGGACAGGCAAAGGTGGCAATAACCATGGACGAGATGCTTTTATCCGAGCTGGACAGCCTGGTGCAAAAGCAATTATTTCCCAATCGCAGCCGGGCTATTCAGGTCGCGGTGGCTGAAAAACTTCAGCGTCTTGCCAAAAAACGTCTTGTCGTTGAGTTGGGCAAACTGGAGGTAGTGGAAGAGCAAGCTCTTGCTGAAGAAGGGATTGGACTGGAGCGGGACGCATGGCCGCCATATTGAGAGGTGATATCTGTTGGGCCGATCTTAATCCGGTGCGTGGTTCCGAGCAGGCTGGGTTCAGACCGGTTTTGATTATCAGCCACAATATTTTTAATGAACGGGCCAGGGTGGTTATCGCTCTGGCTCTTACCAGTCAACCCCAGCGGGCTGGTTTCCCGCTCACCCTGGAACTCGATGATCCGGACCTTCCCAAAAAATCATGGGTGAAAATCAGTCAGATTCGCACCCTTGCCGTCGAGCGAATCGGCGCCCGGATATGCAGGCTTGCCCCGGAAACCCTCGAACAGATCATTGAAGGTCTGAACGAAATAGTTGGGTGAATTTTTGTAATACCCGTTGAGGGAGATTCCCTGCGCTCTTATATCGCCAGTCTCAAAATCTCGGCAATGGTTTCCCTGGGGTAGAGCTCGGCAATCCCCCACTGTCTGGCAAGGCCCGCGGCGTTTTCCGCGATTTCCTCGATGTCTGTTGCCGGAATCCCCACTTCATGCAGACGCACTGGTGATTTGATCGTCACGAACCACTGCTCTAAGGCGGCAATCCCTGCCGTTCCAGAATCAAGCCCGAAGATCTCCCTGGCAAAGCGCGTAAATTGGCTGGGGTTTTGCGGGCAATACCATTTCATCCAGGCGGGCATCACAATGGACAGTCCGGCCCCATGCGGGATATTGTAGATGGCGCTCAAGGCATGCTCGATCATGTGATTGGGAAAGCTGTAGGCGCCGATTCCGGCCGGGGTCAGGCCATTTAAGGCCAGGGTGGCGGCCCACATGAAGGAGGCGCGGGCCTTGGCGTGCGTGGGCTCGCTCATGATCAGGCTGGTGGTTTCGAGTACCGTTTTGATGATCCCTTCCACCAGTCGATCCTGGAGATGAGTACCGGGCTGCTTGGTGAAATAGCCCTCGCAGACATGGGTGATGGCATCCACCGCGCTGTAGGCCGTGTAATTAAGGGGCACAGAATGGGTCAGCTCCGGGTTGAGGATGGAGACCGTTGGGTAGACGTGGGGTGAGGAGATATTATATTTCTGGCGGGTTTGGGCATTGGTGATTACTGAGTTGCCGTTCATCTCGCTGCCGGTGGCAGCCAGGGTCAGGATGGTGAAGATTGGCAGGGCGCGTTCCACCTTCTGGCCGATAAAAAACTGCCAGACATCCTCAGCGGCCAGGGCGCCAACGGCAATGGCCTTGGCCTCGTCCAGTACCGAACCGCCGCCCACCGCCAGGATCGCCTCAACCTTGTCCTGCTTGGCCAGAGCGATTCCGTCCCTGGTATGGGAAAGGAGCGGATTGGAGTCTACCCCGCCAAACTTGGTCCAGGCGATGTTGTCGGCCTTGAGGCTGGTCATGACCCGGTCCAACAGGCCGCTTCTGATTACTGAGTTTTTGCCATGGATCAGCAATACCCGAGTGATTCCGGCGGCGTGGAGTTCTGCGCCGATCAAGGCTTCCTTGCCTGCGCCGAAGATAATCTTGGTTGAATTGTGAAAGGTAAAGTCAAACATTGGTCTTCCGTTGGTTGGTGTTCTGGCCTGTCCTTGCCCTTTGCCTGCTATTTTTCTTATGAGTCGATTTGTTCGGGTTTCATCTCTTTGGCGGCATAGGTGTGGCAGAGGCCGGATTCAACAAATAGGTCAAAGATGGTGGGGTCAATGTGGTGGTCTTTTTTCATGCAATCCATGATTCGTATCGCTTGGGAGAGCCGCATGGGTTCGCGGTAAGGCCGGTCCTTGGCGGTTAGGGCCTCAAAAATGTCGGCAATTGCCAGGATCCGAATCTGTAATGGAAGTTGGTCTTCGGTGAGCCCGAGGGGATAGCCTGAGCCGTTCAGCTTCTCGTGATGTCCGCCGGCATAATTCGGCACCATGGCAAGATTTTTGGGAAAAGGTAACTGGTTGAGAATTTTGCTGGTCATTGTGGCGTGGTTATCAATGATCTTCCGCTCCCTCTCGTTGAGGTTGCCCTTGCGGATGCAGAGGTTCTCCACCTCATCTGCGCTCAGGTACGGACGCTCCTCCCCGTCACATATATAGGTGCAGGTCGCAATGGCCTTGATCCGAGCGATTTTATCGTCACTCATAAATTCAGAGGCCACGTTGCATTTCTGGATGAAGGCCATATCTTCCTTTAGCCCCAAAAGCTGGCGGGCCAATTCTGCCTCCATGAAAGATAGTTGTCCGGTGGTTTCGCCCGCCTCTATGAGGGCTATCTTATGGCGCAGAAATTCGTTTTCCAGCTGCTGGATGATAAGCCCGAAACGGGTCTCAATCAGATGGAGACGGGAAAAAATGGTCTGGAGCTTGTCGGCCTTGTCCACCACATAATCAGGTGTGGTAATCTTGCCTACGTCGTGCATCCAGGCCGACAGCCGTAATTCCTCCAGCTCTTCCTTGCTGAAGCGCACCTGTCCGAATGGCCCCTGCTCGGTTTCGTTGACTTTTTCTGCGATCATCATGGTCAGATCATATACTCTACGGATATGGCCGCCGGTGTAAGGCGATTTTTCGTCAATGGCTGTGGCAATGCTCTTGATGAAAGCGTAGAAGAGATTCTGTTGGTCTTTCACCAACTGGATGTTGGTGAGCGACATGGCTGCCTGGGAGGCAAGGGAGGAGACCAGTTTCACATAATCGTTGGAGAAGGCGATTACCTCGCCAGTATCTATATTCATGGCATTGATGAGTTGGAGCACCCCGATGATTTCGTTCATGTGATTTTTGAGAGAAATGACCAGCATGGATTTGGAACGGTAGCCCGTAGCCATATCGTAACGCCGCGGACCGGTAAAGTCGAAGTCCGCAGCCTTGTACACATCGGGGATATTAACGAGCTGATCGGTAAGGGCCACGTAAGAGGCCACGTTGTCATGATTGGGTTTGCCATCTTCATGATATAGGGGTACCTGCGGAAAGATAGCGCCAGAATCGGTGCCTCGCAGTCTGGTCTTCATGGTGTCGTTCTGCAGAATCGCAAAGCGTAGGTGACGGCCATCGGGCTCGACGATGTAGAGAGTAGCGCCGTCAGCCTTGGAGAGGAGTCGGGCCGCGTCCACAATCATTTCAAGGAGCCGGTCATTGTCCTTCTCTCCGGAAAGTGCCAACCCGATCTGGGCAAAGGCGCGGTAGTTCTGCTCGCTCTCCCAGAGCTGCTGTGCTGCTGACATGCGGTCGATGATGTCGGCAAGGACTCGGGCTACGACGATCAGTACTTCCTCCACCCGCTGGTTCTGTCCATAGCCACTTTTAAGAGAAACGGCAAAGACGCCAAGCTGGCGTTGACTGACGGAGAGAATCGGTACAAAGTAGCGACCATGTTTGTTAATATCGGTGTCGCTTATCAGATTATTGCACCCAGAGGGTATAA
>DOZO01000028.1:20880-32377 GCA_003517965.1 Desulfobulbaceae bacterium
CTGCTCAACTCAGCTTTATCTTCTCCATCGACAAAGACCACTTTGGCGTTAGAGGTGCCGAGACCGCATAGGCAATGGCCGAAAGACATCTGACTGCATTTGCTCACCCAGGTTTCTGGCACACCATGGTGGGCACGGAGTAACAGGATTTCTGGTTGGTGGCCTGTCAAAAAAATAGCCCCGGTCGGCATAAGTCCTATCCATGAAAATGAGGAAAGTTTCTCCAAAAACTGTTCTAAGATCTCGCCAAGGCTGACGTCTTCGAGGGAAAGCTGAAGCAACTCACTAATGGCTGCCTGGGTTTGATAGTTCTGTCGGAGTTCCTTCTCGTACCCCTTGCGTTCGGTGATATCGCGGATTATGACGAGAATGAACTTCTGTTCGTCTTCTTGCACGCTCATACAGGAGAGCGAGACCAGCCGACCATGCAGGATCAGGGTCTCGTCCTCGCCTATAGTTTGCGGTTCGTGGGTGGCGCTTTCTATCAGCCGGGCTATCCGTGGCTGAGCGTCTTCCTGGAAATAGTCAAACAGGGAGGTAGACAGCAGGGGGATCTCATCCTGTTGTTGGAAAAAGACTGCGGCCAGAGGGTTGGCATAGACAATCGTGGCCTCGGGCGTACACTCCAGAATGCCGTCGGAGATATTGCCCAGGATGGTTTCGACGTGCTGTTTGGAGGAGAGTAATTCCTTCGTTTCCTGCCGGTGGTAGACGTCTTTTTGACCATAGATCATCGGGATATCGGTCTGATCATTGTTGGGCGCGAGTCTGGCCAGTATCTCCAGAACGTGACGGGAGGTGGCAAGAAAAGGCCCCTTGGCTATGCAGGCATTGGCACCAAAAGACTGGTAGTCGAAGTTTTTCTCGGCAGCGATTCCGGAAAGGATAACCAGATAGACATCGATCAAATTTGGCATGCCGCGGATGATACGGCAGAGCTTGTCGCCACTGATCTTTGGCATGATCATGTCGATGAAGATGATCTCGGGGACAAAGTCCTGAAGAATCTCCAAGGCGGCAAGACCGTCACTGGCAGTCTTCACTGTATGGTCAACCTGCTGGTCCAGCAGGTTGACCATCAGCTTCAGGATTACCGGATTGTCATCGATTACCAATATTTTCATAAGCTTCGGGGTGGTGTGGTAAGTGTTCCTTAAAAGGTAGATATGTCGAAATTAGAGTTTTCTGGTAAAAGACAGAGTGATCGAGTTGTCCGCAGTGGAAGCCACTCCATTTTTCACCCAGAGGGCATAAGTTTCGTTTGAGCAGACAAGCTGCTCAACTCAGCTTTATGTCGTCTTCGCTTGTAAAACTGTACACTAATAAACTTCAGCAGGAAATATTTTTCCCAGTCTATGGAGACAAGATTCCAGACAGAGCCAGGGGATGAAGTGTGTGGGAAGTGTAAGGTGCGGCAGAAAAGAAGAAGGGGTTTTTGGCCGGAGACACTCGATCGGCATTTTGGCACAAAAAAGGGCTTCCGTTTTAGGCAGAAACCCTTGAATTTTCGTGGCTCCCGGGGAGGGATTCGAACCCCCGACAGGGTGATTAACAGTCACCTGCTCTACCAACTGAGCTACCCAGGAACGATATTCAACTGAACGCGGGCAATATAGCAAGTGCGCATGGCGGCGTCAACATTTTTAGGAGGCGTAACGAAATAACCTCTTATTCCGCTGATCATTTCCTTGCGACTCATCATTCTGGTCACCATATGTTGATATCTTGGCTGTGTTTGCGGTAACTATTTAGAGATTTATTTAGTCGCGTTTTACATGCGGGCTTAGCGGATAGAATTCATCCTGGTCAAAAACAATTCTCTTGACCATCCAGGGGCAGAGTGATAATAAGGCAACTTCCATCATCGTCCGTCGGGGCGTAGCGCAGTCTGGTTAGCGCGCCTGCCTTGGGAGCAGGAGGCCGGAGGTTCGAATCCTCTCGCCCCGACCATCTTTTTTTTCGCTTTTCTCCTCTTCCTGTCGCCCCTCATTAAATTGTTTCAGCAAAGCGTATTATCATTTATATTCAGGAGCCGTGTGAAATGTTGTACTATCCTGCCTCTCTTTTATGCCGTTTTGGCAGGACTAAATATTTCACCTTTTACTTAACGGCTTATGGCCTTTAATTTTGGTGTTGTATCTGCCAGCGGTATGGAAAGCAGGACACCGCGGCGATGTCGCGCCTAAATGGTATGTTGTTGTCTGAGGTAGAGATTATGGATATACAAGTGGAAAGGGTTACAAAAAAAGAGGCCAAGCCCAAGCCGGACCAAAACTCCCTTGGCTTTGGCAGATATTTCAGCGATCACATGCTGGTCATGCGCTACACCGAGGATCAAGGCTGGCATGATGCCAAGATCCAGCCATATCGGAATTTTTCCCTTGATCCGGCGGCGATGGTTCTACATTACGGCCAGGCCATCTTTGAGGGGATGAAGGCGTATCGGGCTAAGGACGGCGGCATTTATCTGTTTCGACCGGCTGACAATATCGAACGGATGAACTGCTCGGCGGCTCGGCTCTGTATGCCGCAACTGCCGGTAGACGAGGTTGTGGCTGCGCTGAAAGAGCTTTTGCGTCTTGATCAAGCCTGGATTCCTTCGGTCAAAGGCGCTACCCTTTATATCAGGCCCACCATGATTGCCACCGAGGCAGCCCTGGGGGTGCGTTCAGCAAAAGAATATCTGTTTTTTGTCATCCTGAGCCCAGTGGGCGCCTATTATCCCGAAGGTTTCAACCCGGTCAAGATATATGTTACCGACAAATATGTGCGGGCTGTTCCCGGCGGGGTAGGAAATATAAAAACGGCGGGTAACTATGCGGCCAGCATCATGGCTGCGGTGGAAGCCCAGCAGGCTGGGTTTACCCAGGTTCTCTGGCTTGATGCGGTGGAGCGTCGGTACATTGAAGAAGTTGGGACGATGAATATCTTCTTTGTTATCGGCGAGGAGCTTATCACCCCACCCCTCTCTGGCAGCATCCTGCCGGGAATCACCCGGGATTCCGTTATTCAGCTGGCCAAGGAATGGGGACTTGCGGTGGTGGAGCGCAGAATTTCTATCGATGAGGTTCTGGCGGCCCAGGAAAATGGCGCGCTCAAGGAAATTTTTGGTACCGGCACCGCAGCGGTGATCTCCCCGGTGGGTTCCTTGCACTATAAGGGTAGGGATTTCTTGATCAACAATGGGAAAACCGGGGACTTGTCCCAGAAGTTTTTTGATGAAATCATGGACATTCAATATGGGGACAAAGTAGCGTCTTGTGCTTGGGCGATACGGCTGTAACTTGTTCAACTTGATGTCGATCAAATGACAATATTAATTTATAAAAAAAGTAAACAACCTCTCTTGATTTCTTAAAGCTCGATACATACTATTTGCCCAACAAGGCAGGAAAGAGCCGTGCAGAACGGTCTTCCTGCCGCTTTATTTAGGAGGTGGCACGAACAATTTGTTAACAAAACAGCCGTGCAAGCTGTTTTCATACGGTTTTTTTGAACGATGGTTTATGGGGCGGGAAACGCTTCGGGCACGAATTGCCCGTTGTTTCGTTTCGTGATTAAATACAATACATTATTAAACACAATTGGAGGTATTACATGAAAATTCGTCCGTTGAATGATCGGATACTGGTCAAAAGACTGGAAGAAGAGCAGAAAACCAAGGGTGGACTCTTTATCCCAGACAGCGCCAAGGAAAAACCAGCCGAGGGCAAGGTTGTTGCCGTGGGTAATGGCCGCCTCAACGACAAGGGCGAGCGGGTAGCCGTTGAGCTCAAGGCCGGTGACAGGGTACTGTTTTCCAAGTATGGCGGCACCGAGATCAAGATCGATGGCGAGGATTTCCTCATCATGCGCGAAGACGATGTGCTTGGCGTTGTTGAAGGAAAATAGCTGTATGTTGGCAACCCATTACTTCGACAAGTTATGTAAGCCGTTGTAAGTAAATAACTATAACATGCTTATATCGTCAATGGCATAAGGGGCCGTAACTAAATGGCCAAAAAATGTAATGCATTTTTAACGGCCCCTAATTTTTGTGATTAAACGGAAAGGAGAATTATCACCATGGCTGCAAAAGATATCAAATATGGCGTAAAAGCCCGGGAGTCCATTCTTAATGGCGTAAACATCCTGGCCAATGCTGTGAAGGTTACCCTTGGTCCCAAGGGCCGCAATGTGTTGATCGAGAAATCCTATGGCGCACCCATCATCACCAAGGATGGGGTTACGGTTGCCAAGGAGATTGAGGTCAAGGACAAGTTCGAAAACATGGGCGCTCAGATGGTCAAGGAGGTTGCTTCCAAGACCAGTGACGTGGCAGGCGACGGTACTACCACCGCTACCATTCTGGCCCAGGCCATTTATGCCGAGGGCTCCAAGCTGGTGGCTGCTGGCAACAACCCTATGGACATCAAGCGCGGTATCGACAAGGCGGTCGAGGCTGTGGTGGCCGAATTGAAGAATATCGCTAAGCCTACCAAGGAGCAGAAGGAAATCGCTCAGGTTGGCACCATCTCGGCCAACAATGATGCCACCATCGGTAACATCATTGCTGAGGCCATGGACAAGGTCGGCAAGGAAGGCGTGATCACCGTGGAAGAGGCCAAGGGCATGGAGACCACTCTGGACGTGGTCGAGGGCATGCAATTTGACCGTGGCTATCTCTCTCCGTATTTTGTCACCGATGCCGAGAAGATGGAAGTAAACTTGGAGGAGCCCTTCATCCTGATCAACGAGAAGAAGATCGGCAGCATGAAGGATCTTCTTCCTATCCTGGAGCAGATCGCCAAGATGGGTCGCCCTCTGTGTATCATTGCTGAGGATGTTGACGGCGAGGCCCTGGCTACCCTGGTGGTCAACAAGCTGCGCGGCACTCTGAACGTTGCCGCAGTCAAGGCCCCTGGCTTTGGCGATCGCCGCAAGGCCATGTTGGAAGACATTGCCACCCTCACCGGCGGTCAGGTGATCACCGAGGATCTGGGGATCAAGCTGGAGAACGTCACCATCAAGGATCTTGGCACAGCCAAGCGCATTGTTATGGATAAGGACACCACTACCATTGTTGATGGCGCTGGCGACAAGAAAAATCTTGCAGCCCGGGTCAAGCAGATTCGTGCGCAGATCGATGCTTCCACCTCCGATTATGATCGTGAGAAGCTCCAGGAGCGTCTGGCCAAGTTGATCGGCGGGGTTGCGGTAATCAATGTCGGCGCAGCTACCGAGATCGAGATGAAAGAGAAGAAGGCCCGGGTGGAAGATGCGCTTAATGCTACCCGTGCCGCAGTGGAAGAGGGTATTGTTCCTGGCGGCGGCGTGGCTTACCTGCGTTGTCTGGACGCGCTCAAGAAACTCAAGCTTACCCCTGAGATGGAGCTTGGCAAGCAGATCGTGGCTCGGGCTCTCGAAGAGCCGGTACGTCAGATCGCCAACAACGCTGGCCTCGAAGGCTCGGTGATTGTTGAGCATGTCAAGAACATGAAGGGTTCCAAGGGCTTCAACGCTGATACCGAGAAGTTTGAAGACCTGATTGAGGCGGGGGTTATTGATCCTGCCAAGGTTACCCGTTTTGCCCTGCAGAATGCGGCCAGTGTTTCCGGCCTGTTGCTCACCACCGAATGCATGATTGCCGAGCACCCAGAGGAAGATAAGGGTGGCGCTGGCGGTGGCATGCCTGGCGGTATGGGCGGCATGGGTGGAATGGGCGGCATGGGCGGAATGATGTAACAACCGCGCTTCGCGCTATTTTTTGTACTGCAAGCAGCCCCCGGTTTTTTCGTGCGCGGAAACCCGGGGGCTTTTTTGTGGTTGACAATTACCGTAAAATCTTGAATATAAGGACTTCTTTTTACTGGCGATGTAGCTCAGTTGGTTAGAGCATACGGCTCATATCCGTAGTGTCCGGGGTTCAAGTCCCTGCATCGCCACCACCGCATAATCCAGTATCATCCGATACTGTCCTTAAAGCCCTGAGAAATCAGGGCTTTTTCTTTTTTGTTGTCCGGTAGCATCTATCTTGGTACAGTGAAATCCGAAAGGTTTGGGGGTATGTATGGGGGTATTTGACCCTTTCCCCAATAGAGATACCCCTAAAAATGGAGGAAAGCCCTATGCCTCGAAGGATTGTGCCACTTACCGACACCAAGATTAGAACGATCAAGCCGACAGAAAATCCCCAAAAACTTTTTGACGGTGGGGGTCTTTTTCTCCTGGTCACCCCGACCGGGGGCAAGCTTTGGCGGCTCAAGTATCGTTTTGGGGGTATCGAGAAGCTGTTGTCCCTTGGCACATACCCCCAAACTTCACTTGCCGAGGCCAGACAGAAGCGTGACCAGGCAAGTGCATTGATGGCCAATGGTGTAAACCCCGGCGACACCAAGAAAGCACAAAAGGCGGCAAGCAGTCAGGAGACGGAGACCTTTGAGGTCATCGCCCGAGAGTGGTACACCAAGTTTGCCCCGTCTTGGGCGCCCAGCCATGGCAACAAGATTATCCGGCGGCTCGAACTCTATGTCTTTCCCTGGTTGGGAGACAGAGCGATCAAATCCATCACGGCACCGGAACTGCTGACGGCACTACGAAGAATCGAGGCCAAAGGCACCCTGGAGACTGCGCACCGTACCCAACAAAACTGCGGCCAGGTCTTCCGTTATGCCGTGGCCACCGGCCGGGCCGAGCGCGACCCGTCCGGCGACCTGCGCGGCGCCATCCCCCCGGCCTCTGGCAAGCACATGGCCACCATCACCGACCCGAAGGAAATCGCTGGTCTGCTGCGCTCCATTGATGATTACCGAGGCAGTATCGTTACCCGGTGCGCCTTGCAGATGGCCCCCTTGGTCTTTGTTCGGCCTGGGGAGCTGCGGCAGGCCGAGTGGTCAGAGGTCAATTTCGATACAGCGGAATGGCGGATACCGGCGGAGAAGATGAAGGCGAGCGTCTTGCATATCGTCCCCTTATCAAGGCAAGCTCTGGACGTCCTGCGGGAGATTCACCCCCTGACCGGGCATGGCCGGTATGTCTTTCCGAGCCCCCGTACCGACTCAAGGCCGATGAGCAGCAATGCTGTACTCTCTGCTTTGCGGCGCATGGGGTACGCCAAGGATGAAATGAGTGGCCACGGATTCAGGAGCATGGCCAGCACCTTGTTGAACGAACAGGGGTGGAACAAAGATGCCATCGAGCGGCAGCTTGCCCATGGTGAGAGAAACAGTGTGCGGGGCGCTTATAACTACGCTGAGTACCTGCCGGAACGCCGGAAGATGATGCAGGCCTGGGCCGACTACTTGGAAGAGATCAAGGCCGGGGCCAAGATTGTTCCAATCAGAGCGGTTGGGTAAATTTCCAGAAGGTGGACTTGGCTGGATTTACTCCACCTGCCCCACCTGGGCATTGTGTAAACTTCCCCTCCATTTTCTCTCGGCACTCCCCCCGAAACCGATAAAACCTATTTGCTTCCGGCAATTGACTGCTCGGGAACATATATCCGTCCCATTCCCTGATAATGCCGCCCGAACTCCATTCTTTTTTTGCTGTACAGCCATAGGATTTTTTTATCTTGACAGTAACACTAAAAGTGTCAAATATAAGTGTTATGAAAACTACTCACAAAATATTCACCTTGGAAGAACTTTGCACCTTGGTAGAGATGAACAAGCGGAAGGTTCGTTTCTACATCCAGAAAGGCCTGGTTGACCGGCCTGAAGGGACCGGCAAGGGCGCTCATTACTCCTATCGGCACCTTGGGCAGCTCTTGGCGATCCGCAAATGGAAAGATGCCGGGGTGTCCCTGGAGCGGATTCAGGAACTTCTGGAAGACACCGGCCAGTCTGCCGCCGCAGGCAGCCTTCTTCCTCCGCCCCGCCCCAAAAGGCCTGGCTCGGTTGAGGTTTGGAGCCATCTGCACATTCATGATGGGGTGGAGCTGCATATCGAGCCCCAGCGTTCCGGCCTGAACCCGGAACAGGTGCGCGCCCTGTGCCTGATCATTGTGCAAGAGTTTGAAAAAATCCAGAAAGGAGTCCGATGAGCATGTACATGCCGGAACAAGCAAACAGGCACGGGCTATGCTCTGCCGATGGGGAAAAAATCGCGCTGCAATCGGTTAAGGTCGAGGTAGTTTTCAACAACCTCCTCTGTGAGACCACCTTGACTCAGGTTTACAGAAACCTGGAAAAGAAACCGATTGAGGCGGTCTATACTTTTCCACTGACAAGCCGCGCGGTTCTACTGGGGATGAAGATCACCATCGGCAGCCGGGAACTGTTGGGCATTGCGGTCGAGAAAGCCAAAGCCGAGGAAGAGTACGAAGAAGCGATCACGGATGGCGATACCGCCATTATGCTTGAGCAGGTTCAGCCGGGCCTGTACACCATGAATGTTGGCAATATCCTTGCCAATGAAGAGGTGCAGGTAACAATCCGGTACGCCGAGTTGTATTCCTGGCAGGGCGACACCCTCCGCTTCCACCTGCCTACCACTATAGCGCCGCGTTATGGCAACCCCGAAAGTGTAGGGTTGCAGCCGCACCAGATACCGGAAACCGATCTGCTGGCCGAAAACCGTTTTCAGCTCCGGTTGACCATTAGCGGCGCCCTGGCCGCAGCCCGGCTTGATTGTCCATCCCATCAAGTGGCCATTGCGCCTGCCAAGCAAACCACGGTTGTCACCCTTGCCAGCGGCGAGGCCTGCATGGATCGTGATTTTATCCTCAATATCAGCCTGGCCAATACGGAAAAGGACAGCGTTCTGCTGGACACGGATCTTGACGGCAAATTCGTGGTGCTTGCCTCCTTCTCGCCAAAGCTGCCGGCGGTGGAAGAAATCCCTCCAAGAAGCATCAAGATCGTGGTGGATTGCTCCGGCTCCATGGGCGGCGATTCCATTACCCAGGCCCGGCAGGCCATCAGCGATATCCTGAGCCAGCTGCGGCCGGAAGATTTCTTTAACCTGCTCACCTTTGGCAGCACCTGCAAGGCCTGTTTTGACCGGCAGCTCCCAGCGAACCCTGAAAACATCACAAAGATAAGACGCCTGCTCCGCAGCCTTGAGGCGGATATGGGCGGCACTGATATGCCCCGAGCGCTAAAGACTGCGGTCAAGATTTCCGGCCCTGCCATTGATCAGGATATCCTGCTGATTACCGATGGTGAGGTCTGGGAGAGTGATGCGATCATCAGCATGATGAAAAAATCTGGACATCGCGTTTTCACGGTCGGGGTTGGCAGTTCGGTGTCAGAGGCCTTTGTCCGGCGGCTGGCCGAAGTTACCGGCGGCAGTTGTGAACTGGTCGTGCCCAATGAGGAAATGAGCGAAAAGATAGCCCGCCATTTTAAGAGAATTTTCCTGCCACGGGCCGAGAAGGTTGCCTTGAGGTGGCCGGTAAAGCCCGTAAATATAATTCCTCGTGATATCGGCCCGGTTTATGATGGTGACACCTTGCATGTTTTCGCGCAGTTTAGCGAAAAGCCAATTGGACCGGTGACCCTTGACCTGACAATGGCTGACGGCCGCATTTTTTCTCAGACCGCCGAGCTGCAAGAACATGAACAGCGAATCGTTGATAATGACCCTGCCAGCCCACTGGCCAGAATGGCGATCTATAATTCTCTGGAAAATTACGACGAAAAACAGGCGACGGCTCTGGCCGAACGCTATCAGCTGGTCAGCAAATACACCAACTATCTTGTTGTGGATGCGCGGGCCGAAGTGGAGAAAAACGGGGAGCTGCCAGCTCTACGCAAGGTGCCGCAGATGCTGGCCGCTGGCTGGGGCGGTACAGGAATGTTGGTTCGAGAAAGTACGGTTGCTTATAACATGCCGACATTTTGCAGGAGATCCGAGCCGCAGGTGCTCTTCAGCCGGGCGTCAAGCCCGGAACAAAAACACCGATGGCGGCAGCAGACAACTCCAAATTCTTTTATTCAAAAATGCAACCGGCTCCACACAAAGTGGCTTCGGGCTGTATTGCAGCTTACCACCTTTGATGACCTGCTGGGCTGCGATCTGCCGGATCGGATTCTGGAAACCCTGGAGGTCATTGCCGAGCAGTATGACAAGGAGGCCTCGGAAGAATTGATCGTGCTGACGTTTTTGCGAGTGCTGCTCCAATCCACCATAGGCGGGGAATTTAACCGTAACACTAAGCGGGCCATAGAAAAGGCCTGCAAATCCTTGTGCCCTGATGAGCGGTTGATTAATCTGATGGCCGAAGCCTTTGTCGATATCAGCCAGGATGATTGGGGCGCAAAATATCCTCTGGCAGATGAAGACCGGTAGGGGGTTGAGGTCGATCATAAATGAGACGATTATCTCCCTTCTCAAAAATATAATAACAGGCAGCATCAATGAGTAATCCATTCATCGATATTGTAAGAACGGCCAACAAAAACAAATGGTGTACCACGCCATATTGCACAACTTGTATAGCTCGAGAATATCGTCAGGCTTTACAAGACCTTGGCGGAGGAGGACTTGGCGGAGGCTTGGCAAATGCTCTGTCTAAATTAAAACCGTCTGAACTAACACTTGAAGATAATTGGCAAGATGCTTTGCTAACTGCAATTATTGATTTGCCTTTTTCATTGCAACTTGAAGGCATACTAAAAAATTGGTCAGAAAAATTGGATGAAGATATAAATTTTACGGATTTTGTTTTGTTCAAGGTAATTCGTAATATATCTTCAAACTCAGAAATCTGGAAACAGTGGATTGATATTTGTATTTCCCTGGCGGTGCGGTCACATAATTTTTCACTAATAGAGTCACTTTTGCTTGTAATGGGTAGAAAAGCTGTGGATCAACAAGAACTTATAGAAATTGCTAAAGAATATGCAAAATCGTCACGCCAAATGAAGCGTGTTTTGAGTAATTCATGTGGAATTAAATGATCACAGACAATTAAGTAATGCCGAATCGTTTGATTCCTGTTCCGACGGGGCTGGCCGACGCATGGGCCGTAAGCAAGCAGGCTATTCGCGAACTTGCCCTTGAGGCCGAGAAGGCGCGGCTGGATGCGCTTGGGGTGATTCATGCCATACGAGGCAGAAACGATTTGGAAGAGGCTCCAAGCGCATACAAGGATATCGATCAGGTGATGGAAAACCAGTGCGATCTGTTTGAAATTGTCGTGAAATTGCGGCCTCTGGCTGTGGTGAAAGGGTGATCCGAATAGTGCGACAAAAATCTGCCAATGAGACTCTCCCCCAGTAAATCGGCAAGGAGAGTGTCTTCATGACGTGAAAGCTGGGCATAATAAATGTTCGGGAGGTTTGCATGGGTATTTCAGTTGATCAGGAAGAGTGCCTGCAAACCTTCCTGCAACAGGCAAGGAAACACGAGCGGCCGATCATCCTGCTTGAAGGCACCCGCAAGGTTCCGGAAAATGAAGTCAATCGCCTGCATGACCTGGCGACTTTGCTGGCCGACTCGCTCCCCGCCGCTGTATTCCGCAGCGGCAATGCGCAAGGGTCTGATTCGTATTTTTTGGTTCATTCGTAAAAAA
>DOZO01000067.1 GCA_003517965.1 Desulfobulbaceae bacterium
ATCGAAAGCGCTACGCCTCTGACCGCATTTGAGCTGGATCGGTTGCGCCTGCTGCTGGCGGACGGTTTTCTTGCTGAGACAGTTGCCTATACCCCCCATCTTGCTGGAGAACGGGTGGTGGAGCTGGGCCCGCGGCTTAATTTCGCCACGGCCTGGTCGTCGAACCTGGTTTCGATCTGTCGGGCCATCGGCCTTGATCCGGTGACTCGGGTGGAACGGTCTCGCCGCTTCAGGGTGCCTGCGGGTGATGATTTGCAGGCCTTTGTCGCTGCCAATCATGACCGGATGACCGAATGCCTCTACCCTGAGCCGCTCACCACCTTTGAAACTGGAGTAACTCCCGAACCGGTGTATGAAATCGACCTGATCCGCCAGGGGCCGGACGGGCTGCTGGCGATTCCGGGCATCTCCATGGATGAATGGGACCGGAATTTCTACTACGACTACTTTGTTACCAAGCATAAGCGCAATCCCACCATTGTCGAGATCATGGATCTTAACAACGCCAACTCCGAACATTCCCGGCACGGGTTTTTTCGGGGCCGGCAGATTATTGATGGCGTAGCGCAGAAGGATAACCTCTTTGAGTTGGTTACCTCCACCCTCACTGCCCATCCTAATGGCAGCGTCATTGCTTTTAAGGATAACTCCAGCGCTGTGACCGGGCACCGGCTCACGACCCTGCTTCCGGATGAGCCGGGCGCGCCGTGTCGGCTTTCTCCTCAGGAAGTGGTTTATCATGTGCTGCTCACCGCCGAGACGCATAACTTTCCTACCGGAGTTGCCCCGTTTCCTGGGGCCGAGACCGGCACCGGCGGTCGGATTCGCGATGTGCAGGGTACCGGTCGGGGCGGCTTTGTTATGGCTGGAACCGCGGGTTATTGCGTGGCCAATCTCCATATCCCCGGCTATGACCTGCCCTGGGAGTCTCACTACCCTTGCCCGGACAACCTGGCTTCGGCCTTGACCATCGAGATCGAGGCCAGCAACGGCGCCTCGGATTATGGCAATAAATTCGGTGAGCCCCTGGTTCTGGGCTTCACCCGCTCTTTTGATCTGCGTTTGCCGGATGGTGAACGCTGGGGCTATCTCAAGCCGATCATGTTCACCGCAGGCGTTGGCCAGATCGATGCCCGTCACACCACCAAGGCCAAGGAAGAAAAGGGCATGCTCATCGTTCAGGTGGGCGGCCCGGCCTATCGGGTTGGTTTTGGCGGCGGGGCCGCTTCCAGTATGCTTCAGGGTGAGAATGTCAGCGAGCTTGATTTTGACGCGGTCCAGCGTGGCGATGCCGAGATGGAGCAGAAGATGAATCGGGTGATCCGGGCTTGCAACGAGATGGGCGACGAGACCCTGATCGACGTGATCCATGATCAGGGGGCGGGTGGCCCGGCTAATGTTTTGAAGGAGTTGGTGGAAAAATCCGGGGGCCGTATCGAGATCCGCAATATCCGGGTGGGCGACCCTACCATGAGCGTGCTGGAGATCTATGTGGCCGAGTATCAGGAGCGCAACGGCTTTCTGATCCGGCCCGAGAATATCGAAAAATTCCAGTCCGTCTGTGTTAGAGAAAAAGTGGCCTGCGAGGTGCTGGGCGAGGTGACTGGTGATCTCCGTTTTGTGGTGCATGACAACCTTGACAATACCACCCCGGTGGATATCGAACTCAATGAGCTGCTGGGCAATGTGCCGATCAAGACCTTTACCGATAATCGGCGTGAGTCGGGACTAAAATCCCTGGTGCTGCAGGAGCTCAGCGTGAAGGAGGTCTTGCACAATGTTTTGCGCCTGCTTTCCGTGGGCTCCAAGCGCTTTCTTACCAACAAGGTGGATCGGGCGGTGACTGGCCTGATTGTGCGGCAACAATGCTGTGGGCCGTTACAGCTGCCGGTTAGCGACGTGGCGGTTTTGGCCCAGAGCCATTTCGCCCGTTCCGGGGTAGCCACGGCCATTGGCGAGCAGCCGATCAAGATGCTGGTTAATCCCGCAGCCGGGGCGCGAATGGCGGTGGGCGAGGCCCTGACCAATCTGGTTTGGGCCAAGGTAGTAGAGCTTACGCAGGTGAAATGCTCGGCTAACTGGATGTGGGCCCCCAAGCTGGAAGGCGAGGGCGCGGCCATGTATGACGCGGCCCTGGCCATGCGCGAGGCCATGATCGCAGTGGGTATTGCCGTGGATGGCGGTAAGGACAGCCTGTCCATGGCCACCAAGGTGGGTAGCGAAACGGTAAAGTCGCCCCGGGAATTGGTGATCTCGGTTTACGGGGCCATGGCGGAGATCAGCAAGGTGGTTAGCCCGGATATCAAACAGCCCGGCAGCGACCTGATGTTGGTGGATCTGGGTGGCGGCAGGAACCGGCTTGGCGGCACGGCCCTGGCCCAGACTCTTGGCCAACTTGGTAACGAGTCGCCGGACATGGATAACCCAGCCCAGGTAAAACAGGCCTTTTGCGCCGTACAGGAGCTGATCGACCAAGGACTGATTGCCGCAGGCCACGACCGCAGCGACGGAGGCCTGATTACCACCGTGCTGGAGATGGCCTTTAGCGGCAACTGCGGCCTGGATCTGGCCCTGACCGGCACGGATACCGCCATGGAGGCCCTTTTTTCCGAAGAACTTGGTCTGGTGCTGGAATGCGTGGCCGGGCAGGAAGAAAAGGTGCGGAAGATTCTGGTCGGATATGGGGTGCCCTGCGTGTTGCTTGGCACCACTACGGCGGCAAAGGAAATCAGGCTCAGCTATAACGGCGCGCTGGTTCTTGCTGAGGATATGCGGCTTTTACGCCAATGGTGGGAGGAAACCAGCTATCAGCTGGAACGGCTCCAGGTTAAGCCCGCCTGCGCCGAGGAGGAGAAGAAAAATATCTACGATCGTCTGGGTCCAACCTATCGCTTAAGCTTCGTCCCGGAAAAAACCGCCGCCGCAGTGCTTGCCAAGACCAACAAGCCAAAGGTGGCGATTCTGCGCGACGAGGGCTCAAACTCCGATAGGGAGATGACCTCGGCCTTTTACGCCGCCGGTTTTGAGCCCTGGGACGTGACCATGACCGATCTGCTGGCCGGGCGTATTACCCTGGATGGTTTCCGGGGTCTGGCCGCGGTAGGAGGCTTTTCCTACGCTGATGTGCCAGAGTCGGCCAAGGGCTGGGCCGCGACGATCCTCTTTAACGAAAGGCTCAAGGCTATGTTTCAGGCCTTTTACGACCGCCCCGACACCTTCACCTTGGGGATCTGCAATGGCTGCCAGCTTTTTGGTCTGTTGGGACTGGTGCCCTGGCAGGGGCTTGCGCCCCAACAGCAGCCGCGGTTTATCCATAACGTCTCAGGCCGGTTCGAGTCGCGCTGGGTCACGGTCAAGGTGCTGAAGAGTCCGGCCATGATGCTCAAGGGCATGGAGGATCTGGTTTTCGGCATCCACGTGGATCATGGGGAAGGCTTTCTTCATTTCCCTGATCCGGACATCAAGGCGCAGGTGTTGGCTGGCAACCTTGCTACCCTGGCCTATGTGGATGATGCCGGCCAGCCTACCGAGGCCTATCCCTTTAACCCCAATGGCTCGCCCGCCGGACTCACTGGCCTCTGCTCGCCCGATGGCCGTCATCTGGCCATGATGCCGCATCCGGAACGAGCCTTTTTGCCCTGGCAATGTCATTGGCTGCCCGAGGAGATGAAACAGATGGAGGTTTCACCCTGGCTCAGGATGTTCCAGAATGCTCGGAAGTGGTGTGAGGATTAGCGTGTATCCGGTTGGCCGCGGAATATTTTTTTTACTGGTGTTCCTTGGTTTGTTCTGAGATAATAAAAATAACGTGAACGGACAATGAAATCGTGAATCAATTTGTAATTTAACAATAAAGCAAGGAGAAGATGTTATGCGAAAATGGAAAATTTTGTTGTGCCTGATGTGTGTTGGTTTTCTTGCTGCCTGCGGAACGAAGCAGCTGAATCTTCCTCATGATGCCGGAGATCTTTCGGCCAAGCTCAAGCAGGGTTATGTGCAGAAGGTGGATACCGCCCTGTTTATCCTGGACGCCTCTTCGACCATGGATAACAATTATCAGGAGAACCAGAAATTCAGTATCGCCCAAAATCTGCTGCAGCGTATGAACGCCGCGATTACTGGCCTGAAACTGAATACCGGCCTGGCTGTATTTGGTCCGAACAGGGGCGGCAATAAGCTGGTTTATGGGGTGCAGGCGCATGACTCTGCGAAATTTGCCGCAGCGGTTAAGGCTGGCGTGGCTGATGGCCTCACCCCCCTGGCTCTGCCTCTTACTGACAGCATTGAAGCCCTGAAGAACAGCAAGGGCCGGATAGCAGTGATTGTCCTCAGTGACGGAATCAACACCGAGAAGGCCAATCCTGTTCAGGCTGCGGAGGAACTGAAAAAAGCCTATGGCGATCGGATCTGCATTTACACCGTGTTGATCGGCAATGATCCGGAAGGCAAGGCAAGTATGCAGGGTATTGCTAAGGCCAGTGGCTGCGGTTTTGCTACCACGGCCGATGACCTTGCCTCTGGCAGTGCGCTGACTGGTTTTCTGGAAAAAGTATTTCTGGAGAAGGCCCCTGCGCCTGCCCCTGTTGTAGTGGCTCCGAAACCTGCTCCTGCTCCGGTGGCCAAGCCTGTTGTGGTTGTAGAGCGTGTGGTTTTGCGCGGGATCAATTTTGATTTTGATAAGGCAGTCGTTAAGCCGGAATTCGCGCCGGTACTGGATGTGGCTGCGGGTATTTTGAAGGAGCGGTCGAATCTTAAGGTGGTTGTCGAAGGCCACACCTGCAACATGGGCTCCGAGGCATACAACCAGAAGCTTTCCGAGCGTCGGGCCAAGGCGGTCAAGGAGTATCTGGTGAAAAAAGGCGTGAAGGCCGATAATCTCAGCACTGCCGGATACGGCGAGCTGCAACCCATGGCAAATAACAAGACGAAGAGCGGTCGAGAGATGAATAGGCGAGTAGAGTTCAAGATCATGCAATAATCTGATTATTCTTGCTGACGAGATGAGGGCAGCTGGCTGTTTTGCCGGTTGCCCTTTTCAGTATGTGGAGAAAAAATGTATGGAGTGTTCTTGTTTTGTTAGGTCAGGACGGCAGTGGGGACTGAGCTTTTTTGCGCTTATGCTGACTTTGTTGCCGGGATTTTGTGGATCGTCTTTGGCTGGAGAAGTTGTGCCTCCTGCCGTTTTGACAAGTTTTGAGAAATTCAGTCAAGGCTGGATGTCCCGATTAGAGCAGGTCAGTCAGCAGAACAGCCGGGAGCTGAAGCCGGAACCGGTTGCCAACGGGCGCCTGGTTGGGCGTTATATTTGCTATGGGCCTGATTGTGTGCGGGAGGTGCGTGGCACTGATTCCAAAATCACCCCCTATGTGGGAATTATCCGCTATGCCCAGAAGGTGATGGAGAAAGAAGGGGATTCTCTGCAAAAAATCAAGGATCATCCCGGGGCGTCGACCAGTGAGATTCAGGTGACGGAGATTTTCCGTTATACTGGCGGACGTTGGGTGTACTAAAAAAAATCAGAATAGATTGCGCTGACGCTGGTCAGCGTCCCCAGCGTCTTCTTTGACGACAGGATCGGGCTCATTGCTGGCGTGACCTCGGACAAAAAGAAATCGCTCCAGATTGCGCTGAAATTCTGTCCACTGATAGCCATCCCCCTTTACCTGTCCGGCCAGGCGATCCAGATAGTTGATTTTGGCATCGAGGTCGTCGAGAAAGTTTAAGGCAAAAGCCTCCTGCATCATGGGCAGAGAAGGTGAGCCGAACTCGTAGCGACCGTGATGGCTTAAGATTAGATGCTTGAGCCGGTCGGCCAGCTCTTCCGGGAACCCGGGGATACCCTTGATTGCCTCCTGCATCATCTCGATCCCCAGAACCATGTGACCCACCAGGCGGCCCCGATCCGAGTATTCGAAGGGGAATGAAGCAAAGTTGAATTCCTTGAGCTTGCCAAGATCGTGGAGAAGCGCTCCGGTCATCAGCAGAGAGCGATCCAGACTCGGATAGAGGGCGCATATGCTCTCGGCCAGGCGGGCTACGGCCAGAGTGTGCTCCAGCAGACCCCCTACATAAGCATGGTGCATCATCTTGGCAGCGGGCGCTTTTTGAAACAACTGCATGAGCTGGCGTTCTCCGAACAGGGTACGGAGCAGCTCTTTGAGAAAGGGGTCTTCCACGCTGTCCGCCAGCCTGAGCAGCTCTTTGGCCATGAGGGTGACGTCGCCCGTGGTGCTGGGAACAAACAGAGACAGGTCTACCTCGCTCTCTGAAATTCTGGTCAGGCCGTCGATCCGGAGCTGGAGGATGCCTTTGTAGGCCTGGGCCTGGCCGCTAACAGAAACAACGGCTCCGACCGGGCATTCGCCCATGAGTCGCTCGGCATTCTCCCAGACCCTGCCCGAGATTTCGCCGGTAGCGTCCATCAGAATCAGGCTCAGGTATGGCTTGCCCGCTTTGGTTTCCCCCCGACTCATCTCCCGAACCAGGAAAAGGTCGTGTACCGCCTGGCCGTCTGTAATTTCTTTTATTTGAAGATGTTTGGCTGATGTCATAAGGAGTATCCGGAAACAAGGTGAAGGGGATTTTGTGCGGCTGTTGTTTCTTTGGGAGGTACTATACCAGAGGAAAAAAGGTTTGGGAAACTATACGGCGATAAAGAAAAATAAGAGGCGAAAGGTGGGAAGTAAAGCTGCTATTGATTGGCCCCGCTGAACATAGAATCCCGGCAATTCGGCTTGTCAAAGTAGATAACCCCGTCCCGGTCCATGCAGTAATCAAGGTTATAAGGATTGGGTGGCAGGGCGGCAAGCAGGCCTGAAGCTGAAAGTTCGGTCAGGGATGAAGGTTTGCGGCCCAAGGCTTTTTCGTATCTAAGTGCGGCCTGCTCGATTACCTGTACCCCCTCCAGGGCATGGAGGCGGTCAACCATATCAGGATAACCTGGCTCTTCAGGATTTTTATCGGCGAGCATGGATTTTATGATGATGATGGCGGTTTCGGTTTCCCCTCCCCTCTGGGCGAGGCGGGCACCGAGGATGGGGAGAAAGGGCGGTGCATGGGGGGTCTTGGCTGCTTCGAGAAAAAGTTTGCCGGCCGCACCCGGCTGATTCAGGAAGTAGTAGGAATTGAATCCCATGAAATGCAGGGGTTGCCAGTCCCACGGGCGGTTGCTTGCCGCGATGCGCAGGATCTCCTGGGTCTCTGGTAGCATGTTGGCGTCCCACGGCAGCCAGCCTTGGGCCAGGATGAAGGCTTGGGCAAAGGTAGGGTCCAGTACTTGGCTGGCCATGAAGATCCGGTGAATGGCCGGCCAGTCGTACTGTTTTTTGACGGTCCGGTATTTCCCCTCAGGGGTGCGGGCTATCTCTGCCCCCAGTTGGGCTCCGGCTTCAAGGGTCAGGTAGTCGGCCATCAGCCCTTTGAACTCACCGGCAAGAGCGAGCAGCACAACAGGGGGCAGATCCCAGAGGCCGGAGATCTGATGGCG
>DOZO01000009.1 GCA_003517965.1 Desulfobulbaceae bacterium
GATCTCCCGGCGCAGGCTGGTAAGCATCCGGGCCAGGGCAACCGGCTCGCGCAACAGGGCGCCGCCCGCAGTCTGGCTGGTCATCCGGCCATAGGGGCAGCCGAGATTGATATTAAGGGTTCCTTGAAAAATTGATCTAACAATTTATCATCGATTTTATATTTTTATATTGAAAATTCAATATGTTATGCTATAATTGTCAAGAAACTAACAAGCCCAAACACTTTCATGGAGACCGACATGATACAGCTTGGATTTCTCGACTTTTCTATTCGC
This sequence comes from Desulfobulbaceae bacterium, assembly GCA_003517965.1. GTDB lineage: Bacteria > Desulfobacterota > Desulfobulbia > Desulfobulbales > Desulfurivibrionaceae > Thiovibrio. The sequence continues at coordinate 277 of DOZO01000009.1, forward strand.
CTTCAACGTATCGACAAGGCAGGCGATCCGCTGACGAAGATTAACAAGACCATTGATTGGGAAGTATTCCGGCCCATGCTTGAAAAGGCCAGAGAAAAGGAAAGAAAGTCGGCGGCCGGGGCCAAGGGCTTTGATGTTGTCCTGTTGTTTAAGGCGCTCATCCTGCAATCGCTGTACAATCTGTCCGATGAAGCCATGGAGTTTCAGATTCTTGACCGCTACTCCTTTTCCCGTTTCCTTGGACTTCATGCAGCCAGCAAGGTGCCAGACGCTACCACTCTTTGGCGATTCCGGGAGGACTTGACCAAGGCGGATGTGGTTGGCGCTCTGTTTACCCTGTTTGATCAATTTCTCCTCAAGCAGGGGTTTCGGGCGCAGAAAGGGCAGATTGTTGATGCCAGCATTGTCCGGGTTCCAGTGCAACGCAATAGCCGAGAGGAGAATCGTGAGATCAAGGTCGGTCAGCAACCTGAAGGATGGAGCGAGAATAAACAGCGTCAGAAAGACACGGAAGCTCGCTGGACCAAGAAGAACGGCAAGAGTTTTTTCGGCTACAAGAACCATATTTCGGTGGATGTGAAGCACAAACTGATCCGGCGTTTTCATGTAACCAGCGCCGAAGTGCACGACAGCAACGTGTTTGACGAACTGCTTGATTCTGACAATACCAGTCGTGAGGTGTGGGCGGATTCGGCATACCGATCGCAGGAACGAATCACGCAGATGCATGAGATGGGATATCGTGAACATCTGCAGCGCAAAGGCTCGCGCAACCACAAACTGACGAAATGGGAACTGCAAGGAAACCGGACGAGATCGAAGATCCGCTCCAGGGTTGAACATATCTTCGGAGTCCAAGTACAGCGGGCAGGCAACATGATCATGCGCGGCATCGGCCTTATACGGGCCGGGACCAGAATAGGTCTGCGGAATCTGGCTTACAACCTGGATCGATATGGGACTCTTGTCTTGATTCAAGGGTGAAGTTCGCCCAATGGGAGAATAATGGCGGTTTTGATGAAATAACACTCCTTGCGTGAGGTGGAAATCATGCAAGCATGAAATATCAGACACCGATTGTCGCATAAAAAAAACGTTCATCTCAATACCAGGATGCAGTAAAAACAATTATTCAAGGTTCCCTTAAGAAGAAAATAAAAGCCCAGGAGCACAGCCTTCGGATGCGGATCAGAAATCACCTGGTCAGTCAGTTTTTCCCGGAGCTGGACGCGTACTACGGCCATCGGGAAAGTGAGAACCTTGCTATTGTCAAGTGGTGCCTGAACCCACCTGGGATAGCGACTATGGACTTTGAGAGGTTTTTTCAGCTGGTCACCACCCGCACCATGGGAGGAAACCAGCAAACGCGGTTGCGGTCGATCCAGGAGGTTGCCCGGAACTCGGTTGGCTGTCAGATCACCGCCTCGGTGTCCTTTGAGGCAAAGATGCTGGTCGAGCACCTGATCCGGGTCCGAGAAATGCTTGAGGAGATCAATGCCAGAATAGCAGCGATGTGCCGAGAGATTCCCGGCTACCATAGCTTGCTGAGCATCCCTGGCTTCGGGCCGGTTGTCACCGCCGAAGTGATGACCGCCTTGGGAAATCCACATCGTTTTACCAGCAGTAAACAAGTGCTCAAACTCGCGGGGTTGGATTTATCGGCCAGTCGCAGTGGCAAGAGTTCGGCAAACGCTGAAGCAAAGATATCTAAAAAAGGCAAGGCGCCTCTCAGGTACGTCTTGTACCAGTCGGCACTCATCGCCACCACCCGAAACAAAGACTTTATCGAGTACTTCTCCAAACTGATTACAGGCAGGGAACGGGAGCGGGGAATCAAGACGAAAATGAGGGTCAAGGTGGCCGCGAAAATGCTGGTCATTGCCTGGACCATCTGGAAAAACGAGGAGGTCTTTCAGGGAAAGTATCTGCTCCAACAATAGACTATTGATTTTTTTCGGCGAGAGAACCCTGGCTAACAACGTTGAGGCCGCAAGCGGACCTCGTAGGGGACAATTATGGGGCTCTCACTGAATCTTGCAACCTGGATAAGGGATGATGGGCGGCCGTAGCCTTCGGCACGCCGGATAGCTGTAACGATGAGGTGCGAGGTTCGTCGGAGGTGAGAGGCTTGCCGTGGTAGTGTTAAATTCTGCAAAAAGGAGAAGGATACTTGCGCCCGAAAAACGCGCACAATCGTAACATCCTTATTTTACAGAGTATTTTTTTGGTAATGATTTTCTCTGTTAGCAACAAATATAATTGTCCGGTTTCGTAGCAAATTAATTGTCCGCTTTTTATCCTTCCCGTACAGGCAGGAAGGCATAGTCTGGAACCTGTCCGGGAGGTCGGCAGTCGCAGCGGTTTACGCGGCTGCCTTGGTACTGATTGTTGCTGGTTTTAGTTTTCCGGCGGCGGTGTACTCGGCAAGTTTACGAGGCCCGTGGAGAATTACCAATGTTCCGTCGATGCGCCGAAGTACCCCCACCTTTGCCCTCACATAATGACAGCGATGCCTGTCGGATGGAATCTGGAGTTTCAATTTTTCAAAGCTGACACAGTTATCGTTGCCAACCGTGCGCTCATAACGTTCGCACAAAATATCATCGAGCGACTTACCAATCCAGCGGACAAAGGCAGAGCCTTCTTCCATTGCCGGTTGCATGAACTCCGCGTTGAAGGCTGGGCGATAGATGTTTGTCAGGTAGCGGTTGGCGGCCTCCATGTCGGTGATCCCCGCCAGCGCCAGTTCTTGCGGCAGACGCCCCTGGTGGGTCCGGAACATCCGCTCCGAGCGCCCCCTTGCCTCGGGGGAGTATGCCGCAATCATCTCAATTCCAAGATGTTTCAGCGCCTGCCCAAACTGGGTAAGATTATTCTTGTCCACCTTACCACCCGCTTTAGGGGTATTCCAGTAATGGCTGCCACGGTCGCTGTAGAAGCTCGAAAATAGACCACGGGGTTCAATCACCTCTCGGACCCCGGCCAGGCTGCTTATCGTGCCTTCTTCTTCCACAAAGAACATCGAATAATGCTCGCTGGTCGCATCATCCATGGTCACGATCAAATCCCACTGGCATTCAGGTACCCATTCATGGGTGCTGGCATCCTGATGAATCATCATGCCCGGCAACGGCGCACGATCCCGGTGCTTTCTATGTACGCCACGGGCCTTGGCTTTAGGGAGCAGTTTCGCCTCCTGAAGACGGGTCTTCACCCAAGTGTAACTGCGCTTGCCGCCGTCACGCTGATACCAGGTATGAAAATGCTTCCCATTCCAGCCCTGGTGCCGCTGGCTATAAAGTTCGGTGAGGCGCATCACCTCATCCACCGGGGCCTTGCGCTGTGACTCCCGTTCAAGGCGACGATCGACCAGGCCATCCAGCCCTTCGTCCTCATAGCGGCAAAGATAACGGCGAAAGGTACGTTCGCACACCCCGAGTAGAATCGCTGCCTCCGCCTGGGTTAAACGATTAGCTTGCCATCCTTCATAGGCTTTCTCAAATTGCATCTTCCGAATCTCCTGTAGCAATGCTGTCAGTCTCATATGCCACCTCCATGATGGCATATAAACCGGACAGATCATGTGCTACAACTCCGGACAGTTTACTTGTTCCCCACACCCTATAGTGCTTTGTTTGACAGTGACACTAGAAGCCAGTATCATTTTAGACATGAACACTGCGCACCGTAAGACCCTTACCCCAATTCGTCTTTTACCCGATTGCTGTAGTGCTGGCGCGAACGAAAAGGGAATGTTGTGGATTAGTTGATTGACTTCGGTGTGACAACATTTTACAAAGGAGTTCAAAAATGATACGGACAAGAAACTGGAAGATGGAGCCAGCCGAGGTTTTTGCCCAGAGCCCGGTGGTGCCGGTCATGGTGATCAAGGA
>DOZO01000014.1:0-3227 GCA_003517965.1 Desulfobulbaceae bacterium
TGCTCCGCCGTTCGATCAACTGGCCAGGCAAGAGCTAAACCCATTCCTGATTATACCCAATTTTACATTTACTTTATAATACGCTTGCATGGCAATCAATAGATCATTGTGGAGGATCCATCTCAATTTCTATCATTATAAAATCAAGCAAGCTCGTTATGATAGCTGCATGGGGCACCGAGATAGTTGATAAAGGTGAGGTTCCTGCCCAAGCTGATGCGGTAATCCGGGAGAAGCGGAATCTTGCCCCCTCCACCCGGCGCGTCAACAGCAAAGGTCGGCACGGCCAGACCGGAGGTGTAGCCAATAAGGGATTGCATGATCTCAAGGCCCGCCTCCACTCTGGTTCTGAAGTGGTTGACACCCAAGGTCATATCAGCCTGAAAAAGATAATATGGCTTAACCCGAATCATGAGCAACCCATGCATCAACCTGGCAATGGTTGCAGCATTGTCGTTAACCCCCCTAAGCAGAACGGTCTGATTACCCAAAGGGATTCCGGCCCCAGCCAGGCGAGCACAAGCCTTGGACGCCTCGGGTGTTATCTCATCGGGATGGTTAAAATGGGTATTGAGGTAGAGCGGGTGATACCGTTTGAGTATGGCCGCCAGCCGGGTGGTGATTCGCATAGGCAGAGTGCAGGGAACCCGACTACCAATACGGATAATCTGCAGCGAAGGGATGGCTCGCAGGTTGTCCAGTAGCCAGATCAGGGCCTCGTCGCTTAAGAGGAGCGGGTCTCCCCCGGAAATGAGGACCTCGCGAATCTGTTTATTTTTACGCAGATAAGCAAAGGCAGACTGCATGTTTTCCCGGCTGGCCAGCATACGGCTGGTGCCCACCTTTCTCTTTCTGGTGCAGAAACGGCAGTACATGGCACATTGACCGGTCACCAGAAAAAGAGCGCGATCCGGATAGGTGTGAACCAGATTAGGCACCGGCGAACGGTTTTCCTCATCCAGAGGGTCGACGAAGCAGGTGCTGTCGTTCAGTTCCAGCAGGTCAGGCACGGCCTGCCGCCAAAGAGGATCTCCTGGAGTTTTGATCAGCCCGAGGTAATAAGGGTTGATCCGCATCGGAAATTGTTCGACCACGGGATTTAGAGCCGAAAAATCGGAGTTAAAATGTCGGCTCAGCTGTTCAGGTGTAGTTATGCTATGGGCCAGCAGGTTTTCCCAGTGTGTCATCATCAGAATCCGTCAACCGGAAAACTTGACTTTATAGCTCCAGCTGAACGCCAACCTCGATGACCTGATCCGAGGGGATGTCGAAAAAACCTGCGGCATCCATAGCGTTGCGCGCCAGAAAAAGAAAAAGATGCGAACGCCAGCGCCACATCTCTGGATGTCGACCGATGGAAAGTTTTTCCCGGCCCAGGAAGAAACTGGCCTCTTTCATATCCAGATTCAGCCCCTTGTTGCGGGCCAGAGCAAAGATAGTGCCGATCTTCGGCTCTTCCATAAAGCCGTAGTGAGCGATGATACGATAAAGGCCAGCGCCGAGTTTTTCGGCTTCAATTTTTTCGAAATTCGGCACCCGGGGAATTTCCTCGGTGCGGATATTAAGAAACACCACCTCGGAATGCAGGATCTTGTTGTGTTTGAGATTATGCATCAACGCGGCGGGAACAATATCGTGGCCCCTGGTCAGGAACACCGCCTGGCCGTAGATCCGCTGGGGTGGATGGCGCGCCAGCATTTTCTTGAATGCATCCAGCTTCGGGGTAAGACTGCGCATCCTGCGGCCAAGAATTTCCCGGCCCTGTTCCCAGGTCAACATCACCAGAAAAAAGAAACCGCCAATGGCCAGGGCAAACCAGGCCCCATGGAAGAGCTTGCTCATGTTCGCTGCAAAGAAAGGGAGCTCGACGGCAAAGAAAAGTGCGGTCAGCAGGCCGGCAGTCAATCGGTTCCAACCCCAGTGCTTGCCGATCACTACAAAAAATAGGGCCGTGGTGATCAACATGGTGGCGCTTACCGCCACGCCATAGGCGGCGGCCAGCTTGCTTGAAGATTGAAAGCCCAGAACCAGGCCGATGGTGCAGAGCATCAAGGCCCAGTTCACTGGTCCCACGTAAATCTGACCAATATGCGACGACGAGGTCTGGGTGATTCGCATCCGGGGCAAATACCCCATTTGAATCGCCTGCCGGGTAAGGGAAAAGGAACCGGTAATCACGGCCTGAGAGGCGATGATCGTGGCAAAAGTGGCGAGGAGCACCATGGGGATCATGGCCCAGTCTGGAACCAGGGCGTAGAAGGGATGGTACGCGTCTTCCGGCTTGACCAGCAGGAGAGCACCCTGACCAAAATAGTTTAGAACCAGGGCTGGAAAAACAACCACGAACCAGACCCGCTGGATAGGTCTTTTACCGAAATGGCCCATATCGGCATAGACTGCCTCGGCCCCGGTAACAGCCAGGAAAACCGCGCCCAGCACGATGAAGCCATGCACCTTGTTAGCAAGAAGAAAGCCAAGGCCGTACCAGGGAAAAACAGCGGCCAGAACTCGCGGACAGTTCACAATCTGAACAATGCCGAGAACAGCAAGCACGAGAAACCACAAGAGCATGATCGGCCCGAATAGTCGACCCACCTTGGCAGTGCCTCGCTTCTGCAACAAAAACAGACCAGCCAGAATGACAATGGTGACCGGGATAATATAGGCTTCCAGTAGCGGGGTGATGTTCTTCACCCCCTCAACAGCACTGAGTACCGAGATGGCGGGAGTAATCATGCCGTCGCCATACATCAGACAGGCACCAAAGACACCGAGCCCCACCAGAGCCCATTGAGGGGTGCGCGGTTTGACGTTTTTGGGCTTGATCAAGGCTGTAAGAGCCAGAATCCCACCTTCGCCTTCGTTATCAGCCTGGAGGATGAAGCCAAGATATTTAACGCTGACAATTAGCAACAGGGCCCAGAAAATAAGAGACAAGACCCCAAGCACATTGTCGGCAGAGGCTGCGATCCCGTATTGACCATGAAAACATTCCCGCATGGCGTAGAGAGGACTGGTTCCGATATCGCCAAAAACTACACCCAGCGCCGCAAGCGAGAGGACAGTAAGCTGTTTGCCTTGTGTTTCCTTGAAAGGGTCACTCATATATAATTCTTCCTTCGTTGATCAAGAAAACGGGTAACTATCCAGCTCAATGCCGATAAGTGTCGAAAACCACTGAACCGTAACTATTCAGCAGTGGCGTAGATTGCGGTAAGCGGGACGGC
>DOZO01000014.1:3369-18230 GCA_003517965.1 Desulfobulbaceae bacterium
CCGCAAGATGCGGTGCTGCTGGATAGTTACGAAAACGGCACTATTGTTGATTGTCTGCAAAAGAGCAATAAAAAAATCCCGCGGCTTCAAACAAGGCCTGCCAATTGACAACCTTCAGACCGGCATGGCCACCAGTTCTTCATGGGTCATCTTCCGCACCAAAATCTGGTGGGTGGCCTTATCGAAATAAATAACTGACTGATCTTCATCCATGGTGATAGTCCGAACCAGATTGCCTATCTTCACCACTACTCCGGGAAAAAGGTGCCCATAAACATACACCACCTCATTGACCATCTTCTCAAACTCCAGATCCAGAGCTTTGTCTTCTTCGATCAAGAGGTCTACCTTGTTCATGGCCTTAGGCATGAAGATTTTGCACTTGGCCAACAGAGCGCTTTTTTCCTCCGGAAATTTCCCAGCCAGCTCCTTCTTGATCTTTTCAAGAGCACTGATATTTTTGATCACCTCATTCAGTCGATCCGACCACAGATCAAGACTCTCATCCACTTCCTTTTTCTTCATTTGCATGGAAGGAATGAGCCCGACACAAACCTCGGTAGCCACTTCGGCTTCAGACCCCAAATCCTTAACATGCACGGAACCTGCGGCAATAATGTTGCCGCCGATGATCGTCCCTTTCCCTTGGGTGGCAATCACATCCTTACCGACACTGGCACGCGCCTGCAGGAGTACATCTGTTACCCGCAGATAACTTGGGGTTTCGAGCTTGGGGCCACTTTCCGCGAATTCAACAATGATATTGCCCTTGGCCCGCAATATCGTCTTCTCTCCAACTACCCCACCCATAACGGTTAAGTTGCCTCCAGCCATGACCGAAGCATTGCTGACCCCCTGCCCTATTTTGATGTCCCCCCGGCATTTGACACTGAATCCGGGAAGTACCTCGCCGCTAATCACCAGACTGGCACCGCCAAAGACGATGTTCCCCTCCTTCATATCCACATCGCCGGAAATAAAATGTTCGCCAGAAACCGTGGGCTTGCCGTCGACCATGATAAACTTGCCGTCAATCTCGGCAGAAATCTTCGTCTCGTCAGGTGAGAGAGTAACCCCTTTACCATACTTGAGTTTGCTGTCCTTGCCTGGTTTAGCCGGGATCGGAACCCCGAAAATATCCTGACCAGCCTTGCCAAGTCCAGGAAGAATTTTTTCAAGTAACAACCTCTCTTTGGCGACATTAACGATATTGCCAAAGATATGGTAATCTGCCTGCTCCTGATTTTGCCCCTGATTCTGCAAACCGGAATTGGCAAGCTTAACATGCATTTTTATTCTGGCGTTCTCGCCATTAATCGGAGGCATTCCCCTGGCCACCACAAACGACCCGCCCCCATCAACCTCAGGGATTAGCAACACCCCGTCGACAATCCCGTTTTCGGCAAGCTCTCTCTTAAGCAGATTATGGTCCAGCTGCACTCCCGCCTTATCACCTTTAGGGATCACCATGGCCTGAAGACAGTCCTTGTTGACCATCAGAATAAAAGCGCCATTCTGAATCTCCACTCCACCTTTAAAGAGTTTTTCATTTGCCATTAGACGCGCCATCCTCAGAAGAATGAAAAAACAGGTTCAAAGCCTCTTTCTCTTCTTAATCCTATCGGCCATTATAAAAATATCAATCACAACTTGTTTATATTGTAACTATCCAGCTTGGAGCCGGAAAGTAAGAAAAACCTCAAGACGTAACTGTTCAGCAGTGCCGCAGATGCGAGGAAGAGGTTTGCGAAGTGTGCTATTGCACATGAGCAGGCCGATGACAAAACAGATGCGGTGCTGCTGGACAGTTATTTTATATTACCTATGTTTACAAAATATCATAGCTGTTTTTCAAGAGGCATAACAACTCACGCTCATCAAACACGACTATCCGATCTGGATTGTTAGAACATTTTCGGGTATGTTAAATAATCCCTCCCGGTTTTAATTTTTCAAACGGCCCCGAACCAATGCGCTATATCGCTGATCTCCACATCCACTCCCACTTTTCCTACGCAACCAGCAAGGCCAGCAATCTGCAAGGCCTTGCCGCCTGGGCTAGGATCAAGGGCATTAATCTGCTTGGCACCGGTGACTTCACCCACCCCGGTTGGCTTAAGCAGCTAAAAGAACAGTTAGCCCCTGCTGAACCTGGATTTTTCAGGCTCAAGAATGAGACAACCTCCTTGGCCCTGCCGCAGATATCACCCGTTGCTCTTCCTCTCCGCTTTATGCTCAGCGCCGAAATCAGTTGCATTTACAAACGTCACGGCGCAGTGCGCAAGGTCCACAACCTGCTCTATGTTCCCGATTTTGCCTCGGCTGAACGGATCAACAGCGTCCTGGCCGGACTCGGCAACATTGCCTCCGATGGTCGCCCCATCCTGGGTCTTGATTCCCGAGATCTTCTTGAAATTATGCTTGAAAAAGCAGCAGATGGTTTTCTGGTTCCGGCCCACATCTGGACTCCGTGGTTTTCCCTGTTCGGCTCCCGATCCGGCTTTAACAGCATTGAAGAATGTTACGGCGATCTCAGCCCACACATCTTTGCCCTGGAAACCGGCCTGTCTTCGGACCCGGACATGAACCGGCTCATCCCGGCCCTGGACCGTTTCGCCCTGATCTCCAATTCCGATTGCCATTCTCCCGGCAAACTTGGCCGGGAGGCCAATATCTTTGACACGGGTTTTAACTTTTTCGATCTACGACAGGCCCTGAGAAATCCTTTAAGCGAAGGATTTTCTGCCACAATAGAATTCTACCCGGAAGAAGGCAAATATCATAACGACGGCCACCGGAACTGCCAAGTTTGCGTTACCCCAACTGAAACCAGCAAGCTCGGAGCCATCTGCCCGGTATGCGGCAAGCCTCTCACCGTGGGGGTACTGCACCGGGTCATGGAACTGGCCGAGCGAAACAAACCTTGCTACCCGCCCGGCTCGCCCAACGTGCACAGCCTTATTCCGCTCCCCGAAGTACTGGGCGAAATTCTCGGCGCAGGCCCTGCCACCAAAGGAGTGATAGCCCTGTATTCCAGGGTCATTAACCGCTTCGGTTCAGAGTTCAACCTGCTGCTCAACACCTCGGTAGACGAAATCAACCGAATGTCCCCGGTGCTTGGCGAGGCGGTGTCCCGCATCCGCATGGGCAGAGTCATCCGCACCCCAGGTTACGATGGAGAATTTGGCCGGATTCGGGTCTTTACTGAAGGAGAACAGGCGGAGTTAACCAAGGGCCCAATCTTGTTATTTGCATAACCATATCATAAACAGGAATCTCATGAGAAACCAGGACATCCCCGCACCCCGGACCATTCGGATCGGCACAGCCAATGTTGGATTAATTGGTCTGGGACAAGCCCTGAACAAAGCCCTGAGCGAACAGATGCAGGAAGATACAGCGGTGGATTTTCTTTTTGCCACCGTGGCCAAAGAAAATTACATACCCTTAATGGCGGAACAGATCTACCGCGAGGCTTTGCGCAACGAATATCAACGCCGCCAAGGGATTGAGGGTGGCGAACCGGAAATCCTCACCATCCGGGTGCTGGGCTCAGGCTGCGTTACCTGCAACAAGCTGAGCACCATGCTCTTTGAAGCCCTGCAAAAATTCGGTCTGGCCGCCGACCTGGAATCAGTACACGATCCCGACGAGATCGGCCGGTTTGGAGTAACAAAAACTCCGGCCCTGATCATCAACAGCAAGGTTAAATGCGCAGGGCGCATGCCATCTTTGGCAGAGATCGAAGATTGGCTAAAGGAAGAAGTGTACCTAACAAAATAGTATTCAGAAGTCAGAATATCGATTCTTGAGAGTTACCAATTACCCTTATATCTTGCAGGCAAGCCTCTCCGGTGTAGGCGCAAAAGCATTATAAGCCAGGCTGATCCCCAAGGCAAACAGGGTAGTGCCCACACCGATTACCGCTCCAATAGTTGGAGGGGCAATCAGGGCCAGCCGAATAAGAACCGTGGCCACCGCATACCCGGAATTACGAAAGGACACCTGATATTGCGAACTGTAGCGGAGCGAAATAAACACTAAGAGCACATCGCTGAAAACAAGCAGAGTGTAAAAGGAGGCAAAGGCGTTTTCCGGTAGGCCAAAGGCAAAAAAGTCCCATAGATCAACCAGGCAGATACCCGCAAAAGAAATCAACAGCAGCAGGGCTATCATTTTTTTAGCCAGAATAAAATGACTGCGCACCTTATCATCCGTGGTAATGGGATGAGAGCACTGCGCATTGAAAAAAAAGCCCAGCACCACGAAAATAAGCAGCGATCCAACGGCAGAGGAGACGATATTTCCCAAGGAGGGCGCAATTTCAACCCAAGCAAGCGGTTCACTGAAATGAGAAAACTCCTTGAAGGTATCCCGCAAAAGAATCAGGGAAAGAATTTCAAACTGTTTACCGACCGACTTGGTCACCGAATGAGGCAAGCTGAGAATAAGACTCACCACCTCAAGGGCCAGCAACAAGTTGAAGGCATGCTCAATGGCGGCAAGGTGTGAACGGGCAAAAAGTGAGGCAAACGGCTCAGGCACAAGCTGACGCCGGTTCAACTCTATGACCACAATAGCCACGACAAAGAAACTCACCAGCACCGTGGCGAAAAGTTTCAAGGCCTGCCGACTTTCCATGTGCAACTCAATCCAGTCGAAAATAAACCCTACCCGGATCATGAAAAAATCCATATTGTCCTATCCTCACAAAAAAAACGTTACCCGAATATCCCGATCAAAAAAAGACTCAACAACGGAAAATAGGTGATGACACCCAAGGTAATCAGCAATATCACCAGAAATGGCAGGGTGGCAGTGTACAGTTCAGCAATAGGCCGTTCAAAGCAATAACTGGCCAGAAAAAGATTTAGCCCAACCGGCGGGGTACAATAACCAATCTGCAGGTTGGTCAAAAAGATGATGCCCAGGTGGGTGAGATCAACCCCATAACCCAGGGCGATAGGCACGATAAGCGGCACCACCAGCACCAGAGCTGAAAAAATATCCAGCAGGGCGCCGACAATGAGCAGAAAAATATTGAGCAACAGAAGAAAGGTGTACTTACTTGAGATATGTCCCCGAATAAACTCAAATAACCTGGTCGGAATCTCCTGATCGATCAAAAAGTTGGTGGAGGCCATGGAAGCGGCCAAGACTACAAAAATCCCCCCGAACAGGACCATGCTCCGGACCACAAGACCAGGAAGCTGGGTCAGGGTGATATCTCGATGGATACAGACCTCGACAAAAAGAACATAGAGGGCGGTCACCGCCGCCGCCTCGCCCACCACAAAAAGGCCTCCGTAAACCCCTCCCAGAACAATAAACGGCAAGGGCAACTCCCAGGCCGCAGCGCGCAAAGCCCGCCTCGTTTCCCCGGTTGGCAATGGCTGCCTGGGGCCACGCGTGGCCGCGCCCTTGCGGATGCTGTATGCGGCCAGTAGGACCAGCATCAGCAGGCCTGGCAGAATCCCGGCCAGGAAAAGGTGGTCAATCCTGGTTTCGGCAATGACCCCGTAGAGGATAAGGGGGAGGCTGGGAGGAAAGAGCAGGCCCAGGCTGCCGGAAGTTGTGATAAGCCCCAGAGAAAACTGCTCCGGGTAACGATCCTTAATCATAGCCGGAAACAACAAACCGCCCAGGGCAAAGATGGTCACTCCCGAGGCTCCGGTAAAAGCGGTAAAAATCGCACACACCACCAAGGCGATAACAGCAAGGCCGCCTGGCAGCCAACCCAGCAGCACATTGGAAAGATCCAGCATCCGCACCGGCGCCTTGCTTGCCGAAAGCACTGTCCCAACCAGGATAAAAAGTGGCAAGGACAGCAGCAGAGGGGTATCCCCCAGCCGGGACATCTCGATGATCACCACGGAAAGATCAACTCCGACGCTGTTAAATGAGAGCAGAGCCAGGGCAACCATCACCACAAACAGGGGGCTACCCAAGACAGCCAGGCCAAAGGTTATCAGTTGCAGGATCTGCATATCAGTATCTCACCCGTCTCTTTCAGAAGAAGGCAAGAGAACGGCAACAATGCTGCGCACACTGCGAGTCAGAAAACGAAGGGTAATCACGGCAAAGGCTATGGGGAAAATCAGGTTGAGCTGCCAGGAGGCAATTCCGGCTATCCCCTGCCCTGCTCCCTGAGATGCCTCCTGACGGACAAAATCAACAGCCACCCAGGTAAGCACCACACAAACGCCCATGGAAAAAAAAGAGCGCAACACCCGCAGCCAACTGGAAATCTTCCTGGACAAGAGATGAGAGACGAGATCGATAGAAATATGTTTGTCCATTTTAGTGGCCACCGCCGCTCCGAGAAGCCCAGCCCACAAAACCATGACCCGCAAGAGCGGATCGGCCCAGGACAGGCCTCCACCCCAGACATCGCGCAGGACAATCTGCAGGCAGGCCAAGCCGATCATCCCGGCAAGGAGCAGAAGAAGCACCGCTTCCTCAAGCCTTTCTAACAGGCGAACTAAACGTTGAAAGCTTTCAAGAAACCAATCCAGCATGGCGCTCATTTTGCGGCAGCCCCAGCCGCTGGCTTTGCCCGGAAATCGGTCAATAACCTTATAGCCGCCTCGTATATTCCCTTGGAAAAGGCCGTGCCGACCAAACGCGGCACAGTTTTCTGATCACGCACCGTCATCAGTTGGCGCAGGGTTTCTTTGTCCGTAGCCACCAGTTTAACGCCATTATTCTTTAGGGTAACCAGGGCTTCTTCGTTACTGCGCCGGGTATCAAGCAAGAGTCCGGCAAAATGCTTTTTCGCAACGGTCGCCATCAGGGCGGCATGTTGAGGGGGCAGCTTGTCAAAGGCGTCCTTGGCAAAAACCAGGCCGCCATAGGCGTAACCAAAAGGAGTATCGGTGATATATTTGGTTTTGGTAAACCACTGCAGAACAATAGAACCGTAAAAACCGTTGAACACCGTGTTGATCATGCCGGTTTGCAGGGAGGAAAGCACATCCGGAATGGAAAGTGGAATCGGGGTGACTCCCATGTCCTCTAAAAAGGAGCGGCTTAGCGGATCATTCTCCGGCGCCCAGCACTTGCTTGCCCGCAACTGGGCCACCGTGGTCACTGGCGCGCCAGACATGGTGTAAACAAAACCAACCTCGGTCATGGCCAACAGCACCAGGTCTTTGTCCAGAAAAGCCTTCTGGAAAAGAGGAAATAACCCCTCGGCAACCCGGTCTACTTCAGCATAAGAGCGAAAGAGAAAGGGAATAGCCATGACCCGGAAATCCGGCACGGTCTCGCTGATCCCGGTCATGGTAAAGCCCCCGCCCTGGAGCTGGCCAATCCGCATCTTGCGATACATGGCCCGATCATCGCCCATCACCCCACCCATGTAGAGCTTGAACCCGATCTCACCATTGCTCTTGGCGGTTACCTCGTTTTGAAACGCCTGAAAATGTCTGGCCCAGACGCTGCCATCCGGAGCAAGAGTGGCAATCTTGAACAGATAGCGAGGCGCCGCCTGAGCAAGCGAAGGGGCCATGAGCGCCCAAGAGACCATAAGCAAGCAGACCGTGCGCAGCAGATGACTCATATCTCTCTCCCCAAAAAATCGTGATCATCTCACATGATGTCAAAAATGGACAAAAACCTTAAAAAACATCCTCGACCTGGGCCAGCAGCTTCTTAGCCCGCCGCTTGGCCAGGACATTGGGCAGGGTAAGATCCGGCGCTAAAGCAAGATCAAAGGCCAGAGCCTCATTCAGCAGCCGAACATAGAGCTCTCGATCAAAGGTCTGCCGAGCGTAGTATTCGGCATAGGCAACCAGGGTCGGGATAAACCGCCGATCACCAAGAACCAGGGCTCTTTCAAAATGCTCCCGGCTCACTTCCGGCCTGCCGCCCAGCATCACCGGACGGGAACCATAATAGATGCCGAGAAAAAGATGAGCCCCGCCATGGTAAAAGGTCTCATCCAAAGCCAAAACCCGAAGCATCAACTGTTCAACCTTGGGCAGATCGACAACTGCCGCAGGAGCCCCCTTACTCAAACCAATCCAGGTGGCCCAGCCATAACCGCCCCAGAACAGTTTGTCCACCTCCCCAGGGCCAACAGACTGCAAGGCCTCGCTGAACCCGGCAAGCGGAAGCCGCTCTGCTCCGGCAAGGCTTTTTTGTCTACCAATCAGGCGCAGGCCATACTCCTTGGCCCTTTGCCCAAGCACGGCAGCCCGTTCCGGACGACCACACTCCGGCATCAGACTCGCGTAAGCGGTATAGGCCTGAGTGCCATGCAGCAACAAAGTGACATTGTTCGGCTTAGAAACCAGCATACTGTCAAGAAGCAGCAGATAAGCGGGAACACCATCACAAACCAGCTCCAGGTCTGCCTGACGGTTAAGATTTTTCACCACCGGGCTGACCATCGGGGTTATCATAAACGAAGTGCATCCCGGCAACAAAAAAAAGACCACGATCAAGAAGACGACAAAACTCCTTTGTCGTCCGAGAAAAAACGGCCACTGGTCAATAATTTTCTGCATAACCAAGCTTACCTTATCTCCGGCTCAGGAAATCGCCACCAGCTCCAGATCAAAAATAAGATCCTTGCCTGCCAGAGGCGGATTAGCGTCCAAAATAATCACCGCCTCATTAACCTCCACAACCGTAACCACAATCAGTTCTCCGTTTGATCCACCCATCTGCAGTTTTTGGCCGACCTCCGGCTCAAGATCCGGAGGCACCTGATCCCGAGACACCTCCATAACCAGGTCTTCATTCTTTTCACCATAGGCCTTATCCGCGGAGATGGAAACCTTCTTCCTGTCGCCAACAATCATGCCCAGAACAGCTTCCTCAAAACCCACAATTACCTGACCGCCGCCAACGGTAAAGACCAGAGGGTCGCGTCCGGCAGAGGAATCAAAAACAGTCCCGTCCTCCAGCGTGCCGGTATAATGAATCTTGACGCTATCTCCATTTTTGGCCTGTGACATATTTTTTCTCCTTTTTGCCTTTTCTCTAAACTGAATTTTTTAAAGAATGGTACTTGCCGAGGCTCTTCTTTAGCTTTAATCTGGGGATCATATTTCTTGTTTTCAACAATAGTCAAAACAACCACACAGGATTTAACCCTATGTACGAATGGATTCTCACCGGACTCAGCATCCTGGGCACCTTATACAACCTGCAGAAACGTGTGGCCGGCTGGGTGATCTGGAGCATCGCCAATCTGGGCTGGATTATCATCTTTACCCGTAAGGGCATGATGGCCGAGTCTTTTCTCTTCTCAGTCTATCTGGTGCTCTCTGTTTACGGCATCTTCAAATGGTGGACGCCAAAGCCCCGAAAAGAAAATCCTCAAGCACCAGATCAAGCGCCCAGTTGAATAGAATCCTCCACCCCAAGCGTCTGATAAATATCCAGAGCCTGCCGGGAATGATTCAGGGTATAAAAATGGATGCCTCGCACCTCGTTGTCGATCAGGTCACGAACCTGCTCAGTGGTCCAGTGTACTCCCACCTTTTCCACCTGTTCATCGCTTCTGGCCCTGTCCAATCCGCGTAGCAGCGAGGCCGGGATCCTGGCTCCGGCAGCCAGCTCTGCCATCCGCACCATCCCGCTCTTGGTGGTGATCGGCATGAGCCCGGCAATGATGGGAACCGTAATACCGGCCAGAGCGCAACGGTCACGAAAATCATAAAAATCGCGGTTGTCAAAAAAGAGCTGGGTGACAATATAGTCAGCCCCGGCATCAACCTTGGCCTTAAGATAGTCCATCTCCAGCAGGCGGTTAGGGGTAGCGGGATGCCCCTCTGGAAACCCGGCCACCCCTACGCCCATTTGCGGAAAATTATTTTTGATAAAGGCGACCAGATCTGCGGCATAGGCAAAACCATCTGGAGGCTGGACGAAATCCGTCTGCCCCTTGGGTGGATCACCACGCAGAGCAAGAATATTTTTCACCCCGCTTGCGGCATAGTTGCGAAGAATAGCACCTGTTTCCTCTCTGTTTGAACCAACACAGGTAAGATGGGAGACCACGGTGAGGCTGGTCTCCTGCTGAATCCTGACAAGCAGCTTATGAGTTCGGTCCCGGGTCGAACCACCCGCTCCGTAAGTCACACTGACATAAGCTGGTTTGAGGGGCATCAGATCGGAGATAGTGGCAAAAAGATATTCCCAACCAGACTCATCCTTAGGCGGAAAAAATTCAAAACTAAAGGAAATCCGATTTTTTTCTAAAATGTCTTTAACCAGCATAGTGTCCCTAACCCATTGTTTTGGTGAAAAATTTCAAATCTAAAGAGAAAGTATCTACCAAACTTGCATCCTGATTGCTCGAAAAATTCACGCCCATTGAGAAAAAATACGCGGTTGCCGACAAATACACGGGCATATATCTCTAAGCGAACAACACAGCCGATCATCTTAACTTGACAAAGTCCGGCTCAGAGTTGTAATCAGATTCTGGTACAAGATGGTAAAATTTCGTCATCGGGATAATGGCAGGGGGAGATCATCAACATTGACACATTCAAACAAAAAATGTGCGACCATTCTGCTGTTCTGTTCTTTGTGCCTGACAGCCTCATTTCGGCAGGCACAGGCCGAAGCGATTATTGTTGCCCAACAACCGGCTACGCCAACCACAACTGTTTCCTCGAGCACCGAATCGGAAATTGAACGCCTGATCACCAAAAACGCTTGTCCCGGCTGCAATCTTTCCGGGGCAAATCTTGTGGGCCTCAATCTGAATCGAGCTAACCTGGCCGGCACCAATCTAAGCGGGGCCAATTTACAAGGCGTAAGTCTGAAAACGGCAGACCTGGCGGAGGCAAACCTCAGCCAGGCCAATCTCGCAGGGGCCAATCTCGCCGGAGCCGATCTCTACAAGGCCGATCTCAGCGGGACTATCTTGTCCGGAGCCGATTTGCAAGGGGCGTACCTGCTCGGAACAATCATGGAGAAACCAAACCAGAAGGGCAACAAAGAAGACATTGATGCCTTCCTTGCCCAGTATCGGAAAAAGGCAAAGACCACCAAGGGGAAGAAAAACGAGCGGGCAAATGTGGAAATGTGGGCTCCCTCTTTCAAGGTGATGCAGACGATGCCAACGGCAAGTGACCCTGAGCAGGAAAAAGAAGCCGCCAACCTGACCGTTACGCCTAATTCCAGCCAAGCTCCCGTCAGGGACGAGGCTCCTGTTTCTTCTCCTGTATCCATTTCTCCGGCAATTATTCCGTCCCCGACCGTCATAACGCCGCCACCCGCCAAAGCAGCAACGGTGGAGACAAAGACCCCCGCCGCGACAAACAGCGTCCCCGCACCGGTCATCGCGGCTCCGGTCGTTGCGACTCCGGTCAGCACGGCTCCAACCCTGCAAAGTCCTATAGCCCGAAGCAAACCTCCGGAAGCGATCAAAACGCCTGTCCCCCCCAAGCTTACCGCCCTGGAGAAACTCCTGCAATTCAATCGCTGCGTGGAGTGCAACCTTACCGGAGTAGATCTCTCGGGCAAAAAACTTCAAGGTGCCTTTTTGGAGCGGAGCAATCTTTCCGGGGCAAACCTGCGCGGTGCCAATCTGGAAGGGGCTAACCTCAAGGGGGCTAACCTGAGCGGAGCCAATCTGGAAAATGCCAATCTGGAAGGAGCGGATTTCTACAAGGCCGACCTGAGCAACGCCAACCTCAAGGGGGCTAACCTCAAGGATTCGGCAGGATTGAAGCAAGGCTTCTAAGCCGTTGTTCAAAAAGTCATACTTTTTAGTCTCATGAACGGCATAAGGGGCCGTAAAGGAATGGATAAAAAGTATAGGTTATTTCTTAACGGCCCCTAAAATGTCGACATGCCGCTCCACTCCTGAAAACGGTACATACCGTACTTAAACGGCGATCCCTCGGCAAACTCCTTGAAATCAAGAGAATAAATCCCACCCTGATTCTGCCAGATCCGCTCAAAATACTCTTTTGCCTCCCGTACCACCTGCGAATCAGATGAGGCCGTCACCTCAAGGCAGGCCTCCAGATTCAGGTCATCAAGATTACGTCTGGTCAGGTTTGCCGAGCCGCCGATCAGCACGGTTTGCATAGGCAGGGTGATCATGGTCAGCTTGCTATGAAACTGCTCGCCGTGTGTGCCATACCAGCGCACGCCAATCCTGCCCTGGGATTTCTCAACAAGTTCCTGGGCCACTGGCCGATTGGGAATCCCGTTTTTCCTGCGACCGAAGGCATCCTTGTTGGGATCAAGGATAAGCCGCACCTCGGCTCCTCTATCCGCTGCGGCAAGAAGCCCATCAATAACCTCACGATCAGAGAGATAGAACATGGCCATCTGCACCGAACCGCCAGCCCCGCACCGGGCAAGGGCTTGCAACAACCTGGCTTTGATCTTGCCTTCGGTGAGCAGACGCAAATGCACCTGACCGACTTCTGGACGGGCCTGAATCTCCCACCGAGGAAAAGTCTCCCCGGAAAGGCTCGCCACAGCCGCTTCGGCCTCGATCACATCCTGCACCACCTTCCCTTCGGCGACAAAGGCGATGTTCGAATGATAGGCACTTGCATCATGGGGGTTGGCCGAAGTGATGAGCACCTCTTTTTCGTTAGCCACCACCTTGCGATGGTTGGCCTTGAAGTTGAGCAGATTCAAATACCCCCGCATGTTCATAGCTGGGCCATCTGGAGCAAAGGGCGACGGTAACCAGCCGGCACCTTCGCTGCCGAACCACTGGCAAAAAAGCCGCCACCAGGCCGAATAGATAAAATTGGAATCGCGCAGTCGGCTGGTTTTCGTGTAGATGATCCGCACCCCGCTGGCCCGCAACTTCCTGAAGTGCTCCGGTTCGTCCTGCCCGTAACTCCGGTTGATTATATCGGTAATGAGCACCAGATCCATCTGGGGTGAACGCTGCCTTTTTTCAATAAGCCTGCGAGTCATCTCATCGGCCAGGGCAGGAAAATCCCCCCCCTGGCCATGGACGCTATTGAAAAGAAAAAGGTCCAACAGAACAAAACGCTCCGCCTCATCAATGATACGGCACATCCGCTTGAAGATAACTTGTTCGCGCACTGGTTGCCCGGCCTGCTGCCAGGTAAAGTCAGCCAGAAACTCAACCTCAGGCACAGCCCGTAGCGGCCCCTCCAAAGAGAGCCCCTCGGGTAAAGATTTGAGCTGTCCATAGGCTATGAAGCCCAGCCAGACAAGCACCACAGCAAGCGCCATGCTTTTCAAGAGCTGTCTCCACCAGAATCTTGCCTTGTGCATCAACCCCTCTTAACCGCTGAGCAAAATGCTAAAAACGATTCCTGCCATGACGGCATAATCCCGTTACTAATACAGCAGGGGGTGCGGCATGCCGTACCCCTACACCGTTGCCAGAAAGATATCCACCAGATCCGGATCAAAATGGCTTCCAGCCAGAGAACGGATATGTTCTCTTACCTTGGCCTCAGGCCAGGCCTCTCTGTACCTGCGAGCCGAGATCAGGGCGTCCCAGGTGTCGGCAATGGCAAAAATCCTGGCCGCCAACGGAATCTGTGCCCCTTGCAAACCGCGCGGATAACCGGTGCCATCCCAGTGTTCGTGATGACAATACGGGATATCAAGAGCCGGACGCAGATAATGAATGGGAGACAACAGTTCAAAAGCAAAGCCCGGATGCCGCCGCATGATCTGCTGCTCCTCTTCGTTAAGCGGACCGGTATTCAGCAAAATGGTGTCCGGTACCGCCATCTTGCCGATATCGTGCAGCAGGGCCCCACGACGAACATGGTCAAGTTCTTCCTCGTGGATACCCAGGGCGCAGGCCACCTTCATGGTAAGCTCGGTTACCCGCTGGGTATGGCCCTCGGTTTCCGAATCGCGTAATTCCAAGGCCTTTGCCCAACCCTCGATGGTGGTATCGTAGGCAAGGGTCAACTCGATGTTTGACTCCTGAAATTTACGAAAAAGTGTCGCGTTATCAATGGCCATGGCTGCCTGGATGGCCAGGGCCTCAAAAAAATCCAACCATTCCGGCTCAGCTTCAAACCGCCGCCGGCAGAAAATCTCAAAAACACCCTTCACCTGGCCCTTGGCAAGCAAGGGAACAGCATAGTAGGAAATGAATTTTTCCTCCTTAAGAAGTTCCTGCCGGATAAACAGGTCAGGAGGTTCAGTAAGATCGATCAGGTTAAAGACCCGCCGCTCACTGGCGGCAATCCCAGCGGCTCCCTCGCCAAGGCGTACCCTGGTTTGCCGGATACCCTTTCCCTCAAAACCCCAGTCCGCTCCATGTTCCAGGATCTGGGTGTGGCTGTTGAGCAACAGAATGGCTCCCGCATCCATGCCAAGTTGCGGCACGGTCTGCTCCAGAAAAAGTTTCATAGTCAGCCGCAGGTCAAGACTTGAGTTAATCACCAGATCAATGCCGTGCAGGGTGCTTAGATGTTGGAGCCTTGCTCTGGCCCGGCCTTCCGCCTCAAGCCGGGCGGTAATCTCCTTTTCAAGCTCCCTGTTCTTCTGCACCAGGGAGATGTTCGTCTGGATGATTTCCCGGTCTGCATTCTGCACCTTGTCAAGAGTAAGTCTGGCCAGGCCAATAACCAAAAAAACAAAGAGGGAGCCACCAAAAAAAATCAGACCGGTGACAATTTCTACTGGAAAAAGAAGCTGCCTGATCTGAATGACGATAAAAAACAGATACCCAACAATAAAGAAAACGACCAGACCGGTCATGGCCTGCCATTTCCAGGCCAAGGCAAGAGGAACCTGCCGCCTGGTCTGCACGCAAAGTCGCACCGCGGCAAGCAAAAAAATGATCCCAGGAATTACCAGCATGGTGGACAATAATTGACTCGGCGTCATATAGTTTTCCGGCAGCGTAAAAATTTAGTAAGCGTTCAGCAGCA
>DOZO01000014.1:18428-22089 GCA_003517965.1 Desulfobulbaceae bacterium
CACTGCTGAACGCTTACAGTCCCAAGTTTACCTGAAATTTGGTACCCCTGACGAACGATTACAAAATTTATTCCAAGATGCCCATTTTCACAGGCCTTATCCCTCAATGTGCAATCAGTGTACCAAGAGGGGGCGTGAAAGTCAAAACCTCCAGACATCTCCGATTTGCAAGCATGGTTGTGGCCTGAGGAATCCTTGCTTTTTCCGCAGATTTCCCCTACCATGGAAGCATCCTTTGTTATCATGGATGGAGTCAGCTAACATCGCCAACAAGGGAAACCACGCAGGAGAACGTAAGCGACCACAGGGCACGACATCTGCTTTGTTATCGGCCTGTTCGCATACCATATGTATAGCTCTCAGGCCTCTGTCGCGCATCTGCCGTACTCTGTGATCGCTTACAGTTGGGGGGCAACGCGAAACTTGGTCGCCTATCCTATGATCGGTTACAGGAGAACAACGAACATGCAACCGCAGCCATTGGTCATCGAATACCGCTTCCGCCTGCAGGACAACAGCGAAGAGCTGTTTACCATTTGCCTTGATCCCCAAACTCTTGAAACCCTGCCCGCCCCCACAGCAGAACCCTTGCCGGCTTGGACGTCGCTCTCATTCGCCCAATGCGCCAGTTGCCCGTTGGAGGAGAATTCCTCCCTCCACTGCCCGGCCGCGGCCAATCTTGCCCCCATTGTCCAGCGGGTCGAAAAGCTCATCTCCATAGATCAGGTGGACCTTCAAGTGACAACCGCTGAAAGGATAAGCCTCCAAAAAACCACGGCACAACGGGCGCTTTGTTCCCTTATGGGGCTCGTCATCGCGACAAGCGGTTGCCCGCACACCGTTTTTTTCAAACCCATGGCCCGATTTCATCTGCCGCTGGCCAGCGAGGAAGAAACCATCTTTCGCGCCACGGCAACCTATATGCTCGCCCAATATTTCGTGAAAAACGAGGAAGGAAAGGCGGACTTCAATCTGGAAAAATTGGCAGATCTGTACCGCATCATGCAGGAAGTCAATCAGGCCATGGCAACAAGGGTACGGAGCGCCTCAAAAACCGACTCGTCCATCAATGCCATTGTGCTGCTCGACATGTACGCCAAGACCTTGCCCTATGTGATCAAACAATCCCTCGAAGAACTCCGTTACCTGTTCGAACCGTTTCTGAAAACAGCCGATTCTTTGAAAAACCCCTCATCTTCCTAACAATGCTCCGAATTTTCCCGTCAGGCAGAAAAATACAGGGTTAATTGCTACAAAAACCCATGGCTCCGGATCAACAGATCCGCGGCAACTGTTCCCCCACCGGCATATCGACAATGCGGGTGGCGCCAAACGCAGTGCGCATAGCCACCAGCCCAAGGTTTTCCGCGACAACCTCGCCAATAATCACCGCCTCCCGTCCCAGGGGGTGACGGTGCATGGCGGCAAGGACTCTGTCCGCAACCTCCGCCGGAACAGCGGCCACCAGCTTACCCTCATTGGCGACGTACAGCGGGTCGATCCCCAGCACTCCGCAGGCCCCCCGCACCTCGGGCCGAACCGGAATGGCCGCCTCATCGAGCAAGATACCGATCCGGGAAGAGGCGGCAAACTCGTTGAGCGTGGTGGCAAGCCCACCCCTGGTTGGATCGCGCATGGCATGAATATCGGGGGAGGCATGCAACATCGCCTCGACCAGACCATTTAAGGCCGCGGTGTCGCTTTGCACCCGCGAGGCAAAGGACAGCCCCTCCCGGCTGGTCAGGATCGCCATGCCATGGTCGGCAATGGTTCCCGAAACAATGAGCCTGTCCCCTCGCTTGAGATTAGCGGCGGAGATATTCACCCCGTCCGGCACCCGGCCCACCCCGGTGGTGGTGATGAAGAGTTTGTCGCAGCAACCCCGGTTGACCACCTTGGTGTCCCCGGTCACGATCTGCACCCCGGCGGCCTGCGCCGCCTTTTCCATGGAGAGCAGAACCCGGTGCAGGGTGGCCAGGGGCAGTCCCTCTTCAAGGATGAAGGCCGCGGCCAGATAGAGCGGCGTGGCGCCACTCATGCAGACATCGTTTACCGTCCCGTTGATCGCCAGATCACCAATATCACCACCGGGGAAAAAAAGGGGATCAACCACAAAGGAATCGGTGGTCAGGGCCAGACGGCCTGGAGGAAAATCAACCACCGCCTGATCCTCCAGCCGGTTCAGGGTTGCATTACCGAAACGCGGCAGAAAAAATCTGCTGACCAGCTCGGCAGACAGCCGCCCGCCGCTGCCATGCGCCAGTTGGATTGTTTCATATTCCATAATGGGCAAGGGGCAACTAAAATCTTCCGGCTTCAGATCGGTCATGACGTATCCCTGATTATTGTTACAAAATATTTTCTGGTAACGATTTTCTCTTGGCAGGGGGAATATAGGCTCACATCAACTGAAGAATTTGGTTAAGGAGCGCGCATACTTCAGCGAAGCTGGCATCCGCCACTTTGGCGGCGGGGTGGGAAGTGGCCTGACGGGCACGCCAGTCGAAAGTTTTTGGCTGATGGCAAAGCACATAGCTGGTTTTGTTGACGCCGGCTTTGGGGGCCAGGCCAACGGCGACCGCGAAGGGGTTATCGACGTTATATTCCGCGGTTGTCATGGACAGACCGATGACCAAGGAGGTGCGGTCATTAAACTCCCGGGGAGAAAGAACCAAAAAAGGATGGATGTCGCGCATTTCACGGCCAGACTGGGGATTGCAGTCGATCAAGATGATCTCCTGACGGGCCGGCACCCACCCGCATTTTACCACTACCATTTTTCGGCCCCAAGCTTTTCTGTGCCTTGCATCACTTCCCCGCCGTGCCGTTCCGGCTTGTAACGCTCCAGTCGCTGTTTGAGGGTGAGGGGAGCACCCTGGATCGGAGAAATAATGACCTTGCCTTCCTCCACCGTTACCCGCACCTGTTGATCCTCGTGCAAATGCGCCTCACGTGCCACGGCAGCGGGCAGACGAACGCCAAGGCTGTTACCCCAGTGCTTGATATTGAGTATCGCTTCGGCCATTGTACTGCCCCCAGTAAAGTTTACACAAAGTATAAACACACCCAAGGATGGACGCAACTGGTTTCTATCTCAGTGGGCAATCGTGGCGGTGAGCTTAAGGACCAAGGCCTTTAACACCCGCTGAACCAGCTTTGATTTACTTTACCCATCCCCATCTCTTTATCGACAAAAAAACTTGCATTTCGAGACATAGCCCCCCCCCTGATCTGCAAATGTCCGAAAGTCAAGCCTGACCCTGGCGCCTGGCTATCTGCTGGCGTTCGAAACCATCAACCAGTTCATTGCCGCAAAGATACTCGGCATCACCCGGTAGGCCCTCAACTGACGACTGAAACATGCAGATCGGGAAGATAATTGACGATTTCAGCAAAAAAAACTGAAACTGTTTGACAATAAAACTGGTTCTGGCAAAGTGATGGAGCCAGATGCTGGCAGGATGGAAATCGGGTGAAGAAAGCAATAAATAGACATTTCGTCCTCGGAATTCTGCCTAAGATAGAAAATCAGTATTCGGTTAATCGGCGGTCAGAAATCGAGGGGGCTTTTTTTCTCTTTAAGGGTCGTGCTTTTGATCGTGTGGGTGTAGATCATGGTGGTGCGCACGTCGCTGTGGCCCAGCAGTTCCTGGATCGTGCG
>DOZO01000060.1:0-47639 GCA_003517965.1 Desulfobulbaceae bacterium
GCAAAGCCGGTGGCTTGAATTCCTGAACCGCTCAAAGCGGTTGAAAACCTGGGGCCACCTAAAGGTGGCTATTCAAATAAATTCAGTTGGTCAATACGTTGATCTTCGTGCTCCTGCTTTTGGATATATTCTCGCACGGCATCTTCGTCCTTACCAACCGTTGATACATAGTAGCCTCTGGCCCAAAAGTGCTGCCCTACAAAATTCTTCTTTCGACCCTGAAAATTCCGGGCGATCTGAATCGCACTTTTGCCTTTGATAAAACCTACAACCTGAGATACCGAATACTTGGGTGGAATGGAAAGCAAAATGTGAACATGGTCGGCCATAAGATGGCCTTCAAGAACCTTGCATTCCTTTTGCCTTGCCAGCTCCCGGAAAATTTCTCCCAAATGTTTCCGGAGCTCTCCAAATATGGTCTTCTTTCGATACTTTGGTATCCATACAATGTGATACTTGCATTCCCACATCGTATGGCTTAGGCTTTGACTGTCGTACATGGAAGTCTCCTTTTCTTGAACTTTGAGCGGTTCAGAATTGTGAGACTTCCTCTTATTCCCGGAATTGTCAAACTTTGCGAGTCCCCCGGCAGAGCCGGGGGTTTACCTGTTTGTTATTAATAGATTGAGGCCTGCAGAGGACCGGGACTGGAATCGGTTTCCTCTCTCATCTGACCACCATCTCCCTCCAAGGCCCGCCATGTGGATTGTTTGGGTGGAGTCTCAATGGAGATTCATGGACAGGAGATCAAGGCCCGCAATGGCATCGAAATGCCGGTCTCGGGTGTAAAGTGTCCCACCCAAATGCATGCAACAGGCCGCAATCCAGACGTCATTGATCGGGATTTTCTTGCCGACCTGAACCAGGCCAAGATAAATAACCGCGTATTTTCTGGCAACATCACGGTCGATGCTAATGATTTCGATATCAAGCTGTTCGATGGTATCTTGAAGCCTGTCTTCGTTTTCTCTGCTTCTTGTTCCTTTCATGAAACCGAAACTCAATTCGGCCACCACCACCACCGGCAGATAAATCTGGCTACCGTAATCGGCCAGCGTATCAACGACAGCAGGAATACCCTCCGCGTAATCGCAGTAAATATTGGTGTCTAAGACCAACCTCATTCCCAGTCCCCTTCGTTGATCTGCTCAAAAACCTTCAGGGATTGCCTGAGTTCATTGGCTTCTTCAGGCGACATCCAGCCGGCCAGGTCGCGGATCAACCGACGCCGGTTTTTGTGAAGGCCAAGCTTTTCGTCCACCGCCTCCATAATAATCGCGGTCTTGGTTTTCCCGGTTTTGTGGGCCAGTTTTTTGAGCAAAGCATCTTTCTGGGGTGGAATTCTTAAGCTGAGCGGCACAATCTTTCCTCGTAACATTAAGTAGGTAGGCGGACAGGTATCTCTTTCTCGCAGATTGTATTGCGCAGTGGTCCGGATGTCAACCGCTTTTGGGGGCACCGAGGGACGCCCTTAAGTTTTTAACTTCATTAGTTTCGGCAACGAAAAATTTGGTGGCTTTGTCAAGTGAGTGCTTCAGAGCAATGTCCCCGTATAATTGAAGGCTTTGAGCCTGCTCCCCCCGCGTCCGGGCTGGCCCGACTGGCGAAAGACGGCGATCAGCTCATCCGGTCTGGGGTGCATATGGGAAAGATCAACCACCCCGTAAGCGACCCCACGGGCGGCAAGCTCACTGCTGTGCGGGACAAGAGAAAAAGGCTGATCAGCCACGGCCACGGTCTGGCCCCAGCACTGTTTGAGGACAATCACCTCGCCCTTGGGACTGACCAGAGGCTGGTCGTATTTGAAAAACGGGGAGGCCAACCGGGCGGTGAAGAGCGGGGGCAGGCCATAAATGGTCAGGCCCATCGGCAACGCATTTCTATGACCAAGGAGATCAAACAGGTTCTGCCGGTCGGTTTCAATGGCCAGCTGGGTATTGTCAAGACCCAGTCCGGCCAGGGCCTGGACGCTCAGACTGTTCAAAACATTCAGGGTATAGTCGCCAAAAAGAAGCAGCCTCTCGGGCGGGGCCTGCCCCGGCCTCCCTTTTTTGCGGCCCGGAGGATGATTCTCCCCCTCCGGCTCAGCCATTGCCTGGGCATCCGCCGCAAAAAGCAAGCGCTGGCCGATGTGGCCGATCTGCCAGGCGTGGTAGCCGCTCCCGCGCAGATGGGAGATGGCCTCGCGGTAAAACTCCAGATCCGCCTCCAGGATTACCGGCGGCAGAGCCCAGACCATCCGCCGCCGATACGGGGTCAACCGCTTCTGCTGCCGGGCGTATTGGATAAAGGTCTGGCGGGTCAAGGTGATGATCAGCCGCGAGGGAGGGGTGGGCAATTGGACTTTAAGCGATTCAAAATCGTCAATCTTCAGCCACCATTCCAGGGGCAGCTGCACCTGGGGTACGCCTCGCCGCCCCCCCTGAGACTGGGCCTGGCCTTGGGCTTGACCGCGGGCGGGCCACTCCTCTCTGGTCTTGGCCGGGGCAGGCCTGTTGCCCGATATCCCCAGAAAATGGGTGATCTGGGCAAGCTTGCGGGGATCAACCAGATTGGCCACCTTCTTGCTGAACAACCCCGGCTGAATACCCTTCTTGGCTGCCTGCCGGCGACCCTCTTCCGAGTCCACCTTGTAGAGGCTGTCGCCCCATTGCGCGCCCGGCGGCAGATCGAGCTGCACCTTGCTCCCCGCCGCGGCCTTGTCCAGGGCCAGCTTTCCCTGCCACAGACCTTTCAGGGTAAAGGACTGTCGCTCGCCCGAGCCCTCCTGGTGAATACGCAGCCGGTCGCCGACCCGGAGCGGTTCCTTGAGGGTCATCTGGGCGCGATTGGACGTGACTTTCTCGGTCTTGCCCAGAAACAGGCCGATGTTGCCCGAGTGCTGCGGGGCGATGATGTCCGTTGGCTGGGCCTTCTTGAAATAGCCAAGCGAGGCCTTGCGGCCCATGGCCTGCTCCAGCAGCTCTTTTGCCTCGGCGAGCACCGCCGGAGTCGCGGGATTATCAAGGGCCAGCCGGTAGGCCTTGACCACCGAGGCAACATATTGGGCGCTACGCATCCGGCCTTCGATCTTGAGCGAACTGACTCCGGCCTGCCGCAGCTGGGGGATCAACTCCAGCCCGGCCAGATCGTTCATCGAAAAAAGATAGCCCGCCGGCGCCCCAGGGCTACGCCCCTTGCCGCCCCAGGTGTAACGCCGCCGGCAGGGCTGTACGCAGCGGCCCCTGAGCCCGCTTTTGCCGCCGAGATAGCTGCTGAACAGGCACAAGCCGGAATAGGCGAAACAGAGGGCGCCATGCACAAAGACCTCAAGCTCCACCGGACATTGCTGGTGGATCTGGCCTATTTCGCTTAAGGTCATCTCGCGGGCGAGAACCACCCTTTTAAAACCCATTTCGGCAAACTGGCGGACATTGAGAGAGTTGTGTGCCCCCATGAGGGTGCTGGCATGCAGGCGCAAGCCGGGAAAGAATTTGCTGGCCAGATAATAAATGCCGAGATCCTGAATAATAAGGGCATCGGCTTTTAGCTCTTCAAGGGCCGCCAGCTCCTCCACCGCCTTGCCGATCTCAACTTCTTTCATCAGGCTGTTCATGGCCAGATAAACTTTGACCCGGTTCTTGTGGGCATGGTCGATCATGGCCGCCACCTCAGCCAGGGAGAAATGCCGGGCCAAGGCCCTGGCATTAAAAGCCGGGGCCCCAATATAGATGGCGTCAGCCCCGCTCTCCACTGCCGCCTCAAAGGCCTCAATGGTGCCAGCCGGGGCCAGCAGTTCCATATTTTGTACGGGTTGTTTTTCCATGCTTCAAATCCTCTCGCCAAACAGCGCCGTGCCCACCCGCACCAGGGTGGCGCCTTCTTCGATGGCCACCTCGAAATCACCCGACATCCCCATAGAGAGTTCTATCGGCCCATGCTGGCCGAGAAGCCCCCGAGAGACAAGCTCTTCCCCCAGTAATCGAAGCTGGCGGAAACAACCCCGGCTTTCCTCCGGGTTCTCGACCATGGGCGGCATGGTCATGAGTCCTTGCAGGACCAAGTGCGGAAACTGTTGCAGCTCGCGGCACAACCGTCCGGCCTCCTGAGGGGCAACCCCGGCCTTCTGCGCCTCCCCGCCCACATTAACCTGCACCAGGATGGGCATGATCTTGTCCAGCTCGACGAGCCGGCTTTCCAGAGCCTTGGCCAGCTTGAGCCGATCGATGGTTTCGATACAGGTGAAAACCTCTGCTGCGAGCCGGGCCTTGTTGCTTTGTAAATGCCCGATACAATGCCAGGAGAGCCCTTGGCCAAGGGCCGCAGCCTTATCTTCTGCCTCTTGCAGATAGTTCTCGCCAAAAATTACCTGCCCGGCAGCCATTGCTTCCCTGATTGCGGCAAGGGGTTGATGCTTGCTGACCGCCACCAAGCGCACCGAAAAGGGATCACGTCCGACCCGCTCCGCCGCGGCCCTGATCCTGGCCCGGATTGTCTCGAAATTTTCCGCGATCATGCCCACCCTTTCAGTGCCCCTCAAGGCCAAAAAGCCGTTCAGCGTTTATGGTGGTTTGCCGAGCCACCTCCTCAAACGAGACACCTTTCAACTCCGCCACCTTCCGGGCGATATGAATCAGCAAGGCTGGTTCGTTTCGTCTGCCGCGCTGAGGTACCGGAGCAAGAAACGGCCCGTCGGTCTCCAGTACCAGCGAGCTGAGCGGAATCTCGCGCACCGCTTCCTGAAGCATCTCGGCCTTGGCAAAGGTCACCACCCCAGGAATCGAGATATGAAAGCCCAGAGCAAGCACCCGCCTGGCAAAGGCGATATCCCCGGAGAAGCAGTGCATTACCCCTCCGGCGGGAAACGGAGCCGCAGCCTCAAGGATCTCCATGATCTCGGCATGGGCCTCCCGGTCATGCACCACCAAAGGTAGATGCATTTTTTTTGCCAAGGCGACCTGCCTGACAAAATGCTCTTTTTGCAAAACAACCGGAGCGTAATTTTTTACATAATCAAGGCCAATCTCACCATAGGCCACCACCTTTGGCTGACGGCAAAGGGCCTGCAACTGAGTGTAATCAGCTTCGCTGAGTTCCGCGACATTATGGGGATGAACCCCCACTGTGGCATAGACGCCTATGTATTTTTTCGCCAGGGCAATGGCCAGACGCGAGCTTGCCAGATCAATGCCCACACTGATAATGCGCGTGACTCCCGCCGCTATGGCCCGCTCCAGCACCGCCTCACAATCGGCCTCATACGCCGACATATCGAGATGACAATGGGTGTCGATCAGCAATGTCCCTTGGCCATAAACCGGCAGGATATTTTCTGCGTTCCGGATTGTTTTCCCCATGCCCGTCTCCTTGGCCGCACTTTTTAACAGGTTTTCATTTCTGGCGCAATATGCCCCTACCCCGGAAACAGTTTGACAAGCACTTGCGCGAACGGCTATATTTTATCGGAATTCATGGTATTTTGAACAATTATAACCGTACTGTCTTTCAGCCCATTACCCAGGAGGCCTCCCATGCACACGCCATATAAATCACTTTCACCCAAAGGGCATAAGTTTCGTTTGAGCAGCCAAGCTGCTCAACTCAGCTTTAGCACCGCATTTCTGCCAATCATTCTTGCCCTCATCAGCCTGGTCGCCCTCAGTGGTTGCGCCGAGATGGGCCTGGGCGGCAGCAGCGACCAAGACCTTGCCCCGACCCCCACCACCTTCTCTTCCTCTCTAAACACCCCCCCCTACCGGGCCAATGAATTTTCCGACCTGTTGATCCCCAGCGAACTTACTTGGGACCGAGAAAAAAGTATGCTCGTTCGGACCGAATCCTTTGCCGGCGGAGTGCTATATTACTCCGGCCGGGTTGACATCGCTTCTCTATCTGATTTCTTCACCAATAACATGGGTAAAAACGGCTGGAAGCTTGCCGGTATTGCCAAATACAAAAATATCCTTCTCGCCTTTGTCAAACCGAACAAGACCTGCACTATCCTTTTGTCTGAGGATAAACTGTTCATGAAGACTGAGGTCTCCGTCTATCTTGCCGAAGATACCTCAACAGGCGGTCTGGGTAGCGAGAAAAAGACCAATCCCTTTGGCTATGGCAAATAAAATTCGCCTTATAATCCATGTCTTTTCTGACCGATAAAAAGATTCTTCTCGGAATCACCGGAAGCATCGCGGCCTACAAGGTGGCGGATTGGCTGCGTGCCCTGCGCCGGGAGGGCGCGAAGGTTACCGTGGTAATGACCGAATCCGCTTGTCGGTTCATCAACCCTTTGACCATGGCTGCTCTTTCCGGCAATCCGGTACATACCGGCATGTTCGCCGCCGAGGCCCCGGAAACCATCCCGCACATCAACCTGGCCCGGGAGCATGACCTGCTGCTCATTGCCCCGGCCTCGGCCCAGACTATCGCCCGTCTGGCCCATGGCCTGGCCGATAATCTACTGGCCACCGTCGCCCTGGCTTCCGCTGGGCCAATTATAGTTTGCCCGGCCATGAACAGCGTCATGTTCCAACATCCGGCCACTCAGGCAAACCTTGCCACTATTAAGTCATACGGATATCTGGTTCTCGATCCAGATAACGGCAAAATGGCCTGCGACGAGGAAGGACCAGGTCGCCTGACAGACTGGGAAAATGCCCGGCAAGCTATTCTCTCGGTTTTTGCCCCTCAGGATCTTGCCGGCGAGCATATCCTCATTACCGCTGGCCCTACCCGAGAAGCCCTTGATCCGGCCCGTTTCCTCAGCAATCCCTCTACCGGTAAGATGGGATATGCCCTGGCGGCTACGGCCAAACAACGGGGGGCAATGGTCACCCTGATCAGCGGGCCTACCGCCCTGACCGTCCCGCCTGGAATCAAGTGCATTCAAGTCACCTCAGCCACCGAAATGCATACTCAAGTCATGACCTGTCTCGAGACGGCTACCATTATCGTCAAGGCCGCGGCCGTTGCCGATTACCGTCCCGCCGAGCCCCAGCTCCACAAGACAAAAAAAGGCCCGGCATCCTTAGCCCTGCCGCTGATCGCCAACCCGGATATCCTCAAGGAATTGGGAGAACGCAGAGGTGAATCCTCTGATTTCCCTCTGCTCATCGGCTTTGCCGCAGAGAGTCATGATCATCTCAAGGAAGGGGCCAGAAAACTGAAGGAAAAAAATCTTGACCTGATCGTGATCAATGATCTTGGAGGAACAGACACTGGTTTTGCCACCGACACCAACCGGGTTACCCTTCTCAGCCGCAATGGCACCCAGGAAGATTTACCGCTTCTCAGCAAGGAAGAAACCGCCCACCGTATCTGGGAAGCTGTGGGCCGGCTGAGAGTTGGGCATTAACGGTTTCCGCCCAACACAGATCAAGCCTTTCGTTCCAGCCGCACCATGGTTTCCTGATGCGCGGTTTGCGGAAACATATCTACCAGACGAACCTCGGCCAGCCGGTAGCCATTCTGAGTAAGGCCCACCAGATCACGGGCCAGAGTGGCCGAGTCGCAAGATATGTAGATAATCTGCCGGGCCTTGAAATCGGGCAACAGTGAAATGAGTTCGGCGCAGCCGGAACGGGGCGGATCAAGGAGAAGAAGGTCAAAGCTCGCTTTTGCAACCCGTAGACGGTGAGCCGCTTTAGCGGCGCTTTCCTGGCTGAATCGGCAGCGTTCGGCAAGGTCAGCGGCTTCGGCATTGCGCACGGCGCTGCGAATGGTGGAGCGCTGCAGATCCATACCGGTCACCTCCCAACCCAGCATGGCCAGGGGTAGAGAAAAATTACCCATACCGCAGAACAGATCCAGTACCTTGCCGGGCTTCATCTCCCTGGCCCATTCCAGCAACAGCCTGATGCAGTTTTCATTTTGATCGAGATTCACCTGGCAGAACCCCCCCGGTTCAAGCCCCAGGGTCAATGCCCGATCACACAGCCCGGCAGGCAGGGAAAATCGCACGAGGTCACCAGGGCTGCCCTCCGCGTTCTCAGTGAAACACGGACCCCTGACCTGGCCACCCACGCTGAAGATCACCGCCTCTAACAGGATAAAGGTCTGACAGAGATGCAGAGCGGCGTGATGATCGGCAGGCCTGGTTTTTCTGCGGTAATGAATAAGCAGGATAACCGAAGCGTGAGCGGGGTTTTCGATAAACTCAATAGCCGAGGCCATAGACAGCAAGTGCTGAAACTGCCTGCTGGTTGTAAGATCGGCAAATACCGTGTTGATGGCCTCAGCGGCCAGGGGGCAGTGGGCAACAGGGATAAGGTTGTGGCTCTGGCGGCCAAAGTACCCCGCCCTCCCCTCCACCACCTGCAACCTGATCCGTTGTCGATAGCCAAGAGTCTTAGGCGAGGCTAAGGGAGAAGCCAGAAAGTTGGCAAAGTCCTCCTGACATAAACCAGCCCGGCAGAGAGTTTCGGCCAGAATGGCATTTTTCAAACGGAGTTGTTCGCCGTAGGCCACGTGCTGGAAATCGCAGCCGCCACAGATATCATACACCGGACAGGCTGGGATTACCCGCTGATCCGAAGGCTTAAGCACTTCCAACAGGTCCGCTTCCTGATACTGCTTATGCCGATGACGCGGAAGTACCCGCACCACCTCACCAGGCAGCACACGCGGCACCATAACTATCTGGCCATCCGCCAGCCGCCCCAGGCCAAGCCCCCCTTTGATGACCTTGTCAACCGTGAATTCCACGGGCCTGGTCAAGGAAGATTCCGCCAAAGTGGGTAATACTCAGAAGTCAAGAGGACGTATTCAGGCAGTCTTCTTAAGACTGAATTCTTAATCCTACGAATTTTCCAAGGCCCCCTTTAATAGTTTTTGTCAGCATATGCAAGCCAACCGCCTGCCTTTACGAGTTTTCTATCGAACTCATTGAGCTTGAAAGGAATAACCAACTTCTTGTCGCCTCGGGCCGTTAGTGTGCAGGCAGCCAGATCAACCTCGATCTCTACCGCCGCCCCCAGGCAAAAGAGAGTTTCGATCTCTTTTTTTGACAACTCGATGGCCAGCATGCCGCAGTTGTACATGTTCTGCCTAAAAATGCGGGCAAAACTTTCAGCTATAACCACATTGATGTCGTTGACCTCAAAGACCCAGACCGCATGCTCCCGGGAAGAACCGCAGCCAAAATTAGCTCTGGTGACGATCACCCCTTTACCCTCAATGTCCCTGCGTGGATCAAAGCCTCCCAGCTTCAGATCCTCCAGGATAAAGGGTTGCAGCGCAATTTTGGTATTCTCGGTCAGATGTCTGGCCGGGATGATCTCATCGGTATTGATATCGTTTCTGTCAAGAAACAGGGCTTTGCCACCAAACTCTTTCATGAAAGCGCACTCCATTATTTTTGGATTATCAGGGTTTTGTTAAAGGAGTTTCCTGGGATCGGCGATATGACCCAAAACGGCGGTGGCCGCGGCAGTAAGCGGACTCATCAGGTGCACAATGCCGCCCTTGCCCATCCGGCCATTAAAATTACGGTTAGTGGTGGAAGCGCAGATCTCTCCTTCCGCCAGCACCCCGTTGCTCATACCCAGGCAGGCGCCGCAGGTTGGATTGGTAACACAAAAACCGGCTTCCATAAAGATGGCGATAATCCCTTCTTCCAAGGCTTGGGAATATACTTTTGGGGTAGCGGGGGAGAGGATGCCGCGCACAGTGGCGGCGATCTTCCTGCCTTTCAGGATGCGGGCGGCGGAGCGGAGGTCCTCGATGCGGCCATTGGTACAGGAACCGATATAGACCTGGTCCACGGGCGTACCTTCCATCTCAGTAACATTTTTTACCTCGTCCGGTTTGTAGCCAAAAGTTACCTGGGGGACAAGCCCGGATATATCGAGGGTCAATTCCTGAGCATAGATCGCGTCAGAATCTGAATGCCAGGTGACAAAGTCCTCCACCGCCAGATCAATGGAGGCATATGTTTGATTAATAAACGGCCAGAGATACTTGGCTGTTATCCGGTCCGGCAGGCAGATGCCGCAGGTGGCTCCGGCCTCGATAGCCATGTTGCAAAGGGTCATCCTTGCCTCCATACTCATGCTGTTCACCACAGGTCCGACAAACTCCATGACCTTGTCGGTCGCCCCGTTTACCGTCAGCTCCTTGATAATACGCAGGATCACATCTTTGGCGGAAACTCCGTCTTGTAAGGTACCGGTGATGGTTAATTTTATGGTTTCCGGGGTACGAAAAGAGCAGACCCCCTTCAGGATCCCCACTTCCAGATCGGTGGTGCCAACCCCGGCGGCAAAGGCCCCGAAGGCTCCGTGGGTGCAGGTATGCGAATCACCCATGATCACGGTATAGCCGGGGCGGATAAAGCCCTTTTCCGGAAAAAGCGCATGACAGACGCCATTGGCGCCGATATCAAAAAAATCCTTGATCTTATGACGTCTGGCCCAATCGCGAAGAATCTTGCCCTGAATTGCTGTCTTGGAATCCTTGGCAGGGGTCACATGATCGATGACCGCCTTGATCTTGTTGATGTCAAAAACTCGATCCATGCCACGGGCCTCAAGATCGGTAATGGCGATGGGTGTGGTGATTTCATGGCACATGACCACGTCAATATCCAGAATGACATTTTCATCGGTAGGAGTATCACGCAGATGCGCGGCAAAAATCTTTTCAGCGATGGTTTTACCCATTGTTCATGAGCCTCCGTGCAGGGGGTATCAAAATTATATTTGTGGGAATATCCCTATGATAGAAAAAAGTTTTTACCATAAACCATAAGACCTTGGCACGTTAAATGACAGATTCCCCCTAAAAAATACCATGCGCAAAACGTAAAACCTGTTTATTCATATTTTGCGTTTGACCAGAATTATCAAGCTGTATATCATGCATACGAATCTTAATATTTTTTTTGTCTGAGCGTACATTATTTTCAGGACACCACAAGTATATGAAACGAAAAAATAACAGCATCCCTGCCCATCTGTCTGATTATCAGGGCGATGGGCAACAGATCGGGATGATTTTCGCTATTTATCGTGAAGAGTATGGTGAAGTGCCCCTTCGCCTCGCTGAACTTTTTTCCGATGTGGCCGACCTGTACGCAGGTCGCTGGTCAAGCCACGAAGCCTGCGCCGTTACCTACCATAATTTCAGTCATGCGCTGGATGTCTGCCTCGCCACCGCCCGCATGTTTTCTGGCTGGAACAGAATGGAACAGACGCGGATACTGAACGGGGAATATTTTCAGCTTGGCATAGCCGCGAGTCTTTTCCATGACTCCGGATATATCAAGGATAAGGGCGACAATGCCGGATTTGGCGGTAAATTTACCCTGATTCATGTAGGGCGCGGCATGAAAATTGCCCAAGACTATTTGACCAAAAAACAGTGGCCCGAAAATGAAGTTGATGCGGTTGCCAGGATAATTTCCATTACCGATTATAACAAAGCTCCGGATATCGCCCCCTTGTTTCAGGATACAAGACTCAAAACCATTGCCCAGATAGTGGCTACCGCAGATCTGGTAGCCCAAATGGCTGATACTGATTATATCCAACGTATCGACGACCTGTTTACCGAATTTCAAGAGGTATACGATTTTGAAAACCGTGAAACCCTGATCAAAAAAGGAACGAAGGTTTACAAGACCGTTCAGGAGATCCGAGACGGTACCATTGCCTTTTACGAACAGTTTGTTGTGCCCACCCTTATACGACTTGGTCGTATGGATCGTTATCTGACCAGTTTTTTCGGTGGCGGCAGAAACCCGTATCAAGAAAATATTGCTGCCAATCTTTCCGGACATCTTCTGGATGTCCATTCCCAGTGGAGGCGGCTTGGCGATATCCTCACCGACCTGGGATTGGCCTCCAACAAACAGATTACCAGTGCTCTGGCAAGGCAGCAAACGCTTACCGGGCAAAAAATCGCCTCTTCAAATAACTCTAACGCCATGTTCCGTAAAAATCTTTTGCCCTGGTTCGGTGCCCGTCCCCAAGAAGGTAACTGTCTGGGTGATATTCTTATGGAGATGCAGACGGTTGAACCAAGAGCCCTGGCCACAGGTCTCCTGACCCAGATGCTGCCTGACGTCCTGTATGAGTCACTTTCTCCCAGGGAACTGCATTTTCTGCTTCAGTCGTCCATCCTCTTGCAGAATATCTATAAAGGCCCTTGGATTCTTCGGGTTGTCCTCGAAATGGCCAATGAAATCCTCAACTGCGAAGCAAGTTCGATCCTGCTTGCGGATATTGAAGAAAAAAAGATGCTGGTTGCTCTGGCCACCGGTCCCAAAAAAAATCTGATTTATGGCAAGGGAATTGCCATAGACAAAGGGCTTTCAGGTTGGGTCTATCACAACAGTCAGCCAGCACTGGTTAACAATACCAGTGCCGATTCACGCTTTAACAAAGATATAGATCAGAATATTGAATTTACCACCCGTTCCATACTCGCTGTGCCCCTGCACATAAATGGGGAATGCATCGGTACCATTGAAGCGCTGAATAAAAGGGGGGGGAATTTCACCCAGGATGACATGAATCTACTTACTATTATTGCCAATATGCTGGCTAATGTCATGGTTGGCATTTTCAGCCAACCAAATCATAAAACCTCCCCACCCTCATGAGAATCATTTTTCTTTTCCTGCTGGCCACCGTCATCATTACGCCATTTTCCGCTATTGGCTCCCAGGGGATCAGCATTGACGGCAAGGTGAAATACGGCCCAGGTTTCAGGCGATTTGACTATGTCTCGGACAAGGCGTTAAAAGGCGGCAAGCTGGTTCTGCATGATCTGGGCAGTTATGACAAACTCAACCCTTATACCCTTAAAGGCTCCCCCCCCGCTGGGCTTGATGATCTGGTATTTGAAACCCTTGCCGTACCCAGTCTGGATGAGACCTTTGCCTCTTACGGACTGATCGCCAAGGATATTGTCCTGGCCACAGATGGTCTTTCAGTCACCTTCACCATTCATGAAGATGCCCGTTTTTCCGATGGTGCGCCCATCACCCCGGAGGATGTGAAATTTTCGCTGGAAATCCTTAAAAGTCAGGCGGCAAGTCCCTCTTATCAAATCTATTTTCAAGACATCACCACTGCTGAGATTCTCGATCAGCGTCGCGTCCGGTTTCATTTTTCTCAACGCAATCGGGAGCTGCACCTGATTGCCAGTCAGCTTCCTGTATTCTCCAAAAAATTCTACATCGCCCATCCCTTCGCCTCTGCGGATATGACCCCACCTGTTGGTTCCGGCCCCTATCTGGTCAAGGAAGTGATCCCCGGCAAATCCATCACTTATGTCCTTAACCCAAATTACTGGGCTAAAGATCTTAATGTGCGGCGCGGGATGTTCAACTTCGACACCATCATCTACAAATATTTCAAAGATCAGATCGTAGCGGTAGAGGCCTTTAAAGCAGGAGAATTTGATTTCATGCCGGTTAATATCGCCAAACAATGGGCCCGTGATCTGAACGGCTCTCGCTTCAAGCGCGGCGAACTAATCAAAGAAACTTTGCCCCACCGGAATAACGCCGGGATGCAGGCCTTTGTTTTCAACCTGCGCAAACCAATTTTTCAAGATCGCCTGGTTCGTAAAGCCCTGTCTCTCGCCTTTGATTTCGAGTGGACTAATGCTGCCCTCTTTTTTGACCAATACACCCGCTGTGACAGTTTTTTCAGCAACTCAGCTATGAGCGCCCAGAAACTGCCAACCGGCCTTGAGCTTTCCTGTCTCACACCGTTTCGGGCCACTCTCCCCCAAGAGGTATTCACCACGCCTCCAGCTCCTTTCAGTACAAAACCACCGGCCAGTTTGCGCGCCAACCTGCTTCAGGCTAAAAAAATTCTTAACCAGGCTGGCTGGGTAGTGAAAAACGGGGTGCTCACCAACAGCGCCGGACAAGCGCTGGATTTTGAAATCCTCCTGGTTGGCGCGGGTTTTGAGCGGGTGATGGAGCCCTACATCAACAACCTGAAAAAACTCGGGGTACACGCGCATTCCCGGGTTATAGATCCGGCCTTGTACAGAAGGCGACTGGACACTTTTGATTTTGATATGACAGTTAACGTCTTTGGCCAGGCCCAGTCACCTGGCAATGAGCAGCGCAATTATTGGCATTCGGCAGCGGCCGCCCGGAAAGGTTCACGAAATCTGATTGGCATTACAGACCCGGCGGTGGACCATCTGGTAGAGCGAATCATCTACGCCCAAACCCAGGAAGAGCTCAGTGCCGCCTGTAAGGCTCTGGATCGGGTACTCTGGTACGGTTATTATGTGGTGCCAAACTGGTATCTGGCCCAGCATCGGGTCGCCTATCGCAATATTTTTGCCCGGCCGGAAAAGCTTCCTCTATATTATTCGCCTTTCCAGGCCCTGATGACCTGGTGGCGGATCCCGGAAAACCAGTAACTCTTGAAAGGATCCGATGGCTACCTACATTATAAGACGCATTCTCCTGATGATTCCCACCATCTTCGGGATCATGCTGATCACCTTTGCCATTACCCAATTTGTACCGGGCGGGCCGGTGGAACGGATGCTTGCCCAGTTGCAGGGACAGGACCGTGCGGGCGGCGAGGTTCGAACCAGTCGCAGCCTGGACCTGTATCAAGGCAATAAGGGTCTCGATGAGGAGCGGGTGGCGCAGCTTACCAAGCTGTACGGCTTTGACAAGCCGCCGGTCGAGCGATTTCTGACCATGATGAAAAACTATGCTGTTTTTGATTTTGGCACCAGCTATTATCACCATAACAGCGTGGTCGCTCTGGTTGTTTCCAAACTGCCTGTCTCCATGTCCCTTGGCCTGTGGTCTTTTCTCATCGTTTACGGAGTCTGCATCCCCCTGGGTATTTCCAAGGCCATGCGGGAAGGCTCACGTTTCGATGTTATTACCAGCACAGTCATTTTAATTGGCTACGCTATCCCCGGCTTCGTTTTGGCCATCGTTCTTATCGTTCTCTTCGGGGGAGGGAGTTTTTTCAGCATCTTTCCGCTCAGAGGACTGGTCTCTGACAACTGGGCCGAGATGGGCCTTGCCGCCAAAGTTGCTGACTACCTCTGGCACATGGTCCTGCCCGTGCTTTCCAGTGCGGTGGGCAGTCTGGCGGTCATGACCCTGCTGACCAAGAACAGCTTTCTGGAAGAGATTCGCAAGCAGTACGTCCTCACCGCCAGGGCAAAGGGCTTGAGCGAGAATCAGGTGCTCTATCGGCATGTATTTCGCAACGCCATCATCCCCATCATTACTGGCTTTCCCGGTTCTTTCATCACCGCCTTTTTCACTGGCAGCCTGTTGATTGAAACCATCTTTTCTCTGGACGGCATGGGGCTTCTGGCCTATGAATCCATCCTCAACCGCGATTATCCAGTGGTATTAGGCACCCTGTATTTTTTCACCATCATCGGCCTGATCTCCCGCCTGCTCTCGGATTTAAGCTATGTGGTGGTTGATCCGCGTATCAGTTTTGACAGTGTGGAGTCCCGTTAAACCATGAAAGCAACCCACCAAAAACTCGCCTCCCGACGCTGGCGGCGATTCAAGGGTAACAGACGAGGCTTTTACAGCCTGATTATCTTTTCGCTCGTTTTTCTTCTTAGCTTGGGCGCAGAAATACTCAGCAATGACAAGCCGCTGCTGGTCTCCTATCAGGGAAGCTTCTATTTCCCTTTACTCCGGGAATATCCAGAAACTACCTTTGGCGGTGAGTTTGACACAAATACCGACTACCAGGAGCCCTTTATCCGCCAGCAACTCGACACTGGCGGCAACTATGCCTTGTTCCCGCCCAATCCCCACAGTTACGCCTCGATCAATCTGCAACTTAAACAACCTGTCCCCTCGCCACCATCTGGCACCAATTATCTGGGCACCGATGACCGGGGTCGTGATGTCCTGGCCCGGTTGCTCTACGGCTTCCGTCTCTCGGTCATTTTTGCCTTTGTCCTCACTTTTATCGGCACGATTATTGGCATTATCACCGGAGCGTTGCAGGGCTATCTTGGTGGACGCACCGACCTCTTTATGCAACGCTTCATCGAGGTCTGGAGCGCCATGCCCGAGCTGTATCTATTGATCATCTTTGCCTCGATCTTCAAGCCCAGCGTGCTCCTGCTCCTGATCCTACTCTCGATCTTTGGCTGGATGGGATTGGCCGATTATGTGCGGGCCGAGTTTCTTAAAGGTCGCAACCTCGATTATGTGAAGGCGGCCAAGGCTTTGGGGGTGGGCAATATCACCATCATGTTCCGCCACCTGCTCCCCAACGGGATGACCCCGGTGATCACCTTCCTGCCCTTCCGTCTGAGTGGCTCAATCCTGGCCCTCACCAGCCTCGATTTTCTGGGGCTCGGTGTGCCGCCCCCTACCCCGAGTCTTGGCGAGCTGCTGGCCCAGGGCAAGAACAACATCGAAGCCTGGTGGCTATCGCTTACCACCTTTGGCGTGCTGGTCGGCACCCTGATCCTGCTGATTTTTATCGGGGAAGCGTTGCGGGAAACCTTTGATCCGAGGAAGGTGTGAGATGCAAGGGATAATCCATGCTGCTTGAACTGAAAAATCTCTCCGCCGGTTTTTATTCGGACCGCGGCTTTACCCCGGTACTGGACAAGGTCTCCCTCTCCATTATGCCAGGAGAAACCGCAGCCTTGGTGGGTGAATCCGGGTCCGGCAAATCAGTGACCGCCCTTTCTATCCTGAGACTTCTTGAAAAAGACGCCGCCAAGATCGAAGGAGAAATTCTTTTTAACGGGGAAGATCTGGCAACCTGTTCAGAAAACAGATTGCGCCAAATTCGGGGCAACCGGATCGCTATGATCTTCCAGGAACCCATGACCTCGCTCAATCCGGTCTACTCTATCGGGGCTCAGTTGGTGGAGCCGTTGATCTTGCATCAGAGTCTGGATAAAAAAGAGGCGGCCATAAAGGCTAAGAATCTTCTTGAGCGTTGCGGGATTAATGATGCGGCTCAACGGCTGAACAGCTTTCCCCACCAGCTTTCCGGCGGCCAGCGCCAGCGGGTGATGATCGCCATGGCCCTTGCTTGCCGCCCGGATCTGTTGATCGCCGATGAGCCGACCACCGCCCTTGATGTCACCATTCAGGCGCAGATCCTGGCCTTGATCAAGGAGATCCAGCAGGAACTTGGCATGGCCCTGTTGCTCATCACTCACGATCTCAATATGGTTGAAAAGATCGCCCAACAAGTCCATATCATGCATGAGGGCCGAATTGTGGAAAGCGGCCCTATGGCGGAAGTATTCCGCAATCCGCAAGCCCCCTACACCATCCATCTGCTAAACAGTGTGCCCCACGAGGCTCCCACTCCTAAGGACAACCCTCCCCCGCTCCTTACCGCTACCAACCTCTCCTGCCATTTCCCGATCAAAGCCGGTTTTTTCAGGCGCACGGTGAACACGATCAAGGCTGTGGATGAGATAAGCATAACTATCCGGCAGGGGACCACTTTCGGAGTGGTCGGCGAATCAGGCTCCGGGAAAAGCACTCTGGGCATGTGCCTGCTTAAATTAGTCAACAGCCGGGGCAGCCTGCTCTATGAGGGACGTGATCTGCTGACCCTGTCCAACAGCCAATGGCGGCCCCTGCGCCGTGATCTCCAGGTGGTGTTCCAAGACCCCTATTCTTCGCTTTCTCCCCGCCTCAATGTGGGCCAGATCGTGGGCGAGGGCCTGAGCGTGCATGGCCTGGGCAATCGGGAGGAGCGCAAAAAACGGGTGGCGGAGGCGTTGATTGAGGTCGGCCTTGAGCCGGAGATGATCGAGCGCTACCCCCATGAATTTTCCGGCGGCCAGCGGCAGCGGATCGCCATAGCCAGGGCAGTAGTGCTCAAGCCCCGTTTCCTGGTGCTGGACGAGCCCACCAGCGCCCTGGACATGACCATCCAGGCCCAGATCATCGAGCTGCTAAAAAGCCTGCAGGCCAAGCACGGCATCACCTACTTCTTTATCTCCCATGATCTGCGAGTGATCAAGGCTATGGCCGATGAGGTGGCGGTGATGCAGAATGGCCGCATTGTCGAATCAGGCCCCGCGGCACAACTTTTTGCCAACCCAGCTCACCCGTACACCAAGAAGCTCTTTTCGGCCGCTTTTGATCTGGCACCGGTATAGGTAGGGGCACGGCATGCCGTGCCCCTACCCGGTGATAAAAAAATTATTCTGAAGGAGAACGAAATGAAAAAATACGTAAAAAAACTGTTCATTAACGGGTTGCTAATCGCCTGTTTGTTGCTGGCTGGAGTTGTAGCGGCCCAGGAAACACCAGCGGTGGCGGCCAATCCCAAAGTATTTTTTGATATCGTCATCGGCGACG
Organism: Desulfobulbaceae bacterium; assembly: GCA_003517965.1. GTDB lineage: Bacteria > Desulfobacterota > Desulfobulbia > Desulfobulbales > Desulfurivibrionaceae > Thiovibrio. The sequence goes on from DOZO01000060.1 coordinate 18,287, forward strand.
AAAAAGCTGGTCGAATCGTAATGGAGCTGTTTGCCGATGTAACGCCGAAAACAGCGGAAAATTTCCGCCAACTGGCTACCCATGAAAAAGGCTTCGGGTTCAGGGGCAGTATCTTTCATCGCATTATTCCTCAATTCATGCTCCAGGGCGGCGATATCACCAACGCCGATGGTACCGGCGGTAAATCGATCTATGGTCGCACCTTTGCCGATGAAAATTTCATTCGCAAGCATCTATGGCCAGGCACGCTGTCCATGGCCAATGCCGGTCCAAACACCAATGGTTCCCAGTTTTTCATCACCACCGTTAAAACCCCCTGGCTCGATGGCAAGCATGTAGTCTTCGGCAAGGTTACTGAGGGCATGGAGGTGGTAAAAAAGATTGAAGATATGGGGTCGAGCAGCGGCCAGCCTAAGGTTAAGGTGAGTATCGTAAACTGCGGCCAACTTGGAAAATAGTAAAATTTTTTCGCCACTAACCCCACAAAAAACACGAAAAATTTGTTTTGCAACCCCTGGTTGCCCGCCCCCGGGATCACCCTCGCGGCACCATGGCAGGCGGTGATGCGCAGCAATCTGACTAAAACTTTCGTGTCCTTTCGTGGGGTTAGTGGCTGAAAAAACCCTTGACATTTCTTGCAATTGTCACCACAAAAAAAGTGGCTGTAGATTTCATCCCTTCATGTCAAAATAATACTTGTACCTTACCAGTTCATCAATTTTGCGTCTGTCAGAGGAAAACCCCATGGTAAAATTTTTAGTGACAGGAATGGTCGTTATCGGGCAACTGTTTCTGCTTTCGCCTGTAATGGCGCAAACCCTTCAGTTTGATATCGCCGGGTTTAAAGTAGAAGGCAACACCCTGCTCACTGAGGCGCAGATTCAGCAGACTCTGGCCCCTTTTGTCGGGCCCGGGCGGGAAATGGCTGAGATCAACAAGGCGGTGGAAGCCCTGCGCTTGGCATATCGTGAAGCCGGTTATCCCGTGGTCCAGGTTTTTCCTCCCGAACAAACAAGCAGCGCCAACCAGATTGTATTGAAGGTTATAGAAGGCAAGGTTAAGTCGGTAACGGTTGTCGGCAATACAGCCTACGATTCTGATAATATCCGCGCCAGCCTACCGCCGCTTAAGGAAGGTACCAGCCCACAGGTTAACCGGCTGGAGGCCGCCATTGCCCTGGCCAATGAAAATTCCGCCAAACAGGTTGGGGTTAATTTTCAGGCAGGCACTCAGCCAGGAGATCTCGATGCCAAGATTAATGTGAGTGAAGAATTGGTCTCTAAATATTTTGTCACCGCCGACAATACCGGCAGCCGCACTACCGGTTACACCCGAACCGGTCTGGGTTTTCAACACGCCAACCTGTTTAACCTTGACCATGTGCTGACCATGCAATACCTGACCTCGCCCGAGTATGTTGATAAGATCGCGAGCTACAGCGTTGGCTACCGCATCCCCTTCTATGACCTCGGCCTGGCCCTTGATCTGCTCGGGGCCTATTCTGACACCGAGGTGGTGAACACCACAACCCCGGCAGGACAGATGAATTTTACCGGCCAGGGCGTTATGCTGGCGGCCCGCCTCAACCAGGCGCTGCCAACCATTGGCGATATTCGCCATAAGCTGATTTATGGTATCGAATACAAGGATTTCAGTAACGATGGCACTATTAACGGAGCCGCCCCTGGCGGAACCTGGGGCTCGGTCAGCGCGCAGCCGCTCAGCCTTGCTTATGCCGCCCAGGTAGCCAGACCAACCTTTCAGGCCAGCGGCAGCGCCGGTTTTTATGCCAATCTGCCGGGTGGTCATAGCGGCAGCGATTCCGACTATACTGCGGCCCGTAATGGTTCGGAACCAGACTGGAACCTCTGGCGTCTGAATGGTTCCATTGGTATCCCTCTGCCGCAAGACTGGCAGACCAGAGTGACGGTCAGCGCCCAGATCACTGAGGATTTACTTATCCCAGGCGAACAGTTCGGTGCTGGCGGCGCCACCTCGGTGCGGGGCTATAACGAGCGGGTCACCTCTGGGGATGAGGGGATTACCACGAATTTTGAGATCTATACCCCGGAACTCAGCCAATATCTGACCTTGCCTGGTTCCCAGCTGCGGGCCCTGGCCTTTTGGGATGTTGGCGTAGTTGCCAAAAATGGCACCCTACTGGCCAATGAAAAACGTAGTCAGAGCCTCGCCAGTTTTGGAGTTGGCTTGCGCTTCAACTATATGAAAAATCTTAACGCCAAGTTTGATTTTGGCTGGGTTCAACAAGATATAGTGTCCTCAGATTCGCCGCCCAAACCTTTGGGCGAAAGAAATGACGTGCGGGCCCATTTCTCCTTATCCTACGTTTTCAATCCTTTTTAGGAGCTGCGCCGATATGACACCTCAAAAAAAACGTATCTCTCAGCTCGTCTTCAGGTCAATCGTTGTCGGGCTTGCCGTTGGTTTTGCCGCTTCCGCTCAGGCTAACCCCGTTGGCCCAGCGGTGGTAAGTGGCTCGGCCACCATTGCCACCTCCGGCAACATCATGACCGTCACCAACACGCCCGGGGCCATCATCAACTGGCAGCAGTTCAATATCGGCCAGAGTGAGGTTCTTAAATTTGTTCAGCAATCCGCTCAGTCCAGCGTGCTTAATCGGGTAATGACCCAGAATCCCAGCCAGATCCTTGGCACCCTGCAATCCAATGGCCGGGTGTTCTTGATCAACCCCAGCGGCATCATGTTTGGCCAGGGCTCCATTGTTAATGTCAACGGCTTAGTCGCCTCTACTCTCAATATCAGCGACAGTGACTTTCTGCTCAACCGCTTCAATTTTATTGGCAGTAACGTCTCCTCCGTTATCAACAAGGGTGAGATTACCACCCCGCTTGGCGGCAGCGTTTATCTGATCGGCAACAGCGTCAGCAACGAAGGCCTCATCACCTCGCCCAAAGGTGAGGTGATTCTCGCCGCGGGCAACAGCGTCAGCCTGCTCGATACCGGCACCCCGAATGTTACCGTTACCTTCAACGCTCCGGATAATCAGGCTATCAACCTCGGTCAGATCGTGGCCGAGAGCGGCCAGATCAATATCTACGGAGCCCTGCTAAATCAGCAGGGTCTTATCAGCGCCGACAGCGCCAGCCTGGATGCCCAGGGCAATATCGTGCTCAAGGCCACCGACACCACCACCCTTTCCGGTAAACTCAGCGCCACCAACAGCCAGTGCAAGGGCGGCAATATCCAGGTTCTGGGTAACACCGTCAACCTGACCAGCACAGCGCAGATCGATGCCTCCGGTGCCAGCGGCGGCGGCACAGTGCTGGTGGGTGGCGACTATCAGGGCAAGAACGCGGCGGTGCAGAACGCACAGGTCACATATCTGGCTCAAGGGGCCTCCATCAAGGCTGATGCCACTGACAATGGCGAAGGCGGCAAGGTTATTGTCTGGGCAGATGAGGCCACCGGCGCCTTTGGCACCATCTCAGCAAGGGGCGGCGCTACGGGCGGCAATGGCGGGTTCGTCGAGGTTTCCGGCAAGGAGTATCTGGAGTTCGACGCCATGGTTGACACCAGCGCCCCTTTTGGCAAAACCGGCACCCTGTTGCTTGATCCAACTGATATTTCTATTATCAGCGGCAGTGCTGCGCCTACTGCAGGTAGTTTTACAAGTGGTACTTTTGCTGGGGAGACAGCCTCTTCCTCCACGATCAGTTGGGGCAATATCGAAAGCCTGCTCACCAGCAACAACGTGGTTATTCAAACGAGTTCTACAGGTGCTGGAACTGGCAATATCAGCGTTAATGGTTCACCCAGCACCGCAAGTCTGAGCATCAGCCACACCGACTCCTGGGACACTTGGAGCAACACCTACAACAACACCCTCTACAGCAGCAGCAACAATCTTTCCCTGCTGGCGGAAAACGCAGTGAACATATATGCGCTCTTTGGCAACGCTGGAAGCGGTGCCATTACGATCATCGCCGGCTGGAATGGCGATTTAAGCACTCCGGATCTTGTGGCGAGCTATACTGCGGGGAAGAACATCAACTTATACAGTTCTCTTACAGGCCAGAATGGTAATATTATCGCCAATGGAGGAGCCTTAACCCTCAAGGCTGCCGACACCATCCTGTTGTATCCCGGTGTAAACCGTGCTACAATTGATATGAATACCGGGGCCTTGTCCTTGGTGGCCAACAAAATATCCCTTGATGCTTCCTCTGCCGCAAACCACCAAAGAGCTTCAATCCTGAGCAATGGCGATCAATCCTTTACCCTTGGCAGACCTGACGGTAGTGCCACTGATGGGCTTTATCTTTATGGCGCCAACGGAACTGGAATTTATGGCGGTCAAGCCGAGATTAGACGTTTTGGCGGCAGTAGCGGACAAAGCTTTACCTTTAACAATGGCAGTGATCTCAAGCTTTACGGTGGCACCGGCAACGGGCTGGTTCCTGCTGGTACGTGGACCGGTTCTTGTGCCTTCGGTAATTGCAGTGCAAACAGCGCCCAGATTGAAAACTACGCCTCTGGCAACCAGACCTTTAGTTTTACCAGTGGCAGCGCTCTCCAGCTTACAGGCGGTTCAATAGGCAACGCCAATAGTGCCCAGATCGAAAGCTCTACCGCCCAGGTTATTTCCGGTAATCCGGCGATCACCCTTACTGGCGGCAGCAGTGGTGGAACGTTCATTATGGCTGGCTCACCCACTCCTGTGAGATACGTGTTTGAAAACGATGCGGGGATAGACTCCAATGTCAGTCAGACCATTAATGCCGCCTCAATTACTATTAATGGAGGGTCTGCCAATTATGGCGGCGCTTATTTAAGCGCGCGCCTGCAAAATATTGATGTTGTGGGTAATGTCAGCTTGATCGGTGGCTCGGCGTCAGCGCCATCTGCCTACCCTGCCGACGGACAACCCATCTTAACAACAGCGGTTGCCATCGGTACCGATAATGAAAATAATACTACATCACACACCTTGAATCTCACAATCGGCGGCAGCTTGACCATGCAGGGCGGGGCAGTCAGCGATTATGGCGGTTCCCCCGCTTTAATCGGCGGCTACCAAATACCCGCAAACCTGACAATTGACGCTACAGGCAACATCGAACTGAGCGGCGTTGGTGCTGGACGCGATATGATCGGTTCCTATGGCGGTTATGGCGGCAGTATTCATCTGCACTCCTCCGCTGGCTTGGTCAATCTGGGTCAAGGTTTTGTGGGCACCGGCACAACTGGATCTACGCATATTGAAGCCACTAATAGCACTATTTCACAGGCAGCAACAGGACAGATAAAGACAAACAGTTTAACTGTACAAGCCCGGAACACGATTAATCTGGCCGGGACTTTAAATGTGGCTGATATTACCGCAATAACCACTGCTGCGGGTGCTATTACCCTAAATGAGTCTGATGCGGTGACTCTGACCAATGTGACCGCCTTTGACGGACCGATCACGGTAACGGCAAGCGGTGCAGTGACAGCGCTGAACGTAGTTTCCACGAACGATGCCGAAGCCAACGACATCATTATTCAGGGTACCTCAATAGCGGTGACGATGGTTAATGCGGGCGCTAATCTTGGTGATGTCACCCTGACAGCGACCACTGGTTCAATCACCGATGGCGCGGTTGCTGAAACAGCTAATGTGACCGGTCAGGTGGTGGATCTTAACGCCGTGACTGGCATTGGTGCGGCGGGTGCGGGTGATCTGAACATCGTGGCTCGGACGCTGACTGCCGATACCACCAACGGGATAATCAACCTGGCTAACGTACCGGGCGGTACGGTGATCATCAACTCGATGACTTCCGGTAACGCATCCAACATTACTTACAAGCAGACCGGTCAAAACCTGACCATTGCCGGGGCGATTTCGAGTGGTGGTGGCAATATCTGGATCGATCCGCCGGTTGATATCGCTATCAACGCCAATGTGACGACCACTGGCAGCGGCACCATCCTGATTCAGGGCAGCGGCGCGATCAGCACCGCTAACGGGTTCACGGTGAGCACTGAGACCGGCACCTTGACTATTGAAGGTGCAACGTCTGGCGCTGAGGCAACCAGCCTGACGATGGCTGACAACTCCAGCATCTCTTCAACGGCAGGCATGATTACCCTGCGCGCGAACGCCATGACCCTTGATAACGTCGGCACCGGCGTCAATATGTTGTTTGATTCCGACGCGGCTGCAGGGACGGTTATCACCCAATTGACTGGTTCTCCTGGCAAGATCACAGCCAATAACCTGACAATCCAGCAGGATGATACGAGTCTCGTGACCATTGCCACCGCAGTGACCAGCCTAAATGTGGTTGGTGGCAATACGGTAACAATGGTTGAAGACAACAATATAGTGGTGAACAGCGTAGTAACGGCAGCAGCCGGCACCTTCAACCTGACGGCAACGACAGGCGCAATCACCAACGACGATGCAGGTGCGACCCCTGATATCGTTACGGGCACCGCCAACCTGAATGCAGTCGGCGGTATCGATGTGGATACCACGGTAACAAGCCTGACGGCAGCGACCACAGGTACTGGCGGCAACATCCAGATTGATGAAACCAACGCCATCACGCTGACCAGCATGACCACGACAGACGGCGCGATCACGGTGAATGCCGGCGGCACGATGACGGCATCGCTTGTCACCGCTGGTGGAACGCACCGCAATGTGACTCTGGTCACGACGGCTGGCGATATAAATATGGGTTCTGTCACAGCGGCGGGCGATACCGTGATCATCACTGCTGCTGGTGCGATTCAGTCAATAACCCCGAATGGGGTTGCGGATATTATCGCAGCAGCCATTGACCTGAACGCGGCCACAGGCATCGGCTCTGTGGGCGGCGCCTTGGATGTGACCGGCACAACAATCAGCGCTGACACCACCAATGGAGCCATAGACATCGACAGTCTGGCAACAGGCACGGTGACAGCGACAAGTCTGACTACGACTACTGGCAACATAACTTTTGACCAGACAGGCACTCAGATGTTGACCGTTACCAATGCCAATGCCAGCAATGGCGACATTACAGTTACCAACGCGGGTGACACCTCGCTAAACATAGGAACAATCAATGCCACCGGCTATGCGTTGCTCTATGCCACCGAGGGGGCAATTACCGATGGTAACTCAAGTGAGTCGCTGAATGTTATTGCGAACCATTTAGAGGTCTGGGCCAAGAACGGCATCAATCTGGATACGCAGGTAAACAGTATCGTTGCTCTCAACAGCACCTCTGGCAATATCGTCTTGCGCGAGGCTGACGGTGCATCCATATACAACGTGTGGAATGCTGGCGGCACTAACCAGCTTTCCACCGCCAGCGGGACACTAACGCAAGCGACTAACAATACCGGAAGCACCAATACCATCGGAACAGGCGGAATCATCAACTATGGCAGCTGGAATGTGTCTGGCGGACAAAGCGCGACCAGCTCTGCCAACCCCAGGTACACCTTTGCCTCCGCTGGCGGTATGACAGAGATCTCAATGATTTCACCTCGCTCAAGTGCCAGCCTGACTGACCCGTGGCTGTATTTGTTGGATAGCTCTAACAACATTCTTGCTTATAATGATGACGGAGGCATAGGTTACGGGGCGATGATCAGAACAGATTTGCCGGCAGCAACCTATACCGTGGTCGCGGCAACCTATAGCACTGGCGTATCCTATCCTTACGCGATGACCGTCGGTAATGCCAGCGCCGGTTCAGTCTTGGTCGGTGAGGGTCCCGCATTCGGGACAGGAGAAACAACATCGGCAACTACGACAACAACAACCCCGCCTGTTGATCCCTGTCAGGTTAATCCGGCTTCATGCGTTACCACAACGCCTGAAACATCCCTTAACACCACCTTTACCAGGGGCACCGACCTTGGGGTATCCGGGGCTGCTGGTGATGTTACCTTTGATCCCAACCTCAAGGTGGCCGGAGGAGAGATAACCTTTACTGATGCCACCCGACAAACAACAACTGAAAACGCTGTGGCAAAGGCTGAGAATGACATCAAGCAGGCCGAAGCTGAGGTGAAAATGGCCAAGACCCCAATTGAAAAAGCCAAGGCTGAGATAAAAAAGACCGAGGCCGAAGGTAGAAAAGCCGAGGCAGAAGCCAAGCTGGCTGAGGGCGACACCAAGAGGGCCGAAGCCGAAGCAAAGGTGGCTAAGACTCCAGCAGACAAGGCACGTGCTGAAAAACGTGCCGAGGCCAGCAAGTCTGAAGAACAGGGGAAAAAGGCAGAGGTAGCTGCCAAAAAATCAGAGGCCGAGGCGAAAAAGTCAGAGGCCGAGGTAAAGCAGGCTGAGGTAGAAGAAAAAAACGCCCAAACCCCGGTCGAAAAAGCTAAAGCAGAGGTGAAAAAGACCGAGGCTGAAGGCAGAAAGGCCGAAGCCGAATCCAGAAAAGCCGAGGCCGAAGCGAAGAAGGCTGAGGTAGAGGCCAAACAGGCCGATGGAGAGGCAAAGAGTGCCAAGAGCGCGGAAAAGAAGGTAGAAGCAGAAAAGAAAGGCGAGTTTAAAAAGGCTGAAGCCGATGCCAAAAAGGCTGAGGCAGATACAAAAAAGGCCGAAGCTGAAAGCAAAAAAGCAGAAGCTGAAGCCAAATCAGAACAGTCAGTAGATAAGAAGGCCGAGGCTGAAAAGAAGGCCGAAAGTAAAAAGGCAGAAGTTGAAAAGAAAAAAGACAAAGAAATGGTAAAGAAGGCCGAAGCACAGAAAAAGGAAGGCGAATACAAAAAAGCCGAGTCGGAACGCAGAGAGGCAGGAGTAAAGTCCTTTGGTAAGATGGCGGTCGCCGCGATGAGCAAGGATAACTTAAAAGCCATGCTGGATATTCGCCACGAATTCAAAACCGATACCTTAAAACCGGCTCTGACCATACTTGACCGGAACCCGGCCGCGGCAGATATGTCTGCCTGTGGCGCAGGCGAATCCGGCGCTTGCATCCAGCAACCAGCGCCCCAGATAGCGAGCGCTTTGCTCCCGGCCCCAGCCATCCCGCAATTTGCCTTTTTGCCGCAAATTCAGCGCAAGGTCGCCGTGGTGATTGGCGTCAACAAGTATCAGGATAAAACCATCCCACCCCTGGAAGGCGCGGTGCCGGATGCCAACGCGGTAAGCAAGATGTTCAAGGACAATATGGGCTATGAGGTTCGTGTAATTCATGACGGCACTAAGGGCGAGATTGTCCAGGCGATCAATAAAGTGGCAGGTGATGTGGGCGCCAATGACAGTGTAACCATTTACTATGCTGGCCACGGCTATGAGGTCGAATCTACCAAAACCGGTTATTGGATTCCGAGTGACGGCTCTGCCAAGAGCCCGGCTAACTGGATATCCAGTAACGATATCAATAAAATGCTGGGCAACATCAAGGCAAAACAGGTGCTGCTGGTTTCTGACAGTTGTTTCTCAGGCAATTTGGCCAAAGAGCAGAAGGTGTCAGCGGTACAAGGAACCGCCGAAGACATTCTGGGCAAACGTTCGGTTATAGTCATGTCTTCCGGTGGCGATGAACCTGTGTCTGATGAGGGGCGGGATGGCCATTCTGTGTTTGCCTGGCATTTCATGGATAAGCTGAAGGGAGTTAACAAGTATGAGCAAGGCTCCAAGTTGTACGAGGGAGTAAAAGCAGGGGTAACCGCGGATGGTTTCCCTCAGACTCCTCAATACGGGGCCTCCGTTACAGCAGGGCATTCGACCGGAGGTGATTATCTGTTTGAGTTGCGCAAATAAAATAATACCACAAAATTGATTTTCTATAGCTACCACTGGCTTTGCCTGTGGTAGCTAAATGCTTCGTGAAGTCAGCTTGAAAAAAGAACCTTGTAATCATCGCCTGATCCTGCTAAACAATAAAACTCCTATCAGATTCGGTGGCCAAACGGCTACACCAATACAAAAAGTATCCTCTTAAATCTCTATTGCATTGAGTGTTCATGACTAAAGGAACAAACATATTCTTCCTTGTTCGTAAAGCAGGCATGGCCTTACTTTCCTGGATATGCTCGTCTTCCCGAATATGTCCTCTGTACCTTGCCGCCTTCTCCAAAGGTCTGTCCCGCTTCTGCAATAATACCAAACGACATCTGGTTATTTTTTTGAGCACCTCGCATTTTCGCACCCTTGCTTGTTCCTTTACCCTGGTTATCGCTTTTTTTCTTTTTGCCATACATGAACAACCACTTCCGCCTGGATACGAGATCGACCCTCACGCCGCCAGCGAAACAGAAGATTTCTTGCCCAACGTCAGGGAGATCGTCGGAGAGATCCAGCCTGGAGACTCGCTGGCCTCTTCCTTCCGTGCCAACGGAGTTGCTAAAGAAGTGCAGCAGTCGGTGGTCACCGCCTTTGACGGATTGGTGGATTTTCGGGAGATGAAACCGCAAGACCGTTATACTCTGACCCTTGATAAAAATGGCGGTCTGGTTAAATGCCTGTTTGAATCAGGCGACCTTAAAGTGCACGCCATTGAACGTACTGCGGAGGGTTCTTTAAAAGCCAAAAAAGTTGATGTCGCCCTTGATTGCCGGACGGTTAAATTGCAAGGCAGGATTGAATCCTCACTTTTTGCCGCGCTTAGCGCCTTTAAGGAAAATCCTAAACTGATCTATAGCTTTGCCGATATCTTTGCCTCAAAAATAGATTTCAACACCGAAACCAGATTCGGTGACACCTTTGAACTGGTTTTTGAAAAATACTACAAAAAGAATCAGTTTGTCGGTTATGGCAAGATCTTGATGGCACGCTATAACAGCAAGGAAGTGGGTACTATTGAGGGCTTTTATTTTGACAGGGGCGAAAACGAAAACTCTTATTTTGACCAACGCGGTAACGAACTTGGCGAATCGTTTATTCGCTCCCCTCTGCCCATAGGCAAGGTCACTTCCGGGTTTTCCTATAAACGTCTCCATCCAATTTTTAATATCGTGCGCCCTCATTTGGGCGTTGATCTTTCAGCACCGGTGGGTACCCCGATCATGGCCTCTTCCGATGGCCGGGTAAATTTTGCCAACTGGAAAGGCGGTTTTGGCAAACTGATCATTCTTGATCATAGCGGCGGATACCAGACCTACTACGCCCATCTTTCCCGCTTTGCCGATAATATCAAAGACGGCGCCAGGATAAAACAGAAACAGATCATCGGCTATGTCGGAGCCACCGGCAATGCCACCGGCCCACACCTCGATTACCGGATAGCTAAAAACGGGGTATTCGCCAACCCCTTCAATGTCAAGTTTACCCCCCGCTCCCAGCTGACCGGAACGCAACTGGTTCTTTTTCGTCAAAATCATCAAGCTCTCACCCAGTTGGCCAGGAAACTTGATAATCCCAAGATCATAGTGGTGAAAAATGTGGTAACGAATCCGGACAACCCCATTTCCATGCTCTAAGCTACGCCCCTTGCCCTTTCCTGCCCCCTTCAATATCGTTCTGGTCGAACCGGAGATCCCACCCAACACCGGCAGTATTGCCCGACTTTGCGGGGCAACGGACACTATCCTGCATTTGGTGCGTCCTTTGGGTTTCTCCACCGACGACAAGCATCTAAAACGAGCTGGCCTTGATTACTGGAAGTTTGTTGATATTCGCTATTGGGACAGCTTGGAAGAGTTTCTCGCCGCTCAGAATGAGCTGCGTCTGCACTTTTTCACCACCAAAGTAACACGGTCATACACCGAAGCACGCTACCAGCCTGGAGATTATCTGATCTTTGGCCGCGAAACCAAAGGGCTGCCCGAAGAGATCATCAGCCTCTACCGGGAACGCTGTGCCACCATCCCCATGAGCAATCCCAACATCCGCAGCATCAATCTGGGCATGGCTGCGGCTGTGGTACTTTACGAGGCGATAAGGCAGGTTATTTAGCATCTCACCCCGTCTACAACACTCTCCTGCAAGCAACCGTTCCCTGCCGGAGAGTTACTTGGACGTTTCTTTAATCATTTCCCAAGCCAACCTGGCTGTCTTGGTCGAGGCCCCTTCACCGCCCAATCGTTTTCGTACTTCGGCCAAACCAGCAAGCTGACGGTTACGTGCCGCCTGATCTGTAACAAGACGTACAGTGGCCCTGGCGATTTTTTCAGGCATGGCCTCGTGCTGGAGCAGCTCCAGCACCACCTCTCGTCCTGCCACCAGATTGACCAGAGAAGCGTATTGCACCTTGATCAGGCGTCGGCCCAAAAAATAGGTGAGCGGCGAAATTCGGTAAGCAATGACCATGGGCACATCCAGAATGGCCAGCTCTAAGGAAACCGTGCCCGAGGCCGCCATAACCGCGTTACAGGTTGCCATGAGTTCGTAACGATTCTCCCTGATCACCCGCACCTCAACCCCAGCCTCAGCCAGACCACTGGCCAGAAGATCACCCTCGCTCAAGGTAGGAGCCAGAGGCAGGACAAAGACCGGCTTGACCAGTTGCCCCCGCATCAGTTTTGCCGCAGCCAGAAAGACCGGGAGCATCGCTGCGATCTCTCGCCTGCGACTGCCTGGCAGAATACCTATTACCGTGCTGTCAGGGGCAATACCCAGACATCGTAAAAAAATCTCCCGCGTCTGGGCTATCTGCACCGAATCCAGCAGCGGATGGCCGACAAAATCAACTGCCATCCCAAATTTTTGGTAAAACTCCTTTTCAAAAGGCAGGATCACGGCCATGCGGTCTACCAGTTTCCGGATAGTCTTAACCCGACCACTGCGCCAAGCCCAAACCTGGGGACTGATATAGTAAAAAACCGGAATACCAAGCTGTTTGGCTTTTTTGGCCAGGATCAGGTTGAAGTCCGGATAGTCTATGAGGATCAAAAGGTTGGGCCGTTGCTCCTTGAGCCGATATTCAAGGGCGCGCATGGCCTCACGAATGAAGCGAAGATGACTGAGCACCTCGACAATACCAACCACGGCCAGCTGAGCCGAATCGTAGAGAATCTCCACTTTCTGGGCAGCCAGAGCCGGGCCCCCGATACCGCAGACCGCAAGGTTGGGAGACTGTTCCCGCATAGCGGCGATAAGCTTAGCCCCGTGCATGTCTCCAGAGGCTTCACCAGCTACGATCATGATTCTGGGTGCGTTCAGATCTGACATGATTTGCTGATCTCAACCATTGAGCAAATGACGATGGATATCGGCATGTTCTTTAAGCCTAACCATGATCTCCTGGGCTACAGCCAGGGCCAGCCGCCCTTCCCTGCCTGAAACCTTTGGCTGAGTCCGGTGACGAACATTCTTGATAAAATCCTTCAGCTCCATCTCCAGAGCGTCCTGATGCAGATAACAGGAGGTAACAACCTCTTCCTGAGGCATGCCATTTGCGTCCATCTCCTTGCCAGCCCGGATCACGGTGATCTCCTTTTTGCCGTAATCAACTGCCACGAACGAATTAGGCTGAAATACCCTGAGACGGCGAATGTTTTCTCGAGAAATGCGACTCACCGTGAGATTGGCAGTGCAACCGTTTTCAAAGATCAGACGAACATTAGCAATATCGGTGGTCTGGGTAAAAACCGGCATCCCCACTGGGTGCATAGAGGCGATGGGTGATTTGACCAGGCTCAGGACAATGTCGATGTCATGGATCATCAGGTCGAGAACCACGTCAACATCGAGGCCACGGGGTTTGAAGACATGAATCCGGTGTGACTCGATAAAGAGGGGTTGGGTAAGATGTTCCGCCATGGCCAACACCGCCGGATTGTACTGCTCGATATGACCGACCTGCAAAATGCACTGCTTCTGCTCGGCCAGGGCAATAAGCGCATCAGCCTCAGCCAGGGTAGTGGTCATGGGTTTTTCCAGCATGACATCCACCCCGGCCTCAAGACAGGCAGAAGCCACCTCGTAATGCAGGCTGGTTGGCACCACAACGCTTACCGCATCGACATTGGGGAGCAGCTCCCGATAATCAGCAAAAAGGGTGGTCTGGCAGGCGGCGGCGACCTCGGCAGCATAAGCCAGGTTGGGATCAGCCACTCCTACCAGATCTACTTCTGGGTTTGCCCTGTATTTCTGAGCATGAAACTTGCCCAGATATCCTACTCCGATAACTCCAACGCGCAATTTTGTCATAATCCCCGATCTGAAAGCCAAAAGTTTTTTGATTTTTTTCAACTATCTTAAGGCAGCAACTATAGAAAGGCTAAAATAAACGATAAGCCAGACCACGATAAGCAGCAATGATTTTCGCCGGCCAGGGAACTCGGTGCCAGCACAAACCAGAGCAGCAACAAGAGTACCCGGAAAAATCACCCCGGCCCAAAAGGGTTGGACATAACGCAACAGCTCTTGCAGCCCGAGCAAAAACCATGGCCCCTGGATATGGAACAATCCGAGACGAGTCGGCTCCATGGGCGCAACCAGACAGAGACTGAGCGCCACCGTGCCGAACAGCAATAGACTATGCTGACTAAAACTAACCCGGTAACGGCGCAGATGATCCCAACAACAGACACCCCAGACAAGCCCAAAACCGACAAGATGATTAGCATAAATCCTTTTCATACCCTCTGCCTCAATGGCAAAGAGCAGTGAGTTCAAGGTCTCTCCCAGGTAAGGAATGGAAAGGGTAATATTTTCGGCGATAACGCCTGCCGCCTCTCCGGTGGCATCCGCCCGCAGGACATAGCCGGTAAAAAGCAGCAACAGAGCGGTCGGAACAGAGACGACCAGCAAGAACCATTTGCCGAAGTTCAGCTGCTGATCTGACTTTTCTATGATAACCGCAGTCAGATGAGCCAAGGAAAAAAGGATAAACAACTGGCTGGAATAAAAATGACAGGAGCGGAAAAATTGCCCGTAGGGCATCAGCAGATCAAGAGAACTGGCAGAAAAAAAAGGCGTGGTCGGGTCGTACTGAAGAGCCACCACCATCCCGGATAAAACAGAAAGGTAAAGCGAGACCAGGCTCATCCCCCCCCATTTCGTCTCAATGAGAAGCGTGCGCAGAACTATCTTAAAGGGTAACAAGATACCCCTTTCCATCCTTGTCCTCTTGCATCGTCGCCACCTGAAAGCGGGGGAGATTTTTTTGGGCAGGCCCGCTGATCCGGATGCCTTCTTTGTTAAATCTGCTGTGATGACAGGGGCAGAGGAGCAGCCCTTCTTTTTCTTGAAAATTGAGGCGGCAGCCCAGATGGGTGCATTTTCTCGACACGGCCCAGGCCCCGCTTTGCTCGACAAAAAGGACAAAATCATGTTCAAGCACAAAGCCGCCGACCGGCACAATCTTATTTACTTTAACAATTCGTGGCTGTTTGGGAGCGTGATAGCCAAGAAAACGAAAAAGGGGATACAAAAGCAGGCCGCCAGCGACCCAGCGCAGCCATGCCCAGGACCCCGTCAGGAATATCCGCCGGGTAAAGGGCTCTTCTGTCATGGTTGCAGATACCGGGCCCGCAGTTTCTCGCAAACATGATCCGGCACCAGACCGCTCACATCTCCGCCATATCTGGCCGCATCCTTGATAATACTGGAACTGATAAAGATCCAGCGAAAGCCGGTCATCAGAAAAACCGTTTCCACCTCTCGCTCAATCCGGCGGTTCATCAAGGCCAGCTGGAACTCGTAATCAAAATCAGACACGGCCCGCAAACCGCGAATAATCGCCTTGGCCCCTCGTTTATAAGCAAAATCAACCAAGAGACCGGAAACAGCCTCTACGGTAATCCTGGTTTCTTCGCCGACAAAACAATCCTGAATCATCCTCAGTCTTTCTTCTAAGGAAAAAAGGGGCTGCTTGCCAGGATTGCTGGCCACGGCGATGATGACCCGATCAAAAAGGTGCAGCCCCCGATGCACGATATCGAGATGTCCGTTGGTGATAGGATCAAAGGTGCCGGGATATACGGCAACTGCAACGGAGGGGTTTTCAGAGACAAAAGGCTCGTAATCAGTCATGGTATTTGCCTTTAGCAGGTTGCTGGTAGAGCCAGAAACCTGCCTCTCCATAGCGGCGTTGGTCAAAACAGGCAAGCGGGCCAACAAGCTCAGGATGCTGCGCTGCCGCCGCATCTTCGAGAACCACAATGGCCTTGGCGGCAAGAAAACTGCCAGTCACCAAAGACTCAAGGCCCTGCAAGGCAAGAGTGCTCCCATAGGGCGGGTCGAGAAAAATCAGATCAAATTCTATAGACGGCTGCATTGCGGTCAGAAAAGCAAGACCCCTGGTCAGATCCTTATTCAGCACCGTGGCGCGGTCGGAAAAACCGCAGAGCGCAATATTTTTGCCAATAAGCTCCGTCACCGAGCGCTGGCCATCGACAAAAACCGCCAGCGCCGCCCCCCGACTCAAGGCCTCAAGCCCCAGAGCGCCAGTGCCGGCAAAAAGATCCAAGACTTTCGCGCCGATAACCTTAGCGGCGAGAATGCTGAAGATTGCCTCCCTGGCCCGGTCGGAGGTGGGACGAATCAAGTCGCCAAAACGCTGGCCAGGTGCCAGCAGCTTGCGCCCCCGAGCGCTGCCGCTGATGATCCGCACCTGTTACAGATAATCCCGGATGAGTTCTTCGGCAATCTGCACCGCGTTGAGCGCAGCACCTTTGAGGATGTTATCTGACACCACCCAGAGGTTGATCCCGTTGGCAATGGACTCATCCTCCCGAATCCGGCCCACCAGGGTCTCGAACCTGCCCGCGCAGTCAATAGCCATGGGATACTGGCCCAGAGTCGGCTCATCAACCAGTTTTACCCCTGGGGCATTTTTTAACAGCGCCTTGACCTCGGCCGCGGTGATTTTTTTCTCGGTCTCAATATTGATCGCCTCGGAATGGCCATAGAAAACCGGAACCCGAACCGTAGTGGCAGTAACGCCAATGCCTTGATCCTCAAAAATCTTGCGGGTTTCATTAACCATCTTCATCTCTTCCTTGGTATAGCCATTATCAAGGAAGCTATCGATCTGCGGCAGACAGTTGAAAGCAATCTGGTGGGGGTACACGGAATGCTGCATGGGCTTGTCCGCCGCATAATCAAGCACCTGCTGCTTAAGCTCCTCAATGGCCTTGGCCCCGGTGCCAGAAACCGCCTGATAGGTCGAAACCACGATCCTCTTGATCCGCGCCTTGTCATGGATTGGCTTTAAGGCCACCAGCATCTGGATGGTGGAGCAGTTTGGATTGGCGATGATCCCCCGTTTTTTATAGCGGGCAATGGCCTGGGGGTTAACCTCGGGCACCACCAAGGGAATCTCCGGATCCATGCGATAGGCGCTGGAATTGTCAATAACCACAGCCCCTGCCGCCGCGGCAGCCGGAGCAAAATCGAAGGAGCGGGCCGCACCGGCAGAAAAAAGAGCGATATCGATCCCGGTAAAGGCATCCTTGCTCAAGAGCTGGACCGGAATCGCTCTGCCTTGGAAAGTGAGGGTTTTGCCCACTGAGCGTTCTGAGGCAAGCAAGCGCAACTCGTCCAGAGGAAAATTCCTCCGGGCCAGGACATCAAGCATGGCACCGCCCACAGCCCCGGTAGCACCAGCAACAGCAACATTAAATTTGGTTTTCGCAGTAGTCATTTGGTTAAAATCCTTAAGCAATTACATTTCGTATTTTTTCAATTTCTGACAATCTGACCGGCTAAACAACCTGAGTAGTTTCCCTGTTCAAAAACACCAACCGGTTCAAGCCGTTGAGATAAGCCTTTGCCGCTGCGGTGATGATATCCGGGTCCGCCCCCTGCCCTACAACAACCTTGCCTTCATCTTCAATTCTGACCAGTACCTCACCCTGGGCATCAGTGCCGCCAGTAATTGAACTTACCGAGAAATATAGAAGTTTACTCTTGGTCTGGGTCAGCTCGGCAATCGCCCGGAAACAGGCATCGATTGGACCAATGCCAATACAGGCCTTTTCCTGCTCCTTGCCGTTAATGAGCAAGCGCACCGCGGCGGTAGGCAGGCTCTTGTTGCCACTCATCGCCCCCAGATGCACCAGAGAGAAGGTTTCTGTTATCCGCAGTACCTCGTCCATAAGAATGGCCTCAAGATCCTCGTCAAACATCTCCTTTTTGACATCAGCCACCTCCTTGAACCTGGTAAACACCCGATCCAGCTCATCGTCTGTGAGGCTGTAACCCATGGTCGCAATCCGATCCTTGAGGGCATGTCTGCCGGAATGCTTACCCAGCACGATATTGCCGGTGGAGATCCCAATATCCGCCGGATTCATGATCTCGTAGGTGGTTCGTTCCTTGAGCACCCCGTCCTGGTGGATACCGGATTCGTGGGCAAAGGCGTTGGCCCCGACAATGGCCTTATTGGGTTGCACCGGCATTCCGGTAATGGTGGTAACCAAACGGCTGGTGGGATAGATATGCTCGGTGACGATATCGGTATGCACCGCTATCTGGTCGGCACGGGTGCGGATGACCATAACCAGCTCTTCCATGGCCGTGTTCCCTGCCCTCTCCCCTAAGCCGTTGATGGTTGATTCCACCTGCCTGGCTCCGCAATTAATCGCGGCCAACGAATTGGCTACAGCCAGGCCAAGATCATTGTGGCAGTGTACGCTGAGAACAGCCTTATGAATATTGGGGATGTTTTCCATGAGATAGCCGATCTTACGGCCAAATTCATCGGGCAAGGCATAACCGGTTGTGTCCGGAAAGTTCAGAGTAGTAGCCCCAGCCTCGATTACCGCGGCAAAGACCTTACAAACGAAATCAAGGTCGCTGCGCGAAGCATCCTCGGCAGAAAACTCCACGTTGCTCGTGTATTTTGCCGCGTGCCGCACCGAGGCCACTGCCAGTTCCAGCACCTGCTCCCGGCTCATCTTCAGCTTGTGCTTAAGATGAATGTCAGAGGTTGCCAAAAAGGTGTGAATCCTGGGATTATCCCCAGCCTTGAGCGCCTCCCAGGCCCGATCAATATCCTTAACGCTGCAACGAGCGAGAGCCGCGATCTGTGCCCCCCGGATATGCTCGGCGATATTACGCACACACTCAAAATCACCGGGTGAGGCCACGGGAAAACCGGCTTCAATCACGTCCACCTTCAGCTTGACCAACTGCTGGGCCAAGCGGAATTTTTCCTGCATATTCATACTTGCGCCGGGCGATTGTTCACCATCACGCAAGGTGGTATCAAAAATAATTATTTTTTCCGACATCGTATTCGTACTCCTCTTAAACCAGGCGGCATAAGATAATTGCCGCCCTCAACCCGGCTTATAGCGAATCTTCTTGTGCTTCAACGATAGTTTTTCTACCCCTCACCAGAAGGTATCCCGCCATCAAAGGTCCGGAGAGAACATAGGTCGCCCCCAGAACAAAAAGCGTAACCTGGGGTTCGGTGGCAAGCAGTGTGAGGAGCAGAACCAGTCCTACCAGAACCTGAAATTTTTTGGCCCGATCGGTTTGCGCATGCTTAAAGCTCAGATATTTTACGGAACTAACCATGAGATAAGAAAGGCCATAAACGGTTCCCAAGATAATAAAATTTCTCAAGGTACCAATGATTGCGAAAAAACTGCAAAACAACACAGAGGCGGCAATCATTCCGCCAGCTGCGGGACACGGCAGACCAGTAAATTCGTTATTTGTCGAAGTGGTATCCTGGGAATTAAAACGAGCCAGGCGCAAAGCAGTGGTTGCCACATAGAGAAAGGCCGCCAGCCAGCCATAACGACCATAAGGACGCAGCACCCATTCATATGCCAACACCGCCGGGGCCACACCAAAAGCCACCAGATCGCAGAGGGAATCGTACTCCATGCCAAATTTGCTGGTCGTGCCGGTAAGACGGGCAACCCGACCATCAAGTCCATCAAAAACTCCAGAAATGATAATGGCCACAGCGGCATGAAAATAGTCTCCGTTGATTGCCGCAACTATAGCATAAAAACCACTAAAAAGACTTGCTGTGGTTATAACACTTGGCAGCAGGCAAATTTTACCCTTTGAGGAAATTAGATCGTTGGCTTTATGATGCCTGCTCATATGCTCCTCCAGATATTGTTTTCAAGCAGTGCTGATTGCACCAGATTAACCCGTGTAGCATATGAAAAAAATTATGTGCTGCACAAGTAATATCAGACAAGGTAACCAAGAACCGTTTCACCGGCCCTTACTTTTTGACCGACTACAATTTCCAGTTGAGTCTGTTGCGGAAGATACAGATCCACCCTTGAACCGAAACGAATCAGGCCAAAACGCTCACCCCGCATCAATCTATCCCCCTTGCCCGCCCAACAGACAATCCGCCGGGCAATGAGGCCAGCCACCTGCACCATGGCGATTTTGCGGTAGTTCCTGGTTTCAAGGGTGAGGGCGCAGGCCTCGTTTTCCAAAGCCCCGCGTTCAGTGTTGGCCGAAAAAAACTGGCCCGGTAAATACTGCACTTTAGTCACGGTGCCAGGACATGGGGCTCGGTTCACATGCACATTAAAGACATTCATGAAGATGCTCACCTTGTAAACGTGCTCCTTCACAAATTTATCGTCAAAAACCTTCTCGATGAGAATTATCTTGCCATCTGCCGGTGAAACCAGCACATCCTCATCCTCCGGGCATATGCGCTCCGGATCCCGAAAGAAGTAGAGGATAAAGGCCGTGGTGAACAAGGCCAGCAAGGCACTGCAATCATAGTCCAGAATGGCAAGTACCAAAGTGGACAAGGCCGCCAAACCAATAAAAGGATATCCTTCAAGGGCCACAGGAATTTTTGGTTTTTTCATATAGTTACAGTCTCGCTACACAATAATTTTTTGGTAAGCAATCACCAGGGGCTCCAAGATTTCAGATAAACCTGGGAACGTAAGCGTTCAGCAGCGCCACAAATGCGAGGAAGAGGCCTGCGAAGTGTGCTATTGCACATGAGCAGGCCGATGACAACGCAGATGCGGTGCTGCTGAACGGTTACGATTTTTGGGCTCTGGTCATGGCAATAGTTCCTGAACGAACAATTTCCTGGATACCAATGGGACGCAGGATATCAATCACCGCCTGGAGCTTGCTTGCCTTGCCGGTAATTTCCAGCACATAACTCTTTGGTCCCACGTCAATAACCTTGCCGCGAAAGATATCAATTATCCGCAAAACCTCGGCCCTGGTATGCGCCTCGGCCTTTACCCGGATCAGAGCCATCTCCCGCTCCACATTATCATGCTCACACATATCGGTGACCTTGATAACGTCAATAAGCTTATGAAGTTGCTTGGTGATCTGCTCAATAATTGTATCCTCGCCGGAGGTCACCAGGGTCAGGCAGGAAACATCCTGCTCAAGGGTCTGAGCCACGGACAGACTCTCGATGTTGAATCCCCGGCCACTGAAAAGGCCGGTAACTCGAGAGAGAACTCCGG
Source organism: Desulfobulbaceae bacterium (assembly GCA_003517965.1). Lineage (GTDB taxonomy): Bacteria > Desulfobacterota > Desulfobulbia > Desulfobulbales > Desulfurivibrionaceae > Thiovibrio. The sequence goes on from DOZO01000060.1 coordinate 39,581, forward strand.
GTTTATTTTGCAACAATACGGAAATGGTATGTTTCATCACGCAATCCTTATTAAACCATTATCGATTAACAGACATAAGCCTAACGAACGACATAAAGAGCCGTAACAAAATAGCAACAGCTATTTCATAACGGCTCCTAAACCAGCAGCATCTCTGTAGTAGCCTTACCCGCAGGAACCATGGGATACACACCCTCTTCCCTGGCAATGACAAAGTCCATGAATACAGTATTGTTAATCTTCAAGGCTTCCCTGATAACCGGCTCGACCTCGCTTGGTTTGGTCGCCCGCAGACCCACCGCGCCATAAGCCTCAGCCACCTTGACAAAATCTGGAGCAACCTCCATCACCGTCGACGAGTATTGTTTGTTGTAAAACAGCTCCTGCCATTGACGCACCATCCCAAGGTAACCATTATTCAGGATGGCTACCTTGACCGGCAATTTTTCCTGCTTGCAGGTAGCCAGTTCCTGGATATTCATCTGGATGGAGCCATCACCGGCAATATCGATAACAACCTTGTCCGGTGCCGCCATCTGAGCGCCAATGGCAGCAGGAAAGCCATAGCCCATAACACCAAGACCGCCAGAGGTGGCCCACTGGCGAGGCTTGTTAAAATGATAGAACTGGGCAGTCCACATTTGATGCTGGCCGACCTCTGTGGTAATAATCGCATCACCACCGGTTAGTTCGTGCAGTTTCTGAATAACAAACTGAGGCTTGATAATATCAGTTTCTTCAACATAACCCAGTGGGTGTTTGGTCTTCCACTCCTTGATCTGCTCATGCCAGGGCCGATTTTTTTCCAGGCACTCCTTGGCATTGAACTCCGAACTCCTGGCAAACCAGGCATTAATAGCAACAAGCGCATTCTTGCAATCAGCCACGATGGGGATATCAACCCGGACATTTTTACTGATAGAGGAAGGATCGATATCAATATGGATGATCTCAGCGTGGGGGGCAAAAGCGTCAATCCGGCCAGTCACCCGATCATCAAAACGAGCGCCTACCGCAATCAGCAGATCACAGTTAGCCACAGCCATGTTGGCATAGTAGGTTCCGTGCATACCCAACATGCCCATGGACAAGGGATCCGTGCCTGGGAAACCGCCTAAGCCCATAAGGGTCATGGTGACCGGGATGTTAAGCTGTCTGGCCAGTGAGGTCAGTTCCTCATTGGAGTCAGAAAGAATAACCCCGCCACCAGCGTAAATCACCGGTTTTTTGGCTTTAAGCATGGCCTGACAGGCTTTTTCAATCTGACCTGGATGCGGCTCGTAGGTAGGCTTGTAAGTCCGCATACTTATAGTTTTTGCTTCGGGATAAGTGATCCGAGTGGCCAGAACATCCTTGGGCATGTCAATAAGCACGGGACCTGGACGACCGGTTTTGGCCAAATGAAAGGCCTCCCTGATAATCGGCACCAGATCATCTGCGTCTTTCACCAAATAATTATGCTTGGTGATCGGACGGGTAATGCCAACAATATCAACCTCCTGAAAGGCATCGTTGCCAATCAGCTTGGTCGGCACCTGCCCAGTAAAAACAATCAAGGGAATCGAATCCAGATAGGCTGAGGCAATGCCGGTAACCGCATTGGTGGCGCCAGGGCCGGAGGTCACCAGGGCAACCCCTACTGATCCCTTAATCCGTCCGTAGGCATCGGCGGCATGGACTGCGGCCTGCTCATGCCGGGTCAAAACGTGATGGATTTTATCATTTTTCATCAATTCGTCATAAACATCGATGAGTGCTCCACCGGGATAGCCGAAGATAACCTCGACGCCGTGCTCTTCCAGGCACTTGAGAAATGCCTGTGCTCCTGTAAGTTTCATATTCTATTCCTTAACTTTTGAATTCAATCCTTCTTCCGATGAAGATCGGTTTGTATATCAGAAATATCCAACACACAGTCACACACTGGCCAAAACCTTATAAAATAAGGAACTAAGAAATATATTCTGAATATATTTCTTGTCAAGCACGTTTCTGGCTTAAGGTCTAAAGATCTCAACAAAAGAGGCAACTCCTTGATCGTTGTCCAGAAGGTACCCATAATCTTTCTTTTTTTGCAAGTCCATCATAATTCCGCGCTGGTTAAGGGAAGATCGGCAAAATCTCGCGAAAAAATCCCAAGCTGTCGCCCTCGCCCTAACAGTTCCCGCACTGCGGTAACCCCTTCCACGTCCAGATCAAGAGAAAACGGATTAACATACAGCCCGATGTGATCTTTAATGACCTGGTCGTCAAGCTCCTGGGCGTACTGCCGAATATAGGGCATGGCCGCCTCTGGCTGATCAAGGGCGGTGGCAACACTTGCGCGGATACAACGTTCAATGGCCAGAATTTTTTCCTTGCCCAGGGACCTTTTTGCCGCAATGCCGCCCAAGGGAATAGGGAGGCCCGTTTTCTGTTCCCAGCAAAGGCCCAGATCCTGAATATTTTGCAGGCCATATTCTTGAAAGGTGAACCGACTCTCATGGATAATCACTCCGGCATCGACCTCGCCTGCGACAATAGCCGGCATGATTTGCTCAAAAGGCATCACCCTGGTCGTCAGGGCAACAGGCGCAAACATCTGCAGCAACAGGGCTGCCGTAGTATATCTGCCTGGAATGGCGATCGTCAGACGGGGCCATGCCGCCAAGGGGAAATTTTCTCTGGCGACCAGCAAGGGGCCGCAGCCGCGACCGAGAGCACTTCCTGCCATGAGCAGGACATAACGATCAAGAACCTTCCCCAGGGCATGAAAAGAGAGTTTAGTCACCTCAAGCCGCCCGGCAAGTGCCCACCCATTAAGCGTTTCGACATCGGCCAGCGTCGCTTCTGCAAAGTCAAGCCCCTCGGCACACGCCTGCCCATGCACCAGGGCGTGGAAAATAAAGGTGTCATTTGGGCAAGGGGAGAAACCAAGAGAAATTCTGTTTTCTTTTGAAGAAATGGACACGGATTTTCTGCCTGCTTCAGAAAAGCACTATATTATCGACGAGCAGGGAAACCGCCTGTCCACATTTTTGCACAGCAGCGGCAAGTTGCCAATTTGCCAGATTGCGGTCTTCAACCATATTGCTGACACATCGCACTTCCAGACAAGGAATGACAAACTCCTCACAAACTCTGGCCACGGCCCCTCCCTCCATATTTTCGCACAGGCCGTTATGGGCAGCGCGTAACATGGCTCCCCTCTTTGCCGTGGCAGTAGCCCCATTAACCGTAACGAATATACCTTTATTCCAAGCTAAATCATGTTCCCCAAGGATTGCACCGGCTTGAGCAAGATAACGAGACTCCAGAAGGAAAACAGCCCTGCTCACCAATTGCTCAGCAAAGGGTTCGACAGTTTCTTGATGACAAATCCCGAAATCACCCAGAACCTCACTCTCAGCCAGACAGATATCAAGCAACCCTGCCCCGGAACCAGCATAAGCCCCGGCCACGCCAAAATTGATAACCAGAGAGATGTCCCGCCTGCCCTCGGACAACCGCCGGGTAAGACGGACTGCGGTTTCAAGCGGCCCAACACCCGCGATAAAACATTCGTGCGGTTGCCTGAACTTTTTGTCAGCCAAGGGCAATGCTTCCATCTCTGTGGCGGCAACCAGAAGAATCATAGACGTCTATCGAATAATAAGGCGTTATGTGAAATTGAAAGAAGTAACGAAGGACTATCCACGATACGGATGTTGCGCTTCCTCGACATGCATTACCTGTTTGATCAGATTGCCCTTGTCAAGCACCACAATCCTCGGCTTATATCCGGCGAGTTCCTCCGGAGAATATAAGGCATAGCTGACAATGATCAGCAGATCGCCGGGCAGTCCCTTGCGAGCTGCGGCGCCGTTGAGACCAATCATCCCGGAACCGGCCGTTCCTTCAATCAAATAGGTGTCAAATCGCTCACCATTGTTGATGTTGTAGATATTGACCCGTTCATAAGGATACAAACCAACAGCGTCCATCAGATTTTTGTCCACCGAAAGACTGCCCTCATAGTTGAGATCAGCCTCAATCACTGTAGCCCGGTGAATCTTTGATTTTAACATGTATTGCAACATTTTCGTTATCTCACGTTTCAAAAAGATTAGCATTGTCGATCAAGCGTGTCGCCCCGACCTTAATAGCCATTGCCAACACCGTGCTTTTTTGCAACACGTCCTGGGGTTGCAAGGTTGCCTGATCAACCAGACTTACATACTCAATGGTTACAGCCTCCTGCCGCAGCAACTCTTCGATCTCTCGCTGCAGAATGTTCGCTGCAACAAGCCCAGCTTGCACCCGTTTTCTGGCATGGGCAATAGCCTGAAATAAACAAAGAGCCGTCTGTCGCTCTCTGGCAGAAAGATAGGTATTTCGTGAACTCATAGCCAAGCCATCAGCCTCCCTGACAATTGGGTGCCCGATGATTTCTACGTCCCAGTTAAGATCAGCCACCATCCTCTCTATCACCGCAAGCTGTTGAAAATCCTTCCTGCCAAAAACCGCATAATGCGGCTTAATGATATTGAAAAGTTTGGCGACCACAGTGGTCACGCCGACAAAATGGCCTGGACGACTCTCGCCGCACAGGCCATCTGTCAAACCGGCAACCTCCACCTTGGTGCTTGACTTTGGCAGATACATGGCCTGGACTTCAGGGGCAAAAAGAATATCCATCCCTTCAGCTTGGGCGCGTTGACAATCCCGTGAAAAATCTCGAGGATACCTGCCAAGGTCTTCGTTTATGCCAAACTGCAGAGGATTGACAAACAAGCTCACCACCGTACGTTCAGCCTTCTCTTTGGCTTTACGCATCAAACACAAATGGCCTTCATGAAAAAATCCCATGGTGGGTACCAGGCCAATTGTCTGTCTGGCAGCAAGAACCCTGTTTGCCCAGGCCGTCATCTCAGCAGGTGTGCGAATGATCTCCATTGCTCGACTATACAAAACCTGAGTTTAAAGCCGGTCCTGCTTGGCCTGCACCTTTTCCTTAAGCGCGGGAGAAACACTTTCATCAGCCAGCACTTTAGCATACATCTCTTTTGCCTGAGGGACAGACTTCTGCATTTCATATATTCTGCCCATAGCCAGATAGGACTCTCCGGCAAACCCCTTTATTTCTGCTAAACGCTGATAAGCCATGAGAGCCTCGGGCTGGGCATTCTTATTTTCATAGGCCTGAGCCAGATTCATCTGCACCAGAGGAAAAACAGGACTCGACTTGGCAAGGTCATCACGCACGTCCAGATACAATTTTATGGCCTCATCATATTGCTGCGCCTCAAAGGCAATATGACCCATCTCAACCTTGGCCCACATAGCAGAACCAGTCCGCCCATAGTCAACAAGAACTTTTTGTAAAAGCTCCTGGCGTTGCTTGACCTCATTTTGGGCAACCGCCGTTGCCAGCATGGCGGCGGCCCGATCATTTTGCCTGGCAAGATAGTAACGAAGAGAGGACCAGCCCAGGATTGCCAAAGCGCAAACCAACAGAGCGATAAATATATTCCGCTTATTGCGCCTGATAAACTGGATTGCCTTGGGAGGAAGGTTGAACTCTTCAAGCAATCCGTGTTTCTGTAAAGGCTTGTTCAATATTTCTCGCTGAAAATAAGTGTTCTGCTCAGACATATCTCAAATCCTCACCATTATGCCGCTTAAGTTTTCCTGCTGAAACAACAAAAATTGTTGCTACTATACCTTCTCCACTCGGGAAAAGCATCTGTCATTTTTACCAGTATCTAATCACATCAAACTAAGCCGTTAGAAAAAATACTTGTCCCGTCATATAGCTCGTGATAGGTAATAAACATGCACAACATGACCAGTGAGCAAATCCAGACAGTCAGCGAACTTACCCTGTCAATAAAGGGAGTGCTCGAGGTTACCTTTCCTTTTGTCACCGTGACTGGCGAGATATCCAACCTGCGTTGTCCTTACTCCGGCCATTTTTATTTCACCCTGAAAGATGAAAATGCCCAGATGAAGGCGGTACTTTTCAAACCCCAACAGCGGTATCTCGACTGTACCCCCAAAGACGGGATGGCGGTCATCTGTCGGGGGCGCATCTCTTTATATGAGGCCCGAGGCGAATATCAGCTCATTGTAGACGTTCTTACGGCAAAAGGCGCGGGAGCCTTGCAGCTTGCCTTTGAGCTTCTCAAACGCAAATTGGCCGCCGAAGGTCTTTTTGCCGGGGAAAGAAAAAGGCCCCTGCCCCGATTACCAGAAAAAATCGCTCTCATCACCTCGCCAACCGGGGCAGCGGTACATGATTTCCTCTTCATGGCCCAGAAAAGATTTGCCGCTATCCCCGTAGAGATTATCCCGGTAAGAGTACAAGGGGCCGGGGCCATGGAAGATATTATCGAGGCCATCATCCTCTGCAACGCAAGAGGAGAAAATGATGTGATCGTCATCTGTCGAGGGGGTGGCTCCCTGGAAGACCTGTCGACCTTTAATGAAGAAATGCTCGCTCGGGCCATTGCCGGCTCGCGCATACCTGTTGTCACGGCAATCGGCCATGAGATTGACTTCACTATCGCTGATCTGGTCGCCGACTTCCGGGCGCCAACCCCGACCGCTGCAGCTGAGATAGTTGTCCCCGTCCGCGCCCAACTTGAGACCCAACTGCAAAATCTCAGCAGCCGACTGGCAAAAACCGTTATGGAAAGATTGGCAATTTTCCGCCGTCTCATTGAAGCCCACAAGAAAGTTCTGGGCGACCCAACCTCCCTGCTTGACCAGTTTCGCCTGAGCACTGACCATGCGCTGGCCTCAGTGCAGTTCTCCTTTTCCACTGCCATCTATCAACGACAGCTCGCTCTTGCCAGACTCAGTCAGTTGCTTGCCAGCCACACCCCGCAACAGCGTCTCGAACATCAACGCCAGAGAGCCCATGGGCTGCGCAGACGTTTGCTTCAGGCCATGTTCAACCGACAGGAGTGCCAGCGTACAGCTTTTGCCCGAAACGCGGCAATCCTCCATGCTGTAAGCCCCTTGGCGGTTCTTGGCAGAGGATACAGCATTGTGCAACAAAATAATGGGGATGTTATTAGAAGCTGCACCGAGGTGCAATTGGGAGAGGCCATCAGCATAACCCTGGCCCAGGGAAGGATTGGCTGTGAGGTGAAACAGATAATCTCCACGAAAGACTATAAGCTTCATTAATCGTAAGCGTTCAGCAGTGCCACAGATGCGCGTGTCTGTCTGTCAATCGTCTGCAGAAGTGCGGACAATCATCGGCGGTAGCGCCCGATCATCATCGGCAGAAGTGCCGATAACGCAGATGTGGCGCTGCTAAACGATTACGTGTTATTTCTTGTTGCGAAGACCAAAATAAAGACCTATAATTGTCTCTTAATTAACTTTAAGGGAGGTTGTCATGCAACGTATCCATGCCCGTTCGTCCATTAACATCAGTGAACTGAAGAAGAATCCATCCGCGGTTATCAGCCAGGCCCATGGTGAAGCCGTGGTAATCCTCAATCACAACCGGCCCACGGCCTATCTCCTGCCCGTCGCTACCTTCGAGGCCATGATGGAAGCGTTTGACGACCTCGATCTGGCCCAGCTGGTGCGGGAGCGACAAAACGAGGCCACGATCAAGGTGACGCTCGATGAGCTATGAGCTGGAATTCAAGACCACGGCCCTCAAGGAGTGGCGCAAGCTCGATAGCGGCATTCGAGAACAGTTCAAAAAGCGCCTGGCCGCACGGCTCGCAGCGCCGCATGTCGTAACGGCCAAGGTTTTAGGCCTACCGGATTGCTACAAGATCAAGCTCCGCGACGTCGGCTACCGTTTGGTGTACCAGGTAGTCGATGACCGGTTGTTGGTTGTGGTCATTGCCGTTGGCAGACGCGACCACGATCAGGTTTACCGTCTGGCCCGGACACGGGTGTAGATCAACCGTAACCGGTGGCCCCATGAGGCGCCGGGTAAAACCCGGCGGAATGGTAATCGTTCACCAAGGGCACCCAATTTCAGGTAAACCCGGGACTGTAAGCATTCAGCAGTGCCGCAGATGCACGTGTCTGTCAATCATCGGCAGAAATGCCGACCAAGAGGCCTGTTCGC
>DOZO01000060.1:47757-66138 GCA_003517965.1 Desulfobulbaceae bacterium
CGCTATACATACGGTATGCGAACCAGGCCGATGACAAAGCAGATATGGTGCTGCTGAACGCTTACGCGGAATGCACCCGGAAATCTCCCGTGCCTGTTAGTGCCGTACCTGGCCTCACCTCCTTTTCTGTCGCAAAAAAATCAGGCAGGGACTCTATGCTTAAGGAGCACCTGCCTTATTTTATACTGGCAAACACCTCATATTTCTGGTATTGGGCTTTAATAGTAATTATCTCGTCCGGCTTCCATAAAATCAAAAACTACAAACACCTCCATATTGTATCACTGTCTGAAGCTTTATCAGTCAATGCGCGCATTGCGTACGGAGAAAATCATGAGAAGAACTGCCCTGGCCCTGTTGTTTCTGATAACCATAACCGGCTGTGACTCTAAGCCCTCGCAACAAGCCGCACCTGTCCAGCCCCTTTCCATAAAGGGTTCCGACACCATGGTTCATCTGGTCAGTTCCTGGACGGAAGATTTTATGAAAGCCAATTCTGAAGCAGACATCTCCGTAACCGGCGGCGGCAGCGGCACCGGCATCGCCGCTCTGATCAATGGAACCACTGATATCTGCGCGGCTTCCAGAGGCATGAAGGAAAAAGAGCAAAAGCTTGCCGCGGAGAACAAGGTTTCCCCTGTGGAAATACCGGTGGCCCGCGACGGCATCGTCTTGATCGTGCATCCGACAAACCCGGTGCACAGCCTGACCATTGACCAGTTACGCTTGATCTATACGGGTAAACTTACCAACTGGAAAATGGTCGGCGGAACAGACACTCCCATTCTCCTGTTATCCCGTGAGTCCAGCTCTGGCACCTTTGTTTTCTTCCAGGAGCATGTCTTGAACAAAATGGATTTCAGCCCCTCAGCCCGCCTGTTGCCAGGCACCTCCGCGCTGGTACAGGCGGTAGCCGCCGACCATGGAGCCATTGCCTATGTTGGGTTGGGCTTTGCCGCAGAGGCAAAAGGCACCGTTAAAACCCTTGGCGTCCAAGCCAATGGCCAGTCCAGCCCGGTGCTTCCCAGCGAGGAGAGCGTCCGTTCCGGAGCCTACGGGGTTTCCCGGCCGCTTTTCTTCTATACCAACGGGGCACCCAAGGATACAGCCAAGCAGTTTATCGATTTTTGCTTAAGTCCGGCAGGTCAAAAGATTGTTAGAGAAACAGGATATGTCCCGGTCTCGTAAGCTGTTTATAACCGACAAACTGATGCGGTTGCTGTTAATGGGCGCCGCTTCGACCAGCGTCCTGGTCGTTTGTCTTATCTTCCTTTTTCTGTTCAAGGAGGCTGGGCCTTTTGTCCTTAATCCCGGCATCGGCAAGCTTCTCGACAGCCAGTGGATTCCAGTCTCTTTTCAGGAAGAACATTTCGGCCTTGGCCCCCTGCTTTCCGGCTCCGCTCTGGTAACCGCCCTGGCCATGCTGGTCACGGTGCCCATTTCCGTGCTGGTGGCCATCTACATCGCGGAAATTGCCCGACCTGACGAACGGGAGTTTCTCAAGCCCTTCATTGAAATCCTGGCCAGCATCCCCTCCGTGGTTCTGGGTTTTTTCGGCCTGCTGGTGGTGGCGCCCCTCATCAAAACAGCTTTCGGTCTCAGCACCGGCCTCACCGCTCTGACCGGCGCTCTGCTCCTCTCGCTCATGGCCATTCCCACCATTATCTCCCTTTCAGAAGATGCCCTGGTCAGCGTGCCCTATTCCCTGAAAAATGCCTCTCTGGCCCTGGGTGCCAGCCACCTGCAGACCATCTTCCTGGTTACCTTGCCTGCGGCCTTGCCAGGGATCGTGGCGGCAGTTATGCTCGGGATCGGCAGGGTTATCGGGGAAACCATGGCGGTGCTCATGGTCACTGGCAATTCGGCGATTCTCACCTTTTCCCCCCTGGCCTCGGTGCGGACCATGACCGCCACCATCGCCGCGGAGATGGGCGAGGTGCCCTTTGGCAGCGTTCATTATCAGGCTCTTTTCTGGATAGGTCTCATCCTGCTGGTCATTACTTTTGCTCTCAACATTGTTGCCCAACGGGTGCTGAAGAAATACGGCATGATGAAATGAACAACACCACTGATAAATTAATCCTTCTTTCCATGCGACTCATCACCTACGCCATTGTCCTGGTGATCGGCTATATCCTTTTTGACATCATCAGAAACGGCGCCTCAGCTCTCAACTGGCAATTCGTCAGCGCCTTTCCCCGAAGAAGCGGGGCGTCAGGCGGCATCTTTCCAGCCATTGTCGGCACCCTGTATCTGGTGGTGGGGACCATCGCCGTTTCCCTGCCTCTTGGCATTGGCGGAGCGATCTATCTTTCCGAGTATGCGGATCAGGGCAGGTTCAACACCATGATTCGTCTGGCCATTATCACCCTGGCCGGAGTTCCCTCCATCGTCTTTGGCCTGTTCGGCCTTGGCCTCTTTGTGTTGTTCTGTGGCTTTGGCTCCTCAATCCTGGCAGGCAGTCTAACCCTGGCCTGCATGGTTCTGCCCACCATTATCGTAGCCAGTGAAGAGTCTCTGCGCGCCGTGCCCAAGGGGTTTCGCGATGCCAGTCTGGCGCTGGGGGCCACCAAATGGGAGATGATCCGCACCAACATCCTGCCCTATTCCATGTCCGGCATGATTACCGGCGCGATCCTGGGCATTGGCCGGGCAGCCGGGGAAACAGCCCCCATTCTCCTGACCGTGGCCGCCTTTTATCTCCCCAGGCTGCCCAAGTCTGTTTTTGATCAGGTTATGGCCCTGCCCTACCATCTTTACATCCTTGCCACCCAGCATCCGGAAGCAGAGCGGATCAGACATATGCAATACGGTACCGCCCTGATTCTCCTCCTGTTGGTTTTGGGCTTAAGCCTTGGCGCGATACTTATTCGAACCCATTTCAGGAAAAAATTTCGATGGTAGAACAGTCTATTTATCCCAAAGATCAGAAGATGGTTATCACCACCAATCAGGTCAATTTTTTCTATGGGGCCACTCAGGCGCTTTTTGGCATCTCCCTCCTGATCCCGGCCAAGCAGGTTACTGCCCTGATTGGCCCATCCGGCTGCGGCAAATCGACCTTTCTCAGGTGCCTGAACCGGATGAACGACACCATCCCCCATAGCCGGGTGGAAGGAGAAATCTTGATCAATCAGCAAGATATCTATGCCCCGGGCACCGATGTTGTGGAACTGCGCAAAAAAGTTGGTATGGTTTTCCAAAAATCAAATCCTTTTCCCAAGTCCATCTTCGACAACGTTGCCTACGGCCCCAGGATTCACGGCGAAAAAAATCCAAGACGTCTGGCGGAAATCGTGGAGCAGAGCCTGCAACAGGCTGCTATTTGGGACGAGGTCAAGGATAGGCTGCAGGCTAATGCCATGGGGCTCTCAGGCGGTCAACAGCAGCGACTCTGCATTGCCAGAGCCCTGGCAGTCGGGCCGAAGATCCTGCTCATGGACGAACCGGCCTCAGCCCTTGATCCTAAGGCAACCACCCGGATCGAGGATCTGATCGGCGAACTGCGCACCAACTACACCATTGTTATTGTCACCCATAATATGCAGCAGGCCGCCCGGGTTTCCGACTATACCGCCTTTTTTTATGAAGGCAATCTGATTGAATGCGACCAGACGCCAAAAATATTTACCAACCCGCGGGAGAAACAAACAGAAGATTATATAACCGGTCGTTTCGGTTGAAAAAGGGTAACTGCTGAACAGTTACAGTTTGAGGATTCTCCGTATTTCTCGGCACAAAGCTGAGCAGTTACAAAAAAGGAGCAACAATCATGGCAAAACATATGCAGCACGACATCGATAAATTAAAAGCAAAGATCATCGCCATGGGCGAAGCTGTGGAAGACCGGGTCTACCAGGCCACACTTTCGGTGATCAACCGAGATCCAGCCAAGGCAAACGCGGTGATTAAAGGAGATCGGGAGATAGACGACATGGAGGTTGAGATCGAGGAAGACTGCCTGAAGATTCTCGCCCTGTATCAACCGGTGGCCATCGACCTGCGCTTCATCGTGGCGGCGCTGAAAATCAACAGCGATTTGGAAAGAATCGGGGATTTAGCGGTGAACATCGCCGAACGAGGGGTATTTCTCGCCGGACAGGCACAGTTTGCAATCCCCTTTGACCTCTCGGCCATGGTCAGCCTGGCCGAGAAGATGGTCACAGAAAGCATTGACGCCTTTATCAATCATGATGTACGTCTGGCCCACCATATCCGGGCGGCGGACGACACCATGGACGCCATGAATAGGGAGATGTACACCCAGCTCAAGGGGATGCTCACCACCGACACTGACCATGTGAACAACCTCCTGCATGTCCTCTCAGTGGGGCGACATCTGGAGCGGATTGCCGATCACGCGACCAACATCGCCGAGGATGTCATCTATCTGGTAGATGCCCAAATCATCCGGCACACGCCTGAACTTTACGACGAGTAAATGCTGGCAGCCATCCGGCTCTTACCCTGCTGCCTTTCTCGCGATGTAACCGCAGAAATTATACCACTTGAAAAAGACCTCGCAGTCAGTAAAACCGTTTTTCAGGATAAGATCCTCGTTTTCCTGCACTCGATAAGGGATGAGGACATTCTCAAGAGCCTCGCGTTTCTGACTGATTTCAAGCTTACTGTAACCGCTTGCCTCCTTGAAATCATAATAATACTTGATGAAAAACCGATTAAGTAGAGAATCACGACTCAGCACCTTCTCGATGAGAATCAGGCAGCCATTTTCGTTAACTCCTTTGGCGATACTCTGGATCAGACGCTCCCGATTAAGGGGACGGACAAACTGGAGGGTAAGATTCATGATCACCACCGAGGCGTTCTCCACCCGTACCTCGTGGTTGAGATCCATGCACTCAAGATGGTAATCATGCCGCATGCCCTGGGCCTTCAGCTTTTCCTCTGCTTTTTTCAGCATCTCTGCAGAATAATCGCACCCCACCAGCCTAACCCCCACAGGCAGGATCGGATCAAGCTGGATCAGAGTTGTGCCGGTGGAGCAGCCCAAGTCGTAGACATTCGTCCCCGGCACGGCGAAATCCCGAGTCAACTCTGATATCATCCTCTGCACTTCAAGATAAAAAGGAACCGAACGAACCAGCATATCGTCAAAAACGGATACTGTTTGTGCGTCAAAACTAAAATCCGTCACTGTACCATGCGAGGTTGCAAAAATTTTATCCTTAGCCATGAAATCCTCTTTTTTTGCCGCGCATTCAGGTGCGAATGTATTGTCGCAAATAGGCTCATAATTTTCGCGGATGCAACCAATCATTTATACCTCAAGTATTAAAAAAATGACTAACAAATTATAGTAATATTTCAGACAAACAATCCTGTTTTCCTGTTGAGATAGTAACCTTGGCCTGATATGTTATTAGGTGTAGTCTGTGCCAGCCAACGAAACAGCCAACTGGAGGAAAGGAAAAATGAAACGAATCTTAATGTTTTTGTTAGTTGGGTGCTTAGTGGGCTTACTAAGTAGCTGTGCCGTCAAACCGCAACTGGCAGGAGAAGGAACGATGATGGCCCCTAACCAGCAGGGGAAACAAGTGCAACAGCGACATGATATACTCCACACTTGTAACTGCGGTGCGGGCTGCACCTGCAACACGACCAAGACCAGCCCCGGCGTCTGCCGCTGCGGCGCGCCGCTTAAGTGGGGCCACATCCTCAAAATCGAAGGCGACGAAGCAATCCTCTGCCAATGCGATGAAGGTTGTACCTGCGCCCTCAACCGGCAAGAGCAGAGCAAATGTACCTGCGGCAAGCCGGTCAAACGGGTCAATCTCAAAGGTACCGGCCTCTATTTCTGTAACTGCGGCGGCTCCTGCATGTGCAACACCGTCTCCGACAAGCCTGGCAAATGCGGTTGCGGCATGGACCTGAAAAAAGTCGATTAGCTCGTTTACTCACATGATTTTCGGCGCTGCCCTTCACCTGGCAGCGCTTTTTTTTGCCAGTGTTCACCAAGAAAATGTTACTGTGTGCAACACAGCCAAAAATGCTACAAAACGAGATGCATGAAAGTTTAGCCTATGGACACATCACCCATGCCACCTACCTTCCGTTCAAGCCTCGTCAATCTAAGACACATCAATTTCCAGGATTTCAGCAACAGTCTGACGCCAGAAAAAGCACAAGAACCAAGTAATGCATTATTAGAGTCTGTTGCCAGGAGCGGGATTCTCCATCCACCTATCCTAAGAGAGCAAGGCCTGACCATGCTGGAAATCGTCACGGGGCGCAGACGTCTGCTCGCGGCCCAACAGACCATGCACAGTATCTCCGCCATCTGCCTGCTTCTGCCTGCGGACACTCTTCCCGTAGAGGCTCTGGCAATCAACCTGGAAGACACCTTACTCCGTGGTGATATCACCGTTGTCGAGCAGGCAATTTTTTTCCGAAAAATTCTCGTCTACATGAATGAAAAGGAAGCAAGTCACCGATTTCTACCCTTATTGGGGCTGGAACCACATCGCCATCATCTGCACACTCTATTGCAGCTTCTTGGACTCGAAGAGCATCTTATGGGTGCGGTACATGAAGGACAACTGCACGATGGGGTAGCCAGAGAATTGCTGGCCTTAAATTTCACCGACCGCCTTTCCCTTTACGAGGTCATGGAAATACTCTGCCTCAGCGTCAGCAACCAGAAAAAAATTACCGCCACCTGCAGGGAACTGGCGGCCAGACACAACACCTCGGTTATGGCCCTGCTCTGCCAGCCAGAAGTGCGGCAAATCCTTGATCCCCAGGAAACAAACATCCCGCAGAAAACAGCCCGCCTCATGCAGTGGCTTACCGAGCAGCGCTTCCCCAGCCTCGCTGCGGCAGAACTGGAATTCCGCGCCTTCGCCAACACACTCAAGCTGCCGAAGGCGTTGACCCTCAGCCACTCACCCTCCTTTGAACAAGACCAGGTGCACCTCTCCATCCCCTTTGCCAATAGGCAAGAGCTATGCAAGGTCTGGCCGCTCATCGCCAACGTTTTAAAGCTGAGTTGAGCAGCTTGCCTGTTCACACGAAACTTATACCCTCCGGGTGCAAAGCTGAGTTGAGCAGCTTGCCTGCTCAAACGAAACTTATGCCCTTTGGGTAAAAAAAGCAGAATGAGGTCAATCGGGGCGCTTGTTTCTTTGGGCGGTCAATGATAGCATCCGACTCCATAAAACAACAAGGCGGCCATGAAAATCATGACCGCCTTGTTGTTTCTGCCGAATCTAATAGCCTATTTACAGGCACACTCCATCCTGATCATTCAGCAGGAGGAATAACCACAACTCACACACTGATTGCAGCCACCACTGCGCCGCAGACTCAGCTTGCCGCAGATCGGACAGGATGAATAAGAGGAAGGTCCGGCATACGGGGCCGGTTCTTCCTTCACCTCGCCTTCCGCGTTTTTGTCCAAAACCTTGGCCAGAGCCGCAGGAATGGAATAGACCCGACCCAACGAGGCACTGATCCAGGCACCGTCGGAAGAGATATCCTCCAGGGTCCGGGCAATCTTACCCACCAATCGATAATCGTGCTGGAGGGCCACGGAAATGACCCTGCCTAAGGCCTCACTCATCCCATGCAGGGTCGAACCTGACTTGGTAGTGTTAAGAAAAATCTCCCGCACATGTCCCTGCCCGCCCTTGTTGGCCGTGATATAAAGCGGGGCTGGCCCTCGGAACTTGTAGGTGCTGCCGCTGCGCACGTCAAGATCGCAGAATTCACAGGTCGGTTCCAACTTGCCGCTATGATCGCTCAATATCCCCTCCATTGAGGAATCGCGGAACATGGTAATGCCCTTGAGATTACTCTTCCGGGCATACTGCAGGATCTTCTTGATCTCGGCCACCGTGGTGTCGGCGGGCAGGTTGATGGTCTTGGAAACCGCAGTATGATTAAAGGCCTGGCAGGCCTCAAGAATCCGGATTTGCTGATACGGTTCAATCTTGTGCGCGGTCTGCTCGGCAATCCATTCCAGCTTTTTCTCCTCGTATTGGTAAAACTCCAGAGGCACGAGGATAAATTCCTTCCAGGAATCATCCACATCCTTGACCTTGCGCCGCTGGATCATGGAAAAATAAGGCTCCACCCCGGTACAGGCCACCCGCATCAGCTGAGAAATCGACCCGGTTGGGGCCTGAGAGGTGGTCACCGAATTATACAGACCGCCGAGCTTGCGCAGGATGCCAAAGATATCAGTGGTTCGCTTGCGCCACAAATTTTTGTCTGACATATCCGACTCAATAAAGGCCAGCGCCTCACTGTTAATCTTGTCGACATAGGTCATGTTCCATTCTTGAGGGGTGAGCTTTTCCTGAGCACCCTCCTTTTCGATGAACTCGGCATAATCAAGACTGCCCTGCATGGAGCCCAACATCAGGGCCAGCTGGGTAGCCTTGGCAAAAAGCGGAGCTTCATGTTCATCGGCATAGGAAACACCATAATAATTCATGGCATGATGCAAACCGGTAAAGCCTATGCCAATGGGCCGGAACTTGAGGGTGTTGGCCTTGATCCGTTCAATGGGCGGGAAACCACCCAAGTCGAGGATTTCGTTACCGGCAAGTGCCGCAAGTCTGGCCGCCTCGAAAACTCCGTCAAAGAATTTCTCCTTGTCCTCCTGCAGGCACTTTGACAAGCAGACCGTAAGCAGATTGCAGGCCGTATCCTTAGTGGAAAGGTATTCTCCGCAAGGGTTGGAATACACCGGGTTGTACTTGGCCGGCACCGGGGTATTGGCGATGCTCTTCTGGGTAAAAAGCAGCCCGGGATCACCGGATTTCCAGATATATTCAGCCACCAGATTGGTAAGCTCCTCATCCTCCCAGAACTTGTCATCGGTCACATTGAGGGAAATATTGCACCCGCTATATCGGCCAGGATTATCTCCTTTGAAGACAACGAACTCCTTAACATCCTTGATATCCCAGTCCGCCTGAATCATCAGGGCGCCCCGACGCTTCCCCCCCTGGCTGATACGCTCCGAGAGATGAGAAAATCCCTTGGCAAAAGAAACCGGCCCGGAGGCGAGCCCCTGTCCATTGTCAACAATGGTGCCCTTGGGTCTGATCTTGGTTACGTCGATACCGCCGCCACCAGCGTGCTGGAAGATACTGACCAGATCACGTTCCATGTCAAAAATTGCATCGGTAGAATCTTCCACGTCACCCAAGGGATAGCAGGAATAATAGCCTGCCCGACGGGTATATGGGTTTCCGCCGTTCATCAAAAAGGGTGTGGCCGTAATGATGGTACCGTGAATCAGGGCCTTGGCCACCGCTGGGTTCTTAAACTGTTTACTGATCCGCAACAGCACCTGGGCCATATCCTTTTCCATGGGTGCCCCGGTTTTATTGTTGCGGATCGCGTACCTGGCCTGGACAAGATACTCTTCAAAACGCTCCCATTCTTTCAGCGCCTCATCAAAACTGATCGGTAACTCCATTGCACACACCTCTGATAAAAGTCTTGATCTTCTTGGAAAAAACCACGATATAGCGCACCAGAAAAAGATGCCACCACAATATGTAGCACAACATACCCAAATAGAAGCTAAGAAGAAAGTGTTTTTTCAGATAAAAAAATAAGAGGAAAAATGACGAACTGAACCTTGACCTTACTGCCGCTTATACTGCTCAACAGGCAATTGAACAATAAAAACCGAACCCTCACCGGAACTGCTTTTAGCGCTGATCCGCCCACCGTGACGAGTGACTATCTTCTCGCAGGTTGCCAGACCGATCCCTGTTCCTTCATATTCATGTCTACCATGCAGACGAACAAATGGCTGAAAAATCCGCTCCGCATATTTTTCCTCAAAACCAATGCCGTTATCCCGTACCGTAATTTCATAGATTCCACCCGGCAACTTTCGGCCCTTAACCTCAACCATAGGGGGTAAATTTTCCTGACGGTATTTCAAAGCATTGGCAATGAGATTCTGAAAAAGCTGCCTGAGCTGGATTCTGTCCCCCTCAATAGTAGCGAGATGACCCACCCAGACATTTCCCTGCACTTGTCTGATCCTCTCTTCAAAATCGCCCAGCACCTCCTGCATAAGCTCATCCAACGCAACCACACCAAAGGACCGCTCTTCACTGCGCACCTTGGAGAGTTGCAAGATATCATCCACAAATGTCTGCAACTGGTGGGCAGCCTTGAGAATCCGGCCAAGATATTCACCCGCCTTACCATCGAATTTTTCAGGCCATCTGGCCAGCAAACGTTCGGCAAAGGCGACAATCAGCAGGAGGGGCTCCTTCATGTCATGAGAAGACACATGGGCGAACTGTTCCAGTTCGGCATTGGAACATCTGAGACTTGCTGCCAGACACTCCAGCTCCTGCTGCGCCTGGGCCATCTGTCTTTGCGCAGTGACATCCTGCAAGATGACAATGCCACAGGGAACCCCACGCACCCGGCCCAGCGAAGAGCCGCTTATCAAGACCGTGCGAATCTCTCCGGCAACCTGGATGACAACCTCAATATTGGCAAAAGAACCATGTCCGGCCAGATGTTTATCAAGCAAACAGATATTGCAGGCTTCCACCCCAAATAATTGAATATACGGCTTGCCAAGCAGCGTTTCACCTTGCATCTTGAAAAAATCCGCAAAGGCGGCATTGACATCAAGCAGACATCCTTGGTGATCAATAATACAGGCAGGCTCGGCCATCCGATGGAATATAGCCGCATATCGTCTTTTCTCATTAAGGATAAAAAGCTTCGCCTCACGAAGCCGGTGCTGGGTGGATCTCGCTTCCTCCTTGAGCCATTGACTGGCAGCCTCTATTTCCAGACGATCAAAAAATAAAGCGCAACTTCTCTGGCGTTGGGCAGACAGTGCCGGATCGTTGAGCATGGTCCAGCGCAGACATTTTAACAGGGAGAAAAAGGCAGTAAAAGACAAGGCATCCTGGCGAAAAAGTTGGACAGCCTCACGAGCAAAGGCACCAGGAGCGGGATGAAAAAGAAGGTCGAAGGTGGTTGAGCTCTCCGCCCCTGGAGATGCACGATTATCAAGGGCATTAAAAAAGTCGGGCAGGCCGGAGGCAAGACGGGAAACAAAAAGATGCCAGGATTCACTTTGCAAAGCAAGAAACTGGGAATATCCGGCCTGTTCTACCGCAAGGACAAAGGCGGCATCCAGCCCTTGATCTTTGGAATTGGAAATAAACAACCCGGCATTTTTACCCGGCAGCTTTCTTTTAGGTTCCGTTAAAAATTCATTGCTTTTTTTGCACATGTGTTTACGGCCCCTTATGCCGTTTACGATATGAGCATGTTCTCATCATGTATTTACGACGGCTTAGCCATATTCCTTGCGTTGCCGTTCCTTAAGGATAATCTTGATGGGAATGGAATCCAGCTTGAGCCCGGCCCGAAACTGGTTCATCAGGTAGCGGAGGTAGGAAAAATGCACCCCCTTTGGATAATTGGTAAAGATGATAAACGTGGGTGGTTTGGAGGAAATCTGGGTCGTATAATAGAACTTGAGACGGCGGCCCTGGTGCATGGTCGGGTTATGACCCTCCAGGGCTGCCTGCAAAATCCGGTTGATCTTGCCGGTTGAAAAAGAACCGCAGTACTGTTTATAGATCTTCGCAACCGTGGGCAACAACTGATTCACCCCGGCGCCGGTAAGGGCGGAAATCTTCAATACCGGAGCATATTCGACGAAACTCGTTGCCCTGGCAATCTCTTCCATCAACTGTTTCTGCCGCTTCGCCTCCCCATGGAGAAGATCCCATTTATTAACCAGAATCAGACAGGCTCGACCCCGTTCAAAGGCATAACCCAAGACCTTGGTATCCTGCTCGGTGATCCCTTCCCCGGCATCAATCAAAATCAAGACCAAATCGCAGCGTTCCAGAGCGCCCAGGGCCTGGAGCACGCTGAATTTCTCCAGTTTTTCCTGCACCTTGCCCTTGCGCCTGATCCCCGCCGTGTCGATGAGCAGATACGGCTGCTTGCCCACCGTCAGCAGGGTATCGACCGAATCCCTGGTGGTGCCAGGGATATCCGAGACTACCATGCGCTCTTCGCCCAACAGCCGGTTGATCAGGGAAGATTTACCCACATTGGGCCGCCCCAGACAGGCCAGATTGATGGTCTCCGGCGGGATGTCCTCAGATTCGGGAAAAACCGGCAAGGTTTCAAGTAAAATCTCAAAAAATGATTTAACTCCATAGCCATGCGCAGCGGAAACCGGCCAGAGCTTATCCACTCCCAACTCGTAAAATTGAGGGAGCAACCGTTGTTCAAGCTCCGGGCTGTCTACCTTGTTGACCAGAAAATGAACCGGCTTTTTCGACCGTCGCAGATAATCAGCAACCTCAAGATCTTCCGGCAGCACCCCCTCCTTGCCGTCAAGCAGGAAAAGGATCACGTCTGCCTCCCGCATGGCCTGCATGGTCTGTTCGCGGATCAATCCGGCCATCATTTCCCGCCCGTCGCCTTCAATACCCCCGGTGTCAACCAGGATAAAAATCTGGTCTTCAATGGTTACCTGTTCATAATGACGATCACGGGTTACCCCAGGGGTGGGGTCAACAATGGCCTTGCGATGCTTGGCAAATCTGTTGAAAAGGCTTGATTTGCCGACATTTGGTCGACCAACCAGAGCAACTATGGGGTATCGGGTCTGCATTATTGTTGGTTTTCCATAATAAGAGTAAGGGCCTGTTCCACCACCGCACGCAGGCAGGGGAAATCCTGCCCCTGTGGCGCACCCAGGTGTTCGTGAAGAGTGGCGGCTGCAGGGATGATGAACTGCCGAAAAAACTGTTTTTCCCTGTTTTTCGAGAGAAAAGCAAAAGCGCCAAGAATCTGCAGGTTCCGCTGCAGGGCCATGTAATAATATCCCTCAATAAATCGTTCCCGGTCAAGAGGAATATGGGAGACAAGAGTATCTATGTAGCAACAGAGAAGGGCCTGCTGCCGATCGAGGGATAAACCGGCATAAGGATCGATAAGCAGAGAGGCCAGATCATACCCCAAAGGGCCAAATCGAACACCCTGAAAATCAATAATTCTGATTTTACCCTCACATACCATCAGGTTACGCGACTGGAAATCACGGTGCAGGATAAAATCGTCCGGTTCTTGCGAGGCCCGTTCCGCCAGAGAGACGAACTCCTGCCCAAGCCCCTGGGGTAAAGGACTCATGCCCAACAAATCCTCACACAAAGCCTTCTTAAAATACCCGGACTCTCTGACCAGCATGAGTTCACGATCATAACTGGGGGTATCCCAGCACCAGTCCGGCTGAAATCCATGACGCGTTTCAGTCTGTAAATGGGCCAGGGCAGCCAGAGCCTGTCGATAGCAGATGTCCACCTCCGGCGCCTCTGCGCCATGCCGGAGAACCAGATCATGGAGCTTGGTATCACCAAGATCCTCAAAGAGGATAAGACCACATTCCTCCGCAAAGCCGTAGATCCGGGGCACCGGCACCTCATGCGCAAAAAAATGTCGGCCTATGGCATAAGCGGCCCGTGCCTCAGCCAGACCCTGGGGTTGACCAAGGTTAGGCAATACCGCCAGCAGAGACATCTCACCAACGACAAGGCGATAAAACTGCCGGTCAGAACCATCTCCGGCCATCCTCTCCGCCACCTGAATTTCGGGGGGAAAATCCTGTTCGGCCAACAGCCCGGACAAGGCCTGCCGCTGCTGCTTGGTAAACATTTTAGCTCTCCCCGCTGATGATACGATCCACCATCACACTACCGGGCGCCACCTTACCTCCATCCCAGACCACAACCCGAGTAAGACTGGACCCTGCGCCAATGGTTGCCCCATGCCCGATAGCGACCCAATCCTGAAGTGATACCCCTGCCCCAATAAAAGCATCTTTTCCGAAATAAAAAGGCCTGTCCCCGCTTCCCGCAAAGATTCCAGGCATCCTCCCCTTCAGCAGGATATCCTCGTGCAGCTTCAGATAATCCGCCGGGGTACCCATATCGGTCCAAAAATTATCCAAAACAACCAAGGCCCGGATAATGCCCTCGCTCTTAAGCAATTCGGCATAACCGTCAATGATATTGTAAAAAATACCGCCTGGAATCAAGGCCAGAACATTAGGGTTGATAACCTGCACCCCAGTAAAGGCCAGGAGGCGCTCCCCCTCCCCCGCTGCCCCGGAAAAACCTGCGATCCTCCCCCCAGCATCAACCCGCACATTATTGAAACGAGGACAGTCATGCAGCACCATGGTCACATCCGCGCCAGAGGTACAATGAGTCAGGTATACCTTGGCCAAATCAAGATCGTGGACAATATCGCCATTAACCGCAAGAAAGGGGGCCTCGTTGAAATGCCTTTGCGCCAGACGCAGGCCACCCCCGGTTCCAAGTTCCAGATCCTCCATCTGAATATGGACGTCCCTTTGCCCGTGGAGCAGGTCCCTGATCTGGTCGCGCAGGTGATGGGCATTAACCACGATTCCCGTGGCCCCGTTCTGACGAAGCTGGCTAAGGGTATGTAATAAAAGGGGGGTATCAAGCACCGGAAACAGCGGCTTGGGGCGTTGCAAGGAATAGGGCCGCAAGCGAGTCCCAAGGCCTGCGGCCAGAACCATAGCTTTCATGAGATGTTTATTCCTGCTGGCTGAGTATCCAGACTACAGCTTAAATAATCTAACCAACGGTTCCGTCCGCCGACTCCTCCACCCCGATCACAACAATCCCAGCACGATTCGCCATCTCGATCGTGGCCTCCCGATCAAAAAGCAAGGCCTGACCGGTTTCCACCGCCAGAACCGCAGCCTTGACCGCTACCATGGTCTCAATGGTTTTTCCACCTATAGCCGGCAGGTCGAAACGAAAATCCTGTTTAGGTTTTTTCACCTTGACGACTACGACCTTTTCTTTCCCCAAGGTACCACCTCTGGTAATGGCAGCATCCGTTCCTTCGATAGCCTCCACCGCCAGTACGGTGCGATTCCTAACCACGACGCACTGACCAATATCAAGAGCGCCAATGGCCCTGGCGGTCTGCCAGCCGAACCGAATGTCCTCCATCTGATCGGCAGTTGGCTTTTTCCTGGAAAGAACGCCTTTAGGAAAGAGCAGATCCTTAAGGTAGAGAGTGGATTCCAGCACGTGAATGCCTTCTTTTTCTAAAGCATCAGCTACTGCTCTCAGGATCGCATCGTCCTGCCGGACATCAATTTTATTCCACAGGGTCAAGCCCTTGAGATCCGGCCAGACATCCTTGAAGATTCTGGTTTTGGTGATATCGCCCAGAAAAACGATCTCAGTAACGCCATGCTCCCGAAAGAAACTGATAATCCGACCAAGCTGGCCGAGCTTTACCCAGCAAAACTGGTCGGCAACGTCTTCAAGCTCGGGCCATGACTCTCCCTGATGGGCAACGATAACCACCTTACGGCCCGCTTTTCTGGCAGCCTCGGCAAAGAGTTTCGGAAACTGCCCCCCCCCGGCGATGATGCCAATGCTATTCTTCGTCATCACCAGCCATGCGCACCACGCTGCGTTTCGAGGTGATGAAAAAATTCACCAATGTGGCAACCAGCGCACAATCGGGGATCTCTTCCATAGTCTTGACAAGCGCCTCCTGGAGCAACAAATCAGGGCTGCGGAAAATTATTTTGTAGGCCTGCCGCAATTTCTTGATTTCATCCGTCGAAAAACCAGAGCGACGCAGACCAATTCGGTTAATGCCGGTCACTCGCATTTGATTGCGGACACCTGCCATGATCACATAAGGCGGCACATCCTTGCTGAGTCCAGACATACCACCAATGTAAGCATACTCGCCAATCCGAACAAACTGGTGCACGGCAGTGAGACCACCGATAATTACCCGGTCTCCAACCTCGACATGCCCACCCAGGGTGGCGGCATTAGCCATGATAACCTGATTCCCGACCACACAATCATGAGCGATATGAGTGTAGGCCATCAACAGATTACCGCTGCCTACCGTGGTCACCCCATGACCGCCAGGAGTACCTCTGTGGATTGAAACATACTCGCGGATTTGATTGTCATCGCCGATAACCAGCCGGGTGGGCTCATTGTTGTATTTCAGATCCTGAGGTGGGCCACCGATATTGGTGAAAGAACCAATAGTATTACGGGCGCCGATGGTGGTCAAGCCCGTGATCACGGCATGAGGGCAGACCACACAATCAGGGCCAATTTCCACCCCCTTCTCAATAACGGCATAGGGGCCAACAGTGGTAGAGACATGAATCTTCGCCTCTTGATCAATGACTGCGGTAGGATGTATGTTCATTTAGCCTTCGTTTTTCTTTGGTTAGATAGAGCTTGAAAAAAAATAGATCTGAGAGTTCCGGGCCAAAGGTTCAGGCAAAGGTAGCCATGAGTTGCGCTTCAGCCACGAGTTTGCCATCGACAAAGGCCTTGCCTTCCATTTTCCAGAATCTGGCTTTGCGTTTACTCACCGAAAGTTCGTAATAAAGCTGGTCTCCAGGCACAACCTTTTGCCGGAACTTCACGGCATCAAGGCCAGCAAAATAGACGAGTTTACTGGCAACCGCTTCGGGATCGGTAATATAAGCAAGGATCGCCCCAACCTGGGCCATGCCTTCAAGGATCAAAACCCCAGGCATAACAGGCTGCGAGGGAAAATGACCCTGAAAAAAATTTTCATTCATAGTCACATTTTTATACCCTCGAATAGACTCGCCCAAATGCATCTCAACAATCCGATCCACCATAAGAAAAGGATACCGATGCGGCAAAATCTTCAGTATTTCCACAATATCAAGCTGTTGCAGGTCATAATTCATGCCAAACCTCCTCTCTATTCACTGAAACAAAACGTCGCCAAACCATCTTTTCCCCGGCGAAAAACCAGCCCCTCACTCCTGCTTGTCAAGGCTGCCATCTTTGCCCTTGGTCAGCTCGGCCACCTTCCGGCGCAGCTCCCGCAACTCCAGAACCATTTCCGGAAGTTTTGCATAGGCAGCGCTGGAACGCAGCCAGTTCTTATGGATAATCGCCGGCATACCAGACACGATGGCCCCAGGCTCCAAATTATTATGTACCCCTGATTTGGCTGCAACCATTACCCGATCCCCAAGATGAATATGCCCGGCAACCCCTACCTGGCCGCCCAAAATCACATTATTACCGGTGGTAACACTACCTGCCAGTCCTGACTGGGCAACCAACAAAGAATCCTCCCCAACCATCACATTATGGCCAAGCTGCACAAGATTATCGATCTTTGTGCCCCGCTTGACCCAGGTCTTACCGAAGGTAGCCCGATCAATACAGGTGTTGGCGCCAATCTCCACCTCATCATCAATCTGGACCACACCAACCTGTGGCCGTTTAACATGTCTCCCGTTTCCATCAGTGGCATAGCCAAAGCCGTCACTGCCGATCACGGCGCCGCTGTGGATGATCACCCTGCTGCCAACGAGACAACCATGACCAATCGTAACATTAGCATACAACACCACATCATCCCCAATAACGACATCATCGTATACTACCACCCCTGGATGCAGCGTTACCCGCTGCCCCATCCGTACCCGATTACCAACATAGACCAACGGACTGATGGCGACCTCGGCAGGAATATGACAATCTTGGCCGATCACCGCCCTTGCATCAATGCCGTTAGCGATAAACGGCTCTTCCACAAACAGGGTGTGAATGCGGGCCATGGCAAGATAAGGATTTTTCACCCGAATCGCCGGAGTGCTGATCTCAATGACCGTCAGGGGAACAATGATAGCCGAGGCCTTGCATTCTTCAAGCCGCGCCCCGCGTTTCAGATCAGCAACAAAGGTTATCTCACCCTTAACAGCGCTGTCAAAATCGGCAACCCCGCCAATGAGCACCTCCGGATCACCAACAAGCTCCCCCTCAACCAGCGCAGCCAGTTCCGCAAGACGTTTTTTTTCACAAGCCATATCCTCTCCCCCTCCATGACTGCCAAAAACATAGCAATATCAGAGACATAAAAAAAGACGGGCTGCTTCCTTGATAGCAAGGAAAACACAACCCGTCTTCATAACCGGAGTCCTCGTCAAAAATACACAACCTTGCAGAAGGACGCTATTCTCCGTTAATCCTGGAACGCAAAAGCCCAGACGGCTTGAAGGTCACGACCTTTCTGGCATCCAGAATCAATTCATCACCGGTCTGGGGATTTCTGCCCCGCCGGGCATTTTTCTTTTTTACGTTGAACTTGCCAAAACCACTGACCAGCAGATCCTCTCCATTATTCAGGCATTTTTTAGCAATACGCAAAAAAACATCCACAACCTCGGCCGCCTGGGCCTTGGTAACATTTTGATGCTGATATACTTTCTGCACAAGATCAGCTTTTGTCAGGGTCATATGGCGCCATCCTTGCACCCAGAGGGTATAA
>DOZO01000060.1:66244-72682 GCA_003517965.1 Desulfobulbaceae bacterium
GTTTGAGCAGACAAGCTACTCAAATCAACTTTATATTTAGGAACCGTGCGAAATGTTGACATCTGCTTCTCCTTTACCGCTTCTTATACCGTTTCGGCAGGAATCTATGTGCAACCTTTTACTCAACTGCTAACTAACAACATGTTCAACCAACTGATAATTGTCAAGAAATATATTTCAGAGCACCCTTGCCGGCATACCTGCCCGCAGCACCAAGCTCGTCCTCGATCCGCAATAACTGATTGTATTTAGCGACCCGATCAGTCCGGGAAGGAGCTCCGGTTTTAATCTGCCCGGTGTTTAAAGCCACGCTAAGATCGGCAATGGTAGTATCCTCAGTTTCTCCAGAACGATGAGAGATAATTGAGGTATATCCGGCACGATGAGCCATTTCCACGGCATCAAGAGTTTCCGTCACCGTGCCGATCTGGTTGAGTTTGATCAGAATGGAATTAGCCACCTCTTCCTTGATGCCTTTGGCCAGGATTTTGGTATTAGTAACAAAAATATCGTCCCCCACAAGCTGTACCTTGCCTGCCAGTTTTTGGGTGAGTTTTTTCCATCCAGCCCAATCCGCCTCGGCCAGTCCATCTTCAATGGAAACCAGAGGATACTTTTTCACCCAGCCTTCATAAAAAGCAATCAGTTCGTCCGCCGACTTATTGGTTTTCTTCTCAGCGGCAAGAACATAGCATTTCTGCTTCGGGTCATACAACTCACTTGCTGCCACATCAAGAGCAATAAAAATATCCTTGCCCGGATTGTAACCGGCCTTAACAATTGCCTCCAAGAGGAATTCCATAGCCTCCTCGTTAGAACGAAGATTGGGAGCAAAACCGCCCTCGTCACCAACAGCAGTCTGAAGCCCAGCTTTTTTAAGCACCGCCTTAAGACTATGAAAAGTCTCAACTCCCATGCGCAGAGCCTCAACAAAGGAGCTGGCCCCGGCAGGCATGACCATGAACTCCTGGATATCCACATTGTTGTCTGCGTGCGCTCCGCCATTCAACACATTCATCATCGGCACGGGCAGCAATTTGGCGTTAACCCCACCCAGATAGGTATAGAGCGGCAGCCCAACCTCCTCGGCAGAAGCCTTGGCCACCGCCATAGAAACCCCAAGAATAGCGTTGGCACCAAGATTCTTCTTATTCTCGCTACCGTCCAGCAACAACATGGCCTGATCGACAATCACCTGCTGAATAGAATCCAGACCGATAATGCCCGGGCCAATTTTTTCGTTCACATTGGCCACCGCCATAAGCACCCCTTTCCCGAGATACCGTTTTTTCTTCGTATCACGAAGCTCCAACGCCTCGCGGGTGCCAGTAGATGCCCCGGATGGCACCAGTGCCCGACCAACTATCCCGGAGTCAAGAAACACTTCCACCTCTACGGTGGGGTTGCCCCGTGAATCAAGAACCTCTCTGCCCAACACCCCAATAATCTCGCCCATTTCTTCCTCCGAAAATAATTCAAGCTGAGTTGAGTAGCTTGCCTACTCAAACAAAACTTATACCATCTGAATGCAAAGCTAAGTTGAGCAGTTCGCCTGCTCAAACAAAACTTACACCCTCCGGGTGTAAACTGTCACTATCCCGCAACCCTACAGATCAACCACCAACGACACTTGCCATACTGAAAATTGGCAGGTACATGGCAATAACCAATCCACCGATCATGCCCCCCAGAAAACACATCATCAAAGGTTCAATCGCCGCAGTCAGATTATCCACGGCCTGATCGACCTCCTCATCATAAAAATCCGCGATCTTGGCCAACATGATATCAAGGGCGCCGGTGGCCTCACCGACATTGATCATCTGCACGACCATGCCGGGAAACACCCCTGTCTCTTCAAGAGGCTCGGCTATAGACCGCCCTTCACTAATGCTGTCCGTAACCCTGAACACCGCCATCTCAATAACCTTGTTCCCTGCGGTTCTTGCCACCACATTAAGGGCCTCCAAAATTGGCACCCCACTTTGCAGCATGGTCCCGAGGGTTCTGGTGAACTTGGCCACGGCCACCCTCCGTAGCAGAGTACCGACAATAGGCATATTCAGCATCATTCTATCCATCTGAATACGTCCTTTCTCTGTCTTGTATATCTTTTTTACCACAAAAACGACGGCAAATATCGCCCCAATCATGAAATGAAAATTACTTTGGGCAAAGGCGCTCAAATCAACAACAAACTGAGTCGGGCCAGGCAAAGCCCCACCAAAATCTTTAAACATTTTCTCAAAAACAGGCACCACAAAAACAAGCATCACCGCCATAACCACAAAGGAGATACAGATACAGATAACAGGGTAGGTCATGGCACCTTTTACCTTCTTTTTAAGGGCCATGTTTTTTTCCATGAAGGCCGCCAACCTGTTTAAAATGGTATCAAGAATACCGCCAAGCTCGCCAGCCTCAACCATGTTGCAGTACAAGGTGTCAAAACAGGCAGGATGCTTTTTCATGGCATCACCAAAGGTGCTACCGGTCTCCACATCCGCTCTGATTGCCCGCAGCACCTTTTTGAAGGTTGCATTTTCCATCTGTTCCCCCAGAATCTCCAGACTTTGCACCAGCGGCAGGCCTGCGTCGATCATGGTGGACAACTGACGGGTAAAGACAACCACATCCTTACCGGTCACCTTAGGCTTGAAAAACTCAAGATTTGCAAACAGATCTGTGGGGGCTTCTTTCAGCATGGACAACGTTATCCTCATCTTTTTCAGATGCGATTGCGCCATGGCTTCGTTGGGCATTTCTATCTTGCCCTTGCGTTTCTCCCCATAGGAGTTGACACCCTTCCAGATATAAAACGGCATACGAATCCCCCTCCCTTTATAAGAAAAGACCACACATTATTATTTATCTTATATCTTAAGATTTTCCCAAAAACAATAGATAGAGGCTCTTACAAAATAAACCGGGCAATAATTACCAGTATTGCCCGGTTTTTGGGAGAGGCCCCCGATAAACTATTCCTGCAGCAAGAGAGCAAAAAGCGGGAAAACGATGTTTTTTGGGAAAGGCATTGCCCCGAAGCGCAACTTCATTTATTTTATATTGTTCCATTCATCTCTGCTAACGAATGAGGGCCAATCTTTTTTGAAAAACATCAGGAGAGCTCATGTCCAAAAAATCTTTTGAAGAAGCTATGAAATCACTTGAACAAATCACCCGGGTGCTTGAAGACGGCGATCTGAGTCTGGAAAAATCTCTAAAAAAATTTGATGAGGGAATCAGGCTTGCCGAGTTTTGTAATCACAAACTTGAGGAAGCACAGCAGAAAGTTGACCTTCTTTTAAGAAAAGACGACAAACTCGTGAGCGTTCCCTTTATCTCCTCTGGCACGGCGCTTGATGAAGACGATGTTTAACAGGAATTTTCCAGCCATGAAATTTGAAGCTGAGTTGAGCAGCTTGCCTGCTCAAACGAAACTTATGCCCTTTGAGTGTAAAAAATACTTGCTGCAACAATGCGCTGTTGTCGAACACGCTCTGACGCGCTATATGCTTAGTGAAGAAGGGCCGCTCGCCAGCCATATCAAGGCTATGCGCTACAGTCTTTTCGCCGGGGGGAAAAGAATCCGCCCCATTCTGGCCCTGGCCGCGGCAGAAGCCTTGCATGCCCCGACCGCGGATCTTTTGCCCATCGCCTGCGCGCTGGAATGTATCCACACCTATTCTTTAATCCATGACGATCTGCCAGCCATGGACGATGATGACCTCCGTCGCGGCAAACCTACCTGCCATGTGGTATTCGGTGAAGCAGAAGCCATCCTGGCCGGGGACGGCCTACTTAGTTTTGCCTTTGAATTGCTGAGCCATCCCGATGCCCAACAAGGCATCTCCCCGATCGCCCAGCTCCAGATGATTAATATCATCGCTCAGGCCATAGGCCCAGTGGGCATGGTCGGCGGCCAGTCCCTGGACCTTGCCGCCGAAGGCCAGTCAATCTCCTTTGAGCACCTGAGACTGATCCATGGCTACAAAACCGGGGCGCTTATTACCGCATCCGTGCAGGCCGGGGCGATTTTTGGCAAAGCCGACGCCAAACAGTTTACCGCCCTTAGTCACTACGGAATGCAGATCGGCCTAGCCTTCCAGATAGTTGACGACCTGCTGGATGTGGAAGGAACCACGGAAAATCTCGGCAAAACCGCCGGGGCCGACGCCCAGCGAAACAAGGCCACCTATCCGGCTTTTTTCGGGGTTGCCAAAACAAAGATCATGGCTCAGGAAGCTGTGGAAAAAGCAGTAACCGCACTGGAAATATTTGACGCCCAAGCCGAGCCGCTCCGCGCCCTTGCCCGGTATATTTATACACGGAACAACTAAGGAGCCGTTAAGAAATAACCTGTACTTTTTTGATCGTTAACTGTACGGCTCCTTATGCCGTTTTGGTCACACGAAACGTCCATGTTATTTTTTTACAACGGCGAACCAGGCACCCATCAGGGTAAAACCCGGAGGAAAAGGCCATAATGAGCCAGACCCCAATACTTGACACGATCAATTCCCCAGTAGACCTCAAAAAGCTCTCTGTGGAACAACTTGCAACGCTGGCTGAAGAAATCCGCGAAACGATCATTCAGACCGTTTCGCGTACCGGCGGGCATCTGGCCCCTTGTCTGGGAGTGGTCGAACTGACCCTCGCCATCCATTATGTCTTCGACACCCCGGAAGACAAGGTGGTCTGGGATGTGGGGCATCAAAGCTATACCCATAAGCTGATCACCGGCCGCAGGAAACAGTTTCACACCATCCGGCAATACAAGGGCCTCAGCGGCTTTCCCAAAATGACGGAAAGCCCTTATGACGCCTTTGATACCGGCCACAGCAGCACCTCGATCTCGGCCAGCCTGGGCATTGCCACAGCCAAGGATTTAAAAGGTGATCTCCACAAGAGCATCGCTGTGATCGGCGATGGTTCCATGACCGGAGGCATAGCCTTTGAGGCTCTAAATCAGGCTGGGCATCTCCACAAGAATCTCATTGTCATCCTCAATGACAATGAGATGTCTATTTCTCCCAATGTGGGGGCGCTCTCCAGCTTTTTGAGCAGGAAACTGACCAGCAAGACAGCGGTGCGGGTCAAAAAGGAGATGGAACATTTTCTCAAGTCCTTTTCCAACGTGGGGGAGAACATCCTCTCTGTGCTCAAGAAAAGCGAGGAGAGCTTTAAGGGCTTCTTTACACCCGGCATGTTATTTGAGGCCCTGAAATTTGAATATATAGGGCCCATCCCTGGCCATAAATTAGAAAGCCTCATTGAAGCCCTGAGCAATGTCCGCGATTTCAGCACCGGCCCCACGCTTATTCATGTATTGACCACTAAGGGCAAAGGCTATGAACCTGCAGAAAAAAACCCAGGCGATTTTCACGGAGTTGGCCCATTCTGCATCGACACCGGTCTGCCACTCCCCTCCCCTCCCGCACCACCCAGCTATACCAAGGTCTTTGGCGAAACCCTGATTCAGATCGCGGAACAAGATCCACGCGTGGTCGCCATAAGTGCGGCCATGCCTGCTGGCACAGGCTTGAGCGAGTTTTCCCTAAGATTTCCTGATCGTTTTTTTGATGTGGGGATTGCCGAACAGCATGCCGTAACTTATGCGGCCGGCATGGCCACGGAAGGACTGCTGCCGGTGGTGGCTATCTACTCAACCTTCTTTCAGCGAGCCCTTGATCAAATTATCCATGATGTCTGCCTGCCCAATCTACCGGTAACTCTGGCCATTGACCGTGGTGGCCTGGTCGGAGACGATGGGCCAACTCACCACGGGGTGTTTGACCTTTCTTTTTTGCGTTTCATCCCCAATCTGGTGATCATGGCCCCCAAGGATGAAAATGAGCTGCGGCACATGCTTCACACGGCCATCTTCCACCCTGGCCCCGCCGCAGTCCGTTATCCGCGCGGCAATGGAGAAGGTGTGGCCCTGGACACTATCCTGCAACGCATTCCTCTTGGAACCGGCGAGCTTTTGCGAGAAGGAGAGGATCTTCTTTTGCTCCCTGTCGGCAACAGGGTTTCCGCGGCCATGGAGGCGGCAACTGGCCTGGAAAAACTCGGAATTGAGGCCGCGGTGATCAACCCTCGCTTTGTCAGACCCCTGGATGAGTCGCTGATCTGTAAATGGGCCAGCCGGACCGGCAGGGTGATCACCATCGAAGACAACGTGAAAAAAGGTGGCTTTGGCAGTGCCATTCTTGAGCTTTTTGCCCAAAAAACCCTCTGGGGCATTCAAACAAAGGTACTGGGTCTGCCAGATAAATTTATGGAACACGGCACTCAGGACCTGCTTCGTCATAAAGGCAACATTGATGCCCCGGCAATCATCGTTGAAGCCCTTGTTTTATGCGAAAAACAGCGCCAAAAATCTGACGGAACAATGAAATCCGGATGCAATTGACGCATAAAGCTGAGTTGAGCAGC
>DOZO01000059.1 GCA_003517965.1 Desulfobulbaceae bacterium
GCCTTCAGCACGGCTTCGGCCTTGTCTTTATGACAGGCGGCGCAGGTCTCTACCTTGCCCTTCTTGAGCAGCGGGTTTTTCTTGTTGTTGCCGACGTTATGGGAATCGTGACAATCGAAGCAGGCCATGCTGGCATGGACGCTGTGATCGCCCTTGATGGTGGAGCTCAGGCGGATGTCCATATCCTGCTGATGGTCGCGGCGGCCCTTGCCGTCGATGGAGACCTGGCGATTGCCCTTGCCCCAGGCAGGCCGGGTGAACTCGGCGTAATCCTCGTAATGCTCGCCGAGGCGGTAGCCGCGCAGATCATGGGAGGTCTTGCTTTTGACGCTCTTCTGGGTGCGGGTATGGCACTGGCCGCAGACCATCTGGCGCATGGTGACATCGGTGATCTTGGCCGGCTGGATGATCGTATCCGCTCCGGGGTTCTTCACGTGCTCGCTGCCCGGCCCGTGGCACATTTCACAGCCGATCCGGATATCCGCGACAAAAAGATCCTTCAGATCCTTGCGGTTGCCGGCCACATAGTCTGCCTTGGCTTTTTCCCATCCCTGGTAGTCAAAGCCGGTGGTATGGCAGCCGATACAGCGCTCCTGATAGGAACGATGCTCCGCGTAGCCGCCCTTGTTGATCTTGCCGTCCTTGGGGTAGAGCTGCAGGAAGAGGAAGTGGTAACCGGCCCGTTCCTTGTTGCCGGCGAACTGGACGGTTTTCGACTTGTCGATGGTCCAGTCGATGCCGCCGTTTTCGGTTTTGGCCTCATAGGCCTCCATCGGTCCGCCGTCGTAGTAAACCAGGTAACGCTGCTTGTGGTTCTGGCCGACGATCACCCCGACATCCTTCCAGTCAAACTTTTTGGCCGAGACATAGACGGTGTTCTTGTCCTTCTGCTCGAGGGTCATGTGGCTGTCCAGCTTTGCCCAGTCCCGGCGAACCCACTCGTAGATGTTCTTTTCGTTGTCCTTGCCAATGGCCGGGCCGTACTTTGCCTTGTCGGTGTGCCGGGAAGTCGCCCAACCCTTATGGGTATCCGCATGACACTCCTTGCAGGCGTCGGCGCCGAGATACTTGCCGTTTTTGGCAATATCCAACTGCTTGGCCGACGGATACGCGGCCAAGGCCGAGCCTGCGGCTATGACGCCGCCAAGCACCAGCACGGCAGCTAAACTGATACTGCGCTTCATTGTTTGCATGTTCTCCTCCAAGAGATAGGGTGTTTAAATGTTTTTCTGACTATTGCCGCAGGCGGAGCGCATTGTCTGCGTCCTGCTGCTGCCAGCCACAAAAACGGGGAAATCTTTAGTTAGAGTTATTACTCTTAAACAATAAAGGGAAACCAGATAAGCTTGCTTGACAGAATCGCCCAAAGTTGTGAAGTATTATTCACAGAAGTGTTCCTCGCGGAATAACCTGCCTTCAGGCAGGAAAGAACTGCATAAGAAAAAAGGGGCTGGATTTCTCCAGCCCCTTTTTTACAGATGGATGTCTGTTCTACTTCTTGTTCAATTCCGGAGTCACGTTTGAAACCGGTTTGGACGGCCTGTTCTGGTCTTTAAAGAAGGTGTGGGTTCTGACTGTGAGGTTCTTTGCTGTACCTGCAGTACCCGGCATGATTTTCTCGTAGCTGTAGGTGTCGTTGTGGCAGGTCTTGCATGTGTCTTTTGCCACCTTTGCCGTGATTTTTTTGCCTGCGTGGGGTGAGTGGCAATCGTTGCAGCTCAGGATGTCGTTCTTGTAATGCTTGGACTGAAGGAAGCCCTGGTACTGCTGATGATGCTTTGCCTCTTCATACACGCCGTTCTTTTTCGAAGTCTCGTCAAGAATGAAAAGGCCCTTCAGGTCGCCATGATACTCGGCATCAAATTTGTCTTCAGGCTGAATGCCGGGCATAACAGCATGTTCCGGATACCATTTTGTCCAGTCATCAGAAGGCTTGAAGGAATCACCGACCTTAGGTGTCGGCAAATCTTCGCGGGGATTACCTTGGGGGGTCTTGAAGGCTTCGTTTTCTATGCGGTTATGACAGTAACCGCAAGCCCTTGTTTGCTCTGCTTTTGATTGTTTTGCAGGATTCCAGATGGTGCCTTTTTTGACGCCACTCACGTGTTTTGCCCCGGGGCCATGGCACGCTTCGCAGCCGACATTCGCTTCGGTAAAGGAAGCCTTGGCGGTTTTGGGATTTTGAGGATCATAGGAGGTAAGACGGTATCCGGTTGTATGACAGGTGCCGCAGATGAATTCCCAGTCATTTTTGTTGCCGTAGGGCTCCCACTGGCCGCTCACCACGTTGAATTGTTTGTCCATAAACTGGTGATAGCCGGTGGTCTCATCTGTTACCAGGAATCTCTGTTTCCACCTGGAACCGCCCACTACCATCTTTACATCAGCCAGAGCAAACGCCTTGCCGGTTACATTTCCCTTTGTCGGCCCAGGATTTGTTCCGTCCGTTGCCCATTTATCAACAACCGCCTTCAAAATGCCGTCATCTTTACTCCTGACCATTTTGCTGTGCATACTGCTGTTCTGCCAGCTCTCATACTCTGCCTTGTGGCACATTTTGCACTTGGCGGAACCGACGAACTCGTCCCCGGCGGCTATGGCCGACGTGACAAGGCCGGCACTGCATAATGCCATTACTGCTGCTGCCATGATTTTCCTGCGCATGTACTTCCTCCTCAAATATGGTTTTACTGCACTGATGGCGACTGTAATGTTGACTTTCGGATACAGTCCCATGCACAAATCTTCATAGTTGTTACACTGAAGCAATCTATGGCATCCAGATAATTTTACTTGGTTGGATTGAGTTGATTTGTGGAGTTTTATTCACAACTTAATGAGTTGAGTTTGTCGGTTAGTGGCTGAGTGAACTCTCTGGTGATTCGTAATGCTTCGTTTTAGGGGTTAATGCTCCCGCTGATGAAGGAGAGGCAGCCGGCGGCCCGATGGCCGGCCGCGGTGAGAGTATAAGTCTTGTCCTGACCATGTTCGATAAATCCGGCCTCGCGCAGAACTTTCAGGTGAAAATTTACCTTGGTGTGATCCTCCACCTCGAGAAGCCGGACCAGATCCATGAAACGGCTTTGTCCTTGCCGCTCCAATACCAGGAGAATCTGACGGCGCAGGGCGTTGGCCAGTCCATTGAATATCCCGTCCAGCTCGACGGCCTCGCCCTCCAGAAAACGGGCCTTCTGGAGATTGCGCCGCACCGCCAGCATCAGGGCCTCTATCTTGAAGGGCTTGACTATATAGTCATCTGCCCCCTGTTGCAGGGCCTGGACCGCGTTCTGCACCGAGGCGAAGGCAGTCATTATAATAATCCTGGTTCTGGGCGCCTGTTTTCTGATCAGCGGAATCGCGCTCATTCCGTCGGTGCCCGGCATCACCATGTCCAGCAGGATCAGGTGGAACGGGGTGCTCTTCAGCATGGTCAGCGCCTGATCGGCGTTGGCCGCTTCCTGGACGGCCAGGCCTTCCCGGGTCAGAACTTCGACCAGAGTGGATCGTAATTCGTTTTCGTCGTCTACTACCAGAATATTTTCCATGTTCATTCTCCGGGATTGCGTTGCCTTTATTATTGAGCAGGGGGCATTTTTCTGATTATGTGCCTTTCACGCCCGAGAGGAAAGGTCAGAGTGACTATTGCGCCGGTTCCTTCGAGGCGGGCGGCTACCTCGATGATACCGCCGTGCAGTTCCATGATGCCGTAACAGATTGCAAGGCCAAGGCCGGTGCCCTGACCGATTTCTTTGGTGGTGAAAAACGGCTCCAGCACCAGCCCCATTTTTCCAGGGGGGAACCCGGCGCCGTGATCGGCGACCCGGACTATTAACTGTTTACCCTCCTGCCAGCCAGTTACTTCGATGTCTCCGCCTTTCGGCATGGCGTCCATGGCGTTGAGGAAGAGATTGAGGAACAGTTCTTCCAGTTTCAGAGGGATACCGGGCAATAGCGGCAGGTCTTCAAGGCGACAGTGTAAATGATAGTTGTTGGCGCGATGGGCGGCCAGTTGCCAGGCATGATTGACTGCTCGCGCAAGATCAACAGGTATGAATTCCACGCTGGTTTCCCTGCCGCCGGCAAAAATCAGCAGTTCTTGGGCGATCCGAGCCGTTTTTTCGATGTTGCGCTCGATGAGGCTTAGTCTGGCGAGTACCTTTTCGGGTAGGGCGACCACGGTCGGTTCCTGCTGGAGCAATTCCAGTTGGAGGGAGACACTGGTCAGGGGGTTGTTGATTTCATGAGCCACCCCGGCGGCGAGTCGTCCCACCGCGCTTAGTTTTTCCGAACGGGCCGCCAGTTGTAAGCGTTCGGCGATCTTGGCTTCCCGTTCATCCAAAAACAGATCCAGGGCGTACATAATGAAATGGAGCACCACAAAGGCGGAAAGTCCGCGCCATATCTCAACCGGGAGTAGAACCACAGTCCCGGAAGGAACCAGTCCGGTCCAGACGCCGTAAATCATGAAAGCGATTCCCGCCCCGGTGAAGTTGCCCGCCCCCCGGACGCTCAAGCCCCGCAGGCGGCGGGCGTACAGGAGAAATCCGGCCCCGGTGAGAAAGGCCGCGGGGAAGGCGAGCAGCCGCCGAAGGTCGTATTCGATGATCTCCAGAAAGGCGAGCGAGTTCGTGGGGTGGCGTAGCATCAACACAAGTCCGAAAAGTTCAAATAGAATGAGCAGGGACATGATGAGCCAGATTCTGGCCCGCCGGGCCAGAATCCAGTGCATGGTGAGACCGAAAAGAAACAGGAAAAGAAAGGAGACAAAGGCCAGGAGCAGGCTGATGTGCCGGACGTGGGTGGCCACCACCTCGTGCACCGGTAAGTGGAGATGCCGGAACATTTCCAGCCATTCGTGAAAGGCGTGGGTGAAGGCAAACAGGGCCAGCAACCAGAACAACCCAGCGATCTTCAGATTGGCAAAGGTCTTACGCCGTGAGGTGATGGCGGCGCCGATGGCAAAAAAAGCTGCCCCGTAAAGAAGATAGATTAGAAAAGTTTGCAGGGGATCAAGGGGCATGAAGTCTCCAGCGGGTGGTCGTTTATTTGCATACTGTTTCAGACCGTTTTCAACCAGCGCCGAGCTTACGGAGAAAAGAAGTTGTTGTCAATAGCGGTTGGGTTTCATTTTTTTCGAGCGCGTTATATTTGTTCGTCTTTTTGCCCCGAACCGGATAAAATGGTGCTCCCTCAACCAAGCAAGGAGCGTTGCACTATGCACAATCTCGTCAACTGGCTCGTGGAGAGTATCGGAGCCATGGGCTATCCGGGGATCTTCATCCTGATGGCCATGGAGAGTTCGGTATTTCCGGTGCCCAGCGAGCTGGTCATGCCCCCGGCCGGGTATCTCGTCCAGGCGGGGAAGATGGACATGCTGCCGGTTATTCTCAGCGGCACCTTTGGTAGCCTTTTTGGCGCCTACCTTAATTATTTCGCTTCTCGTTATCTGGGCAGACCGCTTCTCTTGAAGTATGGGAAATATGTTTGGATTACCGAGGAGAAATTTGCCAAGGTTGAGTGCTTTTTCCTCAAGCATGGAGAGATTTCGACCTTTATTGGCCGCCTTTTGCCGGTGATCCGCCACCTCATTTCGCTTCCGGCCGGGCTGGCCGGGATGAATCACTGGAAATTTTCGTTTTATACCTTGTTGGGCGCAGGGATTTGGGTGACGGTGCTTACCTGGATCGGATATTTCATCGGCAGCAATCAGGAATTGATCATGAAATATTCGCACCAGGCCATCGTGGGGGTGCTTGTCTTCTCTGCCCTGCTCATCATCGTCTACATCAAGTTTCAGCCGAAAAAGTGTGCAGAGCGGAGTTGAGAAAGTGTGATTGCGGAAAATTACGGTAAATGGGGTGGGATGGAAGGGTTAGTCAACTAAGCCGGTGTAACAAAATAAGGTCGTCATCTGTATGACCTCAACAGCTCTTAATCAACCGCATTCCTTAAATTACAGGTTAAATTCCCCAAAGAGGATCGTTGCCGAATTGCCGATGCAGTTGCTGGTCGGGGTTTTGGCGATAAAACTCCTCTTCGCAGAAGGAAAACCGGTAGGATTCCAGATAATCGAGGATGAGCGCATAGGCCTCGTTGATTTGCCGGATTTGCTCGG
>DOZO01000065.1:0-1558 GCA_003517965.1 Desulfobulbaceae bacterium
GCACTGCTGAACGTTTACATTCCCGGGTTTATCTGGAATTTTAGTGCCCCAGGTGAACGTTTACAAAGGTGTAACCCAAAAGGCTATTTTCTGGCGACAAGGAGCAATGCGGCATGTGGTCATCAAAAGACGTATATTATATCTCGGACAGTACCGGAATACTGGCGACTAACCTGGGCCAGGCCCTGATCTGCCAGTTTCCGGAGATAAGTTTTCATGAAGAAAAATTCCCCTTTGTCCTAAACCGGGAAGAAGCGCAAAAAATCCTGGCCTATATCCTGAAAAAATCCAGTGGTCGAAGGCCCCTGATTTTCAGCACCATCATGACTAAAGAGATCCTCGACGTTTTCGATGCTCCCGAGGTTGAGCTTTTTGACGCCTTTGAAGTATTCATGACCAGACTGGAAGGCTGCCTCGAGGCAAAGGCCCTTGGTGTTCCAGGCTTTTCCAGACATATCGACAACCTGACCATGGCCAGGCGGGTTGAGGCCATCCATTATTGTCTGGAACATGACGACGGGATCAATACTCATGAACTTGATGAGGCAGAGGTTATCCTGCTTGGAGTTTCCCGTTCTGGCAAGACCCCGGTCAGTGTGTATCTGGCAACACAGATGGGTTTGAAGTCGGCCAACTTCCCTCTCACCGCCGAATATCTAAGGGAATACACCCTGCCGGCAGAAATAATCAGGAACAAAAAACGAGCCATAGGCCTGACCACAACCCCGGAAGTACTCCATAATGTCCGGGAAAAACGATACGCGGACAGCAACTATGCCAAGCGCTCCACCTGCAGCGAAGAAATTCAGACGGCTGAAACCATATTTCACAACCATCAGATCCCTATTGTTTCCACGGCAGGAAAATCCATTGAGGAGGTTGCCACCCAGGTCTCTCAGGAATTGGGCCTTTCCAGAAAGCCGGCCTTGTTAAACGAACGTTCCTGAGAAAAGCACGACTTTACAAAGCAAAGCGGGCATGGCATATTGACAGAGTTTTATATAACTTATCATAGGGTAGGCGACTCAGTTTCGCGCCGTATCCCAACTGTATCCATCCACTCAGAAGAGAGACTCCATATGCTTAAGATAGGCCGAAATGATCCCTGTTTATGCGGCAGCGGCAAGAAATTCAAGAAATGCTGTCTTGGCACCGAGGCCATAGCCAAGACCAGTCCCGCTCTTCCCTCGATAAACACTGAAGTTGCAAAAATCCAGGAAAGCGCCTGTGCCAGAAAAGCCGCGCTTATGCCCATAGGAGTTTTTGTGCTCTTCGCCACCACCAGCGGCGATGCCTGGTTACTGGAAGTCACGGACATGGATGCCATCCAGGTGGCGCAAGGCGGAGAAAAGCTGGAGGTGCTGATTGAGGAGAATCCAGAAACCATTGAAATCAACTGGACTCACAAGTTTGCGGTCAAAAACAAAAAGTTTATCCTCACCTCCTACCAGGACAAAAGCGAAGAGATCAAGAAAGACTATCCGGTCCATTCCATTATCTCCACGGTGCAAAAGATCCGCCGCCGCATTCCTGTCGAATTGCTCAGCACCATTCATCT
>DOZO01000065.1:1731-3081 GCA_003517965.1 Desulfobulbaceae bacterium
AAAATCCGCTGAGTTTAAGCTGCACATTTGACTTCATTCACAGCTGGACGGCGCTGCCCCGATTTAGCCTTTTCTGGTGCTGCCGGTTCCGTTTCCTTCTCTCTGCTTGGGAATCTGTCCACGATCAATGCCCCGCCGTGCTTTGCGAGCCGGTACGCGACATCTGGTGTCTTTTGCCCCAGCGCTTTATGGGGGCGCTCGGTGTTGTAGAAGGTGAAATATCTGCTCAGGCCCGCCGCCAAGTCACCCATCGAGGTATAGCCCTTCAGGTACACATCTTCATATTTCACATTGCGCCAGAGACGCTCAACGAAAATGTTATCAAAGGCCCGACCCCTTCCATCCATGCTGATGGTTATCCCTTCCCTGTTCAATACCGAAATGAAGGCAGTGCTGGTGAACTGTGAGCCTTGGTCCGTGTTGAAGATTTCCGGCTTGCCGTGGGTGCGCAATGCTTCCTCCAGGCAATCGACACAGAATGTCGCCTCCATATTGTTGCTGATCCGCCAGCTCAATACCCGCCGCGAGTACCAGTCGATAACCGCCACCAGGTAGGCGAATCCGTGGGCCAGCCGAATGTAGGTGATATCCGTACTCCACACCTGGTTTGGTCTGACCACGGGAACGCCACGCAGCAGATAGGGATACACCTTGTGCTCGGGACACGGCTTGCTGGTATTCGGCCCGGGCGCCATACCGGCCAGCCCCATCCCTCGCATCAGGCCTTGTATCCGTTTGCGATTCACAGCATAGCCTGCTGTTTCAAGAAAAATCACCATCCTGCGGCTGCCGTAAAACGGGTGACGGGTGTATTCCTCGTCGATCAGACGACTGAACAGCAGACTATCCTCCTTGACAGGCCTGGGCTTCTGCTGCGCATAAAGCGTCGCCCGAGAGACCCCTGCCAGAATGCATTGCCGACTCACGGGAATCACCCCTTCTTTGGTTATCCAGCCTCGTCGTGTCATCACCGGCTGATCCCGGACTTTTTTTTAAGCCAGTCGAGTTCTACCTTCAGCTTGCCAATCTCACTGAACAGCAGCTCCGGCTCCAGGTGTCCGGCAATCGGCTTGGGACCTCTTTTGCCTTCAAACAAGGTCTTGGCTTGCTCCTGGATCTCCTTCTTCCAGAGCCCAACCGTAATGGGATGGACGCCGTACTCTTGACCGATCTCGTTAATGGTTTTTTGCCCACTCAGGGCCTCCAAGCCCACTTTTGCCTTGAACGCCGGGGTGTGGACCTTCCTCGTTTTTTCGCTCATCGCTTCCTGCTCCTTGATGGTAGAGCGCATAGCTTAAATTGCTGTCTTAAAACTGGGGTCCACTATATCTGGACACCGGGGGAGTGAAG
>DOZO01000029.1 GCA_003517965.1 Desulfobulbaceae bacterium
GCCGCCACCGCTGCCGCCTCGAAGCCTTCCTTCCCCAGCCACAGATGTATTAGCTGTTCCGAATGTAACACCACGATACAGGACACCGGCACGATGAGCAAAGCAATGACTTTTGTCCCCCGCAGGTAGAGCTGTTTGATCTCTTCATTCTGGCCAGCGGCTTGTAATTGGGAGGTGGTGGGGGTCAGGATGGGCAGTACTATGGCGGCCAGCGAATTGGTGGTATTGGCGATTTTGGCCCCCACCTCGTACATGCCCACCATCGCGGTGCTACGGAAAATTCCAAGAAGGACCTTGTCTATCTGTTCGTTGATAACCTCCGCGATGGCCACCACCTGGATGGAAAGCCCGTACTTGAACAAGCGCCGGAACATGTTATAGGTGTGTCGGTCGGCTTTTAGGTGTAATTTGGGCACTAGACGGAAAGCGAGTATCACGATGACGAGCAGATCAAGCAGGGCATAAGCAAAGGCGTTAAAGGCCAACCCCGGTAAGCCGAAGCCGAAATGGAGCCAGAGCAGTACCCCACAAAAACTGAGGGTTTGGGTAATGCTTAGCAACTTATTGAAGATGTCGTAACGTAGCAACCCGGTGATTACACCTTTGAAAGGTGAGGCCAGCAGGCGAAGACACATGACCGCGATCAGGGCGAAATAAACGAAGTCGACTTCGTCGGCAGAAACGTTGGCAAAATCAAAACACCCCAGTAACTGTTCTCTGAACAGCAAAGCCAGCAGGGTGAGCAGGGTGCCAAGGGCAAGGTAGAAAAAGAAACCGGCACTGACCACGCTGGACAGTTGGTCATGCTCGTCTTTGACGTGGTATTCGGCGATATGTTTGTTAAAAGAGGTGCCGATCCCCATTTCTGCCAAGGAGAAATAAGCGACAATCGCCTCCAGCAACACCCAGGCACCGAAAGCTTGTACTCCGACCTGGTTGATGATATACGGGGTGGCGATTAAGCCAAGAGCTATACTCCAGCCGCGGCCCAGGATGGCGAAAAAGGCGTTCCGGCGGATCGTGTGTTTCATCAATAATCAGCTCCTAAATAAAGATGATAATCTCTTGCAAAATGCTTCTGAGCCCAAGTAATTACCTCAACTCTTTTAATCAATTAAGCCTTGAATTACCAGCAAAAAACCGAACCGTGTCCGCATCCTTGACGTTGCTTGGAAAGCAGGGTATAGAAATTTCTGGTGATAAATTTATAGATCTGAACTGTAACAAAAAGGTTTATCGATGAACGGAGCTCTTTATTTGGATAAAATCCTGACCCAGTTTTCCTCTCCTTTGGGTCTGGCTTTAATTTTGAGCCTGGTTGGGCTGATCTTGTTGCTTGGTCGGCGCCGCTTGGCTGGGGCAGGATTGTTGCTGGTGGCCTTGGCCGGGCTGGGCCTGTGTTCTCTGCCTGTGGTGGCCGATATCCTGCTTCGGTCGCTGGAAGAGCGTTATCCCGAAATTTCCGTCGTAGAATTGCCATCTGCCGAGGCTGTAATTGTGCTGGGCGGTGGGGTTGATCCTCGATCGAAGGGACGACTTTATCCTGACCTTCAGTCTGCCGCCGATCGGGTCTGGCATGCGGCGCGGATTTTTCACGCAGGAAAAGCCCCGCTGGTGATCCTCTCCGGTGGGATTTTCCCCCGTAGAGGAACCGGAGCCAGTGAAGCCGAGGCGATGCAAATGTTTCTCATTGATCTTGGGGTGCCGGCGAAAGCCATATGTTTGGAACAACGCAGCCACAATACCCATGAAAACGCCGTGTTCACTGCCGAGATGCTGCGGGAGTCTGGCCTTACCCGGGTTTTGCTGGTGACTTCGGCCCTGCACATTCCCAGGGCCATGGCGGCGTTCCGGGCTGTCGGGGTGGAGGCTGTCCCAGCGGC
The DNA here is from genome assembly GCA_003517965.1 of Desulfobulbaceae bacterium. Classification (GTDB taxonomy): domain Bacteria; phylum Desulfobacterota; class Desulfobulbia; order Desulfobulbales; family Desulfurivibrionaceae; genus Thiovibrio. The sequence continues at coordinate 1,884 of DOZO01000029.1, forward strand.
TACCGATTTCATGGTCTGGGAAGAGCCGACACACCTGTTGCGCTGGCTGCCTGATGTCAGGTCTTTTTCCCTGAGCACCGCTGTGCTGCATGAATATCTGGGATTGTGGGTTTATCAGCGTCGTGGTTGGGCGTGATAGTTAATGTAAAGGAGATTTGATTAGATGAGTTTAGGCAAATCAGAATTTGAGGTTCGCTTTTTAAGCCTGGATGAGTATGGACACTGGGATGAGATGGTACGGGCACTGCCAACTGCCACTATTTTTTCCGAATCCAGATGGTTGACTGCGGTGGCGGAGATTATGGTCTGCGAGGTCAAAATCGTCGCTGTTTTTCACGACGATCACCTGGTGGGCGGGGTGCCGGTTCGAGTTAGTCAACGTTTCGGCCTGCCAGTGGCCGCTGGCCTTCCCTTTACTCCCACCAATTCATGCCTCGTGGTACCAACCAGTACTACCTGCCTTGCCAAAATGGCCAGACGCTTGCTGGCGATCACCGAGGCCATGGCCAGTTTTCTGCAAAGGCACTATGCTTATGTGATCCTGACCCATGACCCTGCGCTTATTGATATCCGCGCCTTCAATTGGCTTGATTGGCGTTCACAGGTTCTTTATACTTATTATATTGAACTGACAAAGGTCGATCTGAAGAATTTTCCCAAGAACTTGTGCCACGATATCAGACATGCGGAAAAAGCCGGGGTAATGACCGAAGAAAGTCGGGATTTTCTTCAGGGCCATGAGATGCTGGTGAAAACCTTTGCCCGCAAAGGACTCCCTCTGCCTCTGAGTAGTGGACAATTAGCCGCATTAGGGGAACATTTTGGGGAAGACCTGGTACTATTGGTGGCCCGATCTTGCGACGGCCAGGTAATTGCCAGTGATATTACTTTGCTTGACCGTCAACGCGAAATTGCCTACGGATTACTGGCAGGTTTTGATTCAGGTGCCAAAATCCATGGCGTTACTGCCTTGCTGCACTGGCGCGGCCTGATTCATTGCCGGGAGTTGGGGCTGAAGATTTTTGATCAGGTGGGGGCGGAAAACAAAAAAATCGCCTTCTTCAAGGCTAAATTTGGGGGTAGGTTGGTGGCTTATTATCAGGTGGTGAAGGTTGACTTGCTTTATAGACTTCTTAATCGCTTGTTTTGTTTGACAAATTGGCTGTGGATTGTGGTCGAGGTGTAAGCGTTCGGATGTATACGGTGTGTCACCGATGTGCCTGGGCTTAATAGTTAATGAAAAGGACGCCTGATTAGATGAACATAGGCCAATCAGAATTTGAAGTCCGTTTACTACATCCAGATGAGTATGGACACTGGGATGAGATGGTACGGGCACTGCCAACTGCCACTATTTTTTCCGAATCCAGATGGTTGACTGCGGTGGCGGAGATTATGGTCTGCGAGGTTAAAATCGTCGCCGTTTTTCACGGCGATCATCTGGTGGGCGGGGTGCCGATCCGGATTAGCCGCCGATTTGGTATGCCAGTGGCTGATGGCATACCCCTTACCCCTACCAATTCCTGCATTGTGGTGCCAACCTCTACGACTTGTCTTTCCAAAATGAATAGTCGTCTGTTGGCGATCACCGAGGCCATGGCCAGTTTCCTGCAAACGCATTACGCTTATGTGATTTTGACTCATGATCCTGCGCTTATCGACATCCGTTCCTTCAATTGGCTTGATTGGCGCTCGCAGGTTCTTTATACCTACCATATCGAGATGGCGAAGGCCGACCTGGCAAATTTATCAAGTACGGTGCGCAAAAATATCCGGCATGCGGAAAAAGCCGGAGTGACCAGCGAAGTAAGCCGCGATTTTCGACAGGCTCATGAACCACTGGTCAGTACTTTTGCCCGTCAGGGAGCTCAGTTGCCACTGACTGCTGAACAATTGGTCGCTTTTGGGGAACGGCTGGGGGATGACCTGGTTCTCTTGCTGGCCAGATCTCATGACGGTCGAATAATCGCCACTGAAATTATCCTGTTGGATCGGCCACACAAAATTGCTTACAGATTTCTGGCAGGTTTCGACGCCACCAACGGAATTCGCGGCGTCGCAGCCTTTCTGCAATGGCAGGGTCTTATTTATTGTCGGGATATAGGGCTGGAGATTCTTGATCAGGTAGGGGCGGATATTAAAGAAGTTGCGGCCTTTAAGGCAGAATTAGGGGGCAGGCTGGTGCCTTATTATCAGATATCTAAAGCAGGATTGGGCTATAAACTTCTTAATCGGGCCATGCTACTTGGTAAACGAGTTACGGATCTTGGTCGATGCAGACGGCGAACCATTGACTGAGGTGTGAAGATTGCAACAGAACGCAGAAGAAAAGAAAGTTAATATTCTTTATTTTACCAGTTTCGGCACCTTGAAGGGGGGCGGTCAGCGTAGTCTGTTCTACCTGTTGCGGGGCTTGAACCGGGATCTTTTTAATCCTGTTGTTGTTTGTCCTGAACCGGGTGACCTGGTTGACAACCTCCGGGCGCTCGGCATTGATACCCTGGTCATGCCGTTTAAAAGATTCCGGCAGTTGAGTGTGAGTTTTGTGGTGTGGATCTTCCGCCTGATCCGGGCACGGCGGATTAATTTGGTTCATACCGACGCTCCGGCGGAAACCTTCTATGCTGGTATTGCGGCCCGTCTGGCCGGGGTTCCTCTGATCTGGCATATTCGGGTCAGCGACGCCGGCCCTGCTGATCGTCTGTTGGCGGTTCTTGCCACCCGTTTATTTATGGTCGCCAGTTCCTTGCGGATGCGCTTTCCTTCTACCCCTGACGACAAACTGGTTCCTATTATTAACGGCATTGACGTGGCGGAGTTTGACGCCCGGCCGCTTGTCGGGATTCGGGGGGAGATTGGGGTCGGCTCCTCCACCTTGTTGATTGGCTGTGTTGGTCGACTGGAGGAAATGAAGGGTCAGGAATACCTGATCCGGGCGGTTAAATTGCTCAGTGGCCGAGTCGGAGATTTTCGGATCTTGCTCCTCGGCGCGGCGGAGGGAAATTATCGAAAAAAACTGATGACCTTGATGCGTGAGCTTAAGGTCGACGGGTATTTTATTGACCTTGGTTTTCGTCAGGATACTCCGGGGATTATCAAGGAACTTGATTTTCTGGTATCAGCTTCCTCGTTTGGCGAGGGGCTTTCTCGGGTGATCCTGGAAGCGATGGCAGCAGGCAAACCGGTAGTGGCTACTGCGGTTGGTGGCGCCGCCGAGGTTATTGAGGAAGGGCTTACGGGTTATGTCGTGCCTGCTCGTGATCCGCAGGCCTTGTCAGAGGCTATGCTGCGCCTGCTAACTGACCCGGCGCGGCGGCGGGAGTTTGGCGTCCAAGGGCGGCGGCGGGTTGAAGATCATTTTTGCCTTGCGGATAACATTGCGACCACTGAACGCCTCTACCTGGAGATTATGCAAAGTGGGCGCTAAAGCTGAGTTGAGCAGCTTGTCTGCTCCTACGAAACTTATACCCTCTGGGTGCAAGCAGTTGTGTAAAAAGCTTTATTTCGCAGCCCGGATGCTTCTGTTATGGCCCATCGGCTTTCTGGCGGGCGGTTTTCGGTCCCCTCCTGATCCTGCTACAATCAGGGAGATTCTTTTCCTGCGTCATGACCGGATCGGAGATCTGGCCCTGTCGTTGCCGATCCTGCGGCGACTGAAGCAGGCTTTTCCCGGCGCTCATCTGACGGTGGTGGCCTCGCCGTCCAACAGGGATATCCTGCGGCATAATCCTGTTGTGGATGAGGTCTTCGTCTATCGGGGATTTGTCTCTTATCTCAAATTTGTGACTCACCACCGGTTTGATCTGGCGGTAGATCCTTTCCACAACGAACATCGGTTGTTGCCGGCTTTTATGACCTTGCTGACCGGAGCCAGGCATCGCATCGGCTTTGCTCTGGCTGGGCGGGAGGTTTTTTTTACCCTTTCCGCACCCTTTTATGACGAACATAAATCTTTTCACCAACTCATGCAGTTATTGCTGGACAGTCTTGGTATTACCGAAACAATGGCAGGCGAGGCGGCGGAAACTGTCCCCCTGATCCTGTTGAGCCTGGAAGAAGAATGGGAAGCAGCGGCAATGACCGCCCCCCTATGCGATAAACGACTGATCGCCATTCACCCCGGCGCTTTTTATCCGGCGCAAAAATGGCCTTTGGAGCGATTTGTAGAAGTGGCCAAGGAATTATCCCGCCAGGGATTTGGGATCATTTTTTTCGCTCCGACCAAAGAGTTTCCTGATTTTGATCTGGTACGCCCCGGAGATGATTCGGGCCTTCTGGTCATCCGGGAAACCTCAATGCGCCAATTTATCGCCATACTCAGCAGGTGTGCATTGCTCATCTGCAACAACTCGGGTCCGTTGCATTTAGCCTGGGCGCTGGGGATCAGAACCGTATCTCTGATGGGCCCTACCATCCCGGCAGTGTGGTGGCCGCAAGGCCGTAAGCATAAAGTGCTGCGTCGCGATCTGCCTTGCAGCCCCTGCAACCTGGCGGTCTGTCCGACCCACGAATGTCTGCGCAACATTACCGTGGCAGAGGTGCTGTCTGCCGTTAACGAAGCAGTAAGCAATACGGAGGAAGATAAATGAAAAGCATCAGCATTATTCCCAGAAAAAATCTCGGCAGGATCATCCGTAAAGCTATTCAAGACCCGGTCTTTGCTTACAATTCTTTCCGCCGCCGTTTTCTTTCGTTCCTGACTTATAAATTTGCCGACGGCTATAGTGCCTTTCCGGAAACGATCTCTCTTTTCCTTACCCGGCGTTGTAACCTCAAGTGCGGCATGTGCGGTCAGTGGGGGGAGCGCGGGGTCTTCCGTAACTATTCGCCCGATATTCTCAAGCAACAGCTTGAATTGTCAACCATTAAAAAATTGCTGTGCGAATGTAAACCATACCGACCCACCATCACCCTTTTTGGTGGAGAGCCGATGCTCCATCCAGACTGGTTGGGTATCGTCCGGGCCGCCAAGGAAAACGGCCTGCGCTGCAATATCGTCACCAATGCGGTTTTGCTGCACCAGCATGTTAATGAGATAGTGGACTCCGGACTTGACGAGATCATCTTTTCGCTGGATGGGCCACGGGAGGTACATGATATCAGCAGAGGTGTGCCAGGTACCTTCGATCGAGCTATGGAGGGCTTCGCACGTTTGCGGGAAATAAAAGAACAACGTGGTCAGAAGAAACCATTTGTGACCATCAACACGACCATTAACCAGTACAACCACCATTGCCTGACCGAAATTGCCGAGATCGCCGAGTGCATCGGTGCCTATCATCTGAATCTCCATCATCTGCTTTTTTTGAGCCAGGGAACTTGCGAACGGCATGACAAGTTTTTTCAGCAGCGCTTCGGCCAGCCGTCTCCTGACTGGTTCGGTTTTGTCCATGATACCCTGCCGGCCTTGGATCTGGACGTACTATTCCGGGAGATGGACAAAATTCACCAGCGTCAGAGCGGGGTGTCGGTGAGTTTTTATCCTAACTTTGAGGAGGATGAGATCAGGAAGTACTATACAGAATGGGAGTTTGAATCGAAGAGCTATGCCAATCGCTGCTTGAGTCCTTGGATGGTGGCCTATATCTTTCCTGACGGTTCGGTGCGTCCCTATCATTCCATGAATTATGAACCGGGTAATGTGTTGACGGAATCATTTACCAAGATATGGAACAATCAGAAATACCGTGAGTACCGACGGGTGGTAAAGGAGATCGGCAAATTCGAGGTTTGCAGCAAGGGTTGCACGGAGCTTTACCGTTATTGAGGTAACTGTCCTCTTAGCCCCGCTTTGCTGCGAGTGTAGTTGATAGCTTTTCGAATTTTTTTTATGCATAAACCCTAAAAAATATTTAAAGTATTTTCAGGATTGTCCGATTGGAAGAAAATTGTCTTGAGAGAATTTGGGGCATAAATTGAATAGAAAGATTGTCCATATCATTACCAGACTCGATCGGGGCGGTTCGGCTGATCTGGTTCTCAAGCTGGCTGCTGCTCAGCGAGAAAGGGGACGCGAGGTCGCGGTTATCAGTGGTCGTACCGTGGAACCAATGGCCGATTTCCATGAATACCAACGGCAAACTGGAATCAAAATCGAATTTCTTGACTGTTTGCAACGGGAAATTCATCCTTGGCTTGATCTGCAAGCCCTCTGGCAACTTTTTCTTTTGTTGCGGCAACGGCGACCGGATATCGTTCATCTCCATACTGCCAAGGCGGGATTTATTGGCCGGCTGGCTGCCAGGGCGGCGGGCATAAAGGGGGTTGTTTACACCACTCATGGTCATATTTTTCATGGTTATTTTAATCGTTTTAAGACCACTATCTTTATCCGAATGGAACAACTGGCCGCAGCCTGCGGTGGTTTGATCACTACTCTGTCGGAAGTGGAGAAGCAGGATTTTGTTTGTCGGCGAATTGCCCCGGCCACCCAGATCATCCCCGTGCCTAACGGGCTGGATCTTGTCCCATTCATCGCGGCACAACGGGGGGCCGTTCGCAGGGAAATCGGGTTGGATGAGGAGACGCCGGTTATCGCCTGGGTCGGCCGCTTCGAACCAGTCAAGGGCCCGGAAATATTTCTGGAGGTATGCCGACAACTGCAGCGGCAATATGACAACCGACTCAAGGCGGTGATGGCAGGTGATGGGGCCCTGAATGAAAAAATCCGTCAGGAGCGGGAATTGTCCGGGTTGCATGATTTTCTGTTGCTACCCGGTTTCAGGCAAGATATAGTTTCTTTTTTTACGGATATTGATCTGCTGGTTGTGACCTCTATTAATGAGGGGTTCGGCATGGTCATTCTGGAGGCTATGGCGGCCGGTAAACCGGTGGTGGCCCATGATGTTGGCGGCATTGCGGAGTTGGTTGTTGACGGGGAAACGGGATTTCTCGTGCCAGTCGGGGATGTGGATGCTATTTGCGGCCGGTTGAATTTGCTGCTTAATGACCGAAAATTGTATGCGGCCATGAGCCAGGCTGCCCGGCGGCGGGCTGTGACTTACTCATTGACGGCCATGACGGACAGATTTGACGCTATTTACCAGCAGGTTCAACTTGTAAACCTGTAGGCCTTATAAGGTAATCGTTTCCAAGGACACAAAATTTCAGACTGACCCAGAACGGTTACATAAAAAAACGCACACTTCAATCATAAACCCGGAGTTAAAGATGAGAGAGATTCAAAGGGCGCTTGCGATAGGCAGTCATCCCGACGATATTGAGATCGGGTGTGGCGGCACTATCGCCAAGTGGGTGAAGGAATATGGGGTGGAGTTCTATACGATGACTATGACCCAGGGTGAATCAGGCGGCATCCCCGAGGTCAGAATGAAGGAGCAGGAGGCAGCAGGCAGGTTGCTTGGGGTACATAAGCATTTCTGGGGCGACTATAAAGACACCAAGCTTCCCTTATGCAATGACCTGATTGCCGATATCGAAGGAGTGATCAACGAGATTAAGCCAGATGTGGTACTGGTTCATTATCATCAGGATACCCACCAAGATCATCGGTCTGTGGCCACCGCAGCGATCACCGCTTCCCGTTACACCTCCAACTTGCTTTTTTATGAGGGACCGAGCACCTACGGCTTCACTCCTGTAACCTTCGTGGATATCACCGACAGTATAAATCAAAAATATGGCGCTCTCTACGCTCATAATTCCCAGGTGTCAAAAACCAATGTCAAGAATTTGCTGATCACCCAGATCGCGGAGGCCACCGCCATCTTTAGGGGCGTTGAATGTCGGGCTAAATATGCCGAGGGATTCATGCCTTTTCGTTTTTTTCTGTAATTGTGGGGGCGGGCGGGAAGGGAGAAGGGCAGGGGAAGAGCGAGAAGGGAGATGGGGATTTATGCTGGTGAAAATTATTGCGCCTCTGTTTATGTTGGTCGCTTTGGGGTTTGGACGGGAATTTTTTGAGATTTCCGGGCTTGACTGGCTGTTTTATTTCCTGCTGGCTGCATCAATTACTATGGCCCTGCTGCCCCTGATCATCAAATTAGCCTTTCATTTTAACCTCCTTGATCAGAGTGATCAAGATCATCGCCGCAAGGTGCATCGTGATCCCACCCCTAAAATCGGCGGCATTGCAGTGGTCGGCGGTTTCATGTCCGCCTTGTTGCTGGCGGGTACGCAATCGCCTGAATTAACCGCCATCATCGCCGGTTCTTTGCTGATCTTTTTCTCCGGAGTTTTGGATGACATTTTCTGCCTCTCCACCAAACTGAGATTTTTGGCGCAACTGGCTGCCGCCCTGCTGGTGATATGGTTCGGGGTACGCTTAAGTCTTCTGCCCGAGACCACCTTTTGGGCGCGTAACCTGAATATTCTTCTGACCCTGTTGTGGATTATAGGGCTTACCAACGCCTTCAATTTTCTCGACGGGATCAATGGTGAAGCCTCCGGGATCGCCGTTATCATCGGCACGGCCTTGGCTATTTTCGCTTTTGCCCATAGTACCACCCTGCGAGGAGAAGTTATCGTCATTGCCGTTGGCGCAACCGCCGGATTTATGCCTTATAATCTGAAACGTCGCGCCGAGGTTTTTCTCGGCGACGGGGGTAGCGGATTCCTCGGGTTTTTCTTGGCGGTGATGGCGTTGCACATTAACTGGGGAGATCAGCCGGGCCTGGTCAATCTGCTCATGCCGGTTGCTATTTTTTCCCTGGGCATTTATGATATGTGCCTGACCACCGTTACCAGGATTTACAGCGGTAAAGTAAAAAACATCCACGATTGGTTAGTATTCACCGGCAAAGACCATATCCACCATCGGTTAACGGGCATTCTCGGAGGCAGCCGACTGGCGGCGGTATTTTTCATCTATGTCGTTGCCGTTGCCAACGCCGTGTTCCCGGTTCTGTATATTATTTACCGTGGCACCTCGGACTGGTTTATCTACGCTGCCTTTGCGCAAACCATGCTGATCTACGTCATGATTACGATTATGCTTTTCAGTTATCGTTATGAGAGGAGGAAGGAGGCGAGGTGAAGCTCTGCGGAGCGTAATAGCAGGTTTTTTTATCCTGCGTTCGTTACGGTAGAGGCGCTCAGGCGTGGAGGATGTGGCCCCGTATTATCGCTATCACCCGATCAACCTCCGCATCTTGTAGCAGGGGATAGATTGGCAGGGATAGGCTCTCGTGCCATAGCCGCAGGGAGATTGGGCAATCATTGGCCTTGGTCAGCAATTGATAGGGCTTGAAGACTGGATGAGCGGCGCTTATCCCGTGGTTACGAAGGTGGTTTAGCAGGGATTCAGGGTTGGCAAGCCGGACTATGTAACGAAAATGGATTGGCTGCCGGTCTGCTTGCGCGCTTGGCAGTCGTAGGGGCAAATCTTTGAGCCCGGCATTATAGCGTTGGGCGATCTCCCGGCGTCGCTGGATGAAATCCGGCAGACGGGCGAGCTGGACCAGACCCATGGCGGCCTGGAAATCGGTCATTTTGTAATTGTAGCGCGGAAGATAATCGTCCCGGTTATCATAGTCGCAGAGATCGGCGACCGTGTCTGTCAGTTCCGGGCGATTGCTCGCCACCATCCCCCCCTCACCGCAGGTCATCACCTTGGTGGCGTAAAATGAGAAGATGCTCAGATCTCCCAGCGTACCGACCTTGCCGCCGGCAAGCTCCGCCCCGACTGACTGGGCGCAATCCTCGATAACTGGAATCCCCCGTTCCTTGAACAGTGTGATTCCGGCACAGGGGGTGCCGAACATGTGGGGCACGATGACGGCGCGGGTTTTCGGGGTGATCAGCCGCAGGGCGGCCTGGCAGTCAAGATTGCCGTCTGCTTCACTCACATCGGCAATGACCGGGATGGCGCCGGTGTAATGCACCGCGTTGAGCAGGGCCGTACAAACATAATCCGGAACAATAACCTCATCGCCTGGCTTCGTTCCCAGAGCCAACAGGGCCAGATGCAGGGCCGAGGTGCCGGAATTTACCGCCACAGCCCGTTGCAAACCGAGAAAATCGGCGAAACGCTTTTCAAACTCCGCCACCTTTGGCCCGTGAGCGATCTGGCCGGACAGGATAGTCTCGGCAGCGGCCTTGGCCTCTTCAGCGCCCAGAGTGGGTCGTGAATGGGGGATCATGCTCCACTCCTTTCTGATTTCAATAGGCTTCGAGTTCCTTATTCAACTCTCGGATGCGGGTAAAATCGCCACCGGTGTTAAAGATGTAATCTATGGCCGACATATAGGGAACAAAAGGACCGTTGATCTGGGGATATTCTGGATGAACGAAATTCTGAAAAAGCAACTTTAGTCCAGCAGCCTTAAATCTATCACACTCCATGTACCCTTTGCCCCCAGCTCCAGCCAGATAGGTGTCGGCCTTGAAATGTCGGCAGATGTCGAGGAGCCGGGCGGTTGGTTCCTCGCTGAGGCCTGAAATGTCGCTGGCGCGGACAATCTCGGTGTCAATGGCAAAAATTTTTCTGATCAGCTCGATAGTCCCCATATTCAGGTCGGCCAATGAATCACCGGCGCTGTGGTAAAGCTCGGCAAAGGCGGGCAGATACTCACGGTAGAAGGGTGCCTTGCCGTAGTAGGTCAGCAGGGTTTGGAGATGTTTTTTGGCCCAGTCCTGCTGGTTGTTTATT
>DOZO01000057.1:0-335 GCA_003517965.1 Desulfobulbaceae bacterium
ACCAACATCTTTCTCCCCAAACCATGGAGTGTAATGTAACCGATGAGCGAAAACCCCTCCGCCGCACCCGGCGACCATGAGCTGGCCAAGGGCTACGAATTCAAAGAGGTTGAGGCCAGGTGGTATAAAAAATGGCTGGAGCAGAAAAACTTCCAGGCCACCATGGACGAGGGTAAGCCCTCTTTCTCCATTGTGATCCCGCCGCCCAACGTCACCGGCGTTCTCCATGTGGGCCACGCCCTGAACAACACCATGCAGGATGTCCTGGTTCGCTACAAGCGGATGTGCGGCTACAACACCCTCTGGGTACCGGGCACCGACCACGCCGGCATCGC
>DOZO01000057.1:489-640 GCA_003517965.1 Desulfobulbaceae bacterium
ACGTGGTGGAGCGCCAGCTTGCCCTCGAAAGCAAAACCCGTCACGACCTTGGCCGCGAAAAGTTCATCGAGCGGGTTTGGCAATGGCGTGAGGAAAAAGGCGGCACCATCATCAACCAGCTCAAGCACCTGGGCTGCTCCTGCGACTGGGA
>DOZO01000057.1:725-1907 GCA_003517965.1 Desulfobulbaceae bacterium
ACGCTTCACCATGGACGAGGGGTTGTCCAAGGCGGTGCGCACCGTTTTTGTCCGCCTTTACAAGGAAGGGCTGATCTACAAGGGCGACTATATCGTCAACTGGTGCCCCCGCTGCAAAACCGCCCTCTCCGACGACGAGGTTGAACATGAGGATACCGCTGGCAAGCTCTACCACCTCCGCTACCCCTATGCCGACGGCTCCGGCCACGTGGTGGTCGCCACCACCCGGCCCGAGACCATGCTGGGCGACACCGCCGTGGCCGTGCATCCCGACGACGAGCGATACAGCCATCTGAAGGCCATCGGCATCAAATTACCCCTCACCGACCGCATCATCCCGGTGGTCTACGATCACCATGTGGAGCGGGAGTTCGGCACCGGGGCGCTCAAGGTCACCCCGTCCCACGACCGCAACGACTACGAGATCGGCTTGCGCCATAACCTCGAACGCCTCAAGATCATGGACGACTCCGGGATCATGAACGAGGCGGCCGGCCTCTATGCGGGACTGGACCGTTTCGCCTGCCGCAAGCAGATCGTCGCCGACCTGGAGGCCCAGGGCTTTCTGGAAAAAATCGAGGATTACGCCCATGCGGTGGGCCAGTGCTACCGCTGCAAAACCGTGGTTGAACAAACCACCTCCCTGCAGTGGTTCGTCTCGGTCAAGCCCTTGGCCGCTCAGGCCGTGGCCGCGGTGCGGGACGGGCGGATCGCCATCCACCCCAAGACCTGGTACAACACCTTCTACGCCTGGATGGACAACATCCGCGACTGGTGCATCTCCCGCCAGATCTGGTGGGGCCATCAGATCCCGGCCTGGACCTGCGACGACTGCGGCCATTTCATGGTTGAGGAACAGGCCCCTGCATCCTGCGAAAAATGCGGTTCAACAAAGCTCACCCAGGAAACCGACGTGCTGGACACCTGGTTCTCCTCGGCCCTCTGGCCCTTCTCCACCCTGGGCTGGCCCGAAGACACCAGGGAGCTGAAGCTCTTCTACCCGACCTCGGTGCTGATCACCAGTTTCGACATCCTCTTCTTCTGGGTGGCCCGGATGATGATGATGGGCATCCACATCATGGATGAGGTGCCCTTCAAGGACGTTTACCTCCATGCCCTGGTCCGCGACAAGCACGGCAAGAAAATGAGCAAATCCACAGGCAACGTCATCGACCCCCTGGT
>DOZO01000057.1:2102-8558 GCA_003517965.1 Desulfobulbaceae bacterium
GAGATCAAGCTCGCCGAGGAGCGCATCGAGGGCTACCGCCACTTCATCAACAAGATCTGGAACGCGGCCCGCTTCGCCCTCATGCACCTCAAGGAGTGCGACCCGGCAATCAGCAAGGATATCGACCCCGCCGCCCTGCCCCTGGCCCACCGCTGGATTCTCAACCGGCTGAACCAGGCGATCACCGAGGTGCGCCAGGCCCTGGACGACTACCGCTTCAACGACGCCGCCTCGGTCCTCTACCAGTTCGTCTGGAACGAGTTCTGCGACTGGTACCTGGAATGGATCAAGAGCGATCTCTACGGCGACAACGCCACGGCCAAGGGTCAATCCCAGGCTGTGCTCCTGGCGGTGCTGGAAAACACCCTCAAGCTTCTGCACCCCATCACCCCGTTTGTCACCGAGGAGATCTGGCATGTCCTGCCCGGCGAGCGGACCAGCATCATGGTCGAAGCCTTCCCCACCCCTAACCCGACCTGGAACGATGCCGAAGCCGCCGAGCTGGCCGCGCTGTTCATGGGAATCGTCGGCGGCATCCGCAATATCCGCAGCGAGGCCATGATCCATCCCTCCGCCGAGATCGAGGTTCTGATCATCTGCCACGACGAAACCAAACACGCAGGCTTGACCTCCCTTGCCGGTTCCCTCAAGACTCTGACCCGGACCTCCACCATGGCCGTGCAGAAGGAAGGCTCCCGGCCCAAGGGCGCGGCCTCCTACCTCTATACCGACATCGAGATCTTCGTGCCCCTGGCTGGACTTGTGGATGTGGACAAGGAGCAGGCCAAGCTGAAAAAGGAGCAGGACAAGACCGAGGCGGAGCTATCCCGCTGCCAGGGCAAACTGAACAATGAAAAGTTCATGGCCAATGCCCCGGAAGAGGTTAAGGCCAAGGAGCGGGAAAAAATCGGAGAGATGCAGGCGAAGCTGGAGAAAATCGAGGCTGGCATGGCCAGACTGGTGGAGCTGCGCTGAGAATCAAGGTTAGGTCAAGAATAAGTCTATCTTCAGTCCAGCAAAACTTGCATCTTGGCCTCTGTTTTTTAATCTTTGTTTTTCGCTGTACAGTCATCTTTAGTGCTGTTACAGTATTTTCAAGGAGGTAGCCTTCATGCCACATATAGCCGCCGCAGACCTGTTTTCTTTGAGTATTCCGGAGCGGATTCAGCTGGTTGAGGATATTTGGGATAGCATAGCCATACAGCCGGAAATGGTTGAGCTAACTCCGGAGGCAAAGAATGAGTTGGACAAGCGCCTCAAAGAGTATGAGCAACACCCGCAGGATCAATCATCCTGGGACGAGGTGCGCTCCCGGTTGTGGCATATGGTATGACCAGCCGGATTTATGTCCGGCCACAGGCCGAGACTAATATGGCGACGGCTGCCACTTGGTACAACCAACAAAGCCCTGGCTTAGGGACAGAGTTTTCTCGTGCTGTTGATGCCTGTATTGCTGCCGTTGCACGTAATTCAGCCATGTTTGCCACAGTTTATTGCAAGGTCAGAAGGGCATTATTGCGCAGATTTCCTTACGGCCTTTTTTTTGTCATAACCGATGAGAGTGTTGTTGTCATCGCTTGCCTGCATTGGAAGCAAAATCCCAACCGTATCAGATCACGCATTTAAATTTATCCCGCGGTATCAGTATCTTCGGCGGATGAGGTGAAGGCTACTGTCCCCCAAAATTTTAGGAACATATGTCAAATTGTCAAGCTTGACACCATTTTTCTTCTGTTCTTCCGGTGTATTAGTGGGTGAATGTCCGAAAGTCTGACCTGACCCCGGAGTCCCCCCAAAAACAAAGAAGCAAAAGGATCAAATAACCAAATGATCCACCTCATCATCGCGGACGCGACCGCACTCCAAACACCCTGCGGGGGAAAACGTCCTCTTCCAAGAAGCTCTCGCTAACATTAACGCCGAAGTAGACGGGCAACGCAGGCGAATTCCGCTGTTCAGTCCAAACCCGCCAACCGGTTGTGTTAAAGATCGGATCTATATTTCTTGCACCAACACCCTTTTGATCCAAGATCTTAAACTCTGCATTGGTCGGCATCCGCCAACCACCACCCGCCACTGTGCAGGCAGCCACCCACTGCTCCGCTTGAGCATAATTGGTATCTTTATCCGGCCCTTCCACCCATTCAAGGCCGGTTTGGGAATCGCTGATCACTCCCTCTGCCGTCCGGGTAAAACGCGTTTTGGCCACATCCACCACCGACGCAGGCGGTCGAGATGCTGCGACCTTAGCCTTCTCTCCTACCTCACGTTTTTGCCTGGCCGCTGCCTCCCGCAACCGGCTCAACTCCGCCTGACCCTCCGCCCGCATCGCTTCATCTTCATTGCTGTATGGGTTATCTATTCCGTAACCCGTCAAAAACCGCTCCCAGGCCATCGCCTGCAGATCCGGGCTTCCGCTAAATCCCTTTACCTCTTTGTGCGCCCCCTTCATCTTCGTCTGCCACTTCTCCCAGTCCCCCCGCTTTGCTGACTCCTTCTTCAAATCTTCCAGGTTCATCCCCGCACCTGTCGGCACAGATGGACCCGACGGCGCGGGGGCAAGAGGAAATACATTCACCGTCGTCGGCCCTTGAAAGATAAAGTAGAACTCCCCTTCGATCATCCCTTCCGACCAAGGTTCCTGCTTGCCTTTCGAGGCCTTCTTCACCCCGGCGGCGGCGTACTTGAGCACCTTTTCAATCGGCTCATTTTGTTCCATCGCCAACAGCAGTTGTTCGGTGTACAGGCCGTTCTTCCCCGACCCATCGGCAGCCACGCTGCCAGGCCGGGTAGCAAAAGAGATCAGGGTGCCCGAGGGGGCTTCGACCTTGGCCAGCCCACCTGCGGCGGAACGGAAGCCACGGGAGAAGGGATTGTTACGGCAGGCATCAAGAAAAATCAGGTTGAGTCTGGTCTTCGACTCTTCCATGATCCCAAGCACCTGATTGACATTGATGCTTTGCATCGGCACTTCTTCTTCGCCGCTGATAGAGGCATCAACCGCGGGCAGATAATTAACCCCCTTCACCTGCAGGCCATGTCCGGCATAAAAAAACAGCGCCTCGGTGCCAGGTTGCAGACTCGAGCGAAACTCCCGCAGGGTAGGACCGATCTGTCTGGTGGTGAGATTATGCTTTTCAATCACCTCAAAGCCCAGCTTCTTGAGCTTGGCCGTCATCGCCCGCGCATCGTTCACCGGATTGTCCAAGGGTGAAGAGGGATAGGTCGCATTGCCGATTACCAGCGCCACCCTCGGGAGCGCCGCCAAGACTGACCCAGCAGGGAGAAGCAACATCAGCACCAGGACAACAGCTCGCAGCACACTTCGCATGGCCCACCTCTCATCTATTATCTGCATACGAAACTCAAATAAAAATACTATTCCAGCTTATTTTACCGCCGTCAAGCCGGAATATGCGGCACCAGCAGGGCAAAATCAGGACAGCCCCCGAAACTGCTGCAGCAAAGCGGTACAGTCCCGATTTTGCCTTTTGCATAACCTTTATTTTCGTGGTACTGGTGGTACTGAATGAGTCATTTAGGCTTCCTTCCCTTCCTGGCAGGGCATGACGAGGCAAGGCATAAATACGAGGTTTTTGGCAACCCCATCATGACGTCTGTGCTCAGCACTATTTTTAGCGGACTCCTGCTCCTGACGATTGTTTCGTCTGCGCGTGCCGAAAGTTTATCGTTTCAACTGGGAACTTTCGCAGATGGCCATTTTTCCATCGAGAATCGGGGGAACTCTGGGGTCAGGTCAGACTTTCGGACATTCACCCACTAATAATACACCGCGTTCCCTCTACAAAGGCTGTCCACTACTCGTGCAAGGAGATTGGCAACGCTCTAAGATAATGCTGAAAATCCTTGTCGGTGGTATATATCGAGGCATGCAGACGATGGGCGCAGGAGCAAATCAGAAAATCGGTGTGGGAGCCCTGAATTCCTGCCCGGCGGCAGATGTTGTGGAATTGAGCAACTTCTGGGGTCAGGCTTGACTTTCGGACATTCTTCAGTTAGTATCTCGGCATGGCTCGCAAACTCCGTATCCATTTCCCCGATGCTGTCTACCACGTCATCCTCCGCGGCAACGCTGGCGAGCCGATCTTTTTCGACGATCGTGACCGGTATCGATTTTACCTGATTTTACACTATGCCGTTGAGAAGTTCCACTGTCGGATATATGCCTTTTGCCTGATGAGAAATCACATACACCTTGTCATGCAGGTAGGTGAAATTCCTCTGTCCCAGATTATGCAGAACATCTCGCTACGATTTACGAAGTGGATCAACTACTCACAATCTCGGACTGGCCACCTCTTCCAAGGGAGATACAAAGCCCTTCTTGTCGACGCCGATGCGTATCTGCTTGAACTCGTGCGCTATGTTCATCTGAATCCGGTTCGGGCCGGAGCTGCCGTTTCTCTTGAAGAATTTCCGTGGACCGGGCATCGTGGATATCTTGGCAAGGAACTCATTCCGTGGCTTGCAACCGATTTTGTCCTGTTGATGCTTTCATCAAATATCGGTCAGGCCCGGATGGCTTATGAGGCATTTATGCACGACGGAATCGGGGAGGAGAGACGCGGAGAATTCCACAGCGGGACTTGCGAAGGGAGGATTTTGGGGAATGATTCGTTTGCTGAGGAAGTTTTGCTTAGGGTGGATCAGAGAGGTGAGCGAGAGTACTCCTTGGATGAAGTCGTCAGCATGGTTTGTGCTCATTTCCAGATACCGGATGAGAAGCTGAAAGCACCAGGCAAGGTTCGACCGATGACTGAGGCGCGGGCTGTTGCCGCAGTAATTGTGCAGGCCTCGCCCCACCTTTTGTTGACTGACCTGGCGAAACAATTGGGGCGTGACGTGTCGGCACTCGGCAAGGCGGCGCAGCGGGCTGCGAAAGATGAGCGAATATTAAAGATAGTCAAAGGCATTACCGCAAAGCTTTGTGGGTCAGCGGACGAATGTCCGAAAGTCTAACCTGCCCCCGGAGTTTCGGAGTTTGTGCGGATAGTTGTTAGAGTGTTAGTTCAGGCAGTTGTCAAGAATTCCTTTACAACTGCCGCGAAAGCAAGGGAAGTTTTGATATGATCACTCCAGAAAACACCGCCGTCCCCATCGTCATTTACCAATCTACCGACGGCTCCATTGCCACTGAGGTCAGACTGGAAGGCGAAACTGTTTGGTTGTCGCAAAAACAGATGGCGGAGTTGTTTGATAAGAACATTATGACCATTAATGAGCACATTGCCAATGTGTTTGCGGAGGGTGAGCTTGAGTCTTCGGCAATTATAAGGAAATTCCTTATAGTTCGGCAGGAAGGAAATCGCGAGGTTAAGCGTAAGATCGAGCATTACAATCTGGATGTAATTATATCGGTCGGTTATCGCGTCAAATCCAAGCAAGGCACACAATTCCGCATCTGGGCCAGCCGCGTCCTCAAAGAATATCTGGTGCAAGGTTACGCCCTGAACACCCAACGCTTGCAAACCCAGCAGGAGCATATCAAGCAGCTCGAACGCACCCTGACCCTCTTCCAGCAAAACCTGATCGAGCAGGCCAGTCTGCCCGAGGCGCGCGGGCTGGTGAGCGTGATTGCCGGGTATGCCCGGACCTTTGTGCTGCTCAATCAGTTCGACAGCGAGCGGCTGCCGCTGGGCGATTTTGCCACCGCCATACGGTACGAGATTCAGCCTGCGGAAGCGGTGGCGGGCATTGCCGCGCTTAAGGCGGATTTGATGGCGAAAAACGAAGCCTCCGAGCTTTTCGGCAATCAGAAGGACGACAGTTTTGCGGGTATCCTCGGTAATATCGTGCAGTCGTTTGCTGGGGGAGTTCCTCTACCCCAGTATCGAGGAGCAAGGCGCGCATCTGTTGTACTTCGTCCTCGCACCTCAGTCTATCCTGGTATCTGTCGTTTGATCTGTCTCTGATTCAGCCGGGATCTCCTTTTTTTCCTGCAAGAGCTGCTTCTTTTCTTCTTTCTTCTTTTTCTTGGCCAGTTCTCGTTGTCTTTTTTCGTATTGATAATTTGGTTTTGCCATGGGGCCACCATATTGGTTGAGGTTTGATTCAATCGTTGCCAAGGTTTAGCGGTTTAGGAGCCATGCAAAAACAACCTGACATTTGTTTTGCATTTACGGCTCCTTATGCCGTCTTGGCAGGACTAGATGTTCAACATTTTGTTCAACGGCTTACCGCCCGGATAAACACCCGCCAGGGGGCAGGGTAGCCTTCTACGGTCAGGTCTGGGTTGCGCGGGTCGAGAAAATCCTCGTAGGATTCAAAGGTCATCCAGGCTGTTTTTCGTTGTTCCTCACTATTCATGGGGTGGAGGCAAAAGATCTCCACCTCGGAAAAACCGGTGCGTAAAAGCCAGTTGCGCAGGCAGCTGGCCGTGGGTACAAAGTAGGTGCCCGGCACCTTGGCGTAGCGCTCTTCCGGGAAAAGGGCCAC
>DOZO01000057.1:8728-19454 GCA_003517965.1 Desulfobulbaceae bacterium
CGGATTTCCCGCAGCATCTCCACCGGTGAGATCCGGTGGTAGATGATCCCCATTAGAAAGACCACATCAAAACAGGACGGGAAGAGGGGAATATCCTCAACCCCCATCAGCTCGATGAACAGCTCGTCTGCTCCGGCTAAGTGGCGCAGTGTCTTAAAACAGTAATAATGTTGGAGAAAAGGCTCCAGGCCGATAACGCAGCGCGGCTTATGCGGCAGCATTCGAAACATGTAGTAGCCGTTGTTGCAGCCGATATCGGCCACGACCTTGCCATTGAGGTCGGGCAGGGCAGGGAGCAACCGATCCCACTTGCGCCAGCTCTGCCATTCCGCATCAATTTCTGTCCCGAATACCTCAAAAGGTCCCTTGCGCCAGGGCATGAAGTCCCGCATGGCCTCATGTACCAGGCCCCGGTCTGTTGCCTCCAGCTCATCAGGCCTGCCGATGGTTACCACATTCTGGCTGAAATCGGTAAACTGCGCCTTTAGATGATGCAAAGATTCATAGGGCTCGCGGAAGCGTAGAAAGCCTTTCTTGGGCTGCTCTAATCGGGTAGCCGTATCTGTCCGTCGGGCGCGGATGGCATCCTTGTTGGCATTTTTCAGCAGGTCAAGATAATCGGACATGGCCAGGGTGGAAGCGAAAACTATTTAGTGGATGGCAGCTTGATTTTCTGGTCATCTTTCAGCTCCTGGTTTTCGCGATAGAGCAGAAAGGTTTTGCCGATGATCTGAGCGATCCGACTCTTGGTCTGGTTTGACAGCAGCTCGGCGGCTCCTTCTCTGCTATGGGGACAGCCGTCCTGGATTTTCACCTTGACCAGTTCATGTGCTACCAGCACTGCCTCCAGGGCTTCGCGGAGATTGTCGGTAAGACCATCTTTGCCGATCATGACCAGAGGGGAAAGGTGGTGCCCGAGGCCGCGCAGATAGCGGGCCTGTTTGCCTGTAATGTACAGAATCTTGCTCATGTTTTTGTGCCTTAGATCGTTGTAGTTAAAGCTGAGTTGAGCAGCTTGTCTGCTCAAACGAAACTTATACCCTGTGGGTGAAAGATAGTATTGTCGTTCTGATATCAGAGACGGCATAAGGAGCTGTAACGAAATGCTCAATAGCAGAGAGGTTATTTCGTAACAGCTCCTAAAAGAGGTTTGCAATAATTTTGGAGCCGCCGATCCACATGCCGGCCACGGCTCCAATGCTTGGCAGGGTAAAGGCCAGAAAAAGCCGCAACAGGCGGTTGCGCCACCAACCGCTAAAGGTGGCCATATCCCGAAGAACGGTTTCAAACTCAATAACCAGCGGTGGTTGGGACATAACCTGAACAAAGGCCGTGACATGTCCCACGCCGAGTATGGGTAAAAGGGTGGTGATGGGCGCCCCCACAAAGGCGCTGAAGATGGTGAAGGGATGGGCCAGCGCCAGGATGGCTCCAAGGGCTGCGGGAAGGCCGGTGGCCAGAATCCAGAAGAGCAGATTGTCGCCCGCCACCTCCGCGCCCTTGGTAAAGGCGATCCCGAGCATGGCTGCCACGATCAGGGCGGGGATGGCCCAGCCAATCACCTCCCAGACCTTGGAAACGGGGGGGATAATGTTGATCTCTTCCATCTGGTCGCTGCGATCCTCGCCAAGCGCCTCTTTGATCCCGGCTATGTGTCCGGCTCCCACCACGGCCACCAGCCTCTTGCCTGCGGCGGCCTTGATTTTTTCCGCCAGATAGGTGTCCCGTTCGTCAATGAGCACCCTTTTCAGCTCTGGCATGGCCTGGCCCAGTTCAGCCAGCAGTTCGGAAAGCACATCGCTTTCTTTCAGTTCCCGCAGCTTGTCCTCGGTGATCTCGGTCTCTTCGAACATGCTGGTTATGATGCTGGCCAGCAGATAATTCTTGCGCCAGAACGAGGTGGATTGCCAGGCCCGGCGTAGGGTGACTCGCACATCCCGGTCGCAGAGTGCCACGGGGATCCCGTATTTTTCCGCCTCCTGCACGGCCTCCAGCAGTTCGGTGCCCGGCTTGACCCCCATCTGATCGCCAAGCCGTTTTTGGTAAGAGGCCAGAACCATGTTGATCAGCAGGGTGGAGAGCTGTTTCTTGCGGATGATTTCCCGCAGGTCAAGAAGTTCCCAGGTCTTGCGCTTGGCCAGGGCCTCGTAGCGTTTCTCGTCCAGCTCGACGCAGACGCAGTCCGGCCTTTCACCGGCAATAACCTGGCGGACCAGATCCACGGATTCTCTGGAGATATGGGCGGTGCCGATCAGGAAGATTTCCCGGTCGCCTAATTTGAGGCAATGGACGTCCGGGGGGTAATGGGGGGCGGAAACCGCCGTAGATTCAGTCATTGATTTTGATCACTTTAGAAGCGGTATTGCAGGCCAATATTGAGCAGTTGGGCTGCGGCATTGGTGAAGGTGCCGTTGATGCCTCCGGCATTGGTTACGGTTCGGCTTTCTTTGTCAGAGTAGAGATAGGCTGTACCTACCTTAAGCCTGTCGTTGATCTGGTAACGCGCTCCGAGGGAGTAGACTTTTGCCTTGGAGTCAGGCAGTTCAAAGCCTAAGGTTTGATCCGGAATCGGGGTTTGATCGATGGCAAAACCGGCCATTATGGTCCAGTCGCGGTTCAGCTTGTGAGTCAGACCAAGATGGAAGGCTTCGCTGTTGCTCCAGTTCTTTGCCCCTGGGGCATCGAAAAGATTATACAGCGTGGCGTTAATGCTAAGCAGTGAAACATCGTAATTGAAATCCAGTTTGTCGTAAGCGCTCCAGTAAGTTTTGTCGTAGGCGAATTCCACCGTGGTTTTGTCAAAGGTGTAGGCTGCGGCCAGTGATAGTACAGCCGGAGCAGGCACCATAACCTCTGCGTCACGGTTGCTGTAAACAGTGGCGCCGCCGATACCAAGCGTAGCCTTGCCATCAAGCTCCAGATTGATCTTGGAACGGTAGGTTGCCGCCAGAGAAAGGTTGCTGATCGGTTTATAGGCAACAGCAAGGTTGTAGCCGTAATCCAGGCCAGTGCCTTCGAGATCCCGCGTCGCTAAACCAAGATAACCAAGGGTATCAGTACTCTTAACCTTGCCCTTGCTGTAAATCGCCCGAAGCCCTGCGGCAAGAGAAAACCTGCTGTTCACCTGGCATGAGAGACTGGGGTTGATCTCGTAGGTTTGCAGGGTAAATTCTTCCGCGGTCATCCGGGGGTAAGCAGACTCCCGCCGCTGAGAAAGGCCGAAGGGGTAGACGACGGAAAGACCAAAACGAAAGTTGTTGTAGTTTGGCGAGACAAGATGAAATTCCGGCAGGATAAAGTTTTCTGTTCTGGAGCCATCATTTCTGGTGGAGTCACTTAGGTCAGCATAATCAATGCTTGCCAAATTAAGCCAGGTGACGCTGAGGTCGGAATGCCAGCCGTTCTCCAACCAGCTCATGTTGGCCGGATTGTAATAGCCTGCATCGGCGTCTGGAGTATTGGCCACATAGGCGTTACTTAACGCTACGGCATTGGTGGATTGCTCTGGGATGCGATAGCCCGAAGCAAAGGCTGGGCCAGCGACCAGTATCCCTGCCAGGGTAATTGCGGCAATTTTTCTCATCTAATTTCCTTTTTTGCAGGTTTTGTCTTGCAATGTGGCAAACGCCGCCTGATTGTTGTCCGTTATATCATCCAGAATGGCGGTTCTTGTCAAGAGTTGACTTGTCAACCAGAAGCTTTCTCGAGTTACCCTTGGCCAGCAGGATGATAATTGCCCTTGTGTTTTTGTGAGCCAAGAGAGAAAATAGAATTCATACGGGTGCAATATTTGTGACCTATTGCAGATGGAGGCGTAATGGCTGAAGAAATTACGGCAGAGACAGAGAGACAGTTTGTCATTCTTAGAAACGCGGTTGAAAATACCAATGAGGCTTTTATTACTATTGATAAAAACTCCACGGTAATTTTTTTCAACAAGGCGGCGGAGAGAATATTTGGCTATG
This sequence comes from Desulfobulbaceae bacterium, assembly GCA_003517965.1. Classification (GTDB taxonomy): domain Bacteria; phylum Desulfobacterota; class Desulfobulbia; order Desulfobulbales; family Desulfurivibrionaceae; genus Thiovibrio. The sequence goes on from DOZO01000057.1 coordinate 12,694, forward strand.
CCCGGACTGAGGTCGTCGGTCGTGACCTGGGGAAAATTCTGACTGCCATGTGCCGAACCAGGCATGAGCAGGCAGTTGCCAAGTATGTCCTGACAGGTGAGGCAACCTTGATAGGGCATGAAACGGAACTGGTGGTGGCTCGTAAAAACGGGGATACCTTTCCCGCCTCCATCTCCTTTTCCATGGCCGAGGTTGAGGGGCAGCTCTATTTTACCGGGCTGGTCAGGGATCTTTCCGAGACCAGAATGCTGGAGAATCGCCTTGCCCAGAATGAGCGTTTGGCCGCACTTGGGCAGACTGTGGCCGAGATCAGCCATGAGATAAAAAACCCGCTCGTGATGATTGGTGGATTTGCCCGTCAGCTTTTAAAAAAAGCAACGGTGGAAAAAGACAGAGCCAAGCTGACTATTATCGTCGATGAGGTGCTGCGCCTGGAACATCTGCTCGCGGGCCTCAAAGAGCTGTACAAGACCCAGCAGCTAAATCTGGCTGGCATTTCCTTAAATGATCTTCTGACAGAGGTTGTGGATCAGGCCCAGTCTTATTTGGGCGCCAATGGAATTGAGATACGGCTGGCCTCTTCGACTGATGTTGAGGTTGAGGTGGATCGGGAGAAGATAAAGCAGGTGTTGCTGAATCTGGTGAAGAACGCGATTGAGGCCACTTCGGCGGGTGGGAAGGTTGTGGTCAGCACCAAAATGCAGGAAAAACGGGTGGAGGTCGAGATAACGGATACCGGGGAGGGGATTCCGGAGGAGTTTAAAGAAAGAATCTTTTTACCTTTTTTTACCACGAAAGCACAGGGTACCGGCTTGGGTCTCTGCATCTCCAAAAGAATTATCGAGGATCACCCAGGCTGTTCATTTAACCTGGATAGCGAGGAAGGCAAGGGCACTGTCGCTACCATCGGGATCCGTCGCGGTAAGGGATAAGGTGTCAGGTTGCGACAACAACGCGGTTGCGGCCGGCTTTTTTGGCTCCGAACATGGCGTTGTCGGCCTGATGGATAAAAGCGGCAAGCGCAGGCTGGGTGGTGGTTTCGGGGGAGTAGCAAGTTACGCCTAAGGAGGCGGTGACCAGTATCTGATGCTCATGAGTGATGCTGGTCTGGCTCTCGATGGCCTGCCGCAGACGTTCCGCTATGGCTTTGGCCTGTTCCAGGTCGGTTTCCGGTAAAAGCATGATAAATTCTTCCCCGCCGTAACGGGCGAGGATGTCTGTCTGGCGGCATTGTTCTTGGGCTGTGGCACTGATTGTTTTCAACACGGTATCGCCAGCCTCATGGCCATAGGTATCATTAACCTGCTTGAAGTGGTCCAAGTCAAAAAAGATACAGGAAAGAGAGCGGCGGTAGCGGGTGGCGCGATCGACTTCTTCTCTGAGACGGGTAAGCAGAAAACGACGGTTGTTCAGTTGGGTCAACTCGTCGGTGGTTGCCATTTTCTTGATGTGCTCTTCCGCGATGTCCAGTCTTTTTTGCAGTGTGATAACCAGACGGTAGACGATTCCCAGAAAAGAAGCCAGGGTCAGCGTAAACAGCAGGCCAAGCAGCAGTTTGTTCAGAAACAGCGCCTGTCTTGCTTGCTCAATATTAAACCGAACGCTGATGCCGCCGCGAACCTCGCCGAGCCGATATCCCTGGTCGGCATGGCAGGCAAGGCAGGGCTGTTCGACGAAGAGCGGCGCCATGTATCGGTAATAGGTGACGCCATCTTTCTCTTCAGTGCTGATTGATTCATTTCCCCCCTTGGCAAAGCTCATTAGCGCTTGTCGCTCAAAAGGGTCCGCGATATTGTTGGGATTAAGCGGCTTAAGGCTGGTGATATGGAACTGGAAAGCCCCTTCACGGTCAGCGATTTCCGAGATCTCTCTGGTCATCAGGGAGGGGTTTTTCTTGGTATAGGTCTTGCCGTTGCTGGCAGTGATGTCCGGGTTTTTAAGGTAGGGGTTTTATTCCATACCTGGAGTTTTTTCGACAAAAACGCCGCCGTGCAGGGCATTCCACCTTCGGGTAATGATAATGCTGTTGAAAATCGCCTGTGCCCGGCTTTTGAGTTCCTGTTCGATGCTTTTCTGGTTGTTGAGGTAAAGACCGGAAAATAGAGCGGAAACGAACAACAGGATGACCAGGGTGACATTGACGATAAATCGTTGCCAATAGGACTTGTAATTTGATTTGGATATTGTCATGTGTTTTCTATAATACAGAAATGTTGTTTTTTGTAGTGAAAAAAAATCAACACGCAGAACCTTTTGCTTTGGAGGTCGATCAGTCTTCTTTCAGCAAAAGCAGCAGATCGGCGGGGTTCATGGCCTGACCGACATCGGCGCCCTCCAACAGGCTGTCCGCCAGGGCTCTTTTCTCATGGTGGAGATGGACGATTTTTTCCTCGATGGTATTCTTTGCCACCAGACGATAGATGGTTACTGGACGCTTCTGGCCGATGCGATGGGCCCGATCCGAGGCCTGGTCTTCCACGGCGGGATTCCACCAGGGGTCCAGGTGGATCACATAGTCGGCGGCGGTGAGGTTGAGCCCAACCCCCCCGGCCTTGAGGCTGATGAGGAACAGATCGCCATGACCTGCCTGGAATTCCTGTACCTGACGCTGGCGTTCCTTGGAAGGGGTGCTGCCGTCCAGGTATCTGTAGCTGATACCCTCCTGGTCGAGATGTTCACGGACCAGACTCAAATGATCGACAAACTGACTGAACACCAGAGCTTTGTGCCCGTTTTCTCTTAATTCGGCGACCAGCTTGGCAAAGATGGTGAGCTTGGCGCTGGGAATGTCCGTGTCTGGCAGGATAAGACGGGGATTGCAGCAGGCCCGGCGCAGTTTCATGATCTCAGCCAGGATCTGCAGCGAGCGTTTGCCTGGCGGCCCACAGTTATGGCGCAGTTTTTCCAGGGCCCGCTGCCTGAGTGCCGCATAGAGGGCGGCCTCCTTTGCCTCCATTTCCACCTGCAAGAGGATTTCGGTGCGTTCGGGCAGCTCTTCCAGAACCTGTGATTTGAGGCGGCGCAGGATGAAAGGGTTGATCAGTTTTTTTAATTTTTTTCTGGCTTCTGGGTCGTTACCGCGCTCAATGGGGATGGCAAACCGCTGGTTGAACTGGTTTAACGAGCCGAGGAGTCCGGGATTGATGAACTGAAACAGGTTCCAGAGTTCGGTGAGGTGGTTTTCGATTGGGGTGCCGGTGGTGACCATCTTGAATCGGCCTTGCAGGAGCATGGCGGCCCGCGAACGCTTGGTGATGAAATTTTTTATCGCCTGGGCCTCGTCTAAGATGATGGTCTCCCAGGTGCGGGTGGCAAGAAGCGCTGATTCCTGTTGGAGCAGGCCGTAGCTGCAGACCATCAGGTCAAAGGGGCCAAGTTCGGCGAGTATTTTTTTTCTCTGACGGCCACCGAAGATCACGACCTGGAAGGTCGGGGCAAAGCGGTTGGCCTCTTCCTGCCAGTTGGGGCAGACCGAGGTGGGAGCCACCACCAGGGTGGGCCCCTGGTGGGCGCGATCGAGGGCAAGAGCCAGGGCCTGGATGGTTTTGCCGAGGCCCATATCATCCGCCAGGCAGGCACCCACCCCCCAATTGGCCAGTCGGGCCAGCCAGTTAAAGCCGATCAGCTGATAATCCCTCAGCGCGGCCTTGAAGGTGGATGGCAACTTTGGCTGATACTGCTGAGCGTCTCTGAAGCGTTTTTGCTGTTCCCGCCAGCGCTCGTTGGTGCGCAGATCTCCGACCCCGCTGGTAAAATCCTCCAATGCCAAGGCGGCAAGAGGGTGGAGGCGAACCGTGTTTTTTCTGAGTTCGGCAAAAGCGGCGATCTCGTCCAGTCGTTTGCGCAGCTCTCGGGAGAGGGCGAGAAAATGACCCTGACCTAAGGGAATGAAGCGGCTGGTGTTGGTCTGGGCCAGTTCGAGAAGGGTGCGCATGTCAAGCACCAGAGATTCATTGAGCTTCAAGGTGCCGCTCATTTCAAACCAGTTATTGCGTTCCTTGACCGTGAGCAAGAATTGGTTGAGTTCGGCAGGCGGGCTTACCGTAAGCCGTTCTCCCTCAGGCCATTCAATGATGACCTCATCCGGCAGGTGTTGCAGTTCCAGAAGGAGTTGCAGGCATTCCTCCGGGTCTTGCAGCAGCCATTCCCGCTCAAGGTCTGTGCCCTTGCTCAGCATGGGACAGGATTCTTCGACAAACCGCGCATTTTTTTCTTCCTGCTCCAGGTCGCGCTTTGTCTGGATGCGTCTTCCGGCACCGTGGGCGATGATGGTTTTGGGGCCTTCTCCTGGTTTTTGGTATGGACCGTCTGGGTGCAGGGGTCTGACGAGCATGGCCAGCCTGAACCCAGCTCCGTAAGGGAGTAACTGCAAGTGAATGTGTGAATCCGTTGGTGTCTCGGCAATATCTATGGATTTTCCTTCGATGGTCGAATGCACGGTCATGAAAGAGGAGATATTGCCCAGGGTGGCAAAAAGTTCATCCTTGCCGTCAAGGGGAACGCTCAGGCCGTTGGGGCCGATAATCTGGGCTACCCGCCGATGATCTTCGGTAATGGGAAAGATTCTGAAACGGGTCGGGGTTTCGCGGTGGACTATTGCTGTTGTGTTGTCTGGCCAGGGAAAGAACTGGATTAGTAATGAGTCGCCCTGCTGGTCAACCCGCAACTCCGGTTCGCCTTGCAGGATCTCAACCGGGGTTCTGGGCGAGTCGACAAGGAAGACACAGGGGTTTCCGATAAGCACCAGCATGATGTCTGGCATGGCAAAGCGGAAATAAACACCTCGGCTGTCTTGTTTCTCGGTGATGGTTGCACAGGATAAAATATCCTGCGGGCTTAAAAATGAGGGTTTATTTTTGCGAAACAGTTTTCTCAGGGCTACGGATCTGCCCTTGGTCCATTGACCACGGACGGTGAGATTCTGGATCTTTGGCATCAGAGAGATGATCTCATTCTGGATATGATAATCAATCATCCAGACCAGTCGCGAGGTGGTTTCTGATTTGGGCGGGTTCAGGGCCGGAGCAGAGCTGAAGTTTAAAGCTCGCAGAGCGCGTTGCCATTGTTCTTCCGGAGTAATTGCGGTCACCAGCGAGCAGGACTCAGCAAGCTCGTTGGAGATGGCTACAGAAATTGTTTTTTCTCCAGCCAGACGCAGCAGAGAGTTGTATTCACGGGCAAGCCACAGGTAGCTGTGGGTCGTTGCTTTTTTTTGGAAGGCCTTTAGATGCGGCAGGCAGACAGGGCTGGGTTGTCCTTCGATCCAGTAGGTGACAAGGGCCAGAAAAAGTGTGGTGATACTGTGGGGTCTGGGTAAAATACTGATTGTCATAATCCGGTCGCGGGCCAGATCAAGCCGGTTTTCCTTTGCTTCCACCAGGGCCAGGAGCAAAGTGTAGGCGGGGAGAAAAGGGTTGTGGGGTTGAATTTCCTCAATGCCTTTAATAATGTCTCTGACCTGCTGATGGGTGCTGTAATCCCCGTTTTTGAGCAGAGCCATCAAATAAAACAGACCTTCAATCCCGGTGAAATATGCCCGCTCGTTCTGGTTGGCATTTTTGATCTTGGTGAGATCTTCTTCGTAGAAAAGGATGGCGGCGGATGTTTCTCCAGCAAGAAACTTTTGCCAGCCCCGCACCCCCAAGGGCACCTTCTGTTGCAGGCTGCCGCTAAGCCAGACAGAGGCGGCCTTGGTTTGTCCACGGATGAGCAGATGGGAGGTAAGCAGATAGGAAAAGGGTTCGCGGTTTTTCGTAGACAGACCTTTGTGGAAATGCGTGTCTTGCAGATATTCCATGGGCAGGGTTATTTCTGTAAGATTAAGCAGACCATCTAAAAATATCTGGTGCAGGGCATAGAGCTGGATATGCAGGGGAAGGCCAGCAAACCATGGCGGATCAAAAGGCTTGTTACAAAGCGTAAGCAGCGGGTTTTCTGGGAAGCGATCAGGAAATTCTTCCTGGAGATCAAGAAGGCGGAGGAGATTGTGACTGTATGCGGTTTCATTCGCGGCCAGGAGGCTTAGGCGAAGATCGCGCAGAAAACGGCACCACAGGGATTCGGGCGCGTCATTTTCGTTTTTCGGGAGGGAGGTTGGCCAGGCCTGTTTGATGGCGGCGGCTAAGGCAGGAAAATACTTTTGTCTTCGGGCATCGTGGGCTACGAGCTCAAGAATTTCTTCGCGGCAGGCGCAGCTGTTTTTTAGAAGATTTTTTTCTGTAAGCTCGCTTATAGCGGCCAGGAGGTGCTCTTTCGTGGCAGTTGGCCAGGCCGGAATAATAATGGCTGGCCGAAACAGCGCGGAAACCAGGGCATCTTCTTGGGCAGGTTCTCCAATCAGGGCAAAAGCTTGCATGGCGAAGCGAAATTTAGGCGGCAGAGACTGATATGCGGCCCAGAGGTCATCTCTTTTTTTCGGGTAACTTATTGGCAAAGCGGAGATCCTGAGTTTTGGTAGTTATCGTCTGACCTGCCGTAGTCTTTGCTGGCAGGTATTTTATTTTTGTTCTCGTAGCTTGGACATGCAACAATTATGGCATCTATGTTATGATGCTGGCTAACGGGAATAATGGGTAATGCGTAAGCGATACACACTATATCCTACTTAGGAGTATTTACGAAATAGCCATTACATTTTTTTGTAATCGTTCAAGCATATTCATGCGGTATTACTTGAATTCTAAGCAATTAAAATGTAACTGATCACAGGTTAGACGACTAAGTTTAGTGCCTTATCCGAACTGTAAGCGATTACAGGGTGC
>DOZO01000073.1:0-5678 GCA_003517965.1 Desulfobulbaceae bacterium
ACAAACTATTTTACACCCTCCAAAAAACAGTGATACTATGGGATCACTAATAATTCCAATTGCGACAAGAATTAGCCACCCCCCTATTCCATTAGACTTAGCATCCTCTGCTGCATTATTTGCATTAATTGATTCATCGTTAATCAAAGAATATTGCTGATTAACATCGGCGAATTGCTCTTGGGCTGGTTTATTGCTCTTGTTTCGAAAAGCCTCACGTATTCCTCGAACAACTGCGAATCCAGCAAAAGCTGCCGCTACACCAATTACTGTATTCCAATCCATAATGAAATCTCCTGTCTGTTTTGTTGAAAGTGCTCATGATTGCATTCTTTGCGAATCCCTAACGCTCCGCATAACCGGCTGGCAATGAAGCGCAGCGGAATTGCCAGTCCGAGTTGATGCGGTTGTTGGCTCTCTATCCTGGCAGCTTGTCGAGAACACCTGTAAATGTATGGGTGACAAAATTCTCAGTCCCCCCAAATAATATCTGCAAGAACTTTTCACGAACCATGTTTTCGGTAATAACGCCTGCTTCTATCTCTTCATAGATTTCAAAATATATATTTTCCATCATCTTCAATTGAGATACGCCAAAATCACTATTTGATAGTCTTTCCATTTCATTACCGCTACGTCGTGCCACAATGATTGAATAAACCAAAGGAATCTGCAGTACTGCTTTTGCCAATGGAGTTCTTGCATTATGCATCAGAACCTCAGTTGCGATGTCAACTGTACGTTGATCTAAGGCATGCTTACGGTGTTTTGTAAATTCACATGTTGTGCGGAACATATTTTTTGATCTTCATGTGGTATCCCCTGACGCCTGCCAGCAGCATCATATTGAGGGTAAATCAAAGGAACGCCCATTCGCGCAGTCGTTGCATCCCGCGGGTGCGCCATGGCTTCATATGCTTTGAGCTTTGAAACAACGAGCCTAATATTGATGGATGCCAGTCTCTCAAATGACAAATCAGGTGGCCAGTCAGTTACCATTGAGACAACCTCCTTTGTATCTGGGTCTGGGGCCATCTTGTTGGTCACGTCCTTTTCACTCAGGGCAACTGTTTTCTGTTCTTTCTTCGCAAATAATTTCTTGAGGAATCTCATTCTGGTTCATCCGCAGAATCTGTGGGTAACTCCCGGTTCAGGCAAATCGCCAAGTATATGATATAGCGCCAGCGTTATGACTTCAAAGCTTTCGAAACCGTAGGCTTTCTACGTGGTCACTTTCGCTTTGTTGTTGAGGCCTTCCACGGAACCCAAGGCAATCTTCTCTCTGGCCCGTGGGAGTAAGAGGGGACGTAGGTGCAAAACAACCTATTCTCCTTCCTCAACGATAGAATTCCGGGGGTATAAAACCTATTTATTGGTCTCTTCATCCGGCTCCATCACTTTGCCAGAACCAGTTTTATTGTCAAACAGTTTCAGCTTTTTTAGCTGAAATCGTCAATTATCTTCCCGATCCGCATATTTAAGTCGTCAGTTGAGGGCCTCCGGGTGATGCCGAGCATCTTTGCGGCAATGGCCTGGTTGATGGTTTCGAACACCAGCCGATAGTCAGCCTCTTGGATGGAAAGAAGCTGGGCAAGGACGGCGAAGAGTATGGGTTTCTATTTTCAGGGCATCTCCAGGCTGGGGGATATTTCGCTGAGTGCCCGGCGGAAGAGGATGCGCCTCGCCTCCCAAGGGGCCTCGGCGAAAGTCGATTTTTCCCCGGGGCTGCGGCCTTCGAGCTGGTAGCACCAGAAACCGTTGGCAACTCGCATGACTCGGCTGATTTCTCCGGGGGCCAGCCGGGTAAGCTCCTGATCCAAGGGGTTGAGCGGGTCGAGAAAGCGGGGGGCCAGCAGGGCGCCCATGGTTCTCGTGGTGTCCTGGGACATTTCCCTGGCCACCGTAGCCGGCTCTTCTCCAGCCAGCAGCCGTCGGCGGGCCTTTTCGCAGAGGGCTTCCTGTTCCTGCCGGTGGGCAGGGCTGTCCATGGGGTTGACGTAGCGGAAGATGCCGCTTAAGTGCAGATTCTCCGGTAGGGTGATCGGCCCGCCTGTCAACCGGCTGAGGGCCTGGGGAATGGCCTGCTGCCGGGCCTCGGCATATTCCCGCAGGCGGAGGGCCAACCGGGACTCCGGGGCCTGGGCCTGGGCTGCGCCGCTCAAGGCCTTGGCTACGATGCTTTTCAGGGCCGGTAAATCAGGGGGCAGAAGGACGGCGGGGGCTGCGGCGAGCGGCTCGATTCGGCCCGGCCCGGTCTCGGGGTGCTGTTTTCGGGGGGCGCGCACCGCCTCGACCGAGGCCGGGCCGGTGTTTTCCTTCATAAGCTGGCCCAGGCTGAAGACGGCGGCCCCCTGGTAGCCATACTCTCCGGCGAGCCGCGCTTCCTGGCTAAGCCTGGCCGGGCTTTTGCCGGAAGCACCCAGCCCGGCCCACAGGTCAACCTTATGGTTTCGAGGGGTGTTTGCGGCAATCTCCGCAAGCTGGCTGTCCACCCGGTCGAGGTCGCCGAAATAGGCCATGGGGTAGAGGGCGTCTACCAGCCCCTCTTCGGCCCAGGCCGGCCATTCCTGTCCGTTTTCCAGATAGGCGGCGGAGGCTTCGGGAAAGACTGCGGCTGAGAGGGTTGTTCTCGGCGCGCCGTTCTGGTCCACGGCCTGCCGTACCTCTTTGACAAGCCGACTGATCTGGCCGGCGCGGAACTCGTTCCAAAAAAACGCCGCCGTGGTAAGTATCCGGTCCGCCTGCGGCTGCGTCCCCTCAAGCCAGGCGGTCACGGTTTCGGCGGTAAGCCGCTCCGGCAGCAGCCTGGGGTCGAGCCCCCAGAGGCGGGCAAATTCTCCGGCCAGGGCCTCGCTTTTTCCATAGCCGGGGCCGGGGTAGCGGATAAAATCAAGATGGATTCCGGCCACCGGGTAGCGGGTCAGCAGCTCTTTGACCACTTCGACAAAGAGGGCCCGGTATTCCGCCGAGGCCGGGTCGGCATAGCTGCCTTCGATCCAGCCCAACCGTTTTTCCCGGGTGGAATAGGTGGAAACCGGTCGGCCGTTGTTGTCGGCGAGGATCCAGAGCTGATCGGTGTGTCCGGGGTGCCTGGGGTCGTCCGGCGGGGCATTGCCACCCCAGAGGTAATAGACATTGAGCCAGGCATGGAGGGGCAGGGGAGCGCATTCCGTGAGCAGCTGCGCCAGGGGGTCAAAGTCGACCGGAGCCGCGGCCAGGTTTAAGGCCCGTGGCGCGATCTCGCTTCGGTAATGGGCGTCGGCCCGGCCCCGGACCTGAACCAGCAGTTCGTCAAAGCCCGCCCGCTTAGCCTCCGAGCAAACCGAGGCAACCTTCGCCGGGCTGTCCAGATCGAAACGGACTACCCAGGCCGCGCTCTTAAGCGGCGGGGCGCAGGCCGAGGTCAGAAATAGCAGGGATAGAGCAAGAAGCAGAGAGCGTAGGGAACAAGGCTGTCGCTGGAGGGACATTTGCACTTTCCTTGAGGGTAGTGTGGTCTTTGGCATCCGGGTTGACCTTTTGATGGCTGGGTGGTAATTTGCCCGACACTTTCGCGACATGGGAAGGCCATGTCGCAAGGCGCATTGTTAGCGCACTGCATACATAATTGCATCAGGAAAAAGATGAATACCGACCTGAAAAAATTCCCCGAAGGCATGCAGCCCCTGGGGGAATCCTCGTTCCCCTTTGCCTGCCACCCCGAGGTTCCCTGCTTTACCCGCTGTTGCCGGAAGCTCACCCTTTTTCTCTACCCCTATGATCTTATCCGCCTGAAAAAAAGACTGGGGATCACCTCGGGGGAGTTGCTTAATAATTACACCGGTATAACCCAGGGTGGCAATCCGCTTTTCCCGGCAGTTGTCATGCGGATGCGAGATGAGGAAGAAGGTGCCTGCCCGTTTCTCGACCCGGAAAAAGGCTGCCTCGTTTATGAGGATCGCCCCACCGCCTGTCGTACCTATCCTCTGGAGCGAGCCGTTGATCGCAATCCGAAACGGGGCCAGCCCCGGGCCTATTATTTTATGACCGCTCATTCTTACTGTCTTGGACATCAAGAGAAAAAGGAGTGGACGGTGAAGGAGTGGCTGCGCGACCAACAGTTGGTTTATTATAATGCCATGGACGATCTTTGGGCCGAGATGGACTCTCTCTTTGCCGTAAACCCCTGGCAGGGCGAAGGGGCAGCTGGACCCAGGCAGCAACTGACCTTCATGGTCTGCTATAATATCGACAGCTTCCGGCAATATGTAAGCGAACACAATTTGCTCAATGCTTACCGGATTGATAAATCACGCAAAAAGCTGATTGAGACCGATGACGAGGCCTTGCTCACCTTTGGCTACGACTGGTTGCAACTGGTGCTTGGCAACCGGCCAACCCTTCAGTTGAAGCGATAAAGGCAACCAGTAACCCCTTACCTTCAGGCAGGACCATTGTGAAAATCAAACTTGCAACCCTTCGCGCCTATCTTCCGGCCATCGCCTTTTTTGCCGGTTTTTTGTGGGATGCCCTTACCATTGGCATTTCGGTAGGGTCTTTGGATCTGTGGATGCTGTCTGGTTATCTTGCTGGTGCGGCGGGTATTTTATGGTGGCTGGGGCATCGGCATCATGCCCTTGCTGCAATTGTTGACGAAGATGTTGCTCTGACCGCTGCCCGTCCAGCTTCTTTTTGGTCAATTTGTTGGGAACGCGCTCCTTTCCTGCTGCTCCAGTTTTTGTTTGGCGGGATTTTCAGTGCGCTGTTTATCCTGTATTTTAAAAGCTCCAGCCACCTGAGCGCTGTGTTGTGGTCTCTGAGCCTTGGCGGGTTACTGATCGCCAACGAGTTTATTGACGACAAATATCATCGCTTTACCCTTACCTGGGCTTTGTTTGGGCTGTGTGCCATGTTGTTGTTTAATTTTCTGCTGCCGTATATGGTTGGCAGCATCAGCGCAGTATGGTTTTATCTCAGCACCCTTGCTGGTACGGTGTTTACCCTTTGGCTGCGCAAGAAAACCCCGGGATGTCCTGGCCGGGTGGCGCCGATATTGGTTATTGCTGCCCTGCTGGCAGTAGCCTATCCTCTGGATCTTATCCCGCCGGTTCCTCTGGTTAAGCGGGATATTAAGGTGGGAAGAAATTTTGAGCATACGGCGAATGAGTTTCGTCTTACCCTGGAAAAGGCACCCTGGTGGGTATTCTGGCGGGAGTTCTCGGATGAGGTGCATGTTGCGGCAGGTGAGCGTCTGTACTGTGTTTCTGCGGTATTCGCTCCGAGAGGATTAAATACCCGCCTGTATCACCGTTGGGAACATTATGATGTCAAACGTGGTTGGCTGACCATCTCCCGTATAGGTTTTGGCCTTTCAGGTGGACGCAGTGGTGGTTTTCGCGGCTACACTTACAGGCAGAATATGGGGGCAGGGCAATGGAGGGTAAAGGTGGAAACTGAAAATGGCCGCACTGTTGCCACCCATACTTTTAACGTGGTGACGGATGTGCCGCCTGCACAGGATAAGGTGACGGTATTGAGCTTGTGAGGTTGAAAGAGGAATCCACGCTTGTCAATATATGATAAACAGGCTAAAAACAAACAGGTAAGCTTCGTAACCGTTCAGCAGCACCGCATCTGCTTTGTCATCGGCCTGTCCGCATACCATATGTATAACGGGTAGGCCTCTTGGTCGGACACTT
>DOZO01000073.1:5851-11318 GCA_003517965.1 Desulfobulbaceae bacterium
ACGATTGACACGCGCATCTGCAGTACTGCTGAACGGTTACGACCTGTAGCATTCCTAACGGCCCCATATAGTGGCGTGGCACGGAAATTGTGCAGAATCTAACCAAGGTGGCAGGCCTGTGAAAGAAGTTCAGGATCATTACTTTAAAAAGGCCAAGAAAGCTGGCTATCCGGCTCGTTCGGTGTACAAACTCGAAGAGGCACAACTGAAGCATGGATTACTGAAAAAGGGTGACAACGTCCTTGATCTGGGTTGTCAGCCCGGAAGCTGGTCCATGTATGCCGCTCAGGTCGTCGGCCCGCAGGGGTTGGTGCTTGGGGTTGACCTTAATTTCGGGCAGATCAACACCAAGGGTAACAGTGCCAAATTTACTTTTTTGCACGGTGACATCATGACTGCCGAGGTGCTGGATCGGGTACGCGCCATCAGTCCGGATTTTGCCGTAATCATCAGCGACATGGCCCCGCGCACCACCGGCAACAAATGGGCGGATCAACAGCATTCGCTTGATCTTTCCCGGCGAGTGCTGGCAATTACCCAGGAGATGTTGCGCCCCGGCGGTAATTTTTATTGCAAGGTGTTTGAGGGAGAGGATTTCAAGGCGTTTTTAGATGAAGTGCGCCCTCATTTCAATTTGACCAAGATAGTGAAGCCGAAAAGTTCTCGTCCGGAAAGCCGTGAAGTTTTTGTGCTGGGGATGGGTTTTAAGAAAATGGCTAAGGCCGAATTATGATGCTATTGCTGGCTTTATCTGCGATAGTTGACTTTTAATCTCAAGGAGTAATCTATGTCCGGACATTCAAAATGGGCTAACACCAAGCATCGTAAAGGCGCCCAGGACGCCAAACGTGGCAAGATGTTTACCAAATTAACCAAGGAACTCGCCGTGGCGGCCCGCATGGGCGGCGGTGATCCAGAGGCTAATCCCCGGCTGCGTGCCGGCATTATTTCGGCTCGAGCCGTGAACATGCCCAAGGACAATATCGATCGGGCCATCAAGAAGGGGATCGGCGGGCTGGAAGGGGTGAACTATGAAGAGATCACCTATGAGGGCTACGGGCCGGGCGGGGTGGCGATTCTCGTTGACTGCCTCACCGACAACCGGAATCGGACGGTGGGCGAGGTCCGTTTCTTCTTTGGCAAATCAGGCGGCAACATGGGAGAAACCGGGTGCGTTTCCTATATGTTTGACAAAAAAGGCTCCCTCCTGGTGGAAAAGGGGGTGATGGACGAGGAAAAGCTTCTGGAGCTGGCCCTGGAGGCAGGAGCGGAGGATATGATCGACGATGGCGATATCTTCCAGGTGTTGACTGCGATTGAGGATTTCAATCTGGTGCGGGAGGCATTGGAGAAAGCCGGGGTTGTCTTTGTTGAGGCTTCTATCTCCATGATTCCCAAGAACACCATCGAGGTTGCCGAAGAAAAGACGGCCATTCAGTTGATGAAACTCATCGACAACCTGGAGGATTTTGATGACGTGCAGAAGGTGCATGCCAACTTTGATATTCCCGATGAGCTGATGGAAAAGATTTCCTGAGTATGACCCCAGGTAAAGCCAAGGCAGGGGCGGAGGTTGTTCGTATCCTCGGGATTGATCCCGGTTCGCGGGCAACTGGTTACGGGGTGATCGATCAGCAGGGGCACGCCCTTACCTTTGTCACCTGCGGAGTAATCCGGACCTCGGAAAAGCAGCTGTTTCCTGAGCGGCTCCAGGAAATCTACAACGGAATTTGCGAGGTTATTGCTGTCTATAAGCCGCAGCTGGCAGGGGTAGAGGATATCTTTACCGCTATCAATCCTCGCTCGGCCTTGAAGCTGGGGCATGCCCGGGGGGTGCTTATTCTGGCCGTCAGGCAGCATGGCTTGCTTTTGGAAGAATATAGTCCGCGGGTAGTGAAGCAGGCGGTGGCCGGATATGGCCAGGCATCAAAAGAGCAGGTGCAGCAGATGGTACGGATTTTGCTCAGGCTTGCCGCTGAACCAAGCCATGATGCGGCTGATGCCCTGGCCGTAGCCATTTGCCGGGCAAGTCACAGGTAAGCCTTCCCCCGCAACACTGTTGCGTTTCGGTTAACTTTTTTTGCGAGTGCATTATGATTGCCTGCCTGCGAGGAACGCTTTTCAAGAAATTATCCGACTCCCTTATCGTCGACGTGGGCGGAGTGGGATACGAGGTTTTTTTTCCGCAGAGTGGGCAGACTCGTTTGCCTGGGATAGGGGAGGAGGTTTTTCTTCATATTCAGACGGTGGTGCGTGAGGATGCCTTCAATCTCTATGGCTTTCTTGAGTCTGCGGAAAAAGAGATGTTCCAGTTGTTGAATACGGTTTCCGGGATTGGGCCTAAACTGGCCGTGCATATGCTCGCCGGTATTTCTCCTGCGGACTTGGCGATAGCCATTATGCATGATGACCTGGCCCGTCTTACCCGGCTGCCTGGAGTGGGCAAGAAAACGGCGGAGCGTCTATGCCTTGAGCTGAAAGACAAGGTGCAGTTTGTACCAGAGGCGCTGTCCGCTTCTGCGTCCACTCTTGTTTTGCCAGGAGAAGATCAACGGGTGCATGATGCGATTTCTGCCCTGCTTAATCTCGGTTATCCCGCGGTTCGAGCCAGAGAGGCGCTGGCGGCGGTACGATTGCAGGCAGGGGCCGAGGCTTTTGCCGCCATGCGACTTGAAGAATTGCTTCGTCAAGCTTTGAGGAACTCGTAAAAAAGGGAAAAGTTAACAGGATCGTGATACAAACTTAACAAGTTACCAACGAATACCCGTTGTAATCGCGGCTTTTTGCGATTTCAACAAACCTTGAGGGCCCTAGTGTGAATTACGAAGAACGGTTGGTTTCTCCGGTGGCCGATCTGGTCGAACCGGTTGATCATGCGCTACGGCCCAAATTGCTTGATCAGTACATTGGTCAGGAGCAGCTGAAGAGCAACCTCGGCATAGCGCTCAAGGCGGCGCAGGCCAGGGGCGAGGCTCTGGATCATGTTCTGTTGCATGGTTTTCCCGGTCTGGGTAAGACTACTCTTGCTTACGTCATCGCTAACGAAATGGGAGCCAATATCAGGGTCACCTCCGGCCCGGTGATTGAGCGGGCCGGTGATCTGGCCGCTATCCTTACCAGTCTTCAGGAAGGCGATGTACTTTTCATCGATGAGATCCACCGCCTCAACCATGTGGTTGAAGAGATTCTCTATCCGGCCATGGAGGATTATCAACTTGATCTGATCATCGGCCAGGGGCCGGGAGCGCGTAGCGTCAAGATGGACCTGCCACGTTTTACTCTGGTGGGGGCGACTACCAGAACTGGCCTTTTGACTCCGCCGTTGCGGGATCGTTTTGGCATGGTGCTGCGCCTTGATTTTTATACCCCTGATGAACTGGTGACCATTGTTAAGCGCTCGGCCAGTCTTTTGGGTGTGCCTATGGACGAGGGTGGGGCTCTGGAGATTGGGCGTCGTTCTCGAGGCACCCCGAGAATTGCTAATCGGCTTCTCAAGCGACTGCGTGATTTTGCTGAGGTGAAGGCTCAGGGTCGCATTACAGCCAAGGTAGCAGATGAGGCTTTGAACATGCTGGGTGTGGATCAGGAAGGCCTTGACGAGATGGACCGTCGTATTCTCCTGACCATCATCGACAAGTTTCAGGGTGGCCCCATCGGTCTGGAAACCCTGGCTACCATGGCTTGCGAGGAGAAGACTACTCTGGAGGATGTCTACGAACCATTTCTTATCCAAATGGGGCTCTTGATGCGTACTCCTCGGGGGAGAATGGCAACTCAGGCGGCGTATGCACATTTTGACAGGGCCTTTACCAGAAGGCAGGATGTGGAACAGAGCAACGGTGAGGCTGCCACTCTGCCTTTTTAGGGGTGTGGTGGCCAGGCGCCAAGGAGATAGCGTGTGATAGGGAAAAAACTGACAGTCCGTGATATCATTGAGCTGAAAGGGGCTGGGGAAAAAATTGTTATGTTGACGGCCTATGACGCCAGCTTCGGTCGACTTCTGGACCGCAGTGGGATCGAGATCGTTCTGGTTGGTGATTCTCTGGGTATGGTGGTTCTTGGCTATGAGTCAACAGTGCCGGTTACCATGGAGGAAATGCTGCATCATTCCCGGGCGGTAAAGCATGGGGTGGAGCGGGCGCTTCTGGTTGGTGATATGCCTTTTCTTTCGTACCAGGTTGAGACAAGGGATGCTATTATCAATGGTGGTAGATTTTTGAAAGAGGCTGGTTGCGACGCAGTAAAGCTGGAAGGTGGGCTTGAAGTTTGTGAAACGGTGGCGGCCATGGTGCGGGCTGGTATTCCGGTGATGGGTCATATCGGTCTTACCCCGCAAACCGCCGGAGCGCTGGGAGGGTACAAGGTGCAGGGCCGGGATGCCCAATCGGCCCGCAGGTTGCTGGCCGAGGCCAAGGGGCTGGCCGAGGCCGGGGCTTTCGCTCTTGTCCTGGAGTGCATCCCCGACAAGCTGGCCGCAGTAATCACCGCAAGTATCGCCATTCCCACCATCGGCATCGGGGCCGGGTTGCAGTGCGACGGGCAGGTGCTGGTGAGCCATGATCTCTTGGGCATGTTTGAGAAATTTGTGCCCAGTTTTGTGAAGCGGTACGCAGATCTGGCTCCTCAGATTGCCGGGGCCATAACCGCTTTTCGGGATGAGGTCAAGGGCGGGTTGTATCCGGACGCCGAGCACAGTTTTGTCATGCAGGGTGAGGTGGAGGATTTGCTTAAGTTGGATAATGGATCCCTGTAAATATATTATCTTAACTATTCAGCGGGCGGGGTGCAGACATGACGGACGGTTTAAATCGCAGACATTCGGTGCGGGTCACGGACAGGGTGATGTTGGCTGTTCAACCAGTATCTGTGGAAAAAATGCAAGGTGTTGTCCGGGATTTTAAACAAGGGATTTCTCCCTATAATCAGGAAGGGCTGGCCGATATCCAGATGTTTATTGGCGCTCAGAGTGCCCTGGCCAAGCTCCGGGAGAAGGATGCGGATTTGGCTGATTTCTTGCAGCATCTGGACAACAAAATGAGCCTGATGTTAAAGCAGGTCAGAGGGGGAGAGAGTCCTCTTGACGCGCTGACTATGCGTAAAGCCAATCTCAGCGCCAATGGCATTGCCTTTTTGACTGATACGCCACTCATGCTTGATGAAATTGTCGAGATTCATCTGGTTCTCCCTCCCGCTAATATTTATGTATATTCTTTCGGTAAGGTGCTTGCCTGTGATCCGGTTTCTGAAGAAGATTTAATTTCTAAATTCAGAGTCTCTTTGGAATTTGTTTTTCTTCTTGATGAAGACCTGGAAAAAATTATTCAGCATACTTTCAAGCAACAAAGCATGGCGTTACGCAACCGAAATCTTAATCCTTTTGATAATGTTATAGATAAGTGAAGACTTTGAAATTCCCCTGTCTACTGTCTGGCGCATTGTTCTACCTTTGTAAACGTTCAGCAGCACC
>DOZO01000008.1:0-10152 GCA_003517965.1 Desulfobulbaceae bacterium
CTGGCCACCCGCACCAGGGTCTCTTCCTGTTCAAAATCGTTCAAGACCTCGCCTCGAATCCTCTGCACCCGGTGCACCCCAAGCGACACCGGTGCCTCCAGTATAATAACCATATCCGGCACCGGCGCAAACAATTCATTTGCCGTAATTATCTTTTGTGGATCATGCCCGGCCGCACCCTGATAGGCGGCGGTGGAATAATAATACCGATCGGTCAACACCACCTGACCACAAGCCAGAGCCGGAGCGATTACCCGCACCACATGCTCGCGACGATCATCAAGGAACAGGGCCAGCTCCTCTTCCGGGGTAACGCTTTTCCGATTCTTGTACAGCTCTCTGATTTTAAGGCCATACTGCCCATCAGTTGGCTCTTTAGTCGCTACAACACTCAAGCCCCGCTTACACAAGACTGCGGCCAACATGGCAATCTGAGTGGTCTTGCCGGTCCCGTCTATTCCTTCAAAGGCAATAAGCCATCCTTTTCTTTCCATTCCGTTACTTCCTGTACAGCTTAGCTTGATATTTCGGCGATTGGCCACAATGACCTCAGCCAGAGAGACTGCAGCAGCCAAGCTCGTTGGGTCAGCCAGACCCAGGCCTGCGATATCATAAGCAGTACCATGATCCACCGAGGTCCGGACAATAGGCAAGCCCAGAGTCACGTTTACCCCGTCGCTGAAATGCAGGAGCTTGAAAGGGATCAGGCCCTGGTCGTGATACATTGAGACCACCGCATCAAACTGCCCAGCCACTGCCTTATTAAATACCGTATCCGGCGGAAACGGCCCCTCAACCTGCCAGCCAGCAAGACGAGCAGCCACAACCGCCGGGGCAATAACCCGCAGTTCCTCGTCACCGAACATACCGCCTTCTCCGGCATGAGGGTTAAGTCCCGCCACAGCCAGACGGGGATGCGGCAGACCAAAATCATCTTGCAGGGCTCGGCCAGTTATGGCAATCATCCGTAACACTGCCTTCTGGGTAATGGCAGCCGGCACCTCTGCCAGGGCCTGATGGATGGAGACCAGGGTGATCTTTAACCTGGAGCCCGCCATCATCATAGCAAAATCCTTTGCCTGACAGAGTTCGGCCAGCATCTCGGTATGTCCAGGAAACCGGTAACCACCTGCCGTAAGCGCAGCCTTGCTGATGGGACAGGTTACCAGACCAGCCAGTTGAGCCTGACGGACAAGCCGTACCCCTTCCTCAATATAGCTACCCATGGCCCGACCTGTTTCAATGGTGGGCTTTCCCCAGATAAGTTCATCACCAAGGTCGGATAGAGAACAAACATTAAGCGCCTGCGGCTGTACGGGCGCGCCGGGCTGCCAGTCAACCACCCGAACCTGAATATTGAGCGCCTTGGCACAGCGGCGCAATACCCCGGCATCGCCGATAACCACTGGCCACATGGCTGTTTTAGTTGCAACCTGAGCCAGAAAGCGCAAGATGATTTCCGGTCCAATACCAACCGGACAGCCCATAGTAATCCCCAAAGGGGGCAAGGTTGCTTCAGTTACAGTCTGCACCTTCACACTCCATAACTCAGATCAAAGGCGTTTTTCACCAGCTCAATCACCGGGGTGCCCTCTCCGGCAAAACTGATCGCCACCACGTCGAACCGGGCTGACTGCCCTTCCCTGCCCGTCTCGGCCAGATACAGTAGCGCCACCTTGGAAATCTGCCGACACTTAAACGAGGTCACCGACTCAAAGGGATGCCCGCACTGATGGCCACGTCTGGCCTTAACCTCGACAAAGACCAGAGTGCCCTGTTCCTCGGCAATAATATCAATCTCCCCCAACTTGGTTCGATAATTTCTGCGAATAATCCGATAACCCTGCCGGGAAAGAAACTGGCAGGCAAGGGTCTCCCCCAGCTGTCCAGTGGAAATTTTACCCGCATCCTTCATTTCTTCAACCAATCGCGCACCGGTTTGAAACTCTGACGATGGATGGGGCAAGGACCGATTTCCCGGATAACCCGACGATGCTCGGCCGTGGGATAACCCTTATGCCGGGCAAAGTTATACTGGGGGTATTCAAGATGATACTTTTCCATAATAGCATCTCTGGTAACCTTAGCGACAATAGAAGCGGCAGAGATAGAGGCACTGCGCGAATCGCCTTTGACATAAGCCTCTTGCGGCAGAGAAATCGGCACGGTAAATTTGCCGTCAACCAGCAAAAAATCCGGCAGGATAGGCAGGTTTTCCACCGCCATCCTCATAGCCAACAGGGAGGCTTGCAGGATATTAAGCCGATCAATCTCGGCTGCGGAAACAATTCCCACCCCGATTTTGGCCTCAAGCTCAACAAGCCTTTGCACCAGCTCAGTACGAGTTTTGGCGCTTATTTTTTTTGAATCCTGGAATTGTTGGTACTGGCAATTAGGCGGAAGAATGACACAAGCGGCAACCACAGGTCCGGCCAGCGGCCCTCGACCAGCTTCATCGGTGCCGGCCACGGTGGTATAACCTTGAATGACCAGAGATCGTTCAATGGCAAAGGTATCGCAAGCAAGAGAAGCTGGCATAAGTGTTATCGCCTTCCTTGGGCAAGACGCACCACCTTGCAATTACGCCGCAAGAACCACGAATAAAAGGGCCACGGTTTCCCGTGGCCCGAAAATAAGCGACACTACAAAAAAAACCTGGGCACTGGAACGAGATAACCGCTCCCGCGCCGGGCAGGCTAATTGATGCCTTTTTCCCTGATTCTCGCGGCCTTGCCCCGCAGATTGCGCAGGTAGTACAGACGCGAACGCCGAACCCGACCTTCGCTCACCAGTTCTATCTTGTCGACTCTGGGAGAACACAAGGGGAAGGTTTTCTCCACCCCAACCCCGTGAGAGATCTTGCGCACCGTGACACTGGCGCCCATGATCCCTTTACGACGACGGATAACAACCCCCTGAAACAGCTGGGTCCTTTCCTTGTTGCCCTCAATAATCCGGATATGCACCCGCACGGTATCACCGGCCCGGAAGTCCGGGATGTCATGCCGCATATTCTCTCTTTCCATCTGCTCAATGATATTCATAGTCTTTCCTCTTTCAACCCCTTATGAGAACGGATTCCAATGGGCCAATATACACGCCCACCCTGTTTTTTCAATCGTATTTACCCAACACCCTGTCCAGAACAATGGCCGCAGCCGATCGGACCGAGAGATGATTATATTCGCCAAATCCAGCAATAGGAGGCAACAAGGCATCAACATCGGCAAAAACCTCCGGAGCCATACCCCAGCCAGTGCCAAACAAAATCAGATGCGGCTCTCCGGCAAAGATCCGCCGCCGCACTTGTGCAAAATCAAGCTGGCTGGCCTGCGCCTTGGCGCTGGTGGCCAGAACCGTGGGCCGTTGCTGCCATTTGGCCTGCACCAGTTCGTAGAGTTCTGTCAGGTCATGACAGAGCCGCACCAGTGACAAGGCCTCTTTCCGTTGCGGGTTATAAGTCGCCCCGTGGCCTGTCTGCCAGTGTTCCAGAATATCTCTTACCAACGCCTGCTGATCCGCAAACGGGGTGACAATATACAAGGTATCAATACCAAAGGTCCTGCCAGCCCGGGCAATATCATGCAGGTCCAGATTGGTCACCGCCGAGCCAATGGTCTCCCCGTTCTTGTTACAGACCGGATAATGAATCAGAGCCAGATCAAGCCGCAGGGAAGGTTGTCCCTCGCCTTGCCCGTCTTCTTGCATCACTAATTCTCCGACTGACTCTTCCAACCGCTCTCCCGCAGTTTGGCAAGAAGTCCCTGCCGCTGTAGAATCTTCAATTCATTGGGACTAAAACGCAGCCCGACAACAAGGTCGGGGCGTTTGCGCATGGTTCTTTCAACCGAGGCAATAAACCGCCATTCGGCCACTTCGGCATGATTCCCGGAAAAAAGCACCTCCGGCGCCGCTAATCCCTCAAAAAGCCTGGGCCGCGTATATTGCGGAAACTTGAGCCCGCCCCGGCTGAAGGTGTCATAACCAGCCGAATCAGCACAGCCCAACACACCCGGCCTCAACCTGGCAATAGAATCAATAAGGATCATGGCCGCCAGTTCACCACCGGTGAGGATATAGTCGCCGATAGAAATTTCCTCATCAACATACTGAGCGATAAAGCGCTCATCCACACCTTCATAACGACCACAGACCAGAAGCAGCCGCGCATATCCCGACAACTCTTCGGCAACGGCCTGGGTATAAGGTCGCCCCTGGGGGCTCAGCAGGATTACCCTCCCAGGTTGCGGAGCCATAGCCTGCACCGCCTGCACCGCAGCAGCCAATGGCTCCGGTTTCATGACCATCCCTTCTCCCCCGCCAAAGGGGCGATCATCGGTCATGGCATGTTTGTCAAGCGCGTAATCCCGGATATTATGGCAGACGATTCCTATCTGCCCTGCTTCCTGAGCTCTGCGGATTATTCCCTCCTTGAGCGGAGAATCCAGCAGTTCCGGAAAAATCGTCAGCACATCAAATCTGATGGTCTCGGCCAGTGGAGCATCAACTCGCATAGGCCAACACCCCACCTGCATTCATTTCCAATAAGCCCGGCGGCGGGGTAACAATCAGGGCTTTGCCGTCCGAAGCAAGACCTGCGACACACTCGTCAACCACCGGAATCAGATATTCACTGCCCGCCCCGGTAATCACCAAAATATCATGGGCGTCGGTGGCCAGAAGCGAGGTGATCCTGCCAAGCGCTTGTCCGGCCTCGCTGATCACCGGTAGCCCTGCCAGTTCATGCCAGTAAAAAATCCCTTCCCCAAGAGTCGGCAAAAGCTCACGGGCTATACGCACCTCCCAGCCGCGCAACCCTTCCGCCGCGCTTCTGCCAGAAAGTCCGGCAAGCTGCAGGAGAACCAGGTTCTCCAGAGGACGACAGTGATCAACCTCATACGACCTGCTCAATCCCTTATCCGGCCCAATCAGAGTCAAGAGCCGGTAGTCACAAAAATCATCAGGCCTGCCAGAAAAAGGGTAGACCTTAAGCTCACCCTTGATGCCATGGGCCTTGGCAACCTTACCCACCGCTATCTGCCCACCATAGGCAACACCAACATCAAGGATTTTCAAAAACCCTACTCCATGATCTCAAGACGGGCCTTACGATTGTCCCTGCCTGCGGCAGCAGAAAGCAGCGAGCGCATAGCTCTGGCGGTCCGCCCCTGTTTGCCGATGACCTTGCCAAGATCCTCTTTGGCTACCCGCAACTCAAGAACAACGACATCATCGCTTTCTGTCTCGGCAACCTGAACCGCAGCGGGATCATCCACCAACGAGGTGGCTATGAATGTTACCAAATCCTTCATGGGAATTATTCCGCCTTGCTGGCCTTGGCAAGCAGGCTCTTTACCGTTTCAGAAGGCAGGGCCCCCTTGTCAAGCCAGATCTTGATCCTGTCCTGCTTGACAATAACCTCGGCAGGTTGCTTGCAGGGGTCGTAAGTGCCAACCACCTCAAGAAACTGGCCGTCGCGAGAAGCCTCGGCGTTGGCTACCACAATACGGTAAAATGGTTTCTTCTTGCGGCCCATTCTGGTTAAACGAATCCTTACAGCCATGGTTGTTTCCTCCTGTTGGTTATTCAAGTTATTAACAGAACACATCTGTGCGTCCTGTGTTTTTTCTGATCTTCGGCTGCAGAGCTATCTGGCAAGTCCCTTGGGTCGTTTCTTTTTCTTCGGCCCGCCGACAAAGGCACCCAGCCCGCCGGGCTTGCCGCTCATCTGCTTCATCATCTTGAGCATGTCCGTATAGCTCTTGACCACCTTGTTCACGTCCTGGACCGTGGTACCGCTTCCCTTGGCAATGCGCGTCCTGCGGTTCGCGTTGAGGATAGCATGATTGCGCCGTTCCTTTATGGTCATGGAGTTGATGATCGCCTCCACCCTGCCCAGTTCCTTTTCATCAGGCTTGGGCATATCCTTGAGTTGCTTGATCCGGCTCATCCCCGGAATCATACCCATGATCTGCTCCAGGCTGCCCATTTTCCTGATCTGCTGGATCTGTTCAAGAAAATCCTCCAGGGAAAACCCTTCCTTCTTGAGCTTCCTGGCAAGTTTTTCCGCTTTATCCTTATCAACTACCGCCTCGGCCTTTTCAATCAGGCTGAGTACGTCACCCATGCCGAGAATCCGGGAGGCCACACGGTCTGGATGAAATGGCTCCAGAGCATCCAGGCCTTCGCCCATTCCAACAAACTTAATGGGCCGCTGGGTCACTTTTTTGATGGACAGGGCCGCGCCACCGCGGGCATCACCATCCATCTTGGTCAGGATCACGCCGGTAATGGCAAGATCAAGATTAAATTTCTCGGCCACCGTAACCGCGTCCTGACCGGTCATGGCATCAGCCACAAAGAGAATCTCGGCGGGCTGGACCTCGGCCTTAATGCGGGCCAGCTCGGCCATGAGCTCCTGATCCACATGGAGCCGACCGGCGGTATCAACAATCAGGGTATCACACCCCGCACTCTGGGCGGCAAACATGGCCTGCCGACAGATCACCACCGGATCCTGATCGATGGTAGCAGGATGCACCGGCACTCCGAGGCTTGCGCCCAAAATAGTCAACTGGTCAATAGCCGCAGGCCGGTAAACATCAGCCGGAACCAGATAGGGCTTGCGCCCCCGCCCTTGCAACAGCCTGGCCAGCTTACCAGAAGTGGTGGTCTTGCCGGACCCCTGCAGACCAACCATCATAATCACTACAGGCTGACGGCCACTGAGATCAAGGGTGGCGGTTTGCCCGCCCAATAACTCGACCAACTGGTCATGAACAACCTTGATCACCTGCTGGCCAGGGGCCAGAGATCCTACCACTTCCAGACCGATCGCCTTCTCGGCGACCGTAGCAACAAACTCCTTGGCAACCTTGAAGTTGACATCGGCTTCCAGCAGGGCCATACGCACTTCGCGCAACGCCTCCTGGATATTTTCCTCGGTCAGCCTGCCGTGGCCACGAAGCTGTTTGAAAACATTATGTAATCGGTCTGAAAGAGACTCAAACATTTAATATACTCATAACAACCTTAAAAACTCACAGTTCCGCCACATAAATTCAAGCAGTTACCCACCTATGACCGTGGCAATCGCGGTTTTTTTTGCAACTTCAACAAACATGGCGCTCAATCACGCAAAAAAGCCCCCGGCAAAATCAGGCAACCGCAAGTCGTAAAAAAAACAAACCTCTCCCCTTCTGGGCCGGAAAACGGACAAAGATACTTTGCCAGACGCAGGATGTCAAGCAACAATATATCCGGAAATCCACCATCAAGTGAGACGATACTATTGCAGGCGGCTGGTTGGGCTGATTGGCTCAGCATATTCCTGGTGCGCGATGATTCGGCAAGCAATTTCACTCGCCGGACCACCCTCACCCTGTGATCGCTTATCTCAGATAGTTTCCCCTGTGGCGATAACCAGCGACGGGAAATCCACGGCCTTGCGGGAGGGGGTCACCACGCAGTTGCGTCCAATCACAGCCTGGGCCGGCACCTCCGCTTCCTTACCGATCATGGTGATCCCGGTATACAGATGTTTGGGACAGGCCTTGTTGGGAATCGTCTCCTCCTCGCCCTGCCCCACCACCGCCCCCGGACCTACTCGGACTCTCTTGTCGAGGATGGCCAGGTCTATCACCGCCCCTTCTTCCAGAACGCAGTCGTGCAGAATGATTGAATCCCTGACCCGAACATTCTTCCCCACCCGCACCCCGGGCGAAAGAACCGAATTGATCACCTCACCTTCAATCACGCAACCAGCCGAGATCAGTGAATCTTCCACCACACAACCGGCGGCAAAACGAGCGGGGCAACGATCATCCGTCAACCGGTCCGCATAGGGATTTGGCCGGATACCCCAGGCCTGCGGGGAGATCTCGGAATCGTTCTTGAGCAGATCCATGTTCGCCTCCCAGTACGCCTGGATAGTGCCCACATCCCGCCAGTAGCCATGAAAGGGATAAGCAAAAACATTGTCCCGTTCGATAGCCTTGGGAATGAGATGCATGCCGAAATCCACCTCCTCACGATCTTCCTCTAAAAGCCTCAGCAGATATTCGGTGTCAAAAACATAGATCCCCATAGAGGCCAGATCGGTGCGAGCCACCCGGGGTTTTTCCTCCCATTCGACGATGCGGCCTTCAGAATTGGTGACCCCCGCGCCAAAATGGTGGATCTCGGAGAGTGGCACCACCATCATGGCAATGGTTACCTGGGCCTTTTTCCGACGATGAAAGCGGAGCATGTCATCAAGATCCATGCGATAGATATGATCCCCGGAAAGGATGATTGTCTCCCTGGCAGGATGCGCCCTGATAAAGTCGATGTTCTGCCGCACCGCGTCGGCGGTGCCCTTGTACCAGTCGGAATCATGAGACCCGGTGCGCGGGGGGAGAATCTTGATCCCCCTGGTGCGACCCGTGAAATCCCAGGCCTCGCCAGTGCCGAGATGACGCATCAAGGAAAGGGGCTTGTATTGAGTGAGAATGCCAACCTGGCTTAAGCCAGAGTTCATCACATTGCTCAAGGAAAAATCAATGATCCGGTAAACCCCGGCAAAGGGCACAGCCGGTTTCGCTCTGGACTGCACCAGGACATTGAGGCGGCTGCCAACCCCTCCAGCCAGCAGAAGAACCAGGGTATTGTCGCCTTGCATCATCGCAGCACCTCACCGTTGGCTACTTTACCGACCATCTGATCCGGGCGCAGATCCGGGTGCAAGACACAGCCGGAACCGATCACCATGCCGTCAGGCAGATGATTATTCCAACCGATCACCGTCACCTTGTCGGCCTGAGGCGAGTCTGACTCGCCAATCCGCACCCTGGCCCCAAAGGTCACGTTATTATCACTCACCACCGTATCGAGAATGGCGCCATGCCCCACCACGTTATCGTAAAAGAGCACCGAGTTCCTCACCTCTGCCCCGGATTTGACATGCACCCCAGGAAAGAGAATGGAGTTTTCCACCCGTCCTTCCACAACACAACCGTTATAAATCAAACTGTTCTCGATGCTGGCCCCATGTCCTACCTTGAGCGGCTGACAGTCCCGGACCGAGAGATGTTCCAGGTTGGTGCGAATGCCCCAGTCCTCGAGCTTAATCTTTGGTTCCGGCCCCAGCAGGTCCATACTGGTCTGCCAGTATTCAGCAATGGTTCGGGTATATCCCCAGTAGCCACGGAACTTAAAGCCATATACCCTGCGCTGGCTCGCCATGATCCGGGGCATAATATCCCGGCCGAATTCGAAAGAATCATCCTCTCTGGCATTCATCTCCAACACCTCGTAAAGAACTGACGGCTTGAAGCAGTACACGGTGAGTGAGGCCCAGTTGAAGGCGGGGTTGGCAGGTTTTTCCTGATACTGGAGAATACGGCCGCCACGCTCGCCATCCTCGTCGTCAATTTCTGCCACCCCAAATCGGCTGGCTTCGGCCATGGGTACCTGCAGGTAAGCCATGGTCAGGTCGGCATCCTTGTCCCGATGATACTGAAGAATCTCCCGATAATCCATCTGGTAGACATGGTCTCCGGAGAGCACCAGAATAGTTTCAGGATCATGATATTGGACAAAATCGAGATTCTGATGAATTGCATCAGCCGAGCCTCGATACCAGCTGCTCTGACCCGAGCCCTTGGAGGGAGGGAGAATGGAAACTCCGCGATAACGGCCAATCATATCCCAAGCCGCACCTACCCCAATATGATTGATCAGGGAAAAGCTCCGATACTGACTGAGGATGGCGACCCGTTCCAGACCGGAGTGCATGAGATTACTCAGGGCAAAATCAATCATCCTGACAAAGCCGCCAAAGGGGACCGCCGACTTAGGCCGATAGGCGGTGAGCACATCCAGCTCGTCAACGCGCCCTCCGGCAAGGATCATGGCCAGAACCTTCGGTTTCAGTTTCATGTGGTTCCTGAAGAAAGAGGGGGGAATGCCGTTGTAACGGCATAAAGTGCCATAACGAAATGATCAATAAGCAACGACTATTCCAGAACGGCCCCTAAACTGCTGTTGCACTTTCTGAGTGCAAAACCATTATGGGAAGCCTTGCGCCAAAAAGCAAGCTTTGGGACGTGAGAGAGGAAAAAATTCGTAATCGTTCACCAAGGGCACCCAATTTCAGGTAAACCCGGGACTGTA
>DOZO01000008.1:10275-25469 GCA_003517965.1 Desulfobulbaceae bacterium
GTGCTGCTGAACGCTTACAAAAATTCTCGAGATTACTTCAAGTACTTAGTGGTAAGACGCATCAAGGTCTTGGTAGAAAAATCATGCATCTCAGCGGGTAGATTTTTTAGCGGCACCTCTGCCCGGGCCGCTTCCCGATGTCCACCCGCCGAACCGATTGCCTGAAACATCTTCTCCGCCAAGCGTCCGGCATTTTTCTTGTAGCCATCACAACGAAAAATAACCACCAGCTTGTCATTATGCAGACCGGAAACAAAAACCCAGGCAACATCATGAACCTGGTTTAAAAAATCGGCAATCAGCACCAGCATATCCGGGCTTGATACCCGGCCAAGATGGGCATACAGTCGTTGATTACTAACCTTCATCTCATTCAAGGCAGTCTTGAAATAATTCAGTTCAGAACGGCGGAAAGAAGAAAGCTCGATCTTGCGGACCAGATTCTGGTTGGCAATATTGAAAAGATAGCGAAAGGAAATAGCATCCGCCAGGGTAGCTTTTTTTTCGAAATTCCTGGTATCCACCTTAATCGCATAAAAAAGAGCGGTAGCCAAGGCCACCGAGGGCTTCAGGCCAGCAGCCCGCAGGTACTCGACAAACATGGAGGCAGTGGCCCCGAAATCTTTGCGAATATCAACAAATTTAGCCTCCCAGCCCTTGCTGGCAGGATGATGGTCAATAACCGCATCAAAAATAATATGCTCAAAACAGGGCAGATGGCTGGGCTGGGAATCCAGCATCACCTTCTTGGTGAAATCCCCAAGCCTGATGGTATGCAGACGCTCCATGGTGATCTTCAACAAATCCACCATGACCACGTTGTTGAGTCGTCTGATTTCATTGGGATAGGCGATAGTAACGCTTTTCACCCGGTAGCGAAGCAGGCGCTTCAAGGCCATGGCGCTGGCAATGGCATCGGGGTCGGCATTAATGACCACCAGAACCTGGTCTTCCTTGCTAAAAAGACTATAGATTTCGGTCAGCCGTTCCCGGGCGGTCTTTTTTTTGTTGGACACCGGTTTTTTGGGAACTTCAATACCTTCCTTATCGCTCATGCCATATCCCGTAAGCGTTCAGTAGCGCCACATCCGCCGTCCTGCCACCTTATTTTACCAGACAATCGCTGCCCTATACCACATACCAGGATAAGCCGTCGCTAAAAAAAGTAACTTTGAAATTCCCTGCGGGGGACTACTCCCCATCAAAGAAAGGGACCGAGGGGAACAGCGCCTGATCGGTGTGGGGAATAAAGCGTGAGCCGGAAAAACGAAGCATGAATTCATGATTGACGTTCAACTCGAGATAGGTGATTTTTTTTACCATCTCCAGACTGCGCTCCCGCGCCTGCTTTTCAAGCAGGATTCGCTGGGCGCCGATCAAAGAGCTGTTTCCTACCGGTTCAAAGGTGGCAAGAGGAAGGTCCGGCAGCATCCCCAGAACAATGGCCTGTCTGGGTGAGATATGCTGGCCAAAGGCTCCGGCCACATAAATGCGATGCAAATCGGTAAAAGCGATCCCCACCTGATTAGTCAGGGTAGTGAGAATAGCATACATTGCCGCCTTGGAGCGCATGAGCGCGTCAAGATCAACCTGCTCCAGCACCACCGGCTTACCATCCGCCGCATCCTCACCTGGCACCACCACAAATTGCCAGCCTTCGTTTCCCTTGCGCAGGCGCTTTCCGGCAGCTTGAGGACGAAACTTGCCGCGGATATCGATCTGCCTGGTCAGATACAACTCAGCCACCAGATCAATAAGCCCGGAACCACACAGACCTTTAGGCTTGCCAAGCCCTATGGTTTGATAGTCAATCGCACCGGTCAGCGGATCGATCTGCACATGCTCAATAGCGCCGGGGCCTGCCCGCATCCCCATCCGGGCCACGCCGCCTTCCAGAGCTGGACCTGCCGCCCCGGCGCAGGCGATAAGCCATTCCCGGTTACCAACCACAACTTCGGCATTAGTGCCTACATCAATAAGCATGCAGGTTTCCTGCTGCTGGTCAAGTCCGCTGGCCAGTATCCCGGAGATAAGATCCCCACCAAAATAACTGCCCACGCTTGGCAGAATCCAGACCGGCGCAGCCGGATGGATCGCCAGGTTAAGTTCCCCGGCCAGACAGGGATCCGGGGCGTTGACCATGGGGATATATGGCTCGCGACAGAGATGGTAGGGATTGATAGCCAGAAAAAAATGCACCATACTGGTGTTGCCAGACACCGAAAGTGCCCGAATCGCATCCACCGCCAGACCGGCAATTCCGGCCAGCTCCTCCGCCAGTTGATTGACCGAGACAATGATGGCCTGGTGCAGCTCTGTCAGTCCCTCATTGGTAGCGGCATAATGGATGCGGGTGAGAATATCTGCCCCGTAACGGATCTGGCCATTTTCCAGATCGGCTCGGGCCAGGGTTGCCCCGGTATTCAGGTCAATAAGGGTTGCTTCGAGATGAGTAGTCCCCAGATCAAGGGCCATCCCGACAAGCACCGGCGGCACCTGGGGGAGAAAATCAACCAGCGCCGGGCCACCCGGCAGTTCGTTCACAATAGCAGCGCCCGTAAAGCCAGCAGCGCGGAACCTGCCTGCCACCTTGCCAAGCCGCTGATAAGGCACCACTGGCATAGCCCCGGCCAGCTGCGGGGCCAGCGCTTTTTTCAAGCGGTCGAGATCTCCAGTGTTATCACCAAGACTGGGAAGAGGCGCGGCAACCGTAATAGCGCGCACCAAGGCGTTCAGCATAACCGAGCAACTCCAAAAAGATTCTTTATGGGTGTCTGCATCCTGCCCGACATACTATGCCGCCAGCCAGAAAAAGTCCCTAAAAAAATATTCAAAGCCAACCATGGTCGCACCGTCATCGGGAGTAGCGGCGAGCTTGACGTTCAGGACAAGCAATGGTAAAGAACCCAAAAGGCCTTGTCCTGAAAAACGACGGCCAATCAAGAGAGCCGTAACAAGGAACCCCCCGAAACCCATGCCCATCCTACTCTACGCCTATATCGCCACCGAGATCCTGGCCCCGTTCTTCGCGAGCTTTATCATCATAAATGCCATCCTCTTTCTGGGCAAACTCGTCCCTTTTTTAAACGTAATTTTTGATTTTGGGGTTGGCGTCGGTGATTTTTTCCGTCTCTGCGCCTACATGCTACCCAAACTGATGATGTTTTCCATTCCCATGGCCAGCATGACCGCAGTCATTATCGCCCTGACCAGAATGGTAAACGACAACGAGATCATGGCCCTGAAAGCCACCGGCACAGGTCTGCTCCGTCTGCTGCCCCCGATAATCATCATCGCGCTATCCACTTCTCTACTCACCTATTTTTCGGCAATCACCCTTATTCCCCAGGGTACACTGGCCATGAAAGCCATTTTCCTGCAGATGGCCAAGGAAAAAATCGACAAAGGCATCCAGTCCGGGCAGTTCAGCGAAGGGCTTAGCAATGTTGTCCTGTATATAGATGCCATTGATCCGCAAACCAGACAATGGCAGGGTGTGTATGTTTCTGACATGCGCCATGGTGATACACCTCTTACCATAGTCGCCAAAACAGGCAGCCTTGCCACCCAGACCGAAACCATGCTGATCACCATCTCTTTGGCGGATGGCACTCTGCACCGCGCCAGTGAAAACATCACCCAGACCATCCGCTTTGACCGCTATCAGATCAACCTGCCCATCAAGGCCCCCACAGAAATTGCCGGCTCCTCCATTACCGAGGTCGGTAAAAATGGCCTGCGTCAGGAACAATTGCTGGAACAGGCGGCAAGCCATGGCCCCCAAAGCACCCTCGGCCTGGGCATGCTCATTGAATACCATTCTCGTATGGCCCTGCCGGTGGGCGGCTTCATTTTGACCATCCTGGGCCTGCCGCTGGCCATGCTGTCCCGGCCTAACAACAAACCTTTAGGGGTGCCTCTTGGCCTGCTACTTTTTATCCTCTATTATGTTTTGTTCACTGCAGGCCGGGCCAGCGCGGAAAGCGGCCATCTCCCTGTGGCAACCGGCATCTGGCTGGCCAATATTCTATTTGCGCTTTTGACCCTCATGCTCACCAGGCAGGTGGCAAACGAGACCGTCCCACTCTTTCTTATCCGCCTGCGCGGACCGGCCCTGGCACTGTTAGCCAGACTACCGAGGGGTAAAACCGGAGACAGACCATGAAGCTGCTGGATCGTTATCTCATGGCCCAATTCGCCAAAAATCTCGCCCTGGTTATCTGCTCCTTGATCGCCATCTATCTGCTGGTCGATTTTTTTGAACGGGTGGACAACTTTCTTGAATCACAAAAAACCATCAGTCTTACGGTCAAATACCTGCTGCTCAAACTGCCGTTCATCTATATGCAACTGATTCCGGTCTGTATCCTGCTGGCCGGGATCATCACCCTGGGCATCCTCAACCACCATTTTGAGTTCATGGCCCTCATGGCCAGCGGCATCAGCGTTATCCGCATCATTCGCCCCCTGCTGGTCGCGGCAGCCCTGTTTACTCTGCTCACCTTGGCCATCGGCCAATGGGTATTGCCCGGCACCACTGCGGCAACCAATAGGATCTGGCACGAAGAAGTCAACCATCAGACACCAAAAGGTATCCTTCGGGACGGCCGCACCTATTTCCGGGGCAGTAAAGGAATTTATTCCTTTATCAACTCCAATCCTGACAAAAATGAATTCAGTCATTTCTCTTTTACCGCCTATGACGCAGAGCTTGGCCTGACAACCCTGCTCACCGCCGAAAGTGCCACCTGGGAGGAAGGAACCACCTGGCTGCTCAAAAATGGCCAGCAAAAAAAGCGCACCGACAATGGCGATTTTTCGGTAACGATCTTCAAGGCTCTCTCCCATGCCTTTGCTGAACAACCGGCAGAATTTTTTGTTCCTTCCTACAAGATAGAAGAATTTTCCTACAGCTTGCTCTGGCAGCAGGCCATGGACAGCAAGGCCGCAAATCACGAAGCGCAGATGGAATTACACCGCCGATTTTCCTACATATTTCTTGGTATTCCTCTGCTCCTTCTGGGGATTCCGGTGCTGCTCTCCGTACACAAAAGCAAGGGCCGCGATCTGGCCTATGCCATCCCGGCAAGCTGCGGCCTGGCCTTTGCCGCCTGGGGTGCCTGGAGTGCCAGCCAGTCCCTGGCCAAAACCGCCATCCTGCCACCCGGCATCGCCTCCTGGTCCGTTCATCTTCTGACCATCGTGCTTGGTTGCTTTCTTTTAAAACGGCATAACCAGTAACCTCCCGACAATATGGCCTTCGAACCCGCACCCTTAGCCGCCACGCTCAACCGCTGCCAGAAGATTGGCATCATCGGCATTCCGCCCCTGGCCGTGATCCGGACTGCCAATGAACACAGCCTTGTCATCCATGATCTGGACGAGCCTCTGGTGCATGAGGATCTCGAGACCGCCAGTCCCTTTCTGCCCCGGGTCTATTGCGCCATTCTCCGCACCGCCGTGGTCAATGCCCTGCATCTTGAGCTGGACGCCATCTATGTTGACACCGGGCCAGGAAAATGCGATTGCGCCTTGCACACCGCCACGATTTTGGCCGAGGCCCTGCCCATCCCGGTGATCTGTGCCAAAAATATGGATGCCTCTGCCTATGGCAATCCCCTGTGTCAGGCCAAATTGTCCCTCCTGACCAGGATGATAGCCATCACTGCCGGGGTCAAATCTGCGGCCCTATATCATGATCAGCCGCCTCCATCCGCGCCTACCGCCGGGTTTTGGGGAGTACCGCCCAGAGATTTTTCTATTCTCGAACTTTTCCCGGAGACCACCCATATCTACGGATGGGCCCGCTGCATGGAAAACAAGACCCCGGCCGATCACGAGCTGGAGGCCCAATTCAATCCCGAAGTGCCAACAGTCTTTTTTGCCCAGTCCTTTTGCGCCAAAACCGCGCTGGCCCGGTATCTGGCCAGGAAACATCCCCACGCCCTGTACCTGGATGTGGATGTGCACACCACCAACAGCGCCAGGGCCAAGGTTCAGGCCTTTCTCGAACTTTCCGGGGTCAAACCATGATCCTGGGCGACTTCGGCACCTCCTACTGCAAATTTCTCGATCTTGCCAACCCAGAGGCCGAGCCAACCATCATAGCCACCAATGAGCTGCCCAGAGAAACGCGGGTGGATCTCGCCACCGGCCACAATGGCAAGCGTTTTGCCACGCGCTATGTCAACGAGCTTATTGCCCTGGCCAAGGGCGGCGAGACCATGATCGAAAAAAAGGATTATGTGCTGCTCGACTGCGGCAGCCGGGACATCAAGTTTATCAAATACCAAAACGGAAAGCTGGCAGACATGGGTTGGAATGCGGAATGCGGGGCCTCGATGGGCTTCACCATCGAGTTGCTAAAGCGGTATTACGAGCTGGACTATACTGGCCTGCAGGTGCCGGGACAAACCTTTTACGTGACCTGTGGGGTGCTGGGGATGAGCGACATCTTTGACGCGGTGATCTCCGGGGTGCCGGTCACCGAGGCAGTGGCCCGCTTTGTCAAGGGGATTGCCATCAACGCCTACCGTTTTGCCGGTTCGCCTGCCAGACTCTATCTTTCCGGCGGGCTATGTGACAACCCCCTTTTTGTGGGCAGTTTTCCCTGCCAGGTAACGCCGCTGGGCCGCTTCGTTCTCCTGCGCGGCCTTGAAGCTGAGGCGCGGCAGACCCGTCCCCAGGCAGTTTGCTAAGGAACAACAGATGCCGCCATCAACCACGGAGCGACCAAACTGCCTGGCCTGCCTCCATTTCTATATCACTCATGAACCGACGCATCCTTACGGCTGCAAGGCCTTGAATTTCAAATCTCTCCAGTATCCATCCATGGTGGTGTTTGCCAGCTCCGGCATTCATTGCCAGGCATTTTCCAGCAAGAAACCCCAGTCTCATAAACGATGACCTGACACCTCATTTTTCACACAACACCACGGTCTGCCGGGGTTGGCTGGCGCTGAACACCGTTTCCACCCCATTGAGAAGTCCCAAGGCCGCAAGCCGTTTGACATTGCCATTGTCCCTTCCCCGATAGATAGACTCGTCCGCCTTAGCCAGACAAAGACAGTGGGGTTGCTGATGCTGACGGCCCGCCAGCAAGGCGCGAACCTTATTAAAAAAAATCCTGGACAAAACCAACTCCCCAAAGGCCGGATGATATGGCCCGGCCAGCAAGGTTTTTTCCAACGCGGCCGAGGGCTGCAAGCCCATGCGCACTACCGGAATCAGACGCTCCTGAAAAATTGACCAAAGCCGAGCCGCCAAGATCACGGCCTGCGACAGGGTAAGGGGCAGATACTGCCCCTGCCGGTATAATTCCGCCAGAGGACTGCCTGCGATAACCAGACAGGGATAAAGCCGGATCAGATCCGGGTTGAGCGCCGCCGCCTGACGGGCGCTGGCCAGGGCCGTGACCGTGCGCTCGCCTGGCAGGCCGAGCATGAGCTGAAGACCGACCTGCATTCCTGCTTCCTTAAGACAGGCAACCGCCGTCCGCACCTGAGCGGCCGTATGTCCACGGCCACTGGCGGCAAGAACCCCATCATCCAGCGACTGAGCGCCCAGCTCCACGATCCCAACCCCATGTTCCCGCAAAAAGCAGGCGATTTCCGAGGTTACATAATCCGGGCGAGTGGAAAGCCTTATTTCCTGAACCTGACCCGCAGCCAGAAAAGGCTGCACCGCGCCGAGCAATTCCCGCTGTCGCTCAATAGCCAAACCGGTGAAGCTGCCCCCATAAAAAGCCACCTGCACCGGGGCTGTGGGATAACGACGCGGCCAGGTCAACTGAGCGCGGATGATCGCCTCAATCTCGCCAGGGCCGACCATGTCTTCAGAGGCCCCGGTGATACCGCGTTGATTACAGAACAGACATTGCTGGGGACAGCCCTGATGGGCAATAAAAATGGGGATAATAAAAGGTGGGGGCATGGACATATTCCAGCTAAATGAAGCTATTTCTTTTCCGGTCGCACCTTGCCGATCAGATCTTCAACCGCCCAAGCAGGAATCTGATGCAGGATAAGCTCAACAGCCTTAGCCTTCATCTCATCTTCATTTTTGGGAACCCCACCCTCGCTGGCCGCCATCTCAACGAGGATGTCCTCGGCGTCAAACCAGCATAGCTCCTGATCGTTTATGCCATATACAGTCAATACTCGCCGGTTGGAATCTTTAAGATGTTCCTCTTCCATCACCGCGCCGACCAACGTTTTGGCCAGCGCATAGGGGATGCATTGCAGCTCTTCCACGCTCATCTATTTCTCCTTGATTTTTTTTTGATCTTGAGCCGCACTCACTACCCCATTTTGCCGCATTTTTCAAGCTCTCCCTGCCGTCCCCCAGCGTGGATTACTTCCCGCTTTCCAGCTTGACTGCTTAAGGGCAGACTGGTAATACAAAACCACCTCTCACCAATAAAGGTTGCCTATGCATCACGAGACATTCATGCGCCTTGCCCTGCAACAGGCGCAACAGGCCCTGGCCAGCAACGAATTTCCGGTAGGCGCCGTCATTGTCGCAGGCAACGAACCGGTAGCCATGGGCAGACGCGCAAACAGCCAGAGCGAGACAGCCAACGAGCTGGATCATGCCGAGATTGTCGCCCTCAGGGATTTACTGGCCCACAGGCCGGACATTGAGCGGCAGAGCCTCACGATTTATTCTACCATGGAACCCTGCCTCATGTGCTACAGCACCCTGCTACTCAACGGCATCCGCAACTTTGTCTATGCCTACGAGGATGCCATGGGTGGCGGCACGGGCTTGCAGCTTATGGGCCTCACCCCCCTCTACCAGGCCATGGAGTCTGAGATATGCATCCTGCCCAATATTTTACGTCAGGAAAGCCTCACCCTTTTCAAGGCTTTTTTTACCAGCCCGGAAAACAACTACTGGCAGGGCAGCCTGCTGGCAGAATACACCCTGGCCCAACCCTGAATCGCCAATGCCATGAACCAGCCAACCGCCAAGACCCTGCATTTCAAACCACACGAACGCAACATCTTCTTTCACCTACTGACCGCCTGCAATCTCTCCTGCCGGCATTGCTACATCAACCCTGCCCAACACGGAACCGCCGCCGTTTCCCGCGAAACCATGGAACAATGGCTTACCCTTTTTTATGATCCCAAAAAAGAAAGCAACGTCATCTTCCTGGGCGGCGAACCGACCCTGCACCCGGATCTGATCCACGGCATCCGCCATGCCCGGACTCTGGGCTACAAAACCATCACCGTGGACTCAAACGGCTACCTGCATCACGACCTGCTCAACCGGCTAAAACCAGACGAGGCGGTACTCAGTTTCAGTCTGGATGGACCGAATCCGGAGATCAACGATGCCCTGCGGGGGGTTGGGGTGTTTGCCACTTGCACCGCCAATCTGCAAAAGGCCATTGCCCTGGGCTTTGAGGTGAGCGTGATCTACACGGTAAGCCGCCTGAATATCGAGCAGCTCCCGGCAATGCCGGAGCTGCTTGCCCACCTGGGCTGCAAACGATTTTTCATCCAGGTTATCGGTCTGCGCGGCAAATCGGCCAACAAACAGGAGACCAGCCTGCAGGTTACCCCGGAAGAATGGCTGGCCGTAATTCCAGAAGTAGCCAAGGAGGCGGCACAACGGGGGATAGATGTAATTTATCCCAAGGTTTTTTTAGAACCGGGAGAGGAATTCCTCTGCGCGGGCAAGGTGGCGGAGAACTACTTCATCTTCCCCAATGGCCGAGTCTACCTCTGCCCGCTGTGCGAAGATTTTCCTCTCCACACCTTCCGCATTGAAGACAATTGCCTTGTGGAAAACCAGGGGTTCAACGAAAAAAGGCTTTTTTCGCTCAATATCCCCGAGGGCTGCGTGATGAACAAACTTCTGCAACCAGGCAACATCGAATACAGACCAGATGGCAAGCCAAGGCACCGGATTTCCTGCTGCCTGCTCAAGCAGGAAATCCGGCCTTAACCGCTGCGTCAGCAGGGCACGGCATGCCGTGCCCCTACATATTATTGCGGTTTGAACTTTGACTTCTCACCTTTTTTGGCCTGTTTGGCCGCTTTCTTTTCTTTCATGCTCTTAGCCGGTTCCTTCTTGACTGCTTTTTTGGTATCCTGACTCTTACTCATGATTGGCACTCCTGATGGTTGAGGTTACATGTACGCCGGGCCCTGCGTCCTTCAATGCTCTACCGCGGCACACCGCATAGATGTATCATGCCTTTTTCATTTCATTATGGCAAGCTTTACGAACAGCTTTACGCACAGACATCAAGAGGAAAATTCTCCATTGTCCACCCCTCGTTAATCGTCTAATATAGCACCTTTCATCTTCGCTTTCGGGGAACGCATCCCCGCTTTTTTCAGGAACAACTATGGACATAACACTTTTAGACTACGGGGCGGGCAATGTTCGCAGCGTCCGCAACGCCATCAAAAAACTCGGCTTCACCGTCACGGACGCGAAAACCCCGGCGGATATCCTGACTGCGGAAAAACTGATTTTCCCTGGGGTCGGCAGCTTTGGCAGCGCCATGCAGCGTCTGCACCAATACGGCTTTGTCGAGCCCCTGCTGGCATACCTCCGGGCCGACCGCCCATTCTTAGGCATCTGCCTTGGCCTGCAAACCCTTTTCGAAGGCAGCGATGAGGCTTTGGGCGTGGCTGGACTGGGGATCATCAAGGGTCAGGTCAGGAGATTTACCAACAAAACCCTTGCGGTGCCGCAGATCGGCTGGAACGGTGTCATAATCCGCAAGCCCTCCCAACTTCTTGCCGGATTCAATACGGAAAAACTCTATTTTGTCCACTCCTACCGGGCCACCATTGAGGCCGGCAATGAGGACTGGGTGCTGACCACCACCAACTACGGCGAGGAATTCATCAGCGCGGTGCAGAAGGGCAAGGTGACGGCCTGCCAGTTCCATCCGGAAAAAAGCGGCGCGGCCGGACTGATGATTCTTAAAAACTTTCTTACAGCCCCTGACCTTGCCGCGATAACCAGCCCCATCAATCTCAAGGTCTCCCCAAGCGAAACCCAGATCGCCAAACGAATTATCGCCTGCCTCGATGTGCGCAGCAACGACAACGGCGATTTGGTGGTGACCAAGGGCGACCAGTACGATGTCCGCGACCAGGGCGAGGTGAGAAACCTCGGCCAGCCGGTAGAGCTGGCCCGGCGCTACTACGAAGAAGGTGCCGACGAGATAACCTTTCTAAACATCACCGGCTTTCGTGACTTCCCCATGAAGGACCAGCCCATGCTTGAGGTGCTGCAACGCACCTCCGAACAGGTCTTCGTGCCGCTCACCATCGGCGGAGGCATCCGTGAATTTACCGACTCCGCTGGAAAGCATTACTCAGCTCTCGACGTAGCCGCGGAATATTTCCGCTCCGGGGCAGACAAGATCTCCATCGGCAGCGATGCGGTACTCATTGCGGAAGAGTACCTGAAGACCGGCATAAAATCCGGGGCCAGCTCCATCGAACAGATCTCGGCGGTGTACGGCAACCAGGCGGTAGTGATCTCCATCGACCCTCGCCTGGTCTATGTTAAATCGCCACAAGACACCCAGCGTCACACCATAAAAACCAGATTACCCGGGCCAAACGGCGAAGAGTATGCTTGGTACCAGTGCACAATAAAGGGAGGAAGGGAAGGCCGCGAGATAGACGTAATCGAGCTGGCCACCTCCTGCGAGGCCTTGGGAGCCGGGGAGATTCTCTTAAACTGCATCGACAGGGACGGCACCAATTCGGGCTTTGACCTCGAACTGATCAACCAGGTACGGCAGGCGGTTTCCATCCCGGTCATCGCCTCAAGCGGCGCGGGCAAGGTGGAGCATTTTTCCGAGGTCTTTGCTGCAACCGGAGCCGAAGCAGCCCTGGCGGCAGGGATTTTTCACCGGCAGGAGGTACCGATCAGCGCGGTGAAAGAGCATCTGCGTGAGAGAGGGATTGAGACGCGATAGAGGATTGTCGGAAATTTAATTGGGGAAATGTCCCTTGTTTTACCATCTTTTCACGTTCCGCAAAGATCGTTTAAGCGCCCTCAGTGCACGAGCGGCAAAGAGCTGGTTTCGTCCCACCACCTTGCACGGATGAAGTTTCCCACCTTGCACATAGCGCCGTAAGGTGGCAATCGAAATCTCCAAATACTCTGCCGCTTCTTGAGCCGTAAATTCAGCATCTGTCAAGTGCCCGAAAACTTGCTCGTGCGTTGAGTTTTCATCCTGAAAAAGTTTCATGCCCAAAAGGGCAAAAAACCTGCCTCTTTCAGACGAAGGCATTGCTTTTATCTCGGACAAAAGATCCTCTGCCGTCATTGCCTGACTCATGGTCTCATTCCTCTTGCAGATAACGCTTAAGCGTGTCGTAGAAATTTTCGTGGGTTCCAACCTGGTAAAAATCAATACCCAAAAATTCGTTTTGATCCGGCTTATTGGTTCGTACCAGGGTCTGCGGTCGGTAAGCCAGCAGATATTCCTGCCGGTTAAACTTAAACTTGTACACTCTGATCCCGACAAGATCACCGATCTTGGCTTCTCCGACCATTGAATCTTCACAGATTATCTCTACTGCATCAAGAATAGCAAGCTGCAAAGGCCTGTGCGCTTTTTTCACAAACTGTTGAAACTGTCTCTTGTAATTGACTTGCATGCTTCCACTTTAAATCATATTTGATATCAAGTCAAACGTGATGATCGAGCTTTTTCTCAAAAAAAGGGGGGGGCAACTGTTTCCAGCCACCGCCCCCTGTTGAGGTTTATTTGCTATTTGCCTTTCTCCGACGGGGGCACGGCATGCCGTGCCCCTACCTCATCCCTTTTACCCCTGCAACAGACTCAAAACGGTCTGGCTGCTGGCGTTGGCCTGGGCCATGGCAAAGGAGCTGGCCTGGGTCAGGATCTGGAACTTGGAGAAGTTCGCCGCTTCCTCGGC
The DNA here is from genome assembly GCA_003517965.1 of Desulfobulbaceae bacterium. Lineage (GTDB taxonomy): Bacteria > Desulfobacterota > Desulfobulbia > Desulfobulbales > Desulfurivibrionaceae > Thiovibrio. The sequence continues at coordinate 23,205 of DOZO01000008.1, forward strand.
AAAGTCAACGTCGCGGATGCTGGATTCAGCGGAAGCGATGTTAACCTTGGTTGCCGCGAGGTTGGCGATGGTGGAGGTCAACTGGTTCTGTACGGAACCAAGATCGCCACGCACCTTGTCCAAATCCTTAAGGGCCGAGTCGGCAACCGCGATGGCGATCTGGGCGCCTTCCTGGGTGAGAACGTTAACATCGGACAGCCTGTTGGTGGCGGTGTCGGATATACTCGTACCCGATGCGCCACCCGCATTGGCCGCCAGGGTAGAACCAGACTGAATAACAGAATCCTTGGCAAGGGTCATTGCCTCAGCCAGGGTCTGATTGCCATTCGTAACATAATCACGTTCCAGCACGGTTCCAGCAGAGAGCGTAACATCCGCTGACGCGGCATCAAGCACAACCATGTCATTGGTCAACACTGTGCCCTGTGCCAGAGTAGTGGCGTCAATAAGAATAGACCCGGCAGCAAGACTTACCGCATTCTGAGCGGTCTTAGTACCGTTGGTTACCACGTTTCCGCCAAGGGTGGATCCTGCGGCCAAGACGCTGGCCGTGGCAATGGTGGAACCGGACTCAAGAGCCATGGCCTGGGTGGTGGTATAGGCTGCAGCCGTGGTAACAGCCGCGCCCACAGAACTCCCAGCAAGCAGGTTAAGGCTGGTATCGTTGATAATACTTCCTGACTTCAGGGTCATATCCTGACTCAGGGTAACGGGACCAGCTGCAGTGGTGAGATCCTTACCGAAATAGGAACCAACAGCCAGAGTGCTGGAGGCTGCGAGTGTGCTGTCGTGGGCGATGACCATATCAGCACTCAAAGTTATTGCATTGGCTTCCGTTGTGGTATCCGCATTCAATACGGTTCCGGCCAGGATGGTATCATTATTCGAATCCTTGATATCCTGAGTAAGTACCGTACCCGCGGCCAAGGTGGAACTGGCAGCCAGGGTGCTGCCGGCGGTCAGCAGAGCAGCGCCGACCGTTTTGTATGTAGCGGCGGAGGTTGTGAATTTACCACCCAAGATTGAACCGGATTCAATGGTTGTGGCACCAAGAGAAGAGCCAGCCTTAATCAGGGAATCCTGAGTAGTAGTGATAGTAGCTGCGTTGTTAATTGCCGCAGTCAAAGCGCCACCCAAGATGGTCCCGGCAGCAAAGGTGGAAGCTGTCGCAATGGTGGTGCCGGCAGCCAAGGTTGAATCAATGGTGGTGGTAGTAGCACCGGTGGTCGTAAGATTGGTGGTAAAATCGGTGGCGGAGCCACCGGCCAGATCGGTAATCAACAGCTCATTGGAGCCGGTCTGGGTCAATTTTACATAGCCCACGGTGGACAACTGCGAACCGGCCAGTGGTGCGCCGGTGCCGCCGGTTACACTGATGGCCCGGCCATCGGTGGAGGTCAGCTTCAGGGTGCCGTCGGCGCCCACGCTGGCGAGCACGCCATGGTCGGCGGTTTTATTGTTGATCGCCTTGGCCAGGGCGCCGTCCGCGTCGTTATCAACTACGGTTACCGCGCCGATGGAGACGCCGTTGATGGCGAAATCCGAACCGGTGGTGCCGGCGGCCACGGCCGCGCTGCTCTCTGACTCAACCACCGCGGCGGCGGAAACGCCCAACACGTCGGAGAGTTTATTAATGGCATCGGCCAGAGCGCCCAGACCGTTCTCGGCGCTGTTGTTGGCCTGAATGTCAATGGCCTGCAGGGTAAAAGATTTGGCCTGCAGGTTGCTGTAGATGGAAAGCTGCACGGTGCCGCCGGTGGCATTGGTCAAGGAAAGATTGCCGGTGGTGACATGGCCGACCTTGGTTGATTCGGCCGAGCCGATGGAGATATTGACGGTTTCGCCGGAGTAGGCGCCGACCTGGAACTTCCTGTCGGTAAAGTTGCCGGAAAGCAGCTTCTGGCCGTTAAAAGCCGTGCTCTTGGCGATGATGTCCAACTCTTCCAGAAGCTTGTTGATATCGGACTGAATCGCCTTACGGGATTCGGTGGTCTGCCCGTCCTGGGCCGCCTGGATCGACTTGGTCTTGATGGTGTTGACGATCTTGATCGACTCGTCCAAGGCGCCGTCCGCGGTCTGCACCATGGAAATACCGTCACTGGCGTTCCGTATCGCCTGCCCAAGCCCCAGGAACTGGGACTTCAGAGCGTCAGCGATGGCCAGACCGGCAGAGTCATCCGACGCCCGGTTGATTCGCAGACCGGAAGACAGTTTTTCAAGAGACGCGCTCAAGCCGCTGTCGTTCTTGATCATGTTGCTATGGGC
>DOZO01000018.1:0-11896 GCA_003517965.1 Desulfobulbaceae bacterium
ACAATCCCCTTGTTGAACCGGGCGGTTTCGTGCTTGTCATTTGCTTGCATCGCCCGGTCAAAGGAAGCGACGGCCTGCTGTGGATTGCCCGCTTGTCTGTACATGACCCCAAGGTCGGTGAGCACATCGGCATTATTAGGAGCCAGGGCCAGGGATTTGTTGTAGGCGTTGATCGCCTTGTCCGCTTGGTGGGAATCAAAATACAGATGCCCAAGGCTGGTCCAGGCCTCGGTGTTTTCTGGGTTATTTTGCACCTCGCGCTCAAGCTGCAACAGATGCTGGGTCTGTTCGGCGGTGAGTTTTCCGGTCTGCTCACCGCTCTGCTCTGTGGCGACTTTGCCTGTCCCACCGGTTGCCGGAGTCTTGTAGATACTGAAAATGATCCCCGCCAGAAAGCCGATGATCAGACAGCTGAAGCCGATGAGAAGCACGGTTTCTTTTTTAAAACTGTCTGCTGTAACTTGCGCTGATTTTGCGGCCATGAGGTGAAGCCTCCTTCTTGAATGGGGTGTGATATTACGATAAGGTTAAATTCTTGCATGTTTGTTGGACATGCATGGCAGGATAAATGTTCCTGAAAAATGGATGTTTTTGTTGCACCCAGAGGGTATAAGTTTCGTTTGCACCCTGAAGGGCATAAAATCCGGCAAGCTGCTCAACTCAGCTTTATGTTCCTAATTCATGGAACTGAAGCCCGGAGGTCGTGGCCAGCTGTTTTGCTTCATCAACGATCCTGCGGTGATGGGTAAAGAGGATGATCTGGGTGCGGGCGGCCAGTTCCCCCAAGATTTTTAGCGCTGCTTTGGAGCGGGCATCGTCGGCGTTCACCAGGATATCATCAAGGATAAAAGGCATGGGCTCATGGCTGGCAAGACGCCACTCTAACGAGGCCAGGCGCAGGGCAAGGTACAGTTGATCCCTGGTGCCAGAGCTCATCCGGGCCACTAAAACTCTGGCTCCGTTTGGCCTAATCCCGACTAAGACCGGTTCGCCCTGCTCATTTTCATCGGTCAGTAAGCCGGCAAAAGAACCCAGGGTGAGTTCGCTGAAATATCTGGAGGTGATGGCCAATACCGGGGTTTGATTTTCACGGCGAAACCGTTCAATCTCGCTTGTCAGGATGTAGCCGGCCACCTTGAGTTGGATATAGCGCTCAGCCAGTCGACGTATCCTGGCTATCAGCTGGGCCCCTTGTTCGGCGGCCTCGGCAGCCCTGGCATTGCCATCCATCTGCCGGAGCCGGGTTCTTTTTTCTCCGATGAGTTCGGAGAGCCGTTTGCTTTCCGGGGTCAGTTCCTGTTCGATTCCTTTGCTAAGCCGGGCGATTTCTCCAGGTAGTTCATCCGGGTTGATCTTTGCTGCCTGGGACTCCAGTTCGGCAAGAGGCAGACCGTCTGCTCCCTCAAGCAGATTTTTCTCGGTTTGCGCAAGGCTCATGACCAAGCTTATAGATTGAGTAGAGCGCTTCTCCGCCGCTTCCAGTTCCTCTGGCAAAACATTGCCAGCCAGGCGACAGAGTTCCGCAAGCTCATACTCCAGATCTTTTCTTTCCGTGCTCAGGAGGAGTGCTTCATTTGCTTCTTCTTTCTCTTTTTTGAGACACCCTTCCCGCAGGGTCTTATCAGTCCTGGCAAGATTTAGCAGGGTCTTGAGCTGCGCCACGATCTCGCCTGCCGATTGGCCCATGCGGGCGGGTGAAATTATTTCAGCCAAGGCCAGGGCATTCTCCTCGAAGCGTTGGGTGTCGCGGATGATGCCATCGATGCGTTTGCGCAGATCATCGGTCTCTTTCAGTTTGGCAAAACAGCTGTGCAGATTGTCCAGAAGATCCCCGGCCTCGGCGGGGTGGATCTCCCGGTCGCCCCCAAGATCGGCAAGCACCTCCTGCCACTCCTGGCGCCAGGCCAGCAGGTCGTGGATAAAATCAGTCTTTCTTCCTTCAACCATAGCGGAGTTTTTTAAAAGAGCGGCCTTTTTTTCAACAAGTCGGCTACGCTTGTCCTCAAGGGCCGTAAGCTGCGTAATGAGTGCCTCCCCTTGCAGAATAAGGGGCTCAAGCTCATCGGTTTTGGTGGGGCTTTCTGCGGAAAGCGCCGCAAGCTCTCTGGATAAGGCAATCCTTAGTTCCTGCCGTTCAGTAATTTTTCTGCTCAGCTCATGCTCATTGGCTTGAAGTTCATCCGCGCTACGCCTCAGTGCGGCGGCTTCTCCGAGCCAGGTCAACATTACGGTCGGGGACAGGGGGATAATTGTGCAAGGCTCCCAAAGGGTGTGCCATTTCGCCTGAAGGGAGGTAAAGGCAAGATCGTTGTCGGTTTCTTTCTTTGCCAGTTCGGCAAGCTCTGCGTTCAGGCTTTGCAGCTCGGTACGCAGGGTCACGAAGGCCTGAACCCGGTCAGCTTCGTGCCGGAGACGATCCGCCACCGTATCCGCTATGGCTACCTTATTTTCATAGGCCTCGGGCAGGGGAAGATCATGTGCGAAGGTGGCCGTTTCTTCGACGAGATCTTCGCCCTTCAGCCACTGACGGCGGATAAGCTCCCAGCCAAGATCACGCTGGCCGCGGATTAAAACAAGTTCTTCTTCGGTTGGGGTGTTCCCGTAGGTTTCAAGCTGCCGGAGGCGGCTTTGCGCCTCGTTCAATTCCTTGTGCAGACGGGCCTTTTCATTGTTGGTATCCCGATGGCGTTCATCATGGGACTTAAAGGCGGTCTCGTATTCTCGTACCATTTCGAGCAGAGGCAGGCGCAGGGAGAGAAACTGTTCAAGCCCACCGGAGCAAAGGGTGAGCCTGTCCAGGGCGGTAAGGCAGTCACGTTTTTTATTTTCTGTCAACCGCGCCCTGACAGTCAGATCATCATCAATGGCCCCGGCCTTTCTGGCAAGGCGGCAGGCCTGATTCAAGCCAGCGGCATCTTTTGTCTGGGGCAGCCGGGCGAGCTCCCCGTCGATTATAGTGATCTCCCGCTGGATCTCCCGCAGGTCTTTTTCGCTTTGGGTAAGGCCCTGTTGCAAGCCTTTATGCCGGGTAGCCAGCTCCCCGATGATTTTTTTACGTCCGAGGACAGGACGAAGTGCCTCTACCTGTTCCAGGGAGATATCCTGGCGTACCATCTTCAAAAAATCTGCCGCTTCCCGCTTGCAGCTGATCCGCATTCCTTCGAGATTGGGCTGGTCATCCCTGGCCTTGTTGTAGCCGCCCAGGCGCTGGTGCAGGTCTTCAATGGCGGCCTCCGCTTCAAGCACCGCCTGATAGGGGGAAACCGTGGCCATTTTCTCGCGCTGGGTCAGTTTTCCGGCCAGGTCATTCTCCCGGCGCGTCAGGGTATGGAGTGCTCTTTCTACGTTGAGACGACGGGCGGGTAAATCATCCGGCACCTCTATAATCTTGCCCAACTCGGCAAGTTGCTGCCGGAGTGCATTGCGCAAGGCTATCTGGGGGAGCAGTTGCTGGAGGCGTTCCAGTTGCCGCCGATGTCGATCTTTTTCTCTCTGTTGCTCCTCGATTGAGCGCAGGGCTTCCTGTGCCTCAGTCAAGCCATTGTTGAGTTCATGCCAGTCCCGGCTGGAAAGGGAGGCCTCCCGCATGGTTATCTGCGTTTCCTTGTAGGCGGCCAGGGCTTCATTGATTTCCTGTTTTGCCCCACGCGCCTTGAACAGGGACTCGGCCTCGCTCTCCAGTCCGGCAAGAACCCCGCGCAGGGAAGAAACTCCGCTTCCGGCGGAAAACAGTGCCTGGCCAACCTCGCCCTTCTGGGCCAGAATATCCTCCCCGCCCCGGATAAGATCTTCGTGGCTTAAGCCATAAAGAGATTCAAAAATCGTCTGTTCGCTAATGGGCAGAAAGGCGGCAAGCGTCTCTGCCGTCAGGGGGTTGCCGTCCTGGTCAAGAATATCCGCCTTTCGTTTCTTGCGCCGACTAAAGGCAAGCTCCCGGCCATCTTCCGCCTGCAGGCAGCCGCCCACCAACAACTGCTCGTTGGCATGGAGGAAGTTATCGTGGGTTCTTTCGGGAAAACCGAAGAGCCAGGCTTTGAGCGCTCTGAGGGTGCTGCTTTTTCCGGCCTCGTTGGGGCCATGGATGATATGGAGGCCAGGGCCCAGGTGCAGGGTGCGCTCGGTGAACGGGCCAAAGGCTTTTAGTGCAAGTCTGGTAATCCTCACCGGCTTTCCCCCTGGCTCAGCAGTCTGGCAATGAGCATTTCCTTGACCTCTTCGCCGAGGGAGCTTGTCCAGTCCTGGGATGTGGGGATAAGCCCGCCGTCATGCAGAAGCTCCGGCGGCAATTTGCTTTGGAGAGCCCTGATCTCCGGCACCAGTTCCATAAGTGCCGCTGGCTGTAAATCCAGGCGGTCAATGGCTTGCAGTAGATCTGCCATGGGTGTTTCTGCTCCGAGGCTTTCGGCAAGCGGCACGGGTCGTTGGGTGGTGAACACCACCTTTTCCAGCCACATCTCACCGAGTCCCACAGCAAGAGCGCGGAATTCTTCAGTCAGGGTTACAGATTTCCGGTGGAGTTCGGCATGGATCGGGCACTTGCCAGTCAGTTGCAGACGGAGCGCCAGGGGTCTGCCGTCGGCACAGGCCTGTTGTTCCTCCATCGCCTGCCGAATCGCATCAATAGCCAGATCAACCGAGGAGCAGGCTGTGAGATCAACCTGGCACAAGGCCCAGCGCAGCACATCAAGATCACGATGTTCGACCGCGGCGATGCGTCCCTCCTCCACCCGCACCAGGGTAGCCCCTTTGCCGCCGGTCTCATGGATATGTCGGCCCTGAATATTGCCGGGGAAGACGATCCAGGGAAACCGGCTCACCTCTTCGCGCTGGTGGATGTGGCCAAGTGCCCAGTAATCGTAGCCTCGGGCCATGAGATCGTCGAGGGAGCAGGGGGCATAGGGCTCATGGTCTTGCCTGCCGGTAAGCGAGGTGTGAAGCAGGCCGATGTTCAGATAATGCGGGAGGGCCTGGGGATAATTGCGGGCGATATTCTCGGCCAGACTCCTGGTGTGGTAGCCTTGGCCATGCACCGCAACTCCGAGCGACTCGATGGTTTTGGTTTCTGGTTGTTTGCTGGAAAAGAGGTGGACATTGTCGGGCAGGCGCAGGGCCTTGGTGATCTGGCTTGCCGCGTCATGGTTGCCTGAGGCCAGAAATACCTGGATATTCTCCTTGCGTAGCCGGGAAAGCCGCTCAATGAAGAAGAGGCCGGTATGGTAATCCTTCCAATCTCCATCGTAGAGATCGCCAGCCAGAAGGATAAAGGAAACCCGTTCTTCAATGGCCAGCGCGATCAGGTTGTCAAAGGCTCTTCTTGTCGCCTGACGAAGTTGGGCCACTGGTGCATCGGCGTAGCCTTCCAGGCCGCGCAAGGGGCTGTCGAGATGGATGTCAGCGGCATGAAGAAAGGTGAACATGGCTATTTTACCAGGAGCAGGATAGCGGAAAGGATAACCATGGCCACCACAAATTTCTGGATAAAGGCATTTCCCTTAGTGACGGTGACGTGAGCGCCGATGAAAGCGCCCAACATGCTTCCCGCTCCCAGAGCTAATCCTGGCACTACCTGCACCTTGCCGCTCACCCAGAAAATCGCCAGAGAAACGCAGGTGAGGAGGAAGATGATAAAACTCTTGGTGGCTGTGCCTGCCACCAGATCGTAACCGGTTATGGTCATCGCGGCAATAATTAGAAAGCCCACGCCAGCTTGAATGAAGCCGCCATAAATACCGATGCCGAAAAAAAGTAGCCAAAGCAAGGCCCAGCGCCGAAAGCTGTAATTGCCTATCGGTTGGGGAAGCAGGGTGGCTGGCCTGAGAAAGGTGGTCAGGGTCATGAGGATCATAAAAACAGCCAGATACCTTTTGAAGGCCGCCTCGCTGATGATCAAGGCGGCGTAAGCGCCCAGCACACTGCCAAGCACTGCGGGCATGGCGATAATTAGACTGAAACGAACCGGGAATACCCCATGGCTGTGCAGCTGCTTAGTCGCGGTGAGGCTTTGCATAAAGACGCCAAGGCGGTTGGTAGCGTTGGCCACGGTGGGCGGCAGGCCCATGAAGATAAGCAAGGGGATGGTGAGAAAAGAACCGCCGCCAGCCAGGGTATTGATAAACCCGGCTAAGCTCCCGCCAAGGACCAGCAGAAAAATATTGAGCGCGGAAAAACCCTGCATCCAACCTCCCGAAGTCATTGGCTTAGTTAAGCAACATCATTTTGTACCATAGGGATGGGCAATTTGCCAGCAAACATTGCTTCATCCTGATAGCGGCGTTTCTTCTTGACATGGGGCGTGCGGGGCAGATATCAAGAGGCTTACACAATGCAAAAAAAAATGGCGCTCCGGCAAAAGAGGATTTTATGGATATAAAGGTGGCAAGACAGTTGCAACGCTTTCTTGAGGAGGATATTGGCCAGGGCGATATTACCACCGATTCGGTGTTTCTGGCCCAGCAGAAAGGGCAGGCCGTATTTATCGCCAAGGAAGATTTCGTGGTGGCCGGATTAGATGAGATCGCCCCCCTGGTTTTTACCACGTGCAATCCACACGTTATCTGTACGTCACTGAAAAAAGATGGCGAATCGGTCTGCTCAGGCGAACGCATTTTTTCCGCCCAGGGGTCGGTGCGTGACCTGCTTGCTGCCGAACGGGTGGCCCTGAATCTGGCGCAACGCCTCTCCGGCATTGCTACCCTGACCGCTGATTTTGTGCAGGCGGTCGAAGGGCTGCCAGTCAGGATCATCGACACCCGCAAGACTACGCCTGGTTTAAGGGCCTTGGAAAAATACGCGGTCCGGGTTGGTGGGGGCTATAATCATCGTTTCAGTCTGGCCGATGGCATCCTGCTTAAGGATAACCATATCGCGGCTTGTGGGTCTATTACCCAGGCGGTAAAAATCCTGCGGGACAAGGCGCCGCATACCTTGAAGATCGAGGTTGAGACTGAAAATCTTGCTCAGGTTGCGGAATGCCTGGCCTGTGGGGTAGACATTATTATGCTTGATAACATGGCTCCTGCTCTGATGCGCCAGGCCGTGAGCCTGATTGCTGGCCGGGCCCTGGTGGAGGCCTCTGGCGGGGTTAATCTGGCCAATGTCCGGGAGATTGCCGAAACCGGAGTTGATCTTATTTCGGTGGGGGCGCTCACCCATTCAGCCAGGGCGATGGATATCAGCATGCGGTTTTGTGACTGATTTGTCCTGGAAAAAACGCTTGACATGCCATATGGTGAATGGTATTTGAACCAGCGTGTCTGGTGGATTGTCGTTGCCTGATGCTTCAGTATAATGTGGGGCTATAGCTCAGCTGGGAGAGCGCTTGAATGGCATTCAAGAGGTCAGCGGTTCGATCCCGCTTAGCTCCACCATTTTTCCTGCAAACGCACCTTTGGGGAGGGCTTAACCGGTTTTTCTCAACAGGTCAGCCTCTGCCAACCTTAAGAATTGGCCTTCTTCGTGTATGGCAGAGGTTTTTTCTTAGTATTTCTTTCCCTCCGAGAATTGTATGACTCATTCAGTTAAAATACCCGAGTCAGTTTTGAAGCCTGTTTCTGAGGATGCCATTTTGAAGGTGTCCAAGGAGATCGTGGTGAAGTTCATCGAGGTGGGTCGGCTTGCGCCGGCTAATTTTGACGAGATGTTTCGGGCCATCTATCAGTCGGTGCGGGACACCGTCAGGTCCTGATTGTGGTCATTTCTCCAGTGGGCCTTGATCCGCTTCTCAATCGCATTCCTGAGTATATCAAACATATTCATCTTATGGGCATCTGCGGCACCGGGGTTGGCGCCTTGGCCGGTATGCTTAAAAGCGCAGGATTTACTGTAACTGGTTCTGACCAGCAGGTTTATCCTCCCATGAGTGATTTTCTGGCCGGGTTGGGTATTGCGGTGCAGTCCGGTTATTCCCCGAACAACCTTGAGCCGCGTCCTGATCTGGTGGTGGTCGGTAATGTCATTAGACGGGAAAACCCGGAAGCCCTGGCTCTGGCTGAGCTGGGCATCCCGTATGCCTCCTTTCCTCAAGCTTTGAGTCATTTTTTTATCCGCGACAAGATCTCTCTGGTTGTGGCCGGAACCCATGGCAAGACCACGACTTCATCTCTTATGGCCAGTCTGCTGCGTGAGATCGGGGCGGAACCGAGTTTCATGATTGGTGGTCTGGTACAGGCCTTTGGCCGCAACTTCAATGTGGCGGAGGGAAAATATTTTGTCGCCGAAGGCGATGAATACGACACGGCCTTTTTCGACAAGGGGCCGAAGTTTCTCCATTACCGGCCCCAGATTGCCATCCTGACTAGTATCGAGTTTGACCACGCCGATATCTATGCCGATCTTTCGGCCATAAAGGCCTCCTTTGCCAAGCTCGTCGCCAGCATGCCTGCGGATGGGTTTCTGGTGGCCTGTTGGGATGATCCGGTGGTTCGTGAGGTTTGTCAGGGGGCAGGGTGCACGGTGGTTGGCTACGGGTGTGCCGAGGGTTGCGACTGGCGGGTGACTGATTTGTGTATTCGCCCGGAATCCACCTCCTTTCAGGTCAGCAAAAACGGCTTTCCTTTTGGCGGTTATGAAAATGTCCTGCCTGGCCGACACAATGCCTTGAATGCTCTGGCCGTGATCGCAGTGCTGGATATTCTGGGCTTTGCTCAGCAGGATGTTGCCATAGGTTTGCGAAAATTTCAGGGGGTGCGGCGGCGGCAGGAGGTTAGGGGAGTGGTACGCGGGGTGACGGTGATCGACGATTTTGCCCACCATCCCACCGCAGTTCGGGAAACTTTGGCCGCTCTGGCGGCTGCCTATGCCGGGCACCGTCTGGTAGCAGTTTTTGAGCCTCGGACCAACTCCAGCCGACGCAAGGTTTTTCAGGAGGCCTATGCCTCTGCCTTTGATGCCGCGGCGGAGGTTTTAGTGCGCGATCCTGCCCCCCTTGCCAATGTTCCGGACGCCGAACGCTTTTCCTCCCGGTTACTGGTTGAGGATCTGGTAAGCCGTGGTTTGGGAGCTGGGTATTTTTCGACAACCGAAGAGGTTCTTTCTTATCTTGATGGCAGCCTTCGTGAAGGTGACGTGGTGGTCATCATGTCTAATGGTGGGTTCGACAATATTCATCAACGGCTTCTTGAGCTGCTGAGTTGAACTGGCCTCTGCTGGATGTTGAAAAAACGAGCGGAATAGCAGTTGTGATCTTGGTATTTATACCTTGACTACTTGTCTTGATTTTGGTTTATTTCTGACCTTTGGTCAGCGCTGATCCAGAATAATTCATATGTATTCATGCGCTTTAACATAAGGAGCATACCGTCGTGGAACAGCAGGCAACTCTTGATCTTCTCTATGTGGCGGCCTTTTTCCTTGGCGGACTGGGCTTTGCGGTTGGTCCATTTATTATCTCTTTCTTTCTTGCTCCCCGATCCACCCGACACACTCAAGGAAAAACAAAGCAGCTTATCGAATGCGGCATGGAGCCCATTGGCGACGCCTGGATCCGTTTCGGCATCGTTTATTATCTCTATGCCCTGATGTTTGTGGCCTTTGCCGTGGATATCCTCTTCTTGTTTCCAGTGGCGCTCGTTTACAGGTCGCAGACGCTGGTTGGCGATCTGTATGCCTTTGTCGAGATCCTGCTCTTTGTTTCAATCCTGTCCTTGATAATCATTTATGCCTGGAAAAAGGGAGTGTTTAAGTGGGAACGCAAAACATACAGCCCGCGATAGTTCAGTTTGCTCAGCTTGATAAGTTGCTTGCCTTAGGGCGCGCCAATTCTCTCTGGCCCATGACCTTTGGTCTTGCCTGTTGCGCCATTGAGATGATGGCCACTGGCGCCTCCCGCTTTGATTTGGCCCGATTCGGGGCCGAGGTGTTCCGGCCTTCCCCCCGCCAGTGCGACGTGATGATTGTAGCTGGCACCATCAGCAAAAAGATGGCCCCAGCCGTGGAAACCCTCTACGACCAGATGCCCGAACCAAAATGGGTCATTGCCATGGGTAACTGCGCCATCTCTGGCGGGCCGTTTGTGTTTGAAGGCCAGTACGGCATTGTAGAAGGCGCGGATAAGTTGTTTCCGGTGGACGTCTTTATTCCCGGCTGCCCGCCACGACCGGAGGCTTTGATTGAGGGGATTTTAGAGCTTGAAGAAAAGGTGACGGGGTCCCGCAGATGGCCAAGAGTGGAGGTCGGTTGATCATGAATTGTGCCGCGATCAAGGAAAAACTTACCGTCATTGGGGTTGAAATGGTAAGCGAAGCGGAGTATGCCCGCAAAGGGTTTGCTCTGGATGTGCAGGTTGCCCCTCATCTGCTTGTTGCCGCAGTGTCGGTGCTTGATGCGGAAGGATTTTTCATCGAGGCCATCACCGGGGTGGACTGGCTGGGTGAACAGGCGGCTTTGCGGAAAGAGGCAGAGGCAAAGGTGGCGGCAGAGGCAAAGGCCCAGCCCGAGGCCGAGGCGGCCGCAGGAGAAGCACCACCCCTCGTCTCGCAGCCAGCAGAACAGGGCGAGATCCCTGAAGATGCGCTTGAGGTGGTGTATGACTTTAATCATTACGAGGGGCTTTGCCGGGTGACGATCAGAGCCCGGCTCCCCCGCAGCAAACCCGAGATTGCCACTATTTCGTCGATCTATCCAGGGGCGAACTGGCATGAGCGGGAAACCCATGATTTTTTCGGGATTATCTTTGTCGGACATCCCTATCTTGTGCCGTTGCTGTTGCCGGAAGATGCTGATTTTCATCCCCTGCTGAAGGATTTCCGCTCATGAGTACCTTTGCCCAAAGTCAAGCCAATGAAACCTTTGTCTTAAACCTTGGCCCGCAGCATCCTGCCACGCATGGGGTTTTGCGGGTAAAGCTGACCATGGACGGCGAGTACATCGTCGAGGCGGAGCCGGTTCTGGGCTACATCCACCGGATGCACGAGAAGATGGGGGAGAATCGAACCTGGGCCCAGTTTTTGCCTAATACCGGGCGGATTGACTATCTTCATGCTTTAGCTTACAACCATGGCTATGTCTCGGTGGTGGAACGGGCTGCAAGTATTGAGGTGCCGGAGCGGGCTGAATACCTGCGGGTGATCACCGCTGAATTGAACAGGGTTTCCAGTCATCTCCTCTGGTTTGGCGCCTTTATCCTTGATCTGGGCGGGTTTTCACCGCTCCTCTATGCCTTTGATGACAGAGAACATATTCTTGACCTGTTGGAATCGGTGACCGGTTCACGCCTAACCTATTGCTATTTTCGCTTTGGTGGAGTGTACAACGACATTGATGATAATTTTGTTACCGGAACGAGGGCATTTATTAAACGGTTGCGCGGACGGATGCCCATGTACCATAATCTGGTCACGAAGAACATCATCTTGATGAAACGACTCCAGGAGGTCGGACCGATTTCTGCGGAGATGTGCCGAAAATACGGGGCGACCGGTCCGGTTTGCCGGGGCTCCGGCATCAACTTTGATGTGCGCAAGCACGAGCCGTATTCCGTCTACCCGGAATTTGATTTTGAGGTGCCGGTGTACGAGCAGGGCGATTCTATGGCCCGCTACATGGTGCGGATGGACGAGATGGAGCAGAGTTTGCGTATCGTGGAACAGGCACTCGATAAGCTGCCCGAAGGTCCGGTCATGGCGGAGAAGGTCCCTAAAATCCTTAAACCAGCTAAGGGCGATTATTACCATGCCGTGGAAACGGCGCGCGGCTCATTTGGCGTACGGGTGATCAGCGACGGGAGCAACACCCCGTACCGGTTGAAACTTCGTTCTCCAACCTTTTCTAATTTGAGTCTTTTTGGCGAGGCCTGTCGGGGCATGTTGCTACCTGATGTCCTTGCTTTGATGGGAAGTCTGGATCTGGTTATTCCCGAGATAGACAGGTAAGGAGTGAAACTGTTCAGCAGCACCACATC
>DOZO01000018.1:12092-41753 GCA_003517965.1 Desulfobulbaceae bacterium
TCTGCGGCACTGCTGAACAGTTTTATGTTGCGGTGGTTGTGTTTGATTATGGTAGTTCCCAAGGAGCTTCGTTATGACTTTGGATCCTGAAATAATAAGGTTGCTGGCCTTCCTGGTGGGAGTAATCGCCTTCGCCTCCTTTAACGCCGCCTACCTGGTCTGGCTGGAACGGAAAGAGGCCGCCCATATCCAGCGGCGGATCGGCCCCAAGGAAGTAGGCCCCTTTGGCTTGCTCCAGCCTCTGGTTGACGGCATCAAGCTGATGACCAAGCAGCTTATTGTTCCGGCCGGGGTTGATCCAGTATTGTTCAAGATCGCCCCGATCCTGGTCATGGTTCCGGCGATCATGAGTTTCGTGACCATTCCTTTCAGTGAAACCTTGGTGGCGAGGAATCTTGATCTCGGCCTGCTGGTGATCTCTGCCTTTGCCTCGGTGAATTTCCTCGGGCTTCTCCTTGGCGCTTGGGGTTCGCGCAACAAGTATGCGGTTATCTCCGCTGGTCGTGCCTTTTCACAGAACGTGGCTTACGAGATTCCCATGCTGGTCATAGTGGTTACCTTGGTTATGGTCAGCGGTACCATGAATCTCACCGAGATCGTTGGCTTGCAGATGGGCGGTTTCTGGCACTGGAATATCCTTAACCTTGCCGCCAGCCCCCTGATGCCGGTGGCCTTTCTGATCTTCTTTGTCTGTATGCTGGCAGAGACCAACCGAGCACCTTTTGACATGTCTGAGGCAGAGAGCGAGTTGGTCGCCGGGGCCTTTACCGAATACTCTGGGATGGGCTTCGGCGTCTTTTTTATGGGCGAGTATGCTAATATCGTTATCGGGGCCTGTGTGGCCACCATCCTTTTCCTGGGTGGCTGGCACAGTCCGTTCCCGGATACGATTCCATTTTTCGGGGCCTCGAGCGTGATTTGGTTTCTTCTGAAAATGTATTTTATTATTTTCACCGTTATCTGGATCCGCTGGACCTTTCCCCGCACCACCTTTTACGGGTTGCTCAATCTTTCCTGGAAGATTCTGATCCCGATCTCCTTTGTTAACCTGATTCTCACCAGCGCCATGTTGAAGGTTTTTTAGCCATGATTGACTATCTCAAAGAGGTTATCAGCGGGACCTGGAGCTTGTTTGTCGGCTTAGGGATTACCATCAGGTATTTTTTTCAGCCGGTGGTGACGGTGCAGTATCCGTACCAGACCCTGCCTATGGCCCCGCGTTTTCGGGGCCATATAGAATTGGTGAAGGATGAGGAAACCGGTGAGACAAGGTGCATCGTCTGCGGTATGTGTCAGAAGGCCTGTCCTTCGCATTGCATCACAGTGAATGGTGAAAAGCGTGAAGGAGTGCAAGGGAAGGTGCTGACCGAGTATACCCTCGATTTTACCAGATGCAGCCTGTGCGGGCTCTGTGTCGAAAGCTGTACGCCCAAGGCAATCACCTTTTCCAAGGATTATAATCTCGCTGGCCTCAGCAAGGAAGCGTATATCTTTGATCTTAAAGCTGAGTTGAGCAGCTTGCCTGCTCAAACGAAACTTATGCCCTTTGGGTGCAAAAATCGTCTGGAGGCAAAGAACTGATGATCTCCCTGTTCACGGCAGAAGGCCTTTCCGGCCTCTTGTTTCTCGGTTTTATCGGGCTGACCCTGGCTGGAGCCCTGATTGCCACCAACGCCCGTAGCCTGATCCGCAGTGTGGCCGGGCTGGCCCTCTGCTTTCTTGGGATAGCCGGATTCTACTACTATCTCAACAGTCCCTTTGTCGCCCTGATGCAGATTCTTATCTATGTGGGCGGTGTCTGTGTCACCATTATCTTTGCCGTTATGCTGGCTGGATCTTCGGAGGTAAATAAGGTGAGCCGACACAACGTGTTGGTCGGTCCCCTGGCTTTTCTGGTCAGTGGTCTTTTGGTCTGGGGGTTGGCGGGTCTGGCTTTAAAAACTGAATGGCATTCTTCCATTTTTTATGTGGAGAACTGGGGGACGGTTGCAAATCTTGGTCAGTCACTGCTTACCACCTACAGCATGAGCTTTGAGTTGATTTCTGTGGTCTTGCTGGTGGCGGTGGTTGGTTCGCTGGTCCTGGCCCGGCAGGGGAGGGATAAATGATGGATATTCTTCTACTCAGCAACAGTCTGCACACCTATCTGGTTATCGCTGCCCTGCTTTTTGGTATTGGCATCTACGGTCTGGTGCAGCGTCAGAACTTCATCGGCATGTTGATTTCGGCGGAACTGATTTTGAGCGGGGCTTCTCTTAACTTCATGGCTTTTAACCATTTTCTGGCTCCAGATCCCACGGTTGGCCAGATCTTCACCCTGTTTATCATGGCCATTGCCGCTGCCGAGGTGGCCATTGCTTTGAGTATAATCATTGCCGTCTACCGGAACTACAAATCCATCGACACTGAAGATGTCACGGATCTGCAAGGTTAGGGGCTGTTAATGGATAAAATGTGCTTTTCAGTTTATTCAGTTACAGCCCTTTATGCCGTTCGCGTCATTTTCAAGTCAAGGTTGTTTTATGAACAACGGCTTAGAAAGGAATAAATGATGGATACAATCGTTTCCGTAAAACCGTTGCTCGCCATACTCACGGCCCTGGCCGGGTCAGTTCTGGTGATGATGTCCGGTCGCAAGCCCAATGTCAGGGAAACATGGTCTTTTGTCGCGGCGGTGACCATGTTTGGCATTATCGCCTCGATGATTACCACCGTTGCCCCGGCACCCATGGGCGATGGCAAAACCATTGTCTGTCAGCTGTTTCAGCTCCTGCCGGGGCTTTCCATAACCTTGCGGGTTGACGCCTTTTCCATGATTTTTGCCTTGGCTGCCTCTTTTCTCTGGATGCTGGCGGTGTTTTATTCCCTTGGCTACATGCGGGGGCTCAACGAGCATGCTCAGACCCGGTTCAACGCCTGTTTTGCTCTGGCCTTGTTTGGTGCTATCGGCGTGGCTTTTTCCGACAATCTTTTCACCCTCTATCTCTTCTACGAGATCGTCAGCGTCTGTACCTACCCACTGGTTGCTCATCATCAGGATGAAGAGGGCTATGAAGGGGCGAAAAAGTATATCATCTATCTGACCACCACGGCCAAGGGTCTGGTGCTGCCGGCGATGATTCTTATCTATGTGCTCACCGGCACCCTTGATTTTGCCGATAATATCCGCACCGGCATTTTCTCCGGCGGCACCGTTGATGCCCATGGCGCTCTGGTGACCATGCTCTACATCTTCTGTATTCTGGGCTTTGCCAAAAACGGGATCATGCCTTTTCACAACTGGCTTCCCGGGGCGATGGTGGCCCCGACTCCGGTCTCCGCCTTGTTGCATGCGGTGGCCGTGGTCAAGGTCGGGGTGTTCTGCACCACCAGGGTTATGCTCTATGTCTTCGGTACCGACCTGATGCAGGGCTTGAATCTTGGTATCCCCACCGCCTACTTTGTCTCCTTTACCATCCTGGTGGCCTCGATCATCGCCCTGTCCAAGGACAATCTCAAGGCGCGGTTGGCCTACTCCACGGTGAGCCAACTTTCCTATATCATCCTCGGGGTGGCTCTCCTTACCCCCAGCGGTATTCAGGGCGGCTTGATTCATATCGCCAATCATGCCTTTGCCAAGATCACCCTCTTCTTCTGTGCTGGCGCCATCTATGTGGCTACCCATAAAAAGAACATCTCGGAGATGAGTGGTCTGGGTCGGGCCATGCCTTTTACCTTTGGGGCCTTTGCTATCGCCTCGCTCAGTATGATTGGCGCGCCGCCGGTGGCTGGTTTTGTCACTAAATGGAAACTCCTGGTCGGGACTATGGAAATGGAGTCGCATTATATCGGCATTTTGCTGGTGCTCTTGGCCAGCACCCTGCTTAACGTGGCCTACTTCGCCCCGGTTACCTATCGGGCCTTCTTTGGCAAACGTCCGGAGGGCGAAGTTGAGGCAGGGATCAGGGAGGCGCCCCTGGCCATGGTGGTGCCCATCATGATTGCCGCGGTAATCTCGGTGTTTATTGGCATCTACCCTGATTTTATGATGAACTTTGTCAAGGCGGTGACGGGATGATCGTGAAACTGATTGATTTTTTTCGTGACCGTTTGCCCCTGGTCATCCGTCTGTCCTATGTCGGGTTGACGTTGCTGGTGGTCTGGGATGTTTTTTTTGTCTCCAAAGAACATGCCCATACCGCGGTGGAGCATATTCCAGGTTTTTGGGCGGGATTCGGCTTTGTCGCCTGTGTGCTGATCATCATTGTTTCCAAGTGGTACGGCCATCTGGGAATCATGACCCGTGAGGATTATTATGATAAATGATTTATGGCTGCACCCGGCTCTGATCCTCATTGTTGGCGCCTTTATTCTGCCGTTTCTGCCGCAATGGCTCAAACGGCCCTATCTGGTGATTGTTCCTACCCTGGCCTTTCTCTCTGTATTGTCCATGCAGGGACAGCACGGCACTTTCGGGGTGATCAGTTTTCTCGACCAGAATCTCATTTTTGGCCGGGTTGATTCCCTGAGTATGGTTTTTGCCTACATCATGACCCTGATGTGCATCATCGGCACTATCTACGGTCTGCATGTGGAGGAGGATTTTCAGCATGTCGCGGCCTGGCTCTATGTGGCTGGCTCGCTGGGGGTTATCTTCTGCGGCGATTATCTGGTGCTTTTTCTCTTCTGGGAGCTGATGGCCTTTGCTTCGGTCTTCCTGGTCTGGTTTCGCAGACGGCCCGAATCTCTGGCGGTGGGCTACCGCTACCTGCTGGTGCATACCGCTGGTGGCCTTGCTCTGCTGGCAGGGCTCGTGCTTCGTTATCAGGCCACCGGCGGTGATCTCTCCTTCGGCCCTATCGGCGTGGGCAGCCCGAGTCTGTCCACCTACCTGATTCTGATCGGCTTTCTCTTGAACGCCGCAGTGCCGCCTTTTCATGCCTGGCTGCCGGACGCCTACGGGGAAGCAACGGTGAGCGGCGCGGTCTTCATGTGCGCTTTCACCACCAAAACCGCTGTTTACGCCCTGGCCCGGGCCTTTGCCGGGATGGAGATCCTGGTGCCGCTCGGCGTCTGCATGGCCCTCTACGGGGTGGTTTACGCGGTGCTTGAAAACGATGCCCGCAGGCTTTTAGCCTATCATATCATCAGTCAGGTCGGCTACATGGTGGCCGGGGTGGGGATCGGCACCGAGCTTGCCATCAACGGCACCTGTGCCCATGCCTTTGCCCACATCCTCTATAAGGGGTTGTTGTTCATGGGTTGTGGTTCGGTGCTGCACATGACCGGGAAAAGCAAGTTCAGCGAACTGGGTGGTCTCTATAAAAAAATGCCTATGGCCTTTGTCTTCACCATGATCGGGGGGCTTTCCATCTCCGCCTTTCCGCTCTTTTCCGGGTTTGTCAGCAAGGCGATGATTGTGGCGTCTGGCTTTGAGGTCCATAACTACTGGGCCGCATTCTTGTTGACCCTGGCCTCGGCAGGTACCTTTCTCCACACCGGACTCAAGGTGCCGTATTTTATCTGGTTTGGCAAAAACAACTGCAGCCAGGAGACCTGGGACAAGGCCGCTGATCCGCCCTGGAACATGCAGCTGGGCATGGGGATTGCCGCCTTTCTCTGCATACTGATCGGCAGCTACACCCCGTATCTCTATCAGATGCTGCCCTATCCCCAGGTTGCCGCAGGCTACCATCCATATACCGCCTACCATCTTTCAGAGACCTTGCAGATTCTTCTCTTTACCGCGCTGGGTTTCTTCCTGCTCATCAAGAAGCTGGCCCCGGAGCCCACGATCAGCATTGATCTGGACTGGTTCTATCGCTTGGGTGGGCGCGGTTTTCTCTGGCTTGCCCAGAAGCCTATTCAGTGGGCGGACAGTTGTGTCAGTGAGGGATACCGCTATGTTGGTCTGATTCCCTTGATGACCATGGCCCGGTTCTGGTCCTGGTTTGACTGGCATGCCATCGACGGGGTGGTTGACGGCCTGGCAAAATCGGTGCGCGGCATAGGCTCCCTGGCCAGACGGACGCAGAGCGGTAAGTTGCAGTACAACATTTTTTATACGGTATCCCTGGTCGCTGTTGCGCTCGTTTTATACGTATTTGCCTAATTTTTATTATTGCCGAGGATAATGGGAATGGATTTTTTGATAATGAATGAGATGGGGTTTCCCATTCTGAGTGCCCTGATTTTTATGCCCTTGGTCGGTGCCCTGATCTTATTATGTATTCCCGGAGATACAGCGGCCAAGAACTGGACGCTGCTGGTGACCGTGGCCACGGCGCTGCTTTCCCTGTCTCTTTACAGAAATTTTGATGCGACCACCGCTCAATATCAGTTTGGCGAGCACGCCTCCTGGATATCTGCTCTCAATATCAACTATACTTTGGGGATCGACGGAATTTCCCTGCTGCTGGTTCTGCTGACGACCTGCATCATGCCCCTCTGCGTTCTTGGGTCATGGCGGTACATCGACAAGCGGGTCAAGGAATTCATGATCTGCCTGTTGCTCATGGAAACCTCAATGCTTGGGGTGTTCATGGCATTAGATTTCATCCTTTTTTACCTGTTGTGGGAGGCGATGCTTATCCCCATGTACCTGTTGATCGCGGTTTGGGGTGGCCCTCGCAAGGTGTATGCTTCGACCAAGTTTTTTCTCTATACCCTGGCTGGTTCGGTGTTGCTTCTGGTGGCGATTATCGGCCTCTATCTCGACCAGGGGACCTTTAGTATTCCCACCTTGATGGGGCAGGATTATTCCATCACCTTCCAGGTTGTGGTTTTCCTCGCCTTCTTTCTGGCCTTTGCCATCAAGGTGCCGATGTTTCCCTTCCATACCTGGCTGCCCGCCGCCCATGTTGAGGCGCCTACCGCCGGTAGCGTCATTCTGGCCTCGATTCTGCTGAAAATGGGAACCTACGGTTTTTTGCGCTTTTGCCTGCCCATAACCCCGGAAGCCACCTTGATCTTCGTGCCCTATATCCTGTGGCTCTCGGTGGTTGGCATTCTGTACGGGGGCTTTACCGCCCTGGCCCAGCAGGATATGAAAAAACTTATCGCCTATTCCAGCGTCGGGCATATGGGCTTTGTCACCCTTGGTATCTTCGTCCTTAACCAGCAGGGGATTGAAGGGGCGCTCCTGCAGATGATCAATCACGGCGTCACCACCGGCGCGCTTTTTTTCTGTGTGGGGATGATCTATGAGCGAACCCATAGCCGGGAATTGGACGCCGCTGCTGGGCTGGGCAAATTCATGCCTATTTATGTGACCTTTCTGGCATTTTTCTCGCTTTCCTCCCTGGCCTTCCCTGGCACCAACAGCTTTGTCGGGGAATTTCTGATCCTGGTCGGCGGCTTTGCCAACAACAAGATCGTGACGGCCTTTGCTATTCCTGGCGCGGTGCTGGCTGCTGCTTATATGTTTCGTATGTTGCAGCGGGTGGTTTGGGGCAGGCCAGTGAATCCGGATCATTCCGGGTTGTCTGATCTTAATCTCCGGGAAATGGCGACCCTTGCTCCCTTGCTCGTTTTTGTTTTCTGGATAGGTCTGTCTCCGGGGCCGTTTTTAAAGGTGATGCATGTGAGCGTTACTCATTTAATTGAGCAGGTCGGGGGTGGGTCGGGTGGTGCGGTTTCTATAGCAAGGCTGATGATTCCGTAAAGGCAATTTTCTTAGGGTTTTAAGTACCTTATCTAAAGGATATAAAATGAAGCTTATGTTGTTTGCTCCGGAATTAGTTCTTCTCTTAGGGAGTTTGTTCCTTTTCCTGCTCAGCACCGGTAAGGCGGGTAGCAAGAAGGCTCGCGCTGTAACCCTGGGGCTGGCCTTGTTTAATGTCCTGGTTTGTCTGGTCTGTCTGCCGTTGGCAGGCAGCCTGTTTTACGAGGCGTATCGGATTGATTTCTTCTCGCAGTTGATCAAGCTTGTTATGGCTATGGGCTTTGCGGTGGTGCTGCTGTTCAGCACCGAGCTGAAAGGGATTGATGACGAGATTCGCCCCGAGTATTATTTATTTTTAACCTTGAGCATGCTGGGCCTCACCATGCTGGTAAGCAGCGTTGAGCTGCTCACCATGTTCATTGCCCTGGAGCTTTCTTCTTACTCCCTCTATATCCTGGTGCCCATGCGCGATGACCGTACGGGCCTGCGGATGCAGATGGAATCGGCGATCAAGTACATCCTGTTCGGAGTGGTCGCCACCGGGGTGATGCTTTTTGGTATGAGTTATCTCTTTGGCCTTACCGGTACCACCTATCTTATCTATCTTCTGCCAATACTTCATCAAATGATGGGCAACCCCGCGGCCCTTGTTGCCATAGCCATGGTTCTGGGAGGTTTCTTTTTCAAGCTGGCGGTATTTCCCTTTCACTCCTGGGTACCTGATGTCTATCAGGGGGCTTCCAATGAAACCACCGCTTTTATCGCCTCGGTTCCCAAGGTCGCGGCCGTGGCCATGCTCATTCGTCTCACGGCTATGGCTACCGCGGAGGGACAGGGCCTGGTGACCCTGCTCATCGTGCTCTCGGTTTGTTCGATGTTTTACGGCAATCTGGTCGCCCTGCAACAGACCGATATGAAAAGGATGCTTGGTTTCTCCGGCATCGCCCATGCCGGTTATGTTCTCCTTGGTCTGGTCACCATGCAGGAGGTGGGTTTTGCTACCTCGCTTTATTACATCATCGGTTATCTGCTGATGAATCTGGCCGCTTTTCTGGTTATCTGCAAGGTGTCAGCGAAAGGTGAGAACTTGGAGGTGAATGATCTGAGCGGTTTGCATCAGCGTTCCCCTTTGCTTGCCCTGACTCTGGCAATCAGTATGTTTTCTATGGCTGGGATTCCCCCGTTTGTCGGATTTATGGGTAAATTCATGCTGCTGACCGGAGCTTTCCAGACAGGGCATCTTTCCCTGGTCATCCTGGCAGCCATCAATACCGCGATCTCCATCTATTACTATCTTTCCGTGGTACGAGTGACCTATTCTACCAGTCCGGAAGACCGTCCTGCCGTGGTGGTCGGTGGGGTCGCCAAGGCGGTAAGCGTTGCCCTGGTAATGATCATCATCGCCATGGGGCTTTTCCCCGACCCGATCCTGCAACTGGCTACCTACGCGGTGCGCGCCATTCTCTAAGCTCAGGCCTGCCTGTTGAGATTCAGGAATAGTTTTTGAAGTGTTTTTCCGAACGTTTGTTCATTGGATCATCATGGGATGATTTTTAGAAAAGACGCCAGCATTGTACAACTACCATGATATTTGACCGCAAATGAAGAAAAAACTCACTCTTACCTTAGCCACTGTTTTTTGGGCTGTGCAGTTGCTGGCCTTGCTGCACATGGCAGAGTGCGGCTTTGGGAAACATGAGCATGACGGCCAGACCTGCGGCATTTATCTCTCGACCGAGCAATCTAAATACTGCGCTATCGAAAAACCGGTCTCTGTATCCCGCCTTGAGTTTGCTCAGGGTTTTGTAGTTTTTCCGACCCAGACATGCACATCCTGCCAAACCTTTATCCCTTCTTCTCCCCGCGCTCCACCTGCCTTTCTCCTGAGCTGACAAACACCCCTGTCTTTTATCGCCTTCTTGAATGACCCGGAGAGTTCCTCGGTCATGGGGATCAGTGCGTCTTTTTGCAAAATTTAAGGAGAAAACCCATGCGCAAATTTTATCTTGCCGCCTCAATAATGCTGCTCGCTTTTCCGTTTACTTCTCCGGCTCTGGCTACTGCCAATCATGATCTCGAAGAGTTGAAAGCGGAGATTCACAATATGAAACAATCTTATGAAAACCGAATTTCCGAACTGGAGAGCAAGCTCAAAAAACTGGAAACCGCAAAAGCGGCGCCCTCCGGCCTGGCCCCGGCAGCGCCCGGCGATCCTTCCGACCGCAAGGTTTACGGCAATGAATTTAACCCGTCGATAAGTGTCATCCTCAATGGCAAGTATTCCGGTCTTTCCGCCGACAGCTTGGAGCTTGCCGGTTTCGGCGTGGGCGAAGAAGGCGAGCGCGGCCGGGAAGGGTTGGCTCTTGACGAGTCGGAGCTGACCTTCAGCGCCAGTATCGACGACAAGTTTTACGGCAGCCTGACCGCCGCCATTGTCCGGGAAGGGGGCGAGGATAAGGTCGAGCTGGAAGAAGCCTATGTGCAAACCCTGGCCTGAGCTGGCTTGCCGAGCGGCCTGGGCGTGAAAGCCGGCCGCGCCTTCTGGACTTTTGGGTACCTAAACGAGCACCACACGCATGCGGATGACTTTGCCGATCGTCCCCTGCCTTATCGTGCCTTTTTAAATAAGGCCTTCAATGATGACGGCCTCGAAGTCTCTTATGTGCTGCCCACCGACTTGTATGCCGAGATCGGCGGCGGCCTATTCCGGGGGGATGATTTCCCCTTCGGCGGGGCCACCGGTGACGGCGGCGGCGCCTGGTCGGCCTTTGCCAGGATCGGAGGAGATATCGGGGCCGACAAGAGCTGGCGCCTCGGCGGCTACGTGCTTTTCGGCAAGGCCGATGCGGGACGGAATTCCAATGAAGACGCCGTAACTTTTATCGGGGACAGCGACCTCTATGCCGCTGATCTCCGCTTCACCTGGGCGCCCACCGGCAACGCCCGAGAACGTGAAGTGATCCTCCAAGGCGAGTATTTCCGGCGGGTAGAAGACGGCAGCTATGAGGACAGCGAGGCCGTCACCGGGGCAATCGCCTTTGACGGCAAGGCGAGCGGCTGGTACGCCCAGGCGGTGTATAAATTTTTGCCGCAATGGCGCCTTGGCACCCGGTACAGCCGGCTGGAAGCAGCGGAGATTCCGGCAGGACTGGCGGGTAGTGCTCTGGATTCGCAAGGGCATGACCCGGAAGCCACCGCGGTCATGCTTGATTGGACCAACAGTGAATTCAGTCGGGTCCGGTTGCAATACAATCATGAGGAACTCAGCCGCGACCAGCATGATGATCAGATCATGCTGCAATACATCATGAGCCTCGGCGCCCACGGCGCCCACAAATACTAAAAAAGGAGGCGTTATGAAATATCTTCTTGCTGCAATAACTTTTGTGGCAGGTCTGGGGCTGTTGCTGACAGCCCCAGACCCTGCTTCGGCAAAGATGAGCGTCTTTGCCTGCGAACCGGAATGGGCTTCGCTTGCCGAGGAAATCGGTGGGGAGCTGGTCGAGACCTTTGCCGCCACCAACGCAGGCCAGGATCCTCATTACATCCGAGCCCGGCCCAGCCTGATCGCCAAGATGAGAAAAGCCGATCTGGTTGTCTGTTCAGGCGCGGGCCTGGAGGTAGGCTGGCTTCCCGTGTTATTTCAAAAGGCCGGGAGCATCAAGGTGCAGCCCGGCGGACCTGGCAACCTCATGGCCGCCGAGCTGGTGCCGATGCTGGAAAAACCGGTTGCTCTCGATCGGAGCATGGGTGACGTGCATCCGGAAGGCAACCCGCATGTCCACTTAAATCCCCATAACATCCTCCTGGTCGCCAAGGAGCTGACCAGCCGTTTAAAAACGCTTGACCCTGCTAATGCCGGCAGCTACCAGGCCCGGTATGCGAACTTTGCCGCGACCTGGTAAAAATCAATAAGTCGTTGGGAGGCGACGGCGGCGAAACTGAAAGGGAAGCGAATCATCACCCACCACCGGGCCTGGAGTTACCTGATCGACTGGCTCGGCCTTGAACTGGTCAACACCCTGGAGCCCAAGCCGGGCATCCCGGCCACGACTGGGCATCTGGAATCTCTTCTGCGGCAGGTGCGCGGGACTTCCGTGCTGGCAATAATCCGTACCCCGTATGCGCCGGGCAATGCCAGCGAATGGCTCTCAGCAAAAAGCGGGGTTCCGGCGGTCGTTCTGCCCTACACCATCGGCGGCGCACCAGGGGTGAGCAATCTGTTCAGTCTGTTTGACCGTAGTCTCTCGCTGCTCGGGGAGCTTGCCGATGCCAAGCGTTGAACTGCTCGAAATAGTGGGGCCGGCGCTTGCCGCCGGCGCTTGCCGCCGGCCTTATCGTTGCCCTTACCCATGCCCCGCTCGGCCTTGAAGTGCTGCGGCGGGGGATCATCTTTATCGATCTGGCCATCGCCCAGATTGCCGGGCTTGGTCTGGTGGCCGCGGCCTTGTTTTTACCCGAGTCGGCCTGGTGGGTGATGCAATGCGCCGCCCTCGGCTGCTCGCTGCTCGCCGCCTTTTTCTTTCGCTGGGTCGAGCATAAATGTCCGGAACAGCAGGAAGCCATTATCGGCTCCAGCTTTGTGCTGGCGGCCTCCATGGCCTTATTGCTGCTGGCCGATCATCCGCATGGGGGCGAAGAAATCCAGCATCTGCTTTCCGGGCAGATCTTGTTTGTCACTTGGCAGGAGGTGCTGGCGCATGCCCCGATTTATGCCCTGATTCTGGGGCTATGGTTTGCAATCCCGAAGGTAAGGAGCGGCACGGGTTTTTATGCTCTTTTTGCCCTGGCCATTACCTCTTCAGTGCAACTTGTCGGGGTGTATGTTGTCTTTACCAGCCTTATCCTGCCCGCCCTGGCCTCCAGCAAGGTTGACAAAAAACTGCTGACCGCCTGGACGGTGGGGATTTTTTCTGTGCTGGCCGGCGTATTGTTTGCAACCTTGCTGGATCTGCCGGCAGGTCCGGTCATTGTCCTCTCTTATATACTCGTGGCCGTTGCTGCGAGATTATTATGGCCGAAATAATTTCCGGATCCCCCGTGAGGGGGGCCAAGCCTTACTATATCTTACGCCGTTCGATTCAATACAGGCCCTTCGGGCACCCTTGCCACGTCCAGTGGGGTTCAGTCTGCGTCTTCTGCGCCCATTCGTGGCATCAAAGCAATGAATCGCCTCCGGCTCTGCGTAGGTGCACCGGAGTTGTCATCAATTTCGTGTAAGTCGTAGGCTGAGGCAGCAGGGTTCATTCTGCGTAGCCTCCCACAAGGTGCGCCTCTGGCCCGTTTCGTCACTCTGCCGCTGGCAGGGTGACAGACCTTCGTCCCATTGCGCTGGGTTGTAGTGGGGCTTTTATCGGCCAAGGCCGGGGCCAGCGCTCAAAGGCACTTTTTGAAAAAAATGTATGGAAATCGGGGTCAGAGCACGTTTATCCGTGACCTGACTTCTTTTTTTTACGGGCGAATGTTCGCAACCCTAACCTGATCCCCGGGGTTTCCTGCCGATCCACTACTAAGACAGGATAGCTTTGTATGCTGTCCAGGGAATACCGTATCTTCAAGCCACAACCTCGCTTATCATCATCTGTAGTTCCGAGGAAGCAAAATCTTCCGCCTTAAGCTTTTCTTCATACTCCTTGAGCATTGTTTTTGCCTTAACCAGTTCTCCCCTCCCGCGGTGGAGATGATATATCAGCCTGACCAGACTGGCCTCGGTTGGATCAAGTTTAAGCCCCTTCTGTAAAATAACCAAGGCTTGTTCTTCGCGGGATGCTGAAGCCAGATGTTTACCCCACGTTGAGACGAGCTTAATCATCTGGTGCTTAAGTCCCCCGATAAAATCATATACCTGATCATCTTCAATCGCCTCAGCACTTATATCGCTATGCCAGAGATCCACCGCAGGATGAAAACAGTTTGCCGCCTGCCACCATTCATTTCTTTTTACATGCTCGAAGCCTTTTTGGGTCATCTGTTGAAATAGGTGGGCATCCAGCACGCAGTTTTGCAAACAGAGAATGCCTTGGTGAAGAATAAGATAATCCTTGATCAACAACTGTCCCATCACACTTTGCAGACTTTTACGTAAACGTGACAAAAGGGTGTCAAAATTTGATCTGGCTTTCTCTGGCGAACTTTCCGGCCAAAAGGCAAGCTGTATGACCTCCTGCCCCATTTTCATATTATGGGAAGTGGCAAGAAGTTTTAGCAGACGGCATTGCAGAGGAGTCACCTCATCTGCCGTCAGGATAACCTGCCCCTCAATCTCAAGCTGAAATTCGCCAAGCATACGAACAAAGAGCAGCGGCACAACCCGCCCGCCCTTGACGAAGGTACTTTTTAACCGCTCCTGCGCAATGCCACGGACATATTCAATTTCAATATCGTGCTGTACCGCTATCCGCAGGATATTCTCCAGTTTCTCCGGGGTCAAACCCAGCACGTAATAATAGCCATTATCCCGCATACAGCCGAGACCTTCGCCAAGATCCCGCACTGCCTCCTCGATTTTCCCGACAAGACTGTATGCGTTTGCCCGGTGCAACAAACAGCCCGCCTTTAAATAGAGCATCCTGTATTTTATTGCCTCGGACAAAGCCTGGCTCAATACTTCTTCTGCTTTATCATGCATACCGAGACGAGCAAACACCGTTCCCAGTAAAATACGGTTGAGGATTTCGTGAAAAGGCCCCCCGGCGAACTCTCTGAGAAGCAAAGACTTTTGGGCTGCTTTCAGAGCAGCCTCCGGTTCGTCAAGATGGGCAAGAATATATGCTTTCCAGTGTAAGAATTGACTCAGGATATGCGGAGTCTCAGCCACAGGCCCGCTGCGTCTCCCCTCATCCACTTTCGCAAGCGCCTCCTTAAATTTGCCCTGAGAGATAATAATCCCGATGTCCCATAAATAGAGAAAAGGTCCTACTATGGTCTGGGATAGTTTTTCCTGGGGTATCAAAGCAAGCAATTGTTCTTTCTGGATAAAATAATTTGCAAAATTTCCATGGAGCTGCAGGTCATCAATGTGCGTGGTACAGAGGGCCATCTTGTAAACCGAGGCCACGTGCGGGTCCAACAGTAACTCGTAGGCCTTTTCCAGCTCCAGCTGATTTAGATTCCTATGTCCCATGAGCATGTTCTCGTAACTCTGCACCAGAATCACAGAGGCTTCAAGCCCTTTGCTTTTAAGCGTTTTGGCAAGCTCGCGGGCCAAGGAAGAATACCGGTGGGCAGTAAGCATGTCACCGTGAAAATAGCAATATCCGGCCGCAATGTTTTTAGCGACAACCACCTTGGCAAAGAGAGGCAAATAAGTCTTATGGCGATGGTAGAGTTCTTCCGTCCGGGGAAGCAGTTGAGCCCCAGTTTTTAGCGCACCAGCTACAACCCAGTAGAAAAAAACCAGTTGGCTCAAGGATAGAAGCTCCCCCATCTCTTCCTGGCGGTCTACAAAAATCTTGCGCGCCTGCTCAAGATAGTCATAACAATTCTCTGGCGAAATTTCGCAGAAGGCAATGCCAGTAAGCAGAGCAATCCAGCCATGATTTAACTGAACCTCACTGGGTACTGCCAACAACACAGAAAGCAGTGTTGCCCCCCGGTTCATGGACAGAAAACTTAAGCCCTCGGTCATCAAAATCTGTTCCATGGCCTCATAGTTTTCAGCGGACAAGCAATACCGTAATGCTTCTGCCATCCGCTTCTTAGCAAAGCTGTACTCAATTGCTATTTGGTATATTTGCTTTTTTTCCTGGGGGGTGAGCTCTTCGTTGGCTTTTTCCTGTAAAAAATCCCTGAAAAGTTGATGAAATCCACAAATCTGATCGTCCTTGTCACAGGTCATGGCAAAATAATTTCCATCCACCAGGATGGATAACTTTGCTCCGATATCGTTGTCACCGGTGATTTTCATCGCAAGGTCGAGATGCACCTCTTCAAGCAGTGAAAGCTTCATGAGCGAATGTCGATAGGCCAAAGGTATCTGGGCGAAAATCTCCTGACGAAAAAAATCCAGGATGTTGCGGTTTTTAAAGCATTTCCTGACATCTTCCAGATTATGAAGCTGTTGTTTATGCAAAAATAAGGTTTTGGTGGCCATCAATACACCCATAACCCATCCGTCAGAGATTCGATTGATCTCCCCGATGACATCTTTCTGAAAATTCAAATCAAGAATATCAGTCATTAACGTGTCTGCTTCATCGACGGTAAGAGCAAGATCCCTGTTGTACAACTGCAGTATTCCCTTGCCATAACGAAACTGCTGAGTTTGCAGAACTACTGGTCGACGCGACAATAAAATAAAGCGAAGCTGAGGCGGAGAAAAATCCAGTAAAAAACCCAAGAGGTTCAAACTTTGCTCGCAGTGTTCCAAGAGGTGGAGATCATCAAAAACCATAAAGAAATCACGGCTCAGTTTCTTGCTCAGGTCTGTCGCCATGATATTGATCAGTCTGGACAGATCCATGGCATTCAGCTCACCGTTTATCACCATATCTTCCAAAAGGGGGGAGGAAAAGGATGGCATAGCCTGTTTCAGACATAATAGAATTGCCGTCAGGAAAAAAAATTGGATCGCCGTCTTCCGGCCCTACCTGATACCAGGCAAAATTGTGGTTGGAGTCGTACAGATACTGGGCAGCAAGGGTTGTTTTTCCCTGGCCTCCCTGGGCTTCAAATAAAAATAATTTTGCCCCATGCCCCTGTTTCTGAAGAATTTCACGAATCAGGTGGGCACGAAATAAATAGGACGATGAGGCCAAGCGGGGGGGAATAAATTTGTTAACTGGGACTTCATAGCGAAAGCGCGATAAGAAATCATCCGGCCTTTCATCACCAATTTCGTATATACCCATAAATATCTCTCCTGGAGACCTTAGAGCCACAACATAATGTTACCATCATACAGGAAACACGTGCACTTAATTAAATGAAAAAAGCAATCAAGAGATGATTAAATTTTTCCGTATTAATCTATAAAAAAATTCACCCAAAAGAGTTCATGTGAGAGAAAAGTAAGATTTGAGAAGATATATTAAAGTCTCTGATAAAATATTCAGCCGAGGTCAATGCAATTAACCAATGGAAATCATTTGGTTTAATGATGTTTTGTGCCGTTGTTTTATGTCAAACAAAATAAATTGAGGAGGAAACTAAAGATGACCAGATTAACAATAGGTAAAAAAATCAGCTACGGATTCGGGATGATGTTGGTTATATTCGGCCTCCTTTCATTAAGCAGCTTCGTCGGGGTCAGTGGGCTTGCAGGCAACGCCAAAGAGACAATCGAGCTTGGTCGGCTCAACACCGAACTGGCGCAGAGGGAAATTGACCATCTTCTTTGGGCGGGAAAGGTTTCTGAAGTATTGCTCAGTAATGGCACAGAGTTAAACGTGGAGATTGACCCCCATAAATGTGGATTTGGCAAATGGTATTACGGCGAAGGCCGTGAGCAGGCAGAAAAGCAGTTTCCTGCGCTCAAGCCTCTTCTTGCCGAAATTGAGGAATCGCATAAAAAACTTCATGAATCTGCGGTTGTCATCAAGCAAAGCCTGGTTAATGACGGGGCCAAGGAAGTGTTGTCCCTGTACACCACGCAAACCCTTCCGGCGTTGCATTCCGTACGAAACCTGCTGAACAAGATTCGGAAAGATTCCAATGAGCAGGTACTCACCAATCAAAGCCTACTCATAAATAACGCAGACAGAACTCAGGTGCTGATTGGCGTAACTGCCATTATGGCAGGGCTCTGTGGCGTAGCGCTGGCTTTTTTCATTGGTCGGGGAATTTCCACCCCCCTCCATCAAGTCAGCCAGACATTAAATGAAGGGGCTGATCTGGTAGCCTTAGCGGCGGAGGAGATCGCCTCTACCAGCCAGTCTCTGGCAGACGGAGCCTCACTCCAGGCCGTGGCATTGGAAAAAACCACTGCTTCTTTGGAAGAGGTCGGGGCTATGATCAAGCAGGAGGCCGAGCATGCCAGGCAGGCGGATAAAATGATGAAGGAGGCGAATCAGGTTATCCAGACCGCCGATGACTCTATGAAAAAGCTCACCGCCTCAATGCAGGAAATCTCGAGCGCCAGTGCCCAGACTCAGAAAATCGTAAAAACCATTGATG
Organism: Desulfobulbaceae bacterium; assembly: GCA_003517965.1. Taxonomy (GTDB): domain Bacteria; phylum Desulfobacterota; class Desulfobulbia; order Desulfobulbales; family Desulfurivibrionaceae; genus Thiovibrio. Next base: position 29,848 of record DOZO01000018.1, read on the forward strand.
AGATCGCCTTCCAGACCAATCTGCTGGCTTTGAATGCCGCCGTTGAGGCAGCCAGAGCCGGTGAGGCTGGAGCCGGGTTTGCGGTGGTTGCCGACGAGGTTCGCAATCTTTCCATGCGGGCGGCGGAGGCGGCAAGAAACACCTCGGACCTCATCGAAAGCACGGTTCATAGGGTAAACACCGGCAGCACTCTGGTCAATGAAGCCAGCGAATCCTTCAATAGCGCCGCCGAATCCACCACCCGGATCGGCATAATTATTACCGATATGGCCGGGGCTGCAACTCAGCAGGCCAGCGCCATTATCCAGGTTACCAAGGCTATTCACGAGATCGATGCCGTGACTCAGAATAATGCGGCGGCCTCGGAAGAATCAGCGGCTGCTTCTGAAGAGCTTTACGCGCAGGCGGAGATGATGAAGGGCTCGGTGGGGCAGCTGCTGGAAATGGTAGGCGGGGTGGAAGATCACAAATACAGGGCAGAAGAAAACAAACTGGTTGCTCACGTGGCTCAACCCATAATAAGACCGGCTGCATATGCGTAATCTCTAACGATCAACACAGTTTTTCCCATTAGAGCAACTTACCTGGAATCAAGCGACGATTCCGGTAGTTCGCGACAGGCGGGGGAGATTTTGTGGGAGAGACGCTTTCGGTAATTATGGGGGATGAGATTTTCGGCCTTTTTCCATCCTGGCGGCGCAGATTTATTATTCCCGGTAATTTGCCGATAATAAATGATAACCTTTGTGCGAAACCACCAATGCCGGGAGGGATATATGACCTCATTAATTGTCAGCAAGCCTTTTGCTCAAACTCACATTAATCAGGGGAATCACTCTCTCGCTGCCCGAGTTGGTCGTTCGGCTCTGGACACTTCCTCTCGGCAGGAGATAACTGACAGAGTGAGCATTGGTGGCGAACGGCCAGTGGCGCAGGCAGAGACGCCCCAGCAGGCACAAGCCAAGGAATTGCGGGTCTATTATGAGACAATGACTTCCCCTGGCGGGTATCCGGGGTGGGCCAGGAGAGGATATAACTACGACCTGGCCCGCATTAAACGAAATACCCCCTATGATTGGGCAACTGTTTCTCCGCAGGAACAAAAAGAACAGATTGAACGAATCAATCTGACCATTGACCGTCAAGAACAATGCGTTGCCAGGTTGCAGGAGCAACTGGACAGGATATTGGCCAGCGACACTTTCCTGGAAGAAAAAAATTATGCCCGACAGGCCATGAACGAAAACATTAAGTTTCTTCAGGGGAAAATCAAGAAATACCAGGAGGCGCGCGATAGAGTTTTACACCCCGACCGCCAGACAAAGCCTGTGTTTAAACGCGTTTAAGCATCTGTGATCACTGGATTCAGCCTACAGCGGTGGTCACCCCTCCCTCACTTCCTGCTGGTTCACAGACGCTCTTTGAGAAACGGCCGCCAGGCAATGGGGTCCCGGAAAAAATACAGAAATTGTATCCAAGATGGCTGCGATTTTACCTGGACTATTGCCGAAAATATGCCGTGCCTCCCGACCAACTGGAAAGCTCACTACTTTTTCTTTAGAACTTCCCAACTGCCTCCCCTCTACGCCAGGATAAAGATGGTGCGCCAGTAGCACTGGTGCATTATTGTGGATGTATGTTTTTCAACCCTTGGAACCGCTACCTTGTCGGAATCGATCCCGTTTTTATCCTTGCCGGGCGCAGTTGGCAGGAGTCAGGCTATACGAAGGCCGGGCTGAAAGGCGACAAACCATCAGATAACCCCAACGGCTGCCAGGGGTTATCGGGCAACAGAATTTATTTTAGCCTCTCACTCATCCGTCAGGTGCGACAATTTGTCGCATTGACTATCGCCAATACTTTACTTTATTTTAATAAGTTGCATTGTAAGATGAATAATAATACAAATAGATAGCTGACACTGAAGTTATTCCTTTAATTTAAAGGCATTAGCGTCTTCCCGAGCAAAATGCGCACGACAGAAAAATGACACTCAGAAAATTTCTCATCATCGGCGCCGCGCTGCTCTCCTTGTTCCTTATGATCGCCCTTTTCTTTTCCATCCAATATGTGGCGGTGGAAGTCTATGCCAAATCGACCTTTGCTAACTCCCGGCAAACAGCGGATCGTACCTCCCGGACCCTCTTGCAGATCATGCGGCGAGGCTGGAGCAAGGAAGAGATGGACCTTTTCTCCCGACAGATCACTGGGGAAAATGCCGCCCATGAAGTGGTCTCTATCTTCCGGGGCGAAACGGTAAACGCACGCTACGGTGCCATCGACCAGCCGCCGATTACCATGCCGGTGCTCCAGGCCTTCCGCGACGGCGGCAAAGTCGAGGTGCGCGGCGACGGCTTTCTCCAGTCCAGCTATCCGATCATCGCCGCCGATGAATGCCTCGGTTGCCATGACAATGCCAGGGTCGGCGAAGTGCTGGGGGTGATCGACATACGTAAGGATACCCGGGCGGAGATCAACAGCTTCCGCAGCAAGATGTTTTACACCATCATCCCCATCGCCTTTTTCCCCCTGCTGGGTTCCATCTTCCTTGGAATCCTGCTGCACCGGAAAATCGGCCACTCTATCAGGCGTTTCCATAACGATGTCCACGACCTCAACACCTTTTCCGATCTGGCCAAGGTAAAAACCAACGAGGCCCCTTTTCCTTTGGAGGACTTCAATCTTCTCAAGCAGGAAACCAATCTTCTGATCGACAAGATCAAAAAGGTAGCCATCGACCGCGAGACCATGGAGTTCGAGATCAGACTGCTGGAAAAGCTCCTCATCACCTCAGAAGTGGTGCGTGACTGGCGCGAGCACATCAAGTCGCTGCTGATCGAGTTGAATCGGATCATGGATATGCCCTTTATCTTTTCCATGTTCTATGTGGAGGAGAATGTCTACGAGCTGGAGGTCTTCTGGCTGCGGGCACCATCCGCCAGCATCCGCCAGCATTTCGAAGTAGTGATCGACACCTGCCTGCGTCGTGAATTCCCGGCCTTGCGCAGTTGTGCCGTGGAACATCACACCGCCATTTCTCTGGGCAGCTTGACTGACCTCTACGAAGACGACATCGACATCCATACCAAGAAGATTTTCCTTGATGCCCCGCGCATCGGCGGCATCGTCGGCGTAGGTCTCCTGACCCGTGAACCTGTTGATCAGACCAAGGCATTGGTGGTGGAGAGCATCCTTACCACCCTGCTCAATGTTATCGGTTCGGTGAAGGCGATGAACAAATATACCCAGGAGGTGGAATACTACGCCACCCGCGATCCCCAAACCGGCCTCTATAACCAGCGTTTTTTCCGCGACCTCTTTGAGCAGGAGGTGCTGCGCTCCCAACGCAGTGATCGGCCTTTCGCCATCATCCTCCTGGACCTCGACAACTTTAAGACTGTCAATGACACTTATGGGCATTCCTTCGGCGACCGTTTCTTGCAATGCATCGCGGGAAGGCTCAAAGAAGCGGAACGGGCCGGCGATATCCTCGCCCGTTTCGGCGGTGACGAATTCGCAGTCTTCATGCCGGACACTGATGAGACACAGGCTTACAGCATCGCCTGCCGCCTGATCGGCGTCATAAAAGATGTTTGGCTTGAAGGGCCTAACGGCGTCAATGTCAGCACCTCGGTCTCAGCCGGGGTAGTTTCCTGCCCGGCCCACGGCGCCACCTCCACCGATCTGGTACTGATGGTGGAAAAACTTCTGGAAAAGGCCAAATACTCGGGCAAGGACCGAGCGCTTCTCCCTTCTGAGGACGACATCATCGAAATTTTCCGGGAAAAGAGCGAAAAATCCCATTTCCTCAAGCGGGCCCTGGATGAAAACCGGATTATCCCCCATTTCCAGCCGATCTACGATTTCAAGCGGCAGAAAGTCGTGGGCCACGAGGTACTCATGCGGATCAAGGCCGAGGACGGTCACTTGATCGTGGCCCAGGACTTTATCGAAATCGCCGAGGAAATGGGAATCATCAACCGCATGGACTTGAACTTGATCGAAAAGGTTTTTGAGAAGGTACGTATGGAGCGTTACCAGGGCATGCTTTTCTTGAATGTTTCGCCCAAGGATCTGACCCACGTCGAGTTTATGAAATCCATCGACCGGCTGGTGGCGGCCTACGGTATTGATTGCGCCAATATCGTCTTCGAACTAACCGAGCGGGAGGCGGTTCGCAATCTGGCCATGGTGGAAAAATTCGTGCTGGATCTTAAGATTAAGGGCTTTCGTTTTGCCTTGGACGATTTCGGCTCCGGCTTTTCCTCATATTTTTACATCAAGAAATTCCCCATAGATTTTATCAAGATCGAAGGCGATTTTGTCCGCGGCATGCTGAGCAGTGAGGTGGACATGGCGGTGGTGGCAAGCATCTGTGTACTGGCCAAGAGGATTAACGTCAAGATCATCGCCGAATCCGTGGAAAACGCCGCCCTCTGCCGGGAAGTTCAGAAAATCGGCGCAGACTACGGACAGGGATATTTTCTTAAAACACCAGGCCTGGATTTCACGCAGGAGATTCAACTCTGCGTGTAGCGCGTTTACCTCGCCCGTCGTCACAAGAGACCATACGGTATCCGGTATGACCAAGCGCATCTTTGAAGACTGTCTGTCAAAAAACATCTGGCTGGTGATCACCCTGCTCCTCTGGACGGTTGTCGTTACTGTCTCGGCTGGCCTCAACTACCTGAGTTTCCGCCATAACTTCACCGACATGGCCCGGCACTATGCCCAGGGCACCCTGCGGCTCATCATCGACGCCCGGCTCTGGAACGCAAACCACGGCGGGGTATATGTGCTGGTTAGTGAAAGCACCAAGCCCAATCCCTATCTCAAGCATCCGCGTCGGGAGCTATTCACCACTGGCGGGCAGACGCTCACCATGGTCAACCCGGCGTTCATGACCAGACAAATCGCCGAAATCACCAACCGCAGCACCGGACTACTGGTCCACATCACCAGCCTGCGGCCACTGAATCCTGCCAACACCCCGGATGATTGGGAACGGTTTGCCCTGGAAGAATTCGGACGGGGAAATAAGGAAAAACTGGAATTAATCAACGACGATCAGGGTGGCGTCTTTCGTTACATGGTACCTCTGGTCACGACACAGGCCTGCCTTGCCTGTCATGCCAAAGACGGCGCCAGGATCGGAGAAATCCGCGGCGGCATAAGCGTCGCTTTCTCCGCCTCCCCCCACTTTGCCATGCTGCATGGGTCGTTACGCAACATGCTCGCTGGCCACCTGCTCGCCTTTTTCCTGGTCGGAGGCATAATCATCCTGCTTATCCGGGGGCTGCGCGGGCAATGGCTGACCAACAGGTGCCTGTTGGTCGAGCAGGAGACCGCCATTAAAAGCCGAACCGAGGCGCTGGTGGAAAATACCCAGCGCCTGGAAGAGGAAGTCGCGATCCGCAAAAACGCTGAAAACACCCTCAGGCAAACCCATGAGGTGCTGGTTGTGGTGCTGGACAGCATGCCCTTTTCCGTCTATGTAACGGACATGCGCACTCATCGCATTATTTACGCCAACCGTTTCCTGCGTGCCCGCCACGGAGAAGAGATTATCGGTCAGCCCTGCTGGCGGGTGATTCAGCAGGCCGACGGCCCCTGCTTCTTCTGTCTGCGCCAGGAGAATAAGGGGAAAGAGCCGGAAAAAAACCACGCCTGGGAGTTTAAAAATCAGACGAACGATGAATGGTACAGCCTTCAGGAAACGGATATCCGCTGGCACGACGGTCGTCAGGTGCGTCTGGGCACGGCCACTGAAATCACCGAACAGCGGCAAACTGCCGATCGCCTGCGGGAACAGATGGCCAAATACCACACCATTCTCAGTACCACCACAGAGGGCTTCTGGGAGTTGGATGTCGAGGGCCGCACGGTGGCGGTTAATGAAGCCCTCTGCGCCATGCTTGGATATGGCCGTGAAGATATTATGGGCAAGCGCCCAGATGCGTTCACCGATGAAGCAAACGGGGCCATCTTCGCCGAGCAACTCGCCATGCGTAGCGTGAGCATGAACCGAGCCTATAACATATGTCTGCGGACCAGAGCCGGAGAGGAGTTGCCCTGTCGCTTCCACACCACCTCCCTCCGGGATCATCAGGGAAATCTCAGCGGCTCCTTCGCCTTTGTTTCCGATTTAAGCGAGCTTTTGCAGATGCGGGGCTCGGCGGCGCGCTACGCCATGGAACTGGAGCGCAGCAACCGGGAGCTTCAGGACTTCGCCTACATCGCCTCCCACGATCTGCAAGAACCGCTGCGCAAGGTGGTGGCCTTTTCTGACCGTTTGCTGGCAGGATACGCAGCCGTCCTGGATGATCGTGGCCGGGACTACATGGAGCGTATGCAGCGAGCCGCCCTGCGCATGCAGCGCCTGATCGAGGAGCTGCTCAACTATTCGCGGGTAACCAGCAAGGCCCTGCCTTTCCTGCCGGTTAACCTTGACGAATTGATGGCCGAAGTGCACGAAGACCTGGAGCGCCGTATCCACGAAACCGGTGGCGAGGTGGTCTGGGAGGGCCTGCCGGTGATTGAGGCCGACCGCCTCCAGATGAAGAGCCTGCTGCAGAACCTGGTGGCTAATGCCTTAAAGTTCCACCGGCCGGACGAACCGCCGCGCGTGTTGGTCAGCGGCAATATCTGCGCCGATGATCAGGTGGAAATCCGGGTTACCGATAATGGTATCGGCTTTGACGAGAAATACAGCAACCGTATCTTCCGACCTTTTCAGCGTCTGCATGGCCGGGAAGAGTATGAAGGCACCGGCATGGGCCTTGCCATTTGCCGAAAAATCGTGGACCGGCACCGGGGCCGGATCACGGTGACCAGCACCTCCGGCCAGGGCACGACCTTCACTGTCGTGCTGCCGGAAAAACATAATGGAGAATAACCTCATGACCTCAAGAAAACAGACGGCCATCATCCTCATCGCTGAAGACGACGAGGATGACTATCTGCTTATCACCGATACCTTGAAGGAGTATCGTATCGCCAACGCCATCCACTGGGTGCGGGACGGGGAAGAACTCATGGAATATCTGCTGAGGCATGGACGCTACAGCGACCCGCTGCTCTCGCCCCGGCCCACCCTTATCCTGCTCGATCTCAACATGCCGCGCAAGGATGGCCGCGAGGCCCTGCGCGAGATCAAGACCCATCCGCTGCTGCGGCGCATCCCGGTAGTGGTGCTGACCACCTCCCAGTCCGAGGAGGATGTGATCCGCTCCTACGACCTGGGGGTAAATTCCTATGTGCGTAAACCCATGCGTTTCAACGACTTCGTCGAGGAGGTCAGGGCCATCGGCCGCTACTGGTTTGAAATCGTCGAACTGCCGGCAGAGGAGGGAGGCAATGGCTGAAAAAACGAACATTATTAAACCGTGGAACATTCTGCTGGTGGATGATGACAGCGACGACATCCTTCTGGTGCGCGAGATGTTGCGCGAGGCGCGCCCGAACGAAGGCGTAAACGTCGTAGCCGCCAATTGCCGGGACGAGGCCCTGGCCTGCATCGAGCGGGGCCGTTTTGACCTCTGCCTGTTCGATTATCGTCTTGGCCGTGACAACGGTCTCTCTCTCTTGCAGACAGTGCGGGAACGAGGAGTGACGACCCCGGTGATCATCCTGACCGGCCAGGGAGATGAAGACATCGCCGTGAGCGCCATGAAGCTCGGGGCGGCCGACTACATCCCCAAACGGCGGTTGACCGCAGAGCTATTGCAGCATGCCGTGCGTTACGTCATCGAACTCTCCCGAACCAAACTCCTGCGGGAGAAGGCGGAGGAGGCCCTGCGGGAATCGGAGGAACGTTATCGTGAGCTGGTGACCAACATTCCGGCCGCGGTCTGCGAGATGACCCTGGAGGGAACCCTTATTTTTGCCAACCCGGCGACAGGCGAGATCACCGGCTACGACCCCGAAGGGCTTACCGGGAGCAACTGGTGGGAACTGCTGCGGGTAGAGGAAGAGACCTGGGCTATGCTCCTTCCCGAACCAGGCCAAACCTGCCGCACAGAACTGCCAATCGTGGCCAGAGACGGCACGGCCAGAATCCTCAACTGGACCGTCACCCGACGCCCGGTAAAGGCCACGGCCGGCTGCCTGATCTGCGTCGGGGTGGACATCACCGAGCTGGTGCGCTTGAAGGAAGAGCTAAAAGAAATGGCCGTCACCGACGAGCTGACCGGTCTGCTGAACCGGCGGGGTTTCCTTTCTCTGGCTGAACACCAACTGAAAACGGCTGAGCGCGAGGCAAAAGACCTCTTTTTGCTCTACGCCGATCTGGACGACATGAAAAAGATCAATGACAGCCTGGGGCACGAGGCCGGAGACCAGGCGCTTCGGGATACCGCCGCCGTCTTGCGCGAGACCTTTCGGGAAAGTGATATTATCGGCCGCATGGGCGGAGACGAATTCGCCGCCCTGCTGACCAATGCCCATAGCCGGGAATGCGACCAGATTACCGCTCGGCTCGAGGAAAAACTGGCCCGGCACAATCAGAAGGCCACTATCCATTTGGCCCTGAGCTGCGGTGTGGTCCACCGGGAACCAGCGGAAGGTATGAACTTGGACGAGATGCTATCCGTCAGCGACAACCTGATGTACGAGAACAAAAAATTGCGGAAAATAACCCGCGGCTGCAATCCTGATCTGCCATGAACATCCGGACTGGAAAAATATAGTGTACGTTGATTTTCTCGCCCCTCAACGATTTTTTTAATGATTTCCTGGTGCTCATTGGTCTATCCTCCAGTATGGTTATCTGGTAAGCGTTCAGTATACCACATCTGCGTTATCGGCACTGCTGCCGATGATGATCGGGCGTTACCGCCGATGATTGTCCGCACTTCTGCAGACGATTGACAGACAGACACGCGCATCTGCGGCACTGTTGAACGCTTACAGTCCCGGGTTTACCTGAAATTGGGTGCCCTTGGTGAACGATTACGTTGTCTGGCATAATCGGAAAGGGAACTGTCGGCTTAGAGTTTTTTGGGTGCCCGAGTATTCAGACGCTGCCGCACATTGCCTGATAATTTTCACACTCCCGTAAACAGAGAAATGGGCATGGCTCTTTGTTGAACCATTTTTTTTTCGGGCACCAGTAACGGTCCTTGTACGGTTCGTTGCAACCGTTGCTGGTGAGCTTCTGTCGTTGTTTGGCGCCGAAATGAACTGTATTGCCGAGAATCGAAAACTGAATGATTGCCATTTCGATACCTCCTGCCCGCAAGGCTGATCATGAGCCTTTCTGCCCATCTGTTACCTTCTTTATCGGCAATGTTTGATTTCTGATAAAGGACTTATGTTGACAAAGGGCTTAAGAGCCGTTACGAAATAGCCATTCCATTTCATGATGGCCCTAAATACAGTATGATTTTTTGTAACTATCCAGCTCGGAGCCGGAAAGAAATGTAAACCACGAAATGTAACTGTTCAGCAGTGCCGATAACGCAGATGCGGTGCTGCTGGGCGGTCACGATTTTTTCAAGGGAGATTAAGTGTATGCGTACTGATATCCTGCATAGCGGCGCAGGGGAATTGACCTATGAGATTCGCAATATCGTCATTGTGGGCGAGAAATTGCAGAAGCTGGGAACCAAGGTGTATTGGGAAAATATCGGCGACCCCGTGGCTAAAGGGGAAAAGATTCCCCTGTGGATGAAACAGGTTGTTGCTGACCTGGTCATGGAGGACGCCACTTACGGCTATTGCCCGACCAGAGGGATGCTGGCGACCAGGGAATTTATTGCCGAAAGGACCAACAAGCGTGGTGGGGCGCAGATTGGCCCCGATGACATTATTTTTTTTAACGGCCTTGGCGATGCGATCAGCAAGGTTTTTGGCTTCCTGCGTTCAACCGCCCGGGTGGTGGTGCCCTCGCCCAGCTATACGACTCACTCTTCGGCGGAAGCAGCCCACGCTGGAGATCGTCCGGTAACCTACTGGCTGAATCCCAATAATTACTGGTATCCGGATCTCGATGATCTGGAAAAACGGATCAAGTACAACCCGGCTGTGGCAGGCATCCTGATCATTAACCCGGACAACCCAACCGGCGCGGTCTATCCCGAGGAGATCCTGCGAGGTATGGTGGCGCTGGCCAGAAAATATGACCTGTTCGTGATCTGCGACGAGGTTTATCAGGCCATTATTTATAACGGGCAGAAGACTCTGCCTCTGGCCGAGGTGATCGGGGATGTGCCGGCCATCTGTATGCGGGGCATCTCCAAGGAAATGCCCTGGCCTGGTTCCCGCTGTGGCTGGATTGAGGTCTACAACGGTGATCGAGATCCCATGTTTGCCAAGTATGTGACCTCGATCTTGAACGCCAAGATGGTGGAGGTCTGCTCCACCACCCTGCCGCAAAGGGCGATTCCGGCTATCCTCAGCCATCCGCAGTATGCCTCCTATTTGCAGGAAAGGATCAATCGCTACGAGAATTTTTCCAATATCGCCTATGATGCCCTGAAAGACATTGACGGCGTATTGGTGAATCGGACTAACGGTGCATTTTACATGAGTGTGGTTTTCAAGGAAGGCCGCCTGAACAGTCGGCAGACCCTGTCCATTGGCAACAAAGAGGTTCGTGCTCAGGTGGAAAGTTTGGTGGGTGGGCCGAATGTGGCTTTTGACAAGCGGTTTGTATATTATCTGCTGGGGGCCACTGGCGTCTGTGTGGTGCCGTTGTCCTCATTTGCTACCGAGCTGCAGGGCTTCCGGATTACCTTGCTTGAACGCAACGAAGAGCGGTTCACTGAAATTTTTCAGATCATTGCTGATGGGATCAGGCAGTACCTGAATTCATAATCCAGAGGCTGCGCTGCCAAGCCGCCTGTCCTCAATCACAAGAGGTAAGCAATGAGAATTTTATCCGGGATTCAGCCTTCTGGTCAGCTTCATATCGGCAACTACTTCGGCATGATGCGCTCTATGATCGCCAGCATGGATTCCAGCGAGCTGTATGCCTTTATCGTAGATCTCCATGCCCTTACCTCGGTGCAGGATCGGGAACGTCTGGCGCGCGGCACCCTTGAGGCGGCCACTGATTTTCTTGCCTTGGGGCTTGACCCGGAACGCTGCATCTTCTGGGTGCAGTCCGATGTGCCAGAGGTTACCGAGCTGGCCTGGATTCTTTCTGTGCTTACTCCAATGGGGCTGCTGGAGCGCTGCCATTCATACAAGGATAAGGTTGCCAAGGGTGTTGCTTCAAGTCACGGCCTGTTTTCCTATCCGGTGCTTATGGCTGCTGATATCTTGCTCTATCAGGCGCAGCGGGTGCCGGTGGGCAAGGATCAGAAGCAGCATCTGGAGGTGGCCCGCGACATCGCCATCAAGTTCAACAATACCTTTGGCGAGACCTTTGTTGTGCCCGAGCCGGTCATTGATGATAATCTGGCCACCATCCCAGGTCTGGATGGCCAGAAGATGTCCAAATCCTATGGCAACACCATCCCCATTTTCGCCAGCGAAAAAGAGCTGAAGAAAAAGGTCATGGCCATTGTCACCGATGCTACCCCGGTGGAAGCGCCCAAGGATCCCGAGAAATGCAACCTTTTCAGCCTCTACAGGCTGTTCGCCCCGGCGGATCGGCTGGCTGAGGTGCATGGCCTTTATGTGAACGGCGGGGCCATGTACGGTAAGATCAAGTTGGAGTTGCTTGATCTGCTTTGGGAGTATTTCCGTGAGGCACGGGAGAAGCGGGAGAGGTTGCTGGCTGATCCCGGCCAGGTGCGGGATATTCTTCACCGTGGGGCGAACAAGGCCAGGGAAAAGGCGGTTGTCACCCTTGATCTGGTGCGGGACCGGGTTGGCCTGAAGTATTGAGGATTTTTACTCCTCTTGTTCTTTATCCCATTTTCCGTAATCGTTTATCAAGGACACCAAAATTTAAGATAAAC
>DOZO01000018.1:41958-50450 GCA_003517965.1 Desulfobulbaceae bacterium
GTGGTGCTGCTGAACGCTTACATTTTTTCCACCAATGTAGCAGGCACAATGCTGCCGCTGCCATATCTGGCGCTGATAGTATCGATTGCCTTGTAAAGACGGCAATTTTTTATCCTGTTTGGGTCTTGGCTGAAGAGGGTCAACTGGCCTGAAGCCTTGGTAGGGATCAGATTGGCAAGCGATATCCCCAGCAAGCGGATGGGAAGCAGGCCAATTTCGGTCTTGGTAAGGAGTTGCAGGCCCGTCTGGTAGAGTGCCTTGTCGTCAGCTACTGGCTCGGGCAGGGTGAGCGAGCGAGTAACCTGCACGAAATCCCGATATTTTACCTTGATCGTTACGGTTCGGCCACCCAGGTCTTTGTCTCGGGCGCGCTTGCCGACTTTGAGGCATAGGGCCAACAGCTCTTTTTCGATTCTCTTCTTGTCGCGCAAATCCTCGGTGAAGGTTTCTTCGTGGCCGATGGATTTTGCCTCCTGTGCCGGTTCCACCGGGCGCGGATCAATCCCGGCAGCGAATTTTTGCATCATTATTCCGGCCTTGCCGAATTTGGCTATGAGGATAGCTGGAGGTATGCGGCTCAGGTCGCCGATGGTTTGCACCCCGATCAGGGCCAGAGCCTTTTGGGTGGTGCTGCCTACTCCCCACAGGCGATTGATGGGCAGGGGCGAGAGAAAGGCTTCTTCTTGGCCAACCGGGACAATGGTTAACCCATCTGGTTTGTTGAGATCAGAGGCGATCTTGGCCACCAGTTTCGAGGAGGCAACTCCGGCCGAAACAGTGAGGCCGATGCCCTTTCGCACCAGTGCCCTGATTTCTATGGCAATCTTTTCTGCCGGGCCCATCAGACTCTGGCTGGTGGTGACATCCAGAAAGGCCTCGTCCAGCGAAAGTGGTTCCACCAGTGGGGTGAAGCGTTGGAAGATGTCCATGATCTGCCCGGAAATCTCCTGATACCTGGCCATGCGTACCGGGAGAAATACTCCGTGCGGGCAGAGTTTTCTGGCTGTGAGCAAGGGCAGGGCGGAATGAACCCCAAACTTCCGGGCTTCGTAAGAGGCAGCGCAAACCACCCCACGGTTGCAGTTGCCGCCCACCACCACGGGTCGTCCCCTGAGGGTCGGGTTATCCAGCGTCTCGACCGAAGCGTAAAAGGCATCCATGTCGAGATGGATTATACGGCGGTTTTCCGGCATCGGCATATTTTATAGCCTGTCCAGTGGGTTGATCACTTCTTGGCCACCACGGAAATTTTGTTTTGAGTGAGGATTTCTATATGGCGGTTCCACGAAGGGCTGTTGCTCCTTATTATTGTTGGGTCTGCTGTGGGCATAATGTAATCCTCAATGGTGTTGGCTGCAACTTGTTGCCGGAATATTCCATAGTGGCAAGAGTTTCTATAATGATCGCATAAAGCTGAGTTGAGCAGCTTGCCTGCTCAAACGAAACTTATACCCGCTGGGTGCAATAATGTTTGAGTCAACAGGAGAAAGGGAGAGGCCTCTGTTTGCGATGGCATTATATCTTATCTGTGTGGTCATTTTATCGCGGAAAGAAATGTCATGAAAATAGCGGCAAAAAGCTGTTGTCAACAGATTGACATGTAGTGCAGGAAAAATTTTCCGCCTGTGCCAACGGAGAGGGGTTGGACAATATGAGATGTTCCTTTTTTTGCATTTATTTTATTTAATAATTCCAAATTGATACTGTATTTTTTTGGCGGATGCTCTTGTTGGGCAAGCCTTTGGTAAAGGATGTTCCGTTGCTTTGGCATGAAAATGGCAATGATGACGGTTCACTGATCTTTTCAACTAAAGGAGCCGTTGCTATGAACGCCGCAATATCTTTTTCTGACATGGAAATAACCGCACCGATTAACTTGGATCATCTGATGGTGGAGCTTGATCGTTACCGCCGACAATCGGAATGGTTGAAACAGGTTAACGAGCTACACGCCAGACTGGCATGCGCTACCGATCTGCAGGGCATGATTGAGGCTTTTTCTGTGTGGCTGACGCCTTTGGTCGAGCATGATTTGATTGCTTACCGCAGCCGAGATCGGAGCCGGATGCATATTATTTGCTCTTGTCACGGGCCGGACCGACGCCTTGCCATGCAGACCGCCGAAGAGGTTTTTGAAAAGAGAGATTGTCAGATGGATGACATTTGTTGTGAATGGGGGCCTTTTTTTGTGCAGCAATGGCAGATGTCCTTTGCCGGTGACACTGCTGCTGATCACCAGGGCTGTCTGATGCTACTGCGTCGGGGAACCTGCATTGAAGTTGAGGCAAACCAAATCCTGCGGGATGCGCAGGAAATTTTGGGGGATTCCTTGCAACGCGCTCTTATGTATGAAGATTTATTTGCTCAGGCCAGGCGTGATATTCTTACCGGCCTTGATAATCGGCGGGTTTTTGAGGAACGCATCGGATCTTTGCTGGAAAGCGCCCGTCGCCAAGACCGACCTATAACCGTGGCCAGCATGGATTTGGACCATTTTAAGCAGGTTAATGATAACCTGGGGCATGCCGCAGGGGATATCGCCTTGCAGAGGGTGGCCAAAGTAATGACCGAAATGGTGCGCAATAGTGATCTTCTGGTACGCATGGGCGGTGATGAATTTGTGCTGGTTTTGCCTGATACCGCACTTGATGCGGCTAGACTGTTGGCCGAGCGACTCTGTGCCGCTGTCGATGGTCTTGATATCAATGCCGGGAATGGTAGTAAGTTGGGAATGAGTATCGGTATTGTGCAATGGAAGCCGGCAATGAGCAAGGATGATTGGTTGCAACGAACTGATGAGGTACTCTACCAGGCAAAAAAGACCGGGCGTTGTCGGGTGTGTGTGGAGGAAGCGTAGTACGAATCCGTAAGGTATTTTTGTAAATCAGCGTTTGTGAAAAATGTGACTACCCCCAGCTTGATGCTGGAATAGTTACAAAAAAAGGCCATGATCTGGTTGAGGGCAGAAAAATCTGCTACAATCAGGCATGGCCTTTTTTTATTGTTGGTGCAGGGGGGGAACGGCTACAGCCAGAAAACGGCAAAGGAATAGTGGGACTATGAAACTGACTTTCCACGGCGCGGCGAAAACCGTTACCGGTTCACAACATCTGCTCGAGGTTAACGGCAAGAGTATCCTTCTTGATTGCGGCTTGTTCCAGGGCAAGCGTAAGGATGCTTTTGAACTTAACCGTAACGGCTTTTGTGCCGGCAAGGATCTTGATTGTCTGATTCTTTCCCATGCCCATATCGATCATTCCGGCAATATCCCCTGTCTGGTCAAAAAAGGATTTCGTGGCGATATCATCTGCACCTCGGCCACCCGCGACCTCTGCGCGGTCATGCTCATGGACAGTGCTCATATTCAGGAACAGGATGTGTTGTTTACCAACAAGTTGCGGAAGCGCAACAAACAAAAGGAATTCGAGCCTCTTTATACCAAGGAGGATGTGGTCGCGGCCATGGATCAGTTCGTTGGTATCAGCTACAACCGCAAGCGGGAGATTCTTCCCGGGGTGCACCTTACTCTGGTAGATGCCGGGCATATGCTGGGCAGTGCCAATGTGATTCTCGATATCCATGATCAGGAGCAGGGCCGCGATATCCGGCTGGTTTTCAGTGGGGATATCGGGCGGGTCGGGATCCCCATTATCAAGGATCCGGCGGTTTTAAGCGAGGGCGCGGATATCCTTATCATGGAGAGCACCTACGGAAACCGGCAGCATCCTCCTTACCCGGAATCAGAAAAGGAGCTGGAGCGGATTGTCAACGAGACCTACCGACGGGGTGGGGTACTTCTGATCCCAGCCTTTGCTGTGGGGAGGACTCAGCAGTTGGTTTATGCGCTGCACAAACTGTTTTTGGCCCGTGATATTCCCAATCTTCCCATCTATGTAGACAGCCCGCTGGCTACCAGGGTTACGGATATCTTCCGGCTACATCCGGAAACCTATGATAGCGAGATCCTGGAATTTTTATTGAAGGACAATAATAGTAATCCCTTTGGTTTTGATACTCTGCGTTATACCCAAAGCGTGGAGGAGTCCAAGGAGCTGAATTTTTTACGGGAACCCGCCATCATTATCAGCGCCAGCGGGATGATGGAGGGTGGTCGCATCCTCCATCATCTGCGCAAGCGCATTGGCGACAAGAAAAATACCATTCTGGTTACTGGCTGGCAGGCACCCAACACTATGGGCCGCAAGATTATTGACGGGGCAGAAACGGTAAGGATCTTTGGCGAGGAGTTCCCATTGCGGGCCACGGTAGAAACAATGACGGGCTTCAGTGGCCATGCTGACCGGGATGAGCTGCTGGCCTGGGCCGGGGCCATGCAAAAAAAACCGGATCGTACCTTCGTGGTGCATGGCGAGGAGGAGGCGGCCATCGCCCTGGCCGAGAGCCTGCGCCAGGAGCTTGGCTTTGCCCAGGTTGAGATTCCTGAGCCCCATCAGGCCTTTGAGTTGTAGGAAATAGCTGTCACTTGTCAGCGTGCCGCTTACTGCTATCAGCGATTATTGGCATGTTTTTAATGTGAATCTCCCGCTGCGGAAAGGGGATCTCCACGCCCTGTTCCTGAAATGTCTCCCAGATCTTTAACAGCACATCACTCTTCACATTCTTGACCCCGTTGACCGGATCGCTGATCCAGGCGCCAAGTTCAAGATCAATGGAACTTTCGCCAAAGGCAACGAGCAGACAGCGGGGCGGCGGGTCTTGAATAATCCTGTCTGTCTGTTTGGCGGCCTCTTCGCAGAGGGTCATGGCCTTGTGCACATCCGAGCTGTAGGCAATGCCTACTGAGATTTTTAAGCAGACCGTGCTGTTGCTGAACGACCAGTTTTCTACCTGCTGGGTGATCAGGTCCTCATTGGGGATCAAAAATTCCTTGCCGTCCGGGGCAATGAGCGAGGTATAGCGTGCGCCCAGGGAGTTTACCCAGCCATAGGTCTCGCCTACGGTGATGACGTCGCCTGGCTTGATGGATTTGTCCAGCAGGAGGATGATGCCGCTGATCAGGTTGGAGAAGATCTTCTGCAGACCGAAGCCAATGCCCACCCCAACCGCGCCGGTAAAGATGGTAAAGCCGGTGAGGTCGAGACCGACGATGCGCAACCCTGTCAGGATCGCCGCGGTAATAAGCGTAATTTTTGACAGTTTTATGAAAAGTACCTGGATGGAAGGGGAAAGGGTTGTGTTTCCCCGGATCCTTTTTTCAAGCTGATGGGAGAGTAGGCGAGCCCCCCACAGCAGCAGGGCTATGGTCAAAAGACCTGAGAGTACGGTGAGGATGGAGATGCGTACCGTGCCAAACGTGAGGGCCAGACGGTCGAGCATCTTGACGGTTGGTCCCAGCAGGTTCAAAATATTGAGGGCGGCAATGCTCCAGGCGATGATCGCAATCATCCTGATCCAGGCGGTGTTGTTGAAAAGCGAGGAGGTAATCTGGATTATAATCCATACCGTCAGCAGATTAACGACAATGGTGAGCAGGTCGTGTGGCCATTCGGCTTCCATGGCGATCAGCAATGAGATTAGTTGCAGTAAAAGCCAGCACAAATGCGAAGCAAGAGGCAACACGACAACTATGAGGCCGAAACGTCTTTGCTCAAGTCCGGGTGCGGAAAACCTTTGTTTGATTCTGTTGCCCACCAACACGGCGATTAGCCAGGCGCAGGCTATAAGCAGTGCTTGGCTGAGATGGTCGTAGGTCAGAACATTTTCGAACAGCCAATCGTTTATAAACACAAGTTTTTTTGGGCTGACTGCAGAAAGCCAGAAGCTTTTTATAAGAGAGGTTTCCATGGAAGCGATGGCTCCGGTCTGGGTTTTATCATTACAGAACAGCAGAGGTTATTTCGTAACAATTTTGGAGTATAGCAGTAAAATAAGAACAAGCAGAGAAAAAAGCGTTATCGGGATGCCGACTCTGGCGTGTTCTTTAAAGCTGATCTCGATATGAAACTTCCTGGCTTGCTCAATGACGATGAGATTGGCGATGCTGCCGATAATGATCAGATTTCCGGCAAAGGTGCTTGACAGGGCCAGGACATACCATTGTTCCGGCACAGCAGGATCAAGGAAGCGGACAAGAAACATGGCGGCAGGCACATTGCTGACCAGGTTGCTCAGTATGGTGGAGATCCCGGTGAGGGTAAAAAGGTTGGTGATGCTCAGCCCTTGATGGGCCATGGTCTCCATGAGCAGGCTGGGAATATTGCGGGTGGTTATACCGTGGATCACGATGAACAGGGCACAAAACAGGGTGAGCAGGTGCCAGTCTACCAGCTCCATAATCTGGCGGGAATGCATCTTTCTGCTGCATAACAGGATGCCAGCGACGGTGATGGCGGACAACTCCCTGGGAATGGGAGTAAAGAAAAGGCCGATCAGGATCAGCATGGCGATGAGGCCCTTGGCGCTTTGCCAGCGATCGAACTCGGGCCATTCGGGTGGGTGCTTTATGGTCTGAGGAAGAGAGGGCAAGGTAAAGCGCCCACGGTAGGTGCGGCAGAGAATGCCGTAAGCGCCTGCCAGAGCGAGCAGCGTGGGCGGGCCACACCAGAGCAGGAATCTGCCGAAGTGCAGTTGGCCGACCTGACCGATCAGCATGTTTTGCGGGTTGCCGATGATAGTGGCGGCGGAGCCGATATTGCTGGCTGCCGCCAGGCCTAAGAGGAAGGGCAGGGGGTTGAGTCCTTTCTTGAGCAGGGCGAGGCAGAGAACCGGGGTGAAGGCCAGGCAGACAATATCGTTGGCCAGCAGGGCGGAAAGCAGGGCGGCCACCAACATGCTGGTCAGCAGAAAAAGGCGGGGTCGATCCAGGAGGCTGGTGGTGCGGCTGGCGATCCAGGTGTAAAAGCCCCCCAGTCTAAGCCGGGCGGAAAGCACCATCAGGGCATAGAGCAGGATGATGGTGGGCAGGTCGATGGCAGCCATGGCCTCGGTAAGGGGCACTGCGCCGCTGGCGATCATGGCGATTGCCCCCAACAGGGCGATGCCGGTCCGATCCAGCATCAGGCCGGGAATCCGGCCAATGGCCACCCCGAGATAGGTTATAATAAAAATGAGTATGGCAAGATCTGGCATGTGCTATCCTTAGGTAGAGGTGACAAACTCTATATATCCCCGAGATCTTCGGTAAGGCAAAGGTTATGTGTGTCAACCTTGGAAAAATCTGTATCCGGTCTTGAAGCACCTGGTCTGTCAAAATATTGACCTCCTCTCTTGACAGTGGTTGGGGGCGCGCTTACGATATTCGCAGTGCTCAGTGGAGCGTTTGGAATCTCATCATTTTTTGCTTAGGGAGCAACGGCTATGCAATTTGATAAATTCACGGTTAAATCGCAGGAAGCGGTGCAGGCCGCTCAGAATCTGGCTCAGACCAAGGGCCATCAGGAGATACAGCCCGAACATCTGATGAAGGTTCTCCTTGAGCAACCCGAAGGGGTTGTGACGCCAATCTTGCAAAAGATGGGGGTGAATCCGGCCCTGCTCCGGCAGGAGATGGAGGATCTGCTAACAAAGATGCCCCAGGTGAGTGGTGGCGGCTACACTCAGGCTTATGCCGGAAAACGATTTCAGGTCCTGCTGGATCGGGCCTTCAAGGTAGCCGGGGAGATGCAGGATGAGTATGTCAGTCTGGAGCATCTGGTGCTGGCGGTGCTTGATGACCGGGATTCCCCGGCGGCCCAGGCCTTTAAGCGCAAAGGGGTGAGCCGGGAGGCTTTTTTGCAGGCTCTGGTCGCCATCCGTGGCAATCAGCGGGTTACTGATCCTAACCCGGAGGAGAAGTATCAGGCCCTGGAAAAATATGCCCGTAATCTTACCGATGTTGCCCGGCAGGGCAAGCTCGACCCGGTAATCGGTCGGGATGACGAGGTGCGCCGGGTGATTCAGGTGTTGTCCCGTCGGACCAAGAACAACCCAGTCCTGATCGGCGAACCTGGGGTGGGTAAGACCGCCATTGTCGAGGGTCTGGCCCAGCGGATCGTCAACGGGGACGTGCCGGAAACTCTGCGCAACAAGCAGGTGCTTTCTCTCGATCTGGGCGCGCTGGTGGCGGGGGCCAAGTATCGGGGCGAGTTTGAGGATCGGCTCAAGGCGGTGCTTAAAGAGGTTGAGAAACGGGCCGGAGAGGTCATTCTCTTTATCGACGAGATTCACACCCTGGTCGGGGCCGGGGCTGCGGAAGGGGCCATGGACGCTTCCAATATGCTGAAACCCGCCTTGGCTCGGGGAGAGCTGCACTGTGTTGGCGCCACAACCTTAAATGAGTATCGCAAATACATCGAAAAGGATGCCGCCTTTGAGCGTCGCTTCCAGCAGGTTCTGGTGCAGGAGCCAACACTTGACGACACTATCGCCATCCTGCGTGGAATCAAGGAAAAATATGAGGTTCATCACGGGGTGCGGATCAAGGATTCGGCTACGGTTGCGGCGGCGACCCTGTCCAACCGCTACATCACCGACCGCTTCCTGCCGGACAAGGC
>DOZO01000018.1:50548-63577 GCA_003517965.1 Desulfobulbaceae bacterium
CGACCGCTTCCTGCCGGACAAGGCCATAGACCTTATCGACGAGGCGGCTTCCCGGTTGCGGATCGAGATCGATTCCATGCCCACAGAGATTGACGAGGTGGAGCGCAAGAAGATCATGCTGGTGATCGAGCGGGAGGCTCTGAAAAAGGAAAGCGATGCCGCCTCTAAAGAGCGGTTGACCAAGATCGAGGCGGAGCTGGCCGAGCTCAACGAAACCCTGACCGGTATGAAGGGCCATTGGCATCTGGAGCGGGACATCATTCAGAAGATCCGCACCATCAAGAGCGGTATTGACGAGGCCAGGGTTGCCGAGCAGCAGGCCGAACGCCAGGGCGATCTCAGCCGGGTGGCCGAGATCCGCTACGGCAAGATCGTGGAGCTTGAAAAACAGCTTGCCGCAGAGAATGCCCATTTGGCCGAGATCCAGAAGGATCGCAAGATGCTGAAAGAAGAAGTGGACGAGGAGGATGTGGCCCAGGTGGTGGCCAAGTGGACCGGAATTCCGGTTGATCGATTGCTTTCTGGGGAAAAAGACAAGCTGGTCCATGCCGATACCGAACTGGCCCGGCGGGTGGTGGGCCAGCAGGAGGCGATCACCGCCGTGGCTAACGCGGTGCGTCGGGCGCGGGCCGGGCTGCAAGACCCCAATCGGCCTCTGGGTTCTTTTATTTTTTTAGGCCCCACCGGGGTTGGCAAGACCGAGCTGGCCCGGAGTCTGGCTCATTTTCTTTTTGACACCGAAAAGGCCATGATCCGGATTGATATGTCCGAGTACATGGAGAAACATTCGGTCTCCCGCCTGATCGGCGCGCCTCCGGGCTATGTGGGCTATGAGGAAGGGGGCTATCTCACCGAGGCGGTGCGGCGCAGGCCTTATTCGGTCATTCTTTTTGACGAGATTGAAAAGGCCCACCCGGATGTGTTTAACGTCCTGCTCCAGATCCTCGAC
Organism: Desulfobulbaceae bacterium; assembly: GCA_003517965.1. Classification (GTDB taxonomy): domain Bacteria; phylum Desulfobacterota; class Desulfobulbia; order Desulfobulbales; family Desulfurivibrionaceae; genus Thiovibrio. Next base: position 51,498 of record DOZO01000018.1, read on the forward strand.
GACGGTCGGATGACTGATGGCAAGGGTCGGACGGTTGATTTCAAGAACACTATCCTGATCATGACTTCGAATCTGGGCAGTCAGATGATCATGGAGCTGGGTGAGAGTCGTCGGGCCGAGATGCAGATCCAGATCGATGCCATCCTTCATGCCCATTTCCGGCCTGAGTTTTTGAACCGGATCGATGAGATCATCATCTTCCACTCCTTGGGTAGGGAACATCTTGCCCGGATCATTGACATCCAGGTGGCCTTGCTCACTAAGCGGCTGGCCGAGCAGAAATATAGCGTCAGTCTGACCGAGGCAGGCAAGGAGTACCTGATTGAGGTGGGCTATGACCCGAGCTTTGGCGCCAGGCCGCTCAAACGCGCTATCCAGCGTCATGTGCAGGACGGCCTGGCCATGAAGATTCTCGATGGCACCTTTGTTGAGGGTGATACGATTGTGGTGGATCGTGGCGAGGCAGGGCTTGTTTTTACAAAGGGGTGACAGACAGGCGCAAGGTTAAAGGTTAAAGGCCGGCCGGGATTGTAGGTGATCCGGCCGACCTTTTGTGTTATATGAGGTGACGATTTTTTTTGTAACGTCCATCATCTTTTGTTGTGGGTATAGAACATGAAAAGTAAGGAAAGTGCGGCCGACCTCGTGGCTTTGTTCGGCCAGCGGGCAGGCAATATCTATGAGGCGCGGGGCTATTGCTGCTCCGAAACGGTTGTTTATCTGTTCAATCAGGCGCTGGGCGGCCCCTTGAGCGAGGAGGTGGCAGCCAGCCTTGGCTCGGGGTTTTGCCATGGCATGGGCGGGGCCGGCTGCGTTTGCGGTGGGCTGGCCGGGGCGGGCATAGGCCTGGGTTTGTTTCTTGGCCCGCGCCGGGCAGGGGGCATGAAGAAAAAAGAGTTTCAGTCTCTGGTCAAGGAGGCGCACGATCGCTTCAAGGCTCGTTTCGGGGTCACCTGCTGCCGGACCCTGTTGAAACGCCGGAAGGAAAACAAGGGGGCAAGCTGTCAGGAACTGACCATGGGCGGCGCGGAAATCGGCATAGCCATAATCCTCGAACAGCGGCCGGAGCTGGCCGGGCAGGTTGATCTCGATTTTCTGCGTGAGCGCGAGTCGAAAGTTGCTGGACTGGCCAAGCGATTGCTGGGTAGATGAACAGCTCAATTAGTTTGCGCGGGCTGGAGATTTCTCCGCCGCTTTTTCTGGCGCCCATGGCTGGCTTGACCCACTCGGCCCTGCGCCGTCTCATTCTGGAGCTGGGGGGCATCGGTCTGTTGTCCACCGAAATGCTCTCCGCTGCTCGTCTGCCCTCGGAAAATCCGCGTCTCTCGCCCTATCTGGTGCGCCATGCCCAGGAAACTCCCCTTTCTTATCAACTGCTGGTCAGCCGGGAGGCGGAGATTGCCCCGGCCATTACCAAACTCCATGCCCTGGGGGCCGAGGCCATTGATCTCAATCTGGGCTGTCCGGCTCCCACCGTGCGCCGCATGGGAGCGGGCAGTAGTCTCATGGAGGAGCCCGCTATGGTTCGGGCCTTGGTGGCGACGGCTAGAAGGCAGACCGATCTGCCGCTTACCGCCAAGATCAGGCTCGGCGAGACCTTGGATGAGGATAGGTTGCGTGATTTCTGCCTGATGCTGGAGGGTGAGGGGATCGACCTGCTTTCGGTGCATGCCCGGCTCCGGGGTGAGTCGTTTGTCCGCAAGCCGCACTGGCCTTGGGTCGGCAAGGTGAAGGGTTGGCTGAAAATCCCGGTTATCGCCAACGGTGGAATTTTTTCGCTGGAAGACGCCAAAAATTGCCTGGCCCAATCAGGGGCGGACGGTCTTATGCTGGGCCGGGCTGCCGCCGTCCGACCTTGGCTTTTCGCCGAGCTTGCTCATAGTTTGTACGGCGTTGGTTCGGAGGTCGGGGCGGTGAACAGGCCGGCCACCTATCTGCGCTTCATCGAGTTGCTTGAGGAAAGTTTCCTGCCGGAGCGGCGCCTGGGCCGTCTCAAGGAGTTCAGCCATTATTTTGCCAAAAATTATCCCTTCGGCCATCATCTGGCCTCGGCCGTGCAATCCAGCGCTTCCCTGAACGAGGCCAGGGAAAAGGCTTTAGTCTTTCTCGCTGTTAACGAGGCAGTGATTGAGGATCATTGAGCGGAGAGCCGCCTGAAAAGCCCGCTCGTCACCATGATCTTGCTTACCCGTGTTTCGATATCCTGGCTGGCAGCGTGCTCTTCGCGTTTCTGTCGCCGGCCCTATGACCATCCATCAACTCGGTCAGGGTCTGGATATTGTCGCGCAGCATAATGGCCTGTGACATTACTGAATCGGCGATCACGGCCAGTTCCTGAGCGCTGGCTGCCAGCTGCTGGGTGCCGGTGTCCATCTCCGACACCGACTTGTTGATCTGGACGATGCCCAGGGTTTGTTCCCGAGAAGCGGTGGAAATCTCCCCGATGAGCACGCTGACCTTTCTGCTCCCCTCGCTCACATCGCTTGACTGCGCCACCACGCTGTCCACCTTGCCCAAGCCGTCGTCGACATTCTTGATTGCCCTTTCGATCAGGGTAGAAGAATTTCTCGCTGCTTCCGCCGCGCGCATGGCCAGGTTGCGCACCTCGTCCGCTACCACCGCGAAACCGGCCCCTTGCTGCCCGGCTCTGGCCGCCTCAACCGCCGCGTTCAGCGCCAGCAGGTTGGTCTGGAAGGCGATACCCTCGATTCCCTTGATGATGCTGGATATCTCGTCGCTATCCTTCTTGATGTGTTGCATGCTGGTTTGCATCTCACCGATGTCCAGGTTTGCCAGGGTACTCACCTCGGCATTACGCCGCATGGCCCCGTCCGCCTCGGAGGAATTGGCGTCGTTTTGCTGGATCATGGCGGTGACCTCCTCCAACGAGGCGCTGGTCTCCTCAAGAGAGGCCGCCATCTCTGAGGCCATTTCCGCCAGCTGCTGAGTCGCCTCCGAGGTATGGCGCGCCTCGTCGGTGATGCTGTTGGTGGCCTGATCCAGGTCGACGACAATGGCATTGAGGGTGCGGACGATTATGCCCACGAAAAGCACGGAAAGCAGGCTCACCACCAATACCGAGATCGCTCCGCCCACAATAAAGAAAAGCGACCAATTGCGCACCTCCGCTATCGAGACATCCTTCAGTTGTTCCCGGGCGGCGCGCAGTTCATCCGTGGCCGCCTCGGTGCTGCGCATCAGTTTTTCATGTATCGGCACGAATTCAGCGGTCAGCACCTGCATCGCCTCCTCCCCTTTCCCTGCCTTGGCCAAGGGGATTAATCGTTCTTCGATTACCTTCCGCAACAGTACCGCCGAATTTTCCATCTCCTTATAGGCGGTCACCACGGCGGAATCCTCGGCCACGGCATGACATGCCCCGCAGTAGGGCCGGCTGGGGTCGTCTGATTTATAGACGATGGCGTGCATGTCCGCGGCCAGTTCCTGCTGATGGCTTATCAGTTGCACGGCTTTCTTAGCCAGGGATTCGTCGAAAGTATGGGCCTGGACCCGAAGCAGGTTGTTGAGCAGCAGCAGATCGACCCGGGCTTGGCTGAAATCGTCGATGAACTGGGCCTTGAGCTCTATGCCCCGGAAGGTCCACCCTCCAACCTTGATCCGGGTGATGATGAACTGGCTGATGACCATGCTGGAAACCAGTGATACTACCGCAAACCCCACCAGCAGAAACAGTTTTTTTCTCAGACTTAAGTTGTTCAGCCATTTCATATCGTCACCTATTTTTTCGTTAAAAGGTTCGTCCCCCCAAAAATAGCTATTTTATTATACTGATTTTACAAGAATATACAAAAAATAAGTAGTGTCAGGCTCAGTGTTGTCCGGTTAAAACCTTGCAGGTTGGCAATAGTTTTGCAGAAACGCCATGCTTTATGCAATGTGTTTTCTTTTAAAATCAAACAGTTAGTCTTTGGCATGGTTTGTGCTTTGGAAGAGAGCAAAGACAACGAAACTACGAAGTTTCAGGTAACAGTTAAATAGACCAGGAGGAACAAGCCATGAAAACGAATGAAACCGCAAAAAAAGGTCTGTATGTGGGTGTTGGTGTTGGTCTGGTGCTTTTCGTGCTGGCCGGTTTGCTACCAGGATCATTGTTGGGCGGAGTTGTAGGATTGAAAATTGTCGGTGCCCTGTACGGCGGCCCGATGACCACAGCGATCCTGCCAAAGATTATCCTTGCCGTATCCATGCTCATCGGCGTCATGCTCTCCGCAGTGGTATATGTGCTCGGCCCTGGTATGATCGGCTGGAGCGTGGGCTACATGTTTGAGGCGGCCAGAAAGCGGGCCGAGGTCGGGGATGCCGCGCTGAGCCAGGTCGGGGCCGAGTAAGACGCACGAAAAAAAATAGCTGCATGCTAAAGGTTGCCCGTGGATTCACTCTCCGCGGGCAGCCTTTTTAATTTTCTGTCGGTTGGATCAGAGGCAGGTTGGCGGTTTGAGACCCGGCCATGGGTTGAGTTGTAATTCCCGCCAGCGTTGGTCTGTGGTATGGAGGATAGTTTCCACCTCATTGCCTGGGATCGGCTTCCAGAAGAGAAAACCCTGGCCGGTGGAGCAGCCGTTGTCGAGCAGAAAATAGCGATGGATTTCGTGTTCGATTCCTTCCGCCACCATATCCAGTCCCAGAGATTGGGCCAAGGCGATGACGCTGCGGACAATCGCTTCGTCTTCGGAATCCCGGCCGATATCGCGGATAAAGGAGCGATCTATTTTCAGGGTATCGATCGGAAAGCGGCGCAGGTAGGTGAGCGAGGAATAGCCGGTGCCGAAGTCGTCGAGGGAGATGTGCAGCCCCATCTCCTTAAGCCGGGTCAAGGCCCAGGCCGCCCCTTCCGCTTCTTTTAAAACGCTGGTTTCAGTTATTTCTAATTCCAGCATGGCCGGGTTCAGGTTCCAGCTTTGCAGGGCCTTGGATATTTGATCCACCAGCCGTTGGGGCGCAGCCAGTTGCCGCACCGAAAGGTTGATGGCAACCCTGAATGGCGACTTTACCATATTGGCCAGGCGGACGGCCAGAGCGCAGGCCTCGTTCAAAACCCATTCGCTAAGGGGAAGAATGATCCCTGTCTCTTCGGCCACCGGAATGAAGTGATCCGGGCCGATGATTTCGCCGTTGTGGCGCCAGCGCAGGAGGGCTTCCACCCCGACGATCCGGCCGGCGCAGAGATTGACCTTGGGCTGGTAGAGGAGGAAGAACTCCCCCCTTTGCATGGCCTGGTGCAGGGCCTGCTCCATACAAGAGCGTGCCTGAGAGCGGGCGTGGATCTCGGCGGAATAAAACTGGTAATTGTGACGCCCCTTGTCCTTAGCGTTGTACATGGCGGCATCGGCATGTTTGACCAGTGCATCCAGGGTTGCTCCGTCCTGAGGGGAGATGGCGATGCCGATGCTGGTGGTCACGGTCAGCAGGTGATCGTGGATTTCCATCGGCTCGTCCAGGGCTTCGATGATCTGTTCGGCCACCTTGGTGGCGCTTTTAGCCGCTTGTTCGGTGGACTGGAAGTCGGCCAGGAGAATGATGAATTCATCTCCGCCCAAGCGAGCCAGGGTGTCGCTGGCCCGCACCGCCCGGCCCAGGCGCTGGGCCACCTGTTGCAGCAAAATATCACCGGCCGCATGGCCGTGGTTGTCGTTGACCGCCTTGAAGCGATCCAGGTCGAGCATCAGGACCACCAGCGAAGTTTCGTAACGCTTGCTCTTGATCAGGGCCTGCTTGAGGCGATCATAAAAAAGCACCCGGTTGGGCAAATTGGTCAGGGAGTCGAAGTGGGCCAGGCGCTCCATCTGGTTTTCGGCTTGCTTCTGCTCGGAAATATCGCTGAAGATACTAATGTAATTGGTGATCTTGTCACTCTGGTTGCGGACTGCCGAGATGTGCAACCATTCCGGGTAAACCTCGTCGTTTTTTCTTTTGTTCCATATTTCGCCCTGCCAGCGCCCTTCGGTAGCGATCATTTCCCACATATTTTTAAAGAACCCGGCGGGATGGCGACCTGATTTAAGGATGCGTGGAGTCTTGCCCAACACCTCTTCTTGCCGGTATCCGGTGACCACCGTAAAGGCATGATTGACCCGCAGGATACGGCCTTCAGAGTCGGTGATCATGATCCCTTCAGTGCTGTGCTCAAAGACTTGGGCCGCAAGCCCCAGTTCCGCCTCCAGTTTTTTGCGTTCCCGGAGATCGTGGATGATCATCAGCAACTGGTTTTCGACGTAAGGAGCCGAAGTTCGGGAAGAGTACCAGGAGACAATGCGGCCGGTGATCTCTACCCAGAGGTCGGTTTCCTTGGCATGGCGCAGGCGCAGTTCGATACGTTTATGATTGGGTTTGTCGAAAAAGGCCGGAAAACGAGCCCGGAAAATCGGTTCGTCGTCGGGATGGATCAGGGAGGCAAAGGCGGTTTGGTTGAGGGAGATTTTGGGATTGAGTTGCGTCATATCCCGCAGGGTCTGATTGGCCGAATGGATCATCCCGGCTTGATCTACCGAGGCGTAGCCCACCGGCGCTTCGTGAAAAAGGCGCATGAAACGGTCGCGAACCTCCTCGGCCTTGGCTTTGGCCGCTTCGGTCATCTGTTGGGCGTCGCGTAGTTCTTCGTTCTGAATTTCCAGCTCGATTTGGTGCACCCGCAGTTCATGCAGGACGGCTTGGATGTCAGACGGCTGCCGCTCGGCGATTTCCTCTCCGTCTTTCCGTTGCCCGATGACTTCTTCCGCCTGCCGACGGAGAGCGGCGATGGGCCGGGGTCTGCTGTCCGGGCCTTTCAATGATTTCCTGCCGTCTGGTTAAGGACAAAAACTATGCCGGCTTCGGGGTCACCAGGATCAATGGGAACCGTAGTCATGGTGCAGCAAACCTGTTGTCCGTTCCGGTGCCGCAAGTCCGTGATAACGCTGTCCAGGCGGGCTTCCCGCAACAATTCGAGGCAGAATGTTTTTCCCTCTTTGCATGGGGTCAGCAGGGCGCAGATTTCCCGGCCTCGCAGAACCTCGGGCTCGTAGCCGAGCAGTTCGGTCAGTTGGTTGTTGCCCCATTCGATGATAGTGTCCCGGGCCAGCCCTACAGCCACCGGCATCAGTTGCAAAAATTCCCGAAACATCTGATCCCGCCGGCTTACCTCACGCTGCATGGTGGTCAGCAATTGATGGGTTTCCTGCAGGCGGATCGCCTTTTCCTCCAGCATCCGAAGGGCGGTTTTTTCCATATCCATCCCCCGTATCATGCCCATCATCCGAAACGAAGCTCCGTCGCTGTCGGTGTATACCTGACCGCTTTCCTCGACGTGATGGATGCTGCCGTCCGGCCAGATCACCCGGTGGATGAGACGATATGGGCGTTGCCCGGCCAGAGCGGCCTTGATCTCCCCTTCAACCAGGGAGCGGTCGTCGGGATGGATGCATTGAAGGAAATCATCGTAAGTACCGCCAAAACAACCAGCCTCCATGCCAAAAAGTGGTTCAATACTGGCGGTCCACTGCATTTTGCCGCTGGCAATATCCCAATCCCAGATGCCCAGGCCGACCGATTTGGTCAAGAAGTTGTTTTGCGCCTGGTTCCAGCGCAGGGCTTCATCTCCCTCCTTGGTATGTTGGATATCGATAAAGAGCAGCACCACCCCGGAATAGACATCGCCCCCCACCCGGTAAGGCATAAGTCGCAGCAGATACCAGTGGCCGGTGTTGTCTCTGATTTCGAGTTCGATTCGCCGCTGCTTGAGCAGCACCTCATCAATCATCCCCTCGAGGTCAAGGTTGGCAAAGCGTGGGTTGCGCACAATAAACGGCCGTTCCAGGTCGTTGTCGCTGATCCCCAGCAATGCGGTCAGGGGCGGGGAGATACGCCGCACCTTCTTGTTCTCGTCCAGGAACATGATCGGCATTTCCAGGCTGTAAAGAAGGTTGTCGTAATCGTTGTTGACCTGGGTCAGTTCATTGATCTTGCTCTGGTATTCCGAGTTTACCGTGAAGAGTTCCTCGTTTACCGACTGTAGCTCCTCGTTGGTGCTTTGCAGTTCTTCGTTGCTGGCCAACAGCTCTTCATTGGTGGCCTGCAATTCTTCGTTTGAGGTTTCCAGTTCCTCGATGGTGGCCTGAAGATTTTCCCGGGTGAACTGCAACTCCTGTTCGAGATCACCGATACGTTGTTCCGCCTCTTTATCCAGATCGTAATGTTCCCCCTTGCCGTCCGTTAAAACACAGGGAACTTTGGCAGCAGGGTCGATAATCACCGCTATTAAAGGTTCCTGGCCCTTACGCTGAGGCAGGCGCCGCATCCGCATGTTGACCAGGATGGTTTCGGTGCCGGCCGGCACCCGGATGTTGGAAAAGGAGATATCCTGTTCTTGTTTGCACACCTTGAGCATGCCGGTGGTCAGCGGAATCACCAGCTCATCGGCAATGCATTTGCTGAGATCGTTGACCGACTTGCCACTGGGAAAGCGAAGAAAGGGGTGGGCTTCCCCCACCACATGTAATAGTTCCAGATGTTCATTGACCAGTAGTACCAGGGGTAGCAGGTCGCCACTTAAGCCTTGGAGCAGACGATCAAGCGCCCGCTCTTCCTCATGGGCGCGCCAGGCGCCGGTGCGTCGGCCCAGGGGGGTCAAGGTCCGTACGGCCTGGGCAGCAATCATGGGTTCCCGCAACATTCCGGTCATATGACGCTTGCCGCGGCCTTCATAAATCCGCCATTTTTGCTGCAAGGGGCGGAAGAAATCGGCCATTTCGCCCACGGTTTCGCTGGAGCCGAGAAAGAGTAAGCCTTGCGGTTTCAGGGAAAAATTGAAGTATTCAAGTGCCTTACGTTGCAAGATCGGTTGCAGATAAATTAGTAGATTACGGCAACTAACCAGATCAATATTGGTGAAGGGGGGGTCCTTGATCAGGTTGTGGTGGGCAAAGACCACCATTTGCCTGATTTGGCGGGATATTTGCAGCATATCACCCTGGCGGAGGAAATACTTGTTGAGAACATAGCCCGGCATGTCGGCGGCGATGCTTTCAGGATAAACCCCGATACTGGCGTGTTCGATCGCCTCTCGGTCGACATCTGTGGCAAAAATACGGACATTTTGAGCGCTTCCGGTTTTATCCATGATCTCCCGGCAGAGAATGGCCAGGCTGTAAGCCTCTTCACCGGTTGAGCAACCAGCCACCCAGAGCCGCAGTTCCAACTGATTGCTGCGCTGGAAAAGTTCGGGCAGGAATTTATGCCGCAGTTCGTCAAACGCCTCGTTGTCACGAAAGAAATTGGTTACCCCGATCAGCAGTTCCCGGTAAAGAGCTGTCACCTCGACCGGATTTTCCTCCATGTAAGCAACATAGTCTTGCAATTCGTGAATCTGGTGAATACTCATTCGTCGCTCGATTCGGCGAATCATGGTATTTGGTTTGTAAAAGGTGAAATCCACCTTGCAGGATTCGCGCAGGAGCACGAAGATGCGGGATAGGCCGTCTTCGTCGTTGGTAATGGTTTTGCCGCCCGTGCTTTTGTTGATAAAGGGATGGATCGAATAGGATTGAATCTGGGTCGCCATTTCCTGGGGGGGTAGAACGAAATCGGCGAGGCCGGTGGCAATGGCGTTTCTGGGCATACCGTCAAAACGGGCGGTCTCCGGATCCTGGACCACCACCATCCCGCCGGCCCCTTTGATGGCGCTGATCCCCCGGGTGCCGTCGCTGCCGGTGCCGGAGAGGATAACCCCGATGCTTTTCTCCCCTTGATCTTCGGCCAGGGAGCGGAAGAAAATATCGACCGGCAGGTTTAATCCCTGGTTGGGGCCGTGCCGGTGGTCCTGATCGTTTAAAATCAGTTTGCCGTGGAAGATACGGAGATTTTTCTTGGGCGGGATCAGATAAACATGGTTGGCCAGCACCTCCATGCCTTCTTCCGCCCGGCATACCGGCATCGAGGTGCGCTTGGAGAGCAGTTCGGCCATCAGGCTTTTGTAGTCCGGGGAAAGGTGCTGAATGATGATCAGGGCCAAGCCGCTGTCAACCGGCATGGTTTCAAAAAAAGCTTCAATCGCCTCCAACCCGCCGGCGGAAGCGCCGATTCCGACATAATGACTTGGCAAATTGTGGTTTTCTTCTGTGGCTTCCATAAACGCGTCCCCATGCATTTTATTCATTGCCGATTACAGGCATACCCTTTTGCATGGGCGGATTTTAACATTTGAACGAAAAAAAATAAATGGTTAAAAAATGCGACAAAATTTTATTGAACGACTTGTCAAATAGTGGGCTGGTCTTTAAAAGTTATAGTAACTTTCCCCATCGTTAAGATGGATTTATGAGCATTTGTAGGGATAATCGTGCTCAGACCACTTTGAGGTAGGGATAAGTAGTCTGAAAAAGGTTTGTATCTTGATAATCACAGCCTGAAGGAAAGGGGCTTATTGTCCCCGGTCATCTGCCGGCAGGCATCGATGCAGGCCCCGCAGTTATGGCATTGGGGGGCAAGGTTGCCGGTCATGGGGTTCAGACCCAACTGGCAGGCCCTGGCGCACTCGCGGCAGCCGATGCAGGCGCGGCCCGCCTCTTCACTCATGATTACCCGCAGGGTTCTTTTCCAGCGAAACAAGCCAAGCATGGCGCCCACCGGGCAAAGATTGCCGCACCAGATCCGGCGGGCCACAAAGAATTCTGCCAGAAGGATAAGGCCGATAAAGGATAGCTCCAGGCCGACGACGCCTTCGTAGATGAGACGGGCCGTTTGGGTCGAGATGATCCCCGGGGCTGAGAGCAGGCTGGCCAAGGGGAAGCCAAACAGCAGGGTGATGGCCAGAATCAGACCCAGCAGCGAGTAACGAATCAGCGTTCCAGGGCCAGGCGTTAAAAAATGGCTAAGGCCCAGTTTGCCGCCGATGACATCGAATAATTCGGACAGGGTATTCTGGGGGCATACCCAGCTACAGAAGACCCTGCCCAGGACCAGGGCGAGTCCGGCAGGAATGAAGGCTGTGGCCAGCAGGCCCCAGTCAAGATTCAGAGTGGCCAGCAGGGGCTGGAGGGCGATAATCGGGTCGGTCATGGTCAGCGGCCCGATGGTCAGAGAATAGAAACTGCCGCTTACCACGCTGATTCCGCGGCTGTTGGCAAGGGGCACCGCCACCATGGCGGCTATAGAGAGCATCTGGGCGGCTTTCCGGATTGGGGATATTTTCATCCTTGCCCTCCGGGTATTACGCTGATTGCGGCTGGATCTGCGGGGCAGACATGCTCGCAGACCCCGCAACCGACACATTTTTTTTCATTCACCACCGGTCGCAGTTCATGATCCATAGTGATCGCTTCGTTGAAGAGTGGGCAGTGGTCGTAGCAGCTCCGGCAGAAGGTGCCCTGCCAGTTAAGGCACGTTTTTTTATTAAGCCGCGCGGTTCCCATCCGCACCTGTGCGCGCTTTTTCACTCGACTGTCCAAGGCGCCGGACGGGCAGACCGTCACGCATTTCATGCAGAGATAGCAGGGATTTTTCCGGGCATTGATCACCGGGGTGCCCATGATCGCCAGGCCGTCGAGTAGACCGGCAAAGCGAATCGCCCGGTGGGGGCAGATCTGGACGCATCTACCGCAACGGATGCAGCGACCGAGGAATTCAACTTCCGCCGCCGCCCCTGGTGGACGGAGAGGAATGTTATTCATCGTTTGCCGCATAGACCGGATAGACCCCGATTACATGTTCCACCGCCGCCAGCCGTTGCATACCTTCGCTCAGAGCTGCCATTGAGGCGGCTTCGATTACGGTCACGATCTGATTCTCCTTGCTGCCATGCACTTCCGTGTTTGGTAAACCAGCCAGTTCGGCCAGCACCGCTTCCGCCTCTCCTATTTCTGTTGCCACTACCACGCTTGCAATCGCCATTTTTTCCACCTTTCGTAATTAAAAACCTTCCTTCCGGCGACAGACCGGAGTCTGCCACCGGAAGAAAGGAGGAGAGCGTTTTAAACTTTTTCGTAACTATCCAATTTGGAGCCGAAAAAGAATATATCCCACAAGCGTAACTGTTCAGCAGTGCCGCAAATGCGCGAAAGAGGTCTGCGAAGTGTGCTTTTGCACAT
>DOZO01000018.1:63739-66925 GCA_003517965.1 Desulfobulbaceae bacterium
CTGGGCGGTTACTACACTTTTTCCAGTTTCACCGCGCAAATCTTGAACTCCGGTTGCTTTGACAGGGCGTCAAAGGCGTCGGTGGTCAGCGAGTTGATCATCCGCTCCGGGTAGTGCATGGGCACAAAGACCAGCCCATCCCGGGGCACGTCCACCACCTTGGCTTCCAGGATAATGGAGCCGCGTCGGGAAGTAACCTTCACCTTTTCCTTGTTTTTGACCCCGACCCTGGCCGCATCCCTGGGGTTGATCTCCAGATAGGCATCCGGGGCCGAGCGTTTCAGCTCCGGCACCTTGAGAGTCATGGTGCCGGTGTGCCAGTGTTCAATCTGGCGGCCAGTGGTCAGGGCGAAGGGGTATTCGGCATCGGGCGGTTCGGCTGGTCCCTTGTGGGGACGCAGCCAGATGCTCACCCGGTTGTTATCCGCCTTGGCACTGTAGAACAGCACCCCCTCGGCCTTGGGATCCGCTTGTTTGACCAGGACATCGTATTCCGAGGTATAACGCCGGACCGTACCGGGATGGTTCTCAGTGGGACAGGGCCACTGCAGGCCATGGGCTTTTTTCATCCTGGCCCGGGTCATACCCATAAAATCGTAGGCCGTGCCCTTGGAGCAGAGACGGATCTCGTTCCAGACATCCTCCGAAGTTTTGTAGGGGAAGAGTTTTTTTGCCTCTTCCGTGCGGCCCATGGCGGCAAAGAGCCTTCTCGCGAAGTCGATCATCACCGTCAGGTCGGGCCGGGCCTCGTCCGGCGGCTCGATGGCCTTTTCCACATACTGGTAACGCCGCTCCGACTGACCGTAGGTGCCGTCTTTCTCTACCCAGAGAGCGGCGGGCAGAACCAGATCGGCCAGCTCTGAGGTTTTGGTCGGGTGATAGGTCTCGGAGACCACCAGAAAGGTGTCCTCGCCTGCCATGCCCTTGCGGTAGGGATCCACATTGGGCAGACTCTGGCCGGGGTTAGTGCAGGCAACCCAGAGGCAACGGGTAGTGCCGTTATTTACGGACTTGAACATCTCCATCGCGGTGAGGCCAGGTTTAGGCTTGATCCGGCCCGCGGGCAGGCCCCAGAACTGCTCCATTTCCGCCCGGTGCGCAGCATTGGCGACCAGCCGGCCATAGGGCAGGAGGTGGCTGAGCAGGCCGCCGTCACGGACTCCGCCACAGGCGTTGGGCTGGCCGGTAAGGGAGAAGGAGGTGGCGCCGGGCCGGCAGATCTGGCCGGTGAGCAGATGGAGGTTATGAACCAGATTGTTGACCCAGACCCCGCGGGTCCGCTGGTTGAGACCCATGCACCAGAAACTCATGGTCGCCTTGGAGGAGGCAAACCAGCGGGCCGCCTTGACGATTTCTGCTGCCGGGCAGCCGGAGATTTTCTCTGCTGCTTCGGGGGTGTAGTCGTTGAGGAACTTGACGTAATCGTCCCAGACCACCTTTTTGATCTTGGGCGGTGGCCCAGGATCGGTCATGGTTTTAAAGATCGTGTGTTTATCGACAAAGGCCTTGTCGTAGAGCTTCTCCTTGACGATGACATGGGCCATGGCATTCAAAATCGCCAGATCGGTGCCGGGGGTGAAACTCATGTGCAGATCAGCGATCCTGGCAGATAAGGTCTTGCGCGGATCGGCCATGATGATCTTCACGTCCTTGCCCTTCTGCTTGCGCTCGTTTACCAGGCGGAAGATTACTGGATGGGCCTCGGCCATGTTGGAGCCGATGATGAAGAAGCAATCGGCATGGTTGATGTCGTCATAGGCGCCCATGGGTTCGTCCTTGCCGAAGGTCGAGACATAGCCGACCGCGGCCGAAGCCATGCACAGACGTGGGTTGCCGTCGATGTTGTTGGTGCCGAGGCCTCCCTTGAACAGCTTGTTGATGAAGTAGGATTCTTCGGTGTAGGCCTGGCCGGAGCCATAGAAGGCTACCCCGTCAGGGCCGTTTTTGCGGATGGCGTCGTGAAACTTGTCCACCATTACCTGCATGGCCTCATCCCAGGAGATGCGAACGAACTTGTCGCCGCGGCGCAGGAGCGGGTACTGGAGCCGGTCCGGGGCATAATGGATGGCTGGCAGAAAGTTGCCCTTGAGGCAGAGAAAGCCTTTGTTCCAGTTGTCCTTGTCGCCTTTGACCGCCACGACCTTGCCGCCTTTCACGCCGGTATAGACGCCGCAGCCAGCGCCGCAGTAGCGGCAGACCCCTTTCACCCATTTGTCCGGTTCCCCGGCCGCGGCGGCCAGCACGCCCTTGGGCATGGGCAGATCAAGGCCGATGGCCGAGGCTGCGGCCAGGGCCGCGGAATATTTCATTAATTCTCTTCTGGTCATCTTCATGGTTATTTGCCTCCCTTTGCGTGATACGATCCGGTCGCGCTGCCTTTGGCCGTCAACGCATGACCTTCATGACAAGTGAAGCAGCTTTTACCTTCTTTATTTTTGCTTTTCTGCGCTTGAGTTACCTGCTCGGCATGACAGCCGCGGCAGGCGGCAAGCCCCGGTTTGTTCGCAAAATTTTTGTCTGTTGCTCCATGACAGGCAATACACTTGACATTCATCAGTCCGTGTTTGCCGTCAAACCAGACCTTTTCCTGATCTCCGTGACATTCGGCGCAGTCCTGTTCGACCGGCACGACCGGATGTAGCTTTGCGGCCGCAGCGACCTGCGCCTGGAACAACAGGCAGCATCCAGTTAATATTATGGGTAGTAATCGATTCATATGATCTCCTTATTGTTAACCCCGAGACAGAAACGGCCGGGGTGTTTCCACCCCGGCCATCGATGCTATGCTTCTATTTTACTCATCCTGCCCTTACTTTGCCGCAGCCTTCGGTGCCATAGCCTCGGTGAGCAGCTTGATGCCAGCCAGGGATTCGTTCATGGATTTACCAAGCGCTTCTTTGGCCATTTCCGGGTTGTGGAAGCCATCTGAGTTTTCGGCGGTCCAGTACTCCCAAAGGATATGGGCCTTCAAGTGTTGGTCCTGGGCCTTTTTGATGGTCTCTTCAGCTACGCCTGCCTTCTTTGCCTCGACGATCTTGTCGATCAGGTTGGAAAGGTGGAACTCCGCCTTGCGCAACTTGCCGCGGATGTGGGCCTTGATCGAGTCGATGGAGTACTTGGCCTGCTCTTCGGTCCATTGCGGATGGCATTTAAGGCAGGTTTCCTTGAGCATCACCTTGGGGGTGG
>DOZO01000018.1:67098-71970 GCA_003517965.1 Desulfobulbaceae bacterium
GAATCGCAGCCGACTCCGGCCTTGGCGTGCTTGGAGTTGTAGTAGGACTCCGCTTCAGGATGCTGTGCCTTCCAGAGCAGGCCGCCGGTGATGGCGTGCTTGAAGTCGAGGAAGTTGATCTGGTTCACATAATGATCGTAGAGACCGAAGACATCCTTGAACGGGAAGTGGTTGGTGCGGCGGTCGTCCATCTTGACCGGTTTGCCGGTCTTGGTGTCGGTGCCGGGGTTGCAATTATACTCCACATGGCACTGACCGCACTGGAGACGGGAATCATACTTGTCGAGCAGGGCGATTTTGCGGGTAAAGCCCCGGACTCCCATGTCGATGACCTTGATCCCGGTCCGCTTCGGATCCTTGTGCCAAAGGGTGTCGCCTTCTGGCCGGGTAAGGGCCTCGATCAGGCCGTCCCGGACGATCCGGGGTTTGGCTGCGTGAGGATCATGACAGGTGAAGCAACTCAGGCCATGCTCGACATCCTTGGCCACCTCCACCACGTTGGATTGCCGTGACCACTGGACGCCCTCCACCTTGTCGCCCATGTAGGCCCACTTGAGAATCTGGTCTTGAGTTTTGCACTGGAGACAGACCGGATTGGCCGCCGCCGCGGTTTGAGGCCGGAACGCCTTATGCTCCTTGGTTTCGGGGTGGGTATCAACCAGAATGTCCCAGGTCTTGCCCTTTTCAAGCACATAATTCCAGCCGTTTTTGGGCTGGAAGCGGCCACCGAAGGAACGATCTACAACAAGCTGATCTGTAAGCATATTGACGTGACTGCGGGTGAGGTTATGCTCCTTGGTGAAGCCGTGCCCGGCCATCAGCTTGTCCCAGTAGGGGTTGGGCGAACGACCGGTGAGTTGGGATTTCTCGTCGCGGGCCGGACGGTGGTAAGCCTCTTTCATAAAGCTTTCGTATTGATCCTTATGGCAGCTGCCGCAGGTCTCCCAACTCATCCTGGTTTCCGGCCGGGTTTCCTTGCCGGGGTTGGCGAGATGCTGGGCCAGGCCGCCATGACAGCTCACGCAGTTTACCTTGCTGTGCTTGCCCATGAGGTGAAGTTCCTTGACCGTGCCATGACATTCATAGCAGGCCGCGGCATTAACCGGCTTTTCCTGGGCCGGTTTGACGATTGCCGCCTTTTTTGCCTCGGCCTCGGTATTGCCGGCGAACATCACGACCATGGGCGCCAGGGCGAACATGGCCATTGCCGTTACGACTGTTTTCTTGCGCATTTTTTCTCCTCCACTTTGATTTTCAGCTGGACACAAGAAGCAAAAAAATGTGTCCCCCTCTCTGAATCCCGTTTTTCATGAAAACTGAAATCATCCACAGGAAACAGGCTACAGCAAAAGCTGGTAAAGGTGCTGTTAATGTCGGTAAAGATTCGGTAAAGATGTGGAGGACAAAAAAAGGGGAGGGGGAGCTTTGGTTTTTTCTTAATGGAGTCTGGTTCGCCGGCCTAAGGCAGAATAAGTATCGGCTGACATGATTCGATAATGGCTGAGGACTGTGCGCACATACTCTCTGGTCTCGGGGATGGCAGGGATGTCGCGGTCAGCTTCAACCCGATTTGGACCGGCATTGTAAGCGGCAAGAGCCAGGGAGGTGTTGCCCCCGAAACGGCTGAGCATCTGCCGCAGGTAGTTGGTGCCCCCGAGGATATTTTCTAACGGGTTAAAGGGGTTTTGTACCTTGAGATCGGCGGCGGTGCCGGGCATGAGTTGCATGAGACCTTGGGCACCCTTGGGGGAAATCGCCTGATGGTCGAAGTTTGATTCGGCTTTGATCACCGCCTTGATAAGATTCGGATCAACATTATAGGTGTTGGCCGCCATCCGGATATGCTCCTCGTATATCTTCGGGTCAACCGACGAGCCCTTGCGTGCCGCAAGTCTGAGAAAACGGGGCGGGACGCCGAGAGAACGGACCACGACTTGGTATTTTTGCCGGGGATCGCTCGGGGTATTGGTGTAATGAAGAGTGCCGTTACTGTCGATAAAAGAATAGATATCCGCCTGGCCTTCGCTTGGGAGCAGCAAGGCACAGATCAGCAATATCTGTAACAGTATGACCGTTCGTTTCACAGTTTCTTCTTATCCATGGTTGATTTTATTGAGAAAATCTGGGCATTACTACCCGATCAATCGGCATCATACCATAAAATTGCTTA
Organism: Desulfobulbaceae bacterium; assembly: GCA_003517965.1. Classification (GTDB taxonomy): domain Bacteria; phylum Desulfobacterota; class Desulfobulbia; order Desulfobulbales; family Desulfurivibrionaceae; genus Thiovibrio. The sequence goes on from DOZO01000018.1 coordinate 69,269, forward strand.
AAATCGCAAAAAACTGCAATTTAAACGGGTATTAGTTGGTAACTCATTGATTTTGTGTCACGATTGGGGTAGCTTTTTTCTTTTATGCGAGGGCATAAAAATTGATAGATAAAAAACCGTTTATGTCACGGGTTCGGCAAGCTAAGCTGGATGGATGAGGCTTCAATTTATCTTTCGGCGCCGCCGCCATTTGTAGCCCTCATGGCTAAGAAAAAGCACCACCGGAAAGGGCAATAATATCCAGAGTTCCCCGAGAGGCACATGGGCGGTGTTGAATATTTTCTGCATCGCGGCCACATTGAGGAGGCTCCAGACCCATACCAGTTCGACCGCTATGGCCCAGAGCATCAGCCGGTTGGAGAAAAAGCCGAGGCTGAAGGTGGAAAATTCCCAACTGCGCATGGTCCAGCTGTTGAAGATCTGGCAGGTGACGGCTCCCAGCAGGGTCATGGTCATGGCCTGCCGGTGCAGCAACGGGTCGGCCAGGGTCACGGTCCCGTATTGCCAGCCATGCAGGTGCAGGAAGAAGAGAAAGGCGACCATGGCTGCTGTGGCCTCGATAATACCTAAGAAAAAATAGCCCCGCAGAAAAACTTCTCGGTCGAGGATCTTTTCTGTTCTGCTTACCGGTGGGCGATTCATGATGTTTTTTTCTGGCCTTTCACTGCCCAAAGCCACGCCTGGTAGGATGTCCGTGCCGAGATCGATGGAAAGGATCTGGATTACCGAGAGTGGCAGGGGGATTTTCAGGAAGAACTGCAGGATGTAGGGCACGATCTCCGGCATATTTGAGGCGAGAACATAGGTGACGAACTTCTTGACGTTGAAATAGACAGTTCGGCCTTCCTCAATAGCGATGACGATGGAGGAGAAATTGTCATCAAGCAGCACCATGTCTGCTGCTTCCTTGGCGACCTCGGAGCCGGAAACACCCATGGCGATGCCGATGTCCGCTTTTTTGAGGGCGGGCGCATCGTTGACCCCGTCGCCGGTCATGGCTACTACCTCGCCCGAATTTTGCAGGTAAGTGGCGATACGCAGCTTCTGGCTACTGGCCATGCGGGCAAAGAGTACGGTTTCTTTGACAAGTATTTCCTCAAGTTGGTCATCACCCATGCCCTCCAGCTCGGGGCCGGTGATAACCCGGTCGAAGTCCATGCCGATTTGTCTGGCAATGGCTGCGGCGGTGCGGGGATTATCGCCGGTGATCATCATAGTCCGAATGCCTGCGGCTTTACAGGTCGCCACGGCCTCGGGTACGCCTTGGCGCGGCAGGTCCATAATGGCAAGGAGTCCCAACATGCTCAGGTTTTCTTCTTCCGCCTTTGTGCCGCGGGCAATGAGCAGGACACGAAAAGCCTGGTTTTCGAAAGTGTCGGCCCTGGTTATGGCTGTCTGCCGGTCTGCCTCGCTGAGAGGATGTTCTGTTCCATCTGATGCCAGAAAAGTTGTGCATCTTGGCAGCAGCGCCTCCACTGCACCCTTGGCAAAGAGCCAGGTTGTCTCGCCCTCCTGATAGACGCTGGACATCATTTTGCGCTCGCTGGTGAAGATAAATTCTTGCACCTTTTTCATTTCAGTGGGCTTTATCCCCTTTTTGCGGGCGGCCGTGACAATGGCCAGTTCGGTTGGATCCCCGTGCAAGCTCTCCTCGTCGATGCTCGCCCTGCAGTTGAGGAGTCCGGCAGTGAGCAGGGCGGCAAGGCGATTTTCGCTGCTTTCATTCTGCTGGTCAAAGGAGAATTCTCCTGATTCGCGATAACCTTCTCCAGAGATGCTGACCTCCTCGCCCCCTGCAAGCCAGAGCAGTTTGAGAGTCATTTCATTTCTGGTCAGGGTGCCGGTTTTGTCGGTGCAGATGACCGTGACGCTGCCCAGGGTCTCAACCGAATCGAGATTTTTGATCAGGGCATTGCGGCGGGCCATGCGCTGGCTGGCCAAAGAGAGCGACAGGCTGATGGTAGGCAGCAATCCTTCTGGTATGTTGGCGACAATCAGGGCCAGGGCGAAGATCGAGGCGAGCATGATTCCCTTGCCGGAGAACAGGCCAAGGGCAAAAAAGATGCAGCCCATGAGCAGGGCAATAATCGTAAAAGTGCGGGTGATGTGAATGATCTCCCGTTGCATGGGGGTGATGGACTTGCGCACATTTTTGGTTAGGCTGGCGATCTTGCCGAACTCCGTGGCATTGCCCGTAGCGCTGGCCACCGCGACCCCGCTGCCGGAAAGCACCGTGGTCCCGGCAAAGACCATATTTTTTGCATCCAAGGCCCGGTTTGTCTCGCCAGGCATGAGATCTCGGGCAACCGGGGCTGATTCGCCGTTGAGTGAGGAGAGGTTGAGGTAGAGAGAATTTGCCTCAAGGATAATTCCGTCCGCCGCGACCTTGTCTCCCTCTTCCAGAAGCATGATGTCGCCGGGGACAATCTCGTGCGCCGTGATTGAAGCAATCTTACCCTCCCGGCGTAAGGAAACATTGGTGGGCATCAGCTTGAGCAACTCTTCCATGGCCTTGTCCGCCCGGTATTCCTGCCAGAAGGTAAAGGTGGCATTGATGATTACTGCGCCGAAAATGGCATAGCCCAGGATATCGCTGCCTTCGTTTGGCGCATAATGATCGGCAATAAAGGAGAGGAGGGCAGCCACCTCCAGGACAATGGCGAAAAAATTGATGTATTGAATCGGCTCCTCGCTGTTTCAAG
>DOZO01000027.1:0-3259 GCA_003517965.1 Desulfobulbaceae bacterium
GCGATCTCCAGGGTGCCGCAAAGACCAGTTATGCCACCTCGGCCAAAGAGACGGCCGTCGTCTTCGAGCTGATGCGGGATATGCAATCGAAACAGGCCAAGGTACTGGACGAGGTCTCAAGACGTTACGGTCGCGTTGTGGCGCAACGAGTGCTGGGGGAATAGAGGCCATCTTTGCCAAGATATGCGCTGGCAAGCGGTTTTGGTGGGGGCTGTTTTGGTGGGGGCTTGATTGGCACGGCGATTGGTGTATATAATGCAAATCATGCCGGCCGAATTGTCGACGCAAGCCTTGCCGGCGGAGCAACCTGATAGCCGACCAGCTCGCATCGCAGATCACCGGGATTTTTTGAGGCTCAAGCAGCAAGGAGGTAAATCATGGAACCCGTCAACGCTAAATGTTTTGACCCGGATACTGGGCTGCCATTGGACGGCACACACAGCTTGCCGATTTCGGAAGTGTTTGCCCAGGGACTTCGGTGGCTTAAGGCAAATTTCAGACCGCTTGATGAAGGATATCCGGTTACAGATGGAGGGAGCGGTGGCAACGAATGCATGGGTGGCAGCGTAGCCCTGGGTGACAGCCTAGGCCTGTTTGATCATTACGACAGCGGGTGCGACGACCCGTCAAACCCGGCCAGCGGTTGTTACATGGATGACGACAGCCTGTAAACCCCCAAAAACTGGCCTAAGGCGTTTCGCTTTCGGCCCTGCATTTTCTCTCACGCTCGGCCTGGCCGGTTTGAATTCTCACCCCTTCCCCGTTAGGGGTGAGGGAAGGGAGAAAAATTCAATAGGATCGGATGGCGCCGCTAATCATCAACGCCGCTTCCTTTTTCTGAGCGATTGCCTTGGCAAGTTTCGTATTTGTCGATTCCACCGCAGAGACATTGGATATCTGTCGGCCTTCGCTCTTATTTTTAACAACCTCCAGAATTCCTTCCTTAACTAACAGGGCAATATCTTTGTGTACCCGCGAATATTGCCTTTGGGTTTGCTTGGCCAGCTGATAGATGGAGACCCCGGGAGATTCCGCGATCACCTTGAGCAGGTTTTTCCGACACTTACTCAACCCGGCCGTTTTGTCGGTCACAGGGTACTGGCTGTCGCCGACTACCAAAACGGACCAGGCCGCATCCAGAAGACGCAGCCTCCGGGCGTCTTCGCGCTCCCTTGCATCAAAGATCAGGGTGCGGATATTGGGCCATTTGGCAACAAACCCTTTTTCCCCCATTCCCTGGAGAATGGCGGAAACCGGCATAGCGGCCAAAAGAGCCTTGGCCATCTTGATATGCTTCTCCGGGTGGGCAAAGATGGCACAAACATCCCTATCTTTCAAGTTCCCGCTCCAGAAGGCACAGCGCGTCGCCATCCCTCTTTCTGCATTCCGGGGGCGTTTTTCTTGACCCTGCTGCGGCGTTGGTTCTGCATGCTGATGTCGCATCACAAAATCCTCTTGAACACTTTATCGAAAGCTTTTTTAAGGTCCATTACTCCAGGCCGCGAAAGCGGCTGGATGACCTCAAGGGCTTCAAGCTCATCCATAAGATCCAGCCAAGGAACACCCGCCAACCCCTGAAGAAAAAGATCTTGGGGAAAGCCGGCCCCATTGAGATTTATTCGCTCGATGAACCGGTCAATTGGTTCAATGTCCCGGTCCAGGATGTAAAGATCGAACAAATCGCGGGCTGTTTGGCGATTTCCCACCCCAAGAGTCCGGCCAGACGAGCTGATGACCTCTCCCGTGCCGCTCACCGTGCGCAGTTTCCTGTGGTACAGCCCATCGACTATTTCGGTCCTTATTCCCTTGACGGTCGCGGTCAGGAACATACCAGCGAAAAAATCCTCAACAAAGCTCACCTTGATTTCTTCCTGGCTTCGCGGTTCTTTTATTGTCCCGTGGAGCTGTGCGGCGAACATCCCGCCGCTCTCCATGCCGGTCACCTGTAACCGGAATCCCCCACCGTTAAGCATGTGTTCGATAAATGCGGGGTCGAATTTAGACCCGATAAAAAAATCTAAATCATATGATATCCGATGGTTGAGATAGCATCGGGCCAAAGCCGTTCCGCCGCCAAGGATAACCTGGGTATCCGGAACGAGAATATCCAGTTCACCGAATACAAACTGCATCACTTGGTCTTGCGCTTGGTAAAGTTTATTTTTTATCATATATGACATATTACGAATATATAAAATAAATGCAATAGATCAATAGAAAAATATTTCACCCGTTGCTTTTGGTGATCATGCCTCCCCTTGGTGAAAACTCTGCGCCACTGCTCTCAATTTCATCTCCGCCCCCCTGCACATAAGAAGTAGAAAGTCACCCATCTTAAGGGAGGTCGGAACATGCCCAGGCTCAAATCATTTCTACCCGCTTTCACGGCAACATTATTCTTGCTGGCGTCGGCTGCTCCGGCCATGGCGCTCGATATGGATTTCTACACCTACGGGGGATTCGGGCCGGTTACCCAGGCGTTTCAGAAGGTGGCCTTGGTTTTTTCGGATCCTAATTTCCGTGGTTTATTCTTCACCATTACCGTTCTGGGAATATTCGGAGCCGGAGCATCCTGGATCATCAAATTTGCCATGCGAGGCCAAGGAATCCCATTGCAATGGACTGTGCCGGTAATGCTTGGAGTGGTGGTGTACCTCGGGCTCTTTATCCCGCAAGGCAATATCACCGTCTATGACCCGGCCCTGAACCGATTCCAGACTATCGGGGGCATCCCTGTCGGAGCAGTATTCATAGCCGGCACACTGAACACCATCGAACGAGGCGTCGTCGAAATCATAGACACCGCCGGAGCGCCCGGGGCAAGATTTCGTGAAGGGGCCGGCGGCATAGGTTTCAACCTCATCAAGGCAGCCAGCTATATCACCCCCAAAAACGCCCATGTCAAAGCGAGCCTGGCCAGATACATCGAGGACTGTGTTTCGTTTGAACTGCTACGGCCTGGCACCACCCTGTCGCTCGATGATCTGCGGAACAACACCACCGACTTCATCCCGGAATTTGAGAAAGCGGTGAATCCCATGATCTGGACGGTGTACTACGACGATACCACCCCGGCCGGACAGGCCAAGACCTGCACCGACGCCTGGAACTCGATCAAGCCAATAATCAACGATCCGAACTTTTACACCAATGCCGTAAAGGCAATGTGCGGCAAAGGCAACTTCAACCCATCAAACGCGGCCGAACTCGCGGCTTGCAAAGACCTGGCCACAAACACCCTGACCGTGACCACCGGTTT
>DOZO01000027.1:3402-3699 GCA_003517965.1 Desulfobulbaceae bacterium
CCCGGAAAACCTGCTGAAGCAGAGCTACCTTTCCAACATGCTCTACAACTTCTACTACGCTTCTGACCACGAATTGTCCGTGATTATGCAGGCCAACCGCCAGATCACCACCTCCGGCCTCGGCATGGGGATTACCATGAACGCCTGGGTGCCGGTCATGAGAGCTGTGATGACCGCAGTCGCCATAGGCCTGATCCCGTTCCTGGTGCTTTTCCTGCCGACACCTCTGGCCGGCAAGACTCTGTCCGCCATGGCAGGCTTCTTCGTGTTCATCGCCACCTGGGGGGTGACTGACGC
>DOZO01000037.1:0-5663 GCA_003517965.1 Desulfobulbaceae bacterium
GTTGATTTGCCGGATTTGCTCGGAGTCGTTTTGCTCCCCGTCCCGGGAATCTCGCCTGACCTGATCAGGGTGATGGATCTTGACCAGCGCGCGGTGGTGTTTCTTGATTTCCTTGAGCGAGGCCCTCTCGTCGAGGCCGAAGACCTTCAGCGCGGCCTGCAATTCCTGATAAGTCATTGATGCATCATCCTTTTTCTGCTCGGACCACGACAAAGCCGCCTCGGCCATGACCTTCAAGCACCTGTCCGGCCAATGCTTGCTCCGGCAGCAGGGTCTGCCGCCAAAGAAGGGACCCGAAGCCTGCTGCTCGCAGGGCCTTTTCCAGATCGGTTGGAGAATGGAACCTGGCCTGCCGGTAAAAGCGGCTCTTCTTCTGTCCCAGACGGTATTCTTTGCCCAGCCAGCTTTCCCGGTCGATAAAACCGAGGAGCAGGCAGGCCCGTGGCCCAAGCACCCGGTATACCTCCAGAAGAGAGAGAGCCAGGTCATCAAGGAAACAATCAACGGTTGCCATCAGGGCGAAATCGAAAAGGCCGCTCGCCATGGGCAAAGTCTCCGCTATCCCCTGAACTACCGTAACCCCTCTGGCCTTAGCGATTTTCGCCATTGCCCGGACCGGTTCCACCCCCAGTCCGATCCCAAGCGGCGCGGCGAAACGGCCGGTGCCGACCCCGATCTCTATGCCTTTGCTGCCGCTGGGCAGAAGTGTGCGGATCGCGGCCAGTTCGGCCTGGTAGGGGGCTGGATGCCGGGCAAACCAGTCATCGTAAACCTTTGCCTGACAGGTAAAGGGGTTTGGTTCGTGCATTTTTAGTTTCGAGTTGCGAGACAACTCGTCCTTTACGGATAATGACAGAAACTGCCGCTAACTGCCGGTAATGGCCAGGAAACAGGAGAGGAACGTCTATGCTATTTAAAGTTCCAAGCTGTCCACCAAACAATTTCAAGGAGCATCCCATAACCCTCGGTTTATTGTCAATACAAAAGGGAGCGGCTATTTCGGGGAACTCCTGGGGAGTGACTTTCGGACATTCGCTCATTTAAACCTACCAGACTGTCTGCTGGGCTGAGACTGTTGCGCATGTCTCCGCCCAGCGGCGCCACGGATTGTGTCGCAGGGTAGTTTTGCTCTGGACAGCACCATTTTGCTGCGGTAATTTGCTGGTTCGTCGTCTGCGGATAACCGTTAGTGTCGGACGATGGGGACGCTGGTTCGATGGGACGATGGGGACGCTGGTTCTAAAACAACTTAACAAGGGACGATGGGGACGCTGGTTCTAAAACAACTTAATAAGTTCACTTAGAACCAGCGTCCCCTTCGTCTTCTGGTGCTCAGGCCCTTTCAGGTAAAAGGCCCGGCTGGGCATCCATCTTCATCTTGCTGACAATGTGGATAAATTCCTGCTGGAATACCGGAATATGGCTATTTCTTAAAAAAGCGGCGTACCAGGTCACCGGCAGGCCGCCTTTGCCGATGGGCCGGGCAATGATTCTGTGTGTTTCAAGGGTGCCGCTGATGGCCCAGCGCGGCATGATCCCGAGCCCGAAGCCCGAGGCCACCATTTCGACAATAGCCTGGGGCTGACCCACCGGCATGAACCGTTTGGGCTCTATCCCTTTCGGCTTGAGGAGTAGCTGATAAAAGCGGCTGGCCCCTTTCTCGGCATGAGAGATCAGATTGTAGTCGCCGAAATCCTCATAGCGGATAAAGGCGCGGGCGCGCAAGGGATGATCGGCGGACATGATGCAAACCAGTTGATCGGCAAAAAGCGGCTGAGAGGCATGCTGGTCGTCCGGCTCGGCTGTGGCGGTGATGACGAAGTCGAACTTCTTGCTCGCGAGATCGGCGGCCAGATCGCGGCAGGTGCCGATCTCAAACTCGATGTTGGGGAATTTCTTCTGGAAGACCCGCACCGCGCCGGGCAGCCACTTGTAGCAGAAGACGCACTGGACGCCGACTTTGAGTTCTCCCTGTTCGCCGGAAACGGTCCTGGCGATTTCAAGCTCCGCATCCTCAAGGGTCTGGATGACCTGTTTCGCCGATTCCAGAAGTTTTCTGCCGACAGGGGTGAGGAGCATGACCTTCCGGGTCCGGAAAAAAAGAGCGGCCTGCAGCTTGTCTTCAATATCCTTTAGCTGCTGGCTGAGGGCGGACTGGGAGAGAAAGAGCCTTGCCGCCGCCTTGGTCATGTTGCCGGTTTCGGCAATGGCGGCGATCATCCTGAGATGCTTGATTTCCAAATGTTGCATGCTGAATATTACCTGTGCTTATCGATTTGATTATTTAAATTCATTTTACTTATAAAGGGGTCTCCCCTATTTTTCAAGCACAAACACTATGGCCAGCCGGGGGTGTCCCGGTGGCCGATCCCTTGTGCACCACAAAAAAAGGAGACTCACTCATGGCATTGATCAGCACTGTTTCACCCGAAAAAGCGGAAGGCATTATCAAGGAAGGCTACGACATGTTTCTGGAAAGGGTCGGCATCATCCCCAAGCCCCTGGAAATGATGAGCGCCAGCCCGGCCCTCTTCGGCTTGCAGCTCAAAAGAATCGAGTATTTCTCGCAGCACCCGACCTTAAGCTTTGCCCTGCTGGCCCATATCCGCTACCTGGTGGCCCACAATCTCGGTTACGGCTTCTGCATGGATCTCAACCGGCATATCCTGAAGAAACAGGGGCTTGAAGATGAGGATATCCGCACTATTGAGGTCGATCCGTCTAAGTCGCTGCTCGAAGAAAAGGAAAACGCGATGCTCGCCTTCGTGGTCAGGGCGGTTAAGGCTCCCGGCGTCGGATTTGCGGAGGATATCCAGGGGCTCAAGGAGATGGGCTGGGAAGAGAGGGACATGGTGGACGCCCTGGCCCAGGGGGTGAGTATGATCGATCACGCGGTGATGATGGAGGTTTTCCAAATGGACCAGCACTGCCTGGTCGGTTGATCGTGCCTGTTACGGGCATCCCCGGTTTGTTCCCCCGGCGGAAGCCCGCCGGGCTGTGTTTTTCGCTGGACACTCCATCGGATTGCAGGGTACATTTGCAAAAATGCGACGAGGGGTCGGAAGCATTCAACCCGGTGCGGCAAGGGCCGCGCCGGGTGCTCCTTTTGCGTTTGATCTCAAATTAGGAAGAGAAGAAAAATGGGGGGGTAAAAATGCCTCCCATGCTATTGGCGGACAGGAGATGTATTTTGCTCAACTTCACCAGCATTTATGCGGAATTTTATCCGAAAATTTATCGTTACCTCAGCCACTTTGTTGGCAACATCAACGCCCCTGATCTAACTCAGGCCGTTTTCTTAAAGGTCGGCCAATCGCTTGACAGCTTCCGTGGTGAATGTTCTTTGGCCACCTGGATATATCGCATTGCAACCAACACCGCCTACGACCACACACTCTCTTCTCAGGAAAAACAAAGAAAGGTAGAACTGTTTTTCGATGACACGACGGTAGCGGATACCCTCCTTAATACCGCCATGCCTGAAATCGAATATATCCGTAGGGAGATGAACGATTGTATCCGTGGCCTTGTTGACCAATTGCCGGAGAATTATCGAACGGTCCTTCTCTTAAGTGAATTCGAAGAGTTCACCAACCCTGAGATTGCCGAAATTTTATGTTTGAGCGTTGATACCGTCAAAATCAGACTCCATCGCGCCCGCGCCAAGTTGCGGGAAGCCATGGAATACCATTGTAATTTCTATCATGATGAACGGAACGAACTTATGTGTGACCGTAAAACTTAACGCTTGCCGCTAAAGAATATTTTCATGTGGGTGTATCCATTGTCGGCCCCTCCCCGTCTATGGTGTCAGTAGCAGTCAATTGTACAATGGAAGAAGAAAATTTAACAGGTGATGGAGGAGCGTTATGGACGTAGTAAAGGGTTGTTGTGGGACAGGGATGGGGAGCGGCGGGACAGAAGCGGTAAACGGGTATGAGGTGGCAAGGATCGAGAAGGCAAAAAATAGCTGCTATCTCTGTGAGGATTACGCAGAGCGCCAAAAAACCAGACCTGTGGCAGTTATGTGCTGCGAAGGAGCATGCCTGCGGGGGGAGATTGCCCGCCAGGCTGCCAATATTTTATGCTATTCCCTGGCCAAAGAGAAAACCGCCAGGATTTGCCTGGGAGGAGCTTTTACCAAGAACACCGGCCAACGCAATTTGGTGCGCAATACCACCCGGCTCATTGCTCTGGAGGGATGTTTTGTCAACTGTTCGTCACGGATGATGAGTGGTGTGATTGAAGGACTGCTTCCGGAAGTCATAGTCGTTGACCAACTCTATGATTTCAATCGAGAATTGTTCGGTATCGAGGAAATGCCTCCCGAACAAATACAAGCGCATGCCCGGAATGTTGCTCAACAGATAGCAGCTAATCTCTGATAGTCTGGAGATCTATCAGATGTCGAAAAACGAGTTTTTCAACACCCTGATAGATATGAAAAAGTGACATCGATTATTGAGCGGCCAGGCGCGGGCGGGTCATCACGGAAGGTGGGAATCCTACCTATGCAGAGGCCGATTGACGCGAAATACGGGCAAGAGAGCATCGCCGTATTTCGCGTCAAAGAAATGGTGGCTTCTGTTTGGTCAATGGCAAAAAATCTCGAACCAAAGGAATATATTTCCATAAGATGAGTCTTAGCCGGGAAAGGGAGAGGATTCCCCTCCCCCTGCGCACCCCTTTGAGTTCCACATTCCCCAGAGGTCATATTGAAGCTCAAGCAATACCAGGTAGATGCGTTTACCGACAAGGTATTTAGCGGCAATCCGGCTGCGGTGGTTCCGGTGTCATCGTGGCCGGAGGACTCGCTTCTCCAGGCCATTGCCGAGGAAAACAACCTCTCTGAGACCGCATTCTTCGCTCCATCGGCAAATGGCTTCCATCTGAGGTGGTTCACCCCGGTCAAAGAGGTTGATCTCTGCGGTCACGCAACCCTGGCAACGGCGCATGTTCTGTTTGAAATTCTTGGCTACACCAAACAGGTAATCATCTTTGAAACACGCAGTGGTGAACTGTTTGTGAAAAAGAAAGGGAAGATGCTGGAAATGGACTTCCCGGCCTCTCCGGCAACACCCTGCGGGATTTCCGAGACCTTGATTCAAGGACTCGGCCGGCGCCCGCTTGAGGTCCTGGCCGCAGACGATTACCTGGCCGTTTTTGACAGCGAGGAGGCCGTGCGTGCCATCACCCCCGACCAGGCTCTGTTGGGTCGACTCGATTTGCGCGGGGTCATCGTCACCGCGCCCGGCACCGGGGTTGACTTTGTCAGCCGCTTCTTCGCCCCCAAGTTCGGCATCCCGGAAGACCCGGTCACCGGTTCCGCCCATTGCACCCTTGCCCCGTACTGGGCCGACAGGCTTGGCAAAAACATCCTGACCGCCAGGCAGGTTTCCAAGCGCGGTGGCAGCATCGCCTGCGAGGTGCAGGCAGATCGGGTGCTGCTTTCCGGATGTGCGGTGACGTTTATGGAGGCAGAAATTGTTTGCCAATAGAGATTTTGCATGTGTTTTCCCCTGTAATCGTTCAGCCTGAGGAGCATTCTGTGGCAATCACCTTTTCGCACTCAACCGACGGCATAGACTGGCTCGAACTCGAAGCCCTGTATCGTGCCGCACCGCTCGGCAACAAGAGCGCCGAAAGCCTCAAAACCGTCTTCA
>DOZO01000037.1:5829-11363 GCA_003517965.1 Desulfobulbaceae bacterium
GGGCTCTCGCCGATGGCGCGGACTGCTCCTATATCTGCGATGTGGCCGTTTTGCCCAGCCACCAGGGAACAGGGGTCGGTAAGGAGATCGTTGCCCAACTTGTTGCCTTGTCTCGGGGGCACAGAAAGATCATTCTCTACTCGGTGCCGGGCAAGGAGGCCTTCTACGCCCGATTCGGATTTCAAAAAATGCTTACCGCCATGGCCATCTTCGCAGACCAGAAACAGGCCATGGAAATAGGTTATCTGGACACAACCGAACCGGAGACGGACTGTACCCGGCGATAGCGTTATTTCATTCATTTTTTTCAAAAGGAGACCCATCCATGCACAAGCTCTTCCGTCACCTCCTGCTCCTCGGAGCCGCAGCTCTCCTGGGCCTTGCCCCGCTCGCTCAGGCCGAAGTCCCCAGGGTCGCAACCCAGGTGCCCGGTTATTACCGCGCCCAGCTTGGCCAATTTGAAATCACCGCCCTGTACGACGGCGCCATCGAACTGGACGCAAAGCTTCTCAGGCATGCCAAGGCCGCCGACCTCAACCGTCTGCTGGCCCGCATGTTTGTCGGCAATCCCAAGATGCAGACGGCGGTGAACGCCTATTTGATCAACACCGGCAGCCATCTGGTTCTGGTCGATACCGGCGCGGCCAAGCTCTTCGGCCCCTCCTTGGGCTATGTGCTGCAAAACATGAGGGCGGCCGGCTATGAGCCTGGCCAGGTGGATACGGTGGTCATCACCCACCTGCACGGCGATCACATGGGCGGGCTGAACGACGAAGGCGGTCGGCCGGTCTTCCCGAAGGCTAAAGTGCTGGTCTCCCTGGCGGATAACGACTTCTGGCTGTCGCAGAAGGTCGCGGATCAGGCGCCGGCCGAAAAGCAGCCCTACTTCAAGATGGCGCGTGATACCGCCGCGCCGTATCTGGCCGACGGTAAGTGGCAGACCTTTAGCGATGGCAGCGTACTGGTACCCGGCATTGTGGCAGTTGCGGCCAACGGCCATACCCCCGGCCATACCGCCTATGCCGTGGAGTCCGAGGGGCAAAAGCTGCTGATCTGGGGTGATGTGGTTCATGCCCACGCGGTGCAGTTTGCCAGGCCGGGGGTGTCCATCGAATTCGACATCGACCAGAAACAGGCCATCGCCACCCGGTACCGCCTGATGAAAGAGATGGCTGCAAGCAAATCCCTGGTGGCCGGTATGCACCTGCCCTTCCCCGGCATCGGCCATGTCCGGGCGGAAGGCAAGGGCAGATACAGCTGGGTGCCCATCGAATTCGGGCCGTTGCCTAAAAAAATGAACTAATAGACATTAAAAAAGCAAAAGGACCGGGGTCGGATCGATTTTCATTCAACTCGGCCGGCATCCCCCCGATCCAAAGGAAGTGTATGTCTTACCAGAAGGAAAGTCTGTATGCGCCTGATTCTGCGGAAACGACAAGACGGATCGACTCGCTACTTGAATCGATCAACGCCCCGATACTCCTGCTGCAGGGCAACCCGCGCCAGGTGATCAGCGCCAACCGCCAGGCTTTGGCCCTTTTTGGCAAGGAACTGAGCGAGATCGAGAATCACCGGGGCGGGGAGGTTTTCGACTGCGTCTATTCCTTCACCGAGGCCGGCTGCGGCAAGGATCCGGGCTGCGAGGACTGCCCGATCAAAAACGCCATCGTGGACACCTTTGTCTCCGGCCAGCCGCACCAGGGGGTGTCCGCCACCCTGCAGGTGAAGAAGGCCGGGGGAGATGAAAACGCCAGCTGGTGCAGCTCTCCACCGAAAAGCTAAGCGAGCTGGCCTTGGTGCGCATCGAGCGCTACGACCGTACCGATCAACCCTGAATCCAGCCGAGGAAAACCCATGGAACAGGCAGAACGAAAGGCGAAAATCCGCGAAACCTTCAACGCCGTGGCCTCGGGTTACGATACTCCGGCCCTGCGTTTCTTTGCCAAAAACCCGCCCCATTTGGCCAGGTATCTTGACCTGAGCGGAGACGAGCATCTCCTCGATGTCGCCACCGGCACCGGCAACGCCGCCCTGGCCCTGGCCGCTCTGCTGCCGGACGGTCGGGTCACCGGCGTTGATTTCGCGGCGGCCATGCTCGAGCGGGCGCGGACCAGGGCCAAGGAAGCGGGGCTGGCCAATGTCGAGTTCGTCGAGATGGACATGCAGGCTCTCGCTTTTCCGGACGATCATTTCTCCGCCGCCTGCTGCGCCTTCGGTATCTTTTTTGTTGACGACATGGAGGGCCAGCTCGCCCACATCGCTGCCAAGGTTAAGCCTGGCGGCAGGGTCGCCATCTCCGGTTTTACCGAAGGCGCCTTTTCGCCGCTGGTGGACCTGATGTACGCCCGGCTGGTCTGCTACGGGGTCGAGCGCCCGCCGCTCACCTGGAAGCGGATCGCCAGCGAGGAGGGTTGCGAAGCGCTGTTCCGGAGCGCCGGGCTTGACGGGATTCGGACCGGTCGCGTAGACTTGGGCTATTTTCTCAAAGGGCCGGAGGAATGGTGGGAGATAATCTGGCAGGCCGGCTTTCGTGGCCTGGTCAGCCAGCTTACCCCTGATGATCTGAGCCGCTTTCGGGCGGAGCACCTTGCTGAGGTCGCGGACTTGCAGACCTCGGAGGGAATCCGGCTTGAGGTGGAGGCGCTTTATACGGTGGGGACCAGAGTGTAATTGTCCCCGATTCTCTGGAACCCCATTGCCTGGCAGCAGTTTCTCAAATCGAGCCTGTAAGCCGGTAGGAAGTGGGAGCATGGGGTGATCTCCAGAAACTGCTTATCATTAGAATTTGAAATGATATACGGAAAAGTGGTGCCGTACACAATAATGGCTCGTCAAGATATTTTTCATAAATTAAATTGCTTAATTAGTCAGATAGGATAGATAATTCAAAATCGAAGGAAAAGCTGACGTCTCAAGAAGGCGAACAGCCGCCCTAATGGGCAAGATGATCTACAGATCTGCTGAATAACTTGTTATTCACAACACAGAAGAACCAACCGAGTGAACAGAATTACCCCGCCTCTTGAGCACCTCCTTTCATAGATTGAACCTGTTATCTAAACTGGTGTATAGTCGCCACACATTTTGAACAGATGAATCCGGAAAATGGATAAGGAAGTAACTGAGAACTATGAAAAGTATTGATTTATTTGCCGGAGCTGGCGGCCTTTCCTGCGGCCTTAAACAGGCCGGTTTCTTACCGTTGTTGGCGAATGAGCTTGTTCCGCAATATGCGGAAACTTATAAGCTAAACCATCCTGATACCGAGATGCTTGTGGGAGATGTACGTCAAGTTTGTGAAATCAATATTAAAACCAGATTGGGCGTAAACGAGGGCGAAATCGATCTTGTTGCAGGTGGTCCGCCATGTCAGGGTTTTTCCATCAATGCCCCTATACGCAGTCTTGACGATGACCGGAACCATTTATTTAAGGACTTCCTAAGAGTCGTATCCGCAATCAAACCCAAAGCGGTATTGATCGAAAATGTTCCCGGAATTATTTCGATGGGCAAAGGCACCGTAGTAGAACAAATCTACAAAGAGCTACAGGAGCTTGGCTATAACGTTAAACATTTAATATTGTTCGCGGGCCACTATGGTGTACCGCAGATGCGCTTCAGAACAGTATTCATAGGTATTCGTGGGAGAAAAGGCACTATTGTTTTTCCTGAGCCTGAATACAATGCAAGGGCCGTGGCAAACTTCACTGGAGCGCAAGAACTATGTATGTATGTACCACCATTATTTGCACATCTGTTTAAACCGCATACAACTGTCTGGGATGCTCTCTCTGATCTTCCAGACATTGCCAACGGACTGACAATAAGCCCGAGTGATTATCACTGTCCGCCGGAAAATGATTATCAGAAATATTTGAGAGCAGGCGGAACGGGACTGACAGCTCATTATTGCGCAAAAATCGCCGAGATTAACCTTGAAAGGCTTAAACATATTCCACAAGGCGGCAGTTGGAGAGACATACCAGTAGACTTGCTTCCGGCTGGCCTCAAGAGAGCGCGACGCAGCGACCACACCAAACGTTACGGGCGTTTACATCCAGACGCGCTCTGTTCAACTGTTTTGACAAAATGTGATCCTCACTGGGGCAGTTTCTTCCACCCTACGCAGAACCGGATTATTTCAGTCCGTGAAGCTGCACGAATACAATCTTTTCCTGATAGTTACCGATTCACAGGAAGCATTACTCAACAATATGAGCAGGTTGGTAATGCCGTGCCGCCATTACTTGGAAAGGCAATTGGCCTTCAAATCGTAAAAATGCTTGGAGAAAACAAATGACGAAACGCCCCGCCAACAAAGACCTTGTTGAAGTTTTCGGTTACGAACCGGATGATTTAACACCTTCTGTACGTTCACTCTGGTCACTCGGAGCCTGCCCGTTCATTAACAAGGCATGTACG
Source organism: Desulfobulbaceae bacterium (assembly GCA_003517965.1). Lineage (GTDB taxonomy): Bacteria > Desulfobacterota > Desulfobulbia > Desulfobulbales > Desulfurivibrionaceae > Thiovibrio. The sequence continues at coordinate 10,252 of DOZO01000037.1, forward strand.
AAATCAAACCACGACAATACTGTAACATATGGAACTTGTAGCGTTACATCGCCATTTGGTCACTGCATTATCTGCCCGAACCGCCTGTATGATAATAGCTATGCAACGCTTAACCGGGTTTCAGAGCGAGTGTTTGGCAAAGGAACCACATTTATGATGTTTGATGAGTACATCAAACGCAGAGATGAAAAAGGCACTTTTGTCATTGCACTCGGTCAAAATTCCGGAAAAGAAGTCAAGGTGGGTAGAAGCCTTTCAATGGACTGGGCTCTTGCAAAAATCAAAAATGGGCAACTCCTCGAATACACCGGCATCGAAGTTCAAAGTATTGATATAACTGGAAACTACCGTGACGCTTGGTATGCATATAAGACTCTTAACCCGAATAGCGATATTACAATACCAAACTCAGGACACGGCCTGAATTGGGCAAACGTGCATAAACGGCTCATCCCACAGATAATCAGAAAAGGGAAAGTGTATTCAACATCTTCCCTTGTAAAATCAGGTCTGTTCTTTGTCTTGCCTGAGATCGTCTACAAGAAATTCGAGGACATTATCGGCGCGGACATACCACAAGTAACAAAATCAGGTTCCAATATCCTGACAATCCATACATACGAGCTATCAAAACCGGTAGGATACGGAAAACAGCGTAGTCTGGAGTTTACAAGAGAGGTCAGGGTCTCAATGGAAGAGTTTTCGCAACGGTTTATTTCAGGCCCAAATTTGCCAAGTGGCGAAGAACTGGATTCTGCGGTTAAGAAAGTTCTTGGATGTCAATAACCTGATCATAACAAAGCGCAGCACCGGTCTGCGGGGAAAAAGCCCCCGCTGCCGGTGTACTCTCAGCCGTTAGGCTAAGGAGAAACAATGAGTGTTCCTGATTACACTGGATATTGGACGGGGAAGATCGAAGGCACAAATCAGGGTGGACTGACTCTCAATATTCATCAAAAAAATGAAATAATTACTGGAATCGCAAAACTTAGCGAACCAGCACTTGGTGAATACGAATATATAATTCAAGGCCTATCCTCAGAGAATCTCTCTCTAAATTTAATTCCAGGCCGACAATCTGGAGGGTTTAATCGGCTCCTCGCTGTTTCAAG
>DOZO01000050.1:0-17794 GCA_003517965.1 Desulfobulbaceae bacterium
GAAGGGTTTTTTTTTGCCTGAATTCCGGGTATGATCACGTTATTAAAAGATGGGAATTATACGATGAGGGATGACATATGGAGTATGTTGCTGTCGTTGGTCTTGTGTTAGCTGCAGGGAAGGGTACCAGGATGAAATCCGATATCCCAAAGGTGTTGCATGAAGTATTTTTCTCTCCGATGATACACCATGTTGTAGATACGCTTCGCTCCATATTTCTTAAAAAAATTATTATTGTTACTGGTCATCAACGGCAACTTGTTGAAGAATCTTTCCGGGGTGATCATTTATCGTTTGTTCACCAGTCACAACAACTTGGCACGGGACATGCTGTCCTAGTCTGCGAGGATGAATTGCGCTCTCATAAAGGCCCTGTTCTTGTCTTGTGTGGAGACACCCCTCTCGTGAAGGCTGAAACACTAAAGCAATTTTTGGATGCTCATACTGAAGCTGCTTCTCTGTTAACGGTGATGACGACCATCGTCGATGAACCAGAAAATTATGGCAGGATTGTTTCCGATGAATGTGGAGATATCGTCAGGATTGTTGAAGAAAAGGATGCTACCCCTGCCCAGAAAAAGATTAGAGAAATTAACGCCGGGATATATTGTGTTGATGCGCAATTTTTGTTTGCTGCGCTCCACAGAGTTGGCACATGCAATATGCAAGGTGAAGTATATCTTACTGATATTGTAGCAATTGCTACAGGTGACGGGATTCATGTCCATAAGTATTGCTGTATAGACAATGAGGAAGTTTTGGGGGTAAATTCCAGACGTGAACTGGCGCAAGCTCACTCCGTCCTGCAGAGACGTTATCTTAGAGTGCTCATGGAATCTGGAGTTACCATTATCCAGCCGGAATCGGTTACCATCGGAAAACAAGTTTCAATTGGGAAAGATTCGGTGATTTATCCCAATACATCTTTAACCGGGGTATGCGATCTTGGTTCTGGTGTACACATTGACTCTTTCGTGAAGATACACGACTGTATTATCGGAGATTTTGTGCGCATTGGTTCTTTCTCCCATTTGCAACAGGCCAATATTCCTTCATCGAGTATTGTCGTTTCTCATACCGTGGATATAAAAATGTGATTACATAATAAAGTGTTGTTGTTCCTGTGCCTGCGAGCAGAAATCAGGTGCATGGGCTTTTTGGGTGTAATTTCTCTTTATCTCGTTTATTATTCTTAGAAAGGAGTATTGTATGGAATATGTGGAAGATTTAAATAAACTTGAAAGTAATATCGAAAAAATATTGCAGAGTCTCGCTACTGTTCAGGGAGACAAGGCAAAATTGCAAGCTGATATTGCCTGTTTAGAAGAGGACAAAAAAGGGCTTGAGGAGCAGATCAAGTGCTTAAAAGATGAGAAGAAAAATGTTCATCAACGGGTTTCAGGTCTGCTTGGATCTATCGAGAAGTGGGAAAAATCGTCGGTACTTGTGGCAGATCAGGCCTCTTTTGCTAACCTTACTGGCAAGGTATCGTCTGAGCCTGTGCAGGGATTATTGATAGGCAGCTGAATTTATTGCATAACCAAACAAAAGGCTGGACTTGGCCTCTGGGACATGGTGAGCTTTTTACAGATTCACGTAAGGGGTCTGCGAGCTGTAGTCAATTATGTGGGTAGGCCGATTATAAGGTAGATGTGGTCCGGCTGAACAGTTACGAAAATATATTGCTTTCAAGAAGTTATTCTGTTAACCCTTTTATTGATGGTGCATTGTGGAACGATTGGTCACCTTTAAAGTGCTTGACCAGGAGTTCCCACTCTATACAGATGCCCCCGAAAAAGATGTGCAGGAAATTTTGTTTTTGGTAAAAACACAACTGGAAAGTATTGGACAAGCCTCTCAGCATATTTTACCAGCTAATAAGCTTGCGATCTTGGCGAGCTTGAACATTGCAAGCAACTTAGTGAAAATAAAAAAAGAATACGAAGAATATAAGCAAGAGGTTGAGGGCAAGATTAGTTTGCTAAGTGAAAAAATAGAGAGGAATTTTTAGGAGCCGTCAAGAAATAACCTGTACAATTTTGGGCGCTAATTTACGGCTTCTTATGCCGTTTTGACCACCAGAAGCGTGCAAGTTGTTTTTTTATAATGGCTTAAAGAACAACGAGCTTTCCCCTGCCTTGTTAGTGATCTGGGCGAGTGTCTCGAGCCAACATTGAGATTGAGGGCGACTTTGCTGTTTCTGGAAAGGAATCCATTCCGGTGGAATTCCTTAAAAGGAATACAGGTACCGCCCACCTAACGCAGTTAGGTTCGATGTCACTCCCTGACACTTCAATGGCGGGGGATTTGGTTATTATCTAATACTGCTTCCCTCATGAGATTGAGGGGGCATTGATATAGTATTATGTGGCGAAAACTTTCTGAAGGGCAGCTTTATCAGTAATAAATTATCTGTCCATCAAAAGGATGCGAGAACGGTAGTGTCTGCCGCTTATCCTCATAAAGAGGAAATAGTGGGCAGGAGGGTTGTGATTCAGGTTACTTGTTTGCATCATGCGACAGAGAAACTCTCCGGAGATATGGGGAGATACTATATTGATATTGGACAAAAAGTCGTCTGAAGATTTATTGTCAAGACAAGTGATTTATCCCTGAATTAGTCCTTTTCTGCCTGTTTTCGTCTATTCTCCACTTCCCATTTTTAATATGAGCGTGACATGTGCCCCAAGGGTCGTGTGCGTGCTTTTCAGATAAATTTGACATGAGGTTGTCCCCGTGACTGTACAGATAATATTAGCGATTGTACTTGGCATATGCAGTGGCATTGGTCTTGGTTTTCTGGTGCGCAAGAAATTTCTTGAGGATCGTACGGAGAATCTCGAGGCGCAGGGCCGTAAGCTTATTGAAAATGCCTTGGCCGAAGCAGAGCAAATTAAAAAAGAAGCAATTCTGCAAAGCAAGGATGAGGCGTATGTCCTTAAACAGGAAGCAGAAAAGGATATAAAAACGCTCAAAAAGGATGTTCTTGAGGAGGAGAAGAAATTCATTCAGAAGCTTGACCAGATAGAAAGGAAGATGGATTTTCTGGACAAACGGGAGATGGATTTTTTAAAAAAAGAGCAGGCCTTTTCCCGAGCAGAAGAATCTTTGGCCCGGCGCCAAAAAGAGATTGATCTTCTGATTGAAGAAGAGCGCGTTCAGCTTGAGAAAATTTCCGGGATATCTCGCGAGGAAGCAAAAAAACAGCTTACAGACAGTATCGAAAGCGAAGCGCGGATGGAAGCCGCCAAGATGCTGGTCAAGATTGAAAACGAAATGAAGATTCAGGCCGATAAAAAGGCGAAGGATATTATTGCGCTGGCCATATCTCGATATGCCGGTGATTATGTGGCTGAAAAAACCGTTTCCGTCGTGCCCTTGCCAAACGAGGAGATGAAAGGTCGAATCATCGGTCGTGAAGGCCGGAATATCCGGGCTATAGAAGCCGCCACCGGGATCGATATTATTATTGATGACACCCCGGAAGCGGTTATCCTCTCAGGCTTCAATCCTGTCAGGCGAGAGATTGCCCGTCAATCCCTGGAGAGGCTGATCACCGATGGCCGTATTCATCCCGCCAGGATTGAAGAGATTGTGGAAAAAGTTAGTGAAGAGCTTGACGTTACCATGCGGGAGGCTGGGGAACAGGCAACGTTTGATGTGGGCGCCCATGGTATCAATCTGGAGTTGATCAAGTTGCTTGGTCGCCTAAAGTATAGAACCAGCTATGGCCAGAATGTCTTGCAACATTCTCTGGAGGTTGCTTTTCTTTGCGGTATTATGGCGGCCGAGCTTGGCATTGATGTGAAATTGGCAAAGCGCGCTGGATTGTTGCATGATATTGGCAAGGCTGCAGATCATGAGATTGAAGGGTCCCATGCAAGCATCGGCGCTGATTTGGCGAAAAAATATGGTGAATCCTCGGTTATCGTGCATGCTATTGCTGCTCATCATGAAGATATTTCCCCCGATGGCATACTTGATGTACTTGTGCAATCTGCTGACGCTCTATCCGGTGCCCGACCAGGCGCGCGGAAGGAAATGCTGGAATCGTATGTGAAGCGCCTTGAAGATCTTGAAAAAATTGCCAATTCTTTCAAGGGGGTGGAGAAGTCCTATGCCATTCAAGCAGGCCGCGAGGTTAGGATCATCGTCAACAGTGGGGTGATCAGCGATGCGGAGGCAATGATAGTCAGCAAAGACATTGTCAAGAAGATCGAACAGGAGTTGACCTACCCCGGACAGATTCGGGTAACCGTAATTCGAGAAACAAGGGCGGTAGAATACGCCAAATAGTGTATGTCACATGGCACCGTATCTGCTAACTGTGCGTCGATTATTTAGAGGCCATTGATCATCACATGCAGACAGTAATTGCAAAACAGGTTGAATTGATAGAGCGCGGGGCCGTCAATGTTATTTCCAGGGTTGATCTTGTCAAAAAACTGGAAAAAGCAGCAGAAACTGGCAGGCCATTAAGGATCAAGGCTGGCTTTGATCCAACAGCTCCGGATCTTCATCTTGGTCATACTGTGCTCATTCAAAAAATGAAGAATTTTCAGGATCTCGGTCATGAAATTTATTTTCTGATTGGCGATTTTACCGGGATGATTGGAGATCCGACCGGGAAATCAGAAACCAGGAAGCCCCTGACTGTTGAACAGGTAGAGGAAAATGCAGAGAGCTACAAAGAGCAGATTTTTAAGATTCTTGATCCGGAAAAAACGAAAGTCGTTTTTAACAGCACCTGGCTGAACAAGCTTGCTTCTAAGGATTTTATAATGCTTGCCTCGCAACTTACCGTGGCGCGCATGCTTGAGCGAGAGGATTTTAAGGTTCGTTTTGCAAATGAACGGCCTATCAGCATCCACGAGTTCCTTTATCCTCTTATTCAAGGCTATGATTCTGTAGCGCTCCAAGCGGATGTTGAACTTGGCGGCACCGATCAGCTATTTAACCTGCTCATGGGCCGTGATCTGCAAAGGGCTTGGGGGCAGGAACCCCAAGTGGTTATTACCATGCCTTTGTTAGAAGGGCTTGACGGGGTAAACAAGATGAGCAAATCCCTGGGGAATTATATCGGCATCACTGAAAAGGCAGATAATATCTATGGGAAAATTATGTCGGTTTCCGACAATCTCATGTATCGGTATTTTGAGTTGTTAAGCGATCTTGCCGCAGAGCAGATAGATGAGCTTCAGGTGGAGATGCAGGCGGGCAGAGTGCATCCCAAGGCAGTTAAGCAGCAGTTGGCTCGTGAGTTGACGGGCAGGTTTTATGATGCGGTGACCGCCCAGAAGGCGGAAGAAAATTTCGCGAAGATATTCAGCCAACACGACAATCCGGAAGAAATGCCAGAAGTGGTTGTCGCTGTTGCCGAGGAAGGGATCTGGCTACCGAGACTCCTGTTAGAAGCCAAGTTGGTTAGTGGCACAGGAGAGGCACGTCGGCTGATTCAGCAACATGCGGTTTCTCTAAACGGTGACAAGGTGAGTGACATTGAACACCTTGTGTTAACTCAAGGTCAAATTATTCTCAAGGTAGGTAAACGACGTTTTTGCAAGGTGATATTTAGGAGCCGTTAAGAAATAACCTGTACTATTTTGACCGTTAACTGTACGGCTATTTATGCCGTTTTGCTAACATGAAGTGTTCAGGTTGTTTTTTCACAACGGCTTAGTTAAAAATGGGCGAGTTGTTTTTAACCGGCTATCCCCTTTTTTGCACCCAGAGGGTATAAGTTTCGTTTGAGCAGGCAAGCTACTCAACTCAGCTTTATGATTTTATTAACAAAGCCCTCGGCCATTTTTTGGCTGAAAGGTTGCTTGCAGGACGTTGCGCTTGCCTTTTCAAGGTGCATCTGGTATATAATTTTACCTTTTCCATTAATAATTAGGAAAAGATTGTTTTATGGCCGTACTCAAAACGAGTGGTGGTTATGAGGTCATGTGTTTGCATAGGTAATGGATATTAGATTTGCCTTGCAGCGAATCGTTCCTTGTGGACGTAACCCAAGAGCAGGAAAAAGTTTTGGCTGTAATATATAATGAAACCCCGATGTATTTCGGCAATAAGCCGGTCGATCCCGTGATGGTTCGGATGGTAGCCGGCTTGGCCCTCGTCGTATTTTTTTTCCTTGTTGTCATCTTGATTCAGCCTTCTGCGGTAACTCTTCCTCTTTCCCATCGGTTTCAAGCGGTTTCCAACATTGAAGCTCATTCTGCTGAAGATTTATTGCGGCAGCTCAAGGCGAATAACTTATGGGAAGTGCAGGCATTTGCAGAGATCCCTGCTGTCTTGGTCGGCAGGTTTCCTGGAGATCTGCCGACCCTTGATGATGTGACCCAGAAAAAAGCTTTTCTCCATGTTCTCCTTCCTGCGGCGATGATAGCTCTATCCGAGGTCGAGGCAGAACGGGCCGCTTTTGAGAAGATTCTGGTGAAATTTGCCAAGCCCCCGCGGCGTTTGGATTTTGGCCTGGAAGCGCAAGATTATGCCCAATTTGGAGGATTGACTCAAAACGAGATCTATTTTTTGCGAAATCTTTGTCGGAAATATCGGGCGAATGAGATTGCCGATCTGCGTCGCCGCATCAATCAGGTGCCGATGAGTCTGATTATGGCGCAGGGGGCTCTGGAATCAGCATGGGGGGGGTCACGTTTTTCCTTGAAGAGGAACAACCTTTTTGGTGTTTTGATTTGGGATAAGACGGGGCTTGTGTCGGACGGGCAGGAGGATGGAAAGGCATACTCTGGCGTGGCATACGCTTCTTTGCTTGATTCTGTTCGGGCGTATATTCTGATGATCAACCGAGCTCCTGCTTACAGAGGATTACGGGATATCAGAGAAGAAACTATGGATTCCCTGGTACTGGCCAATGGCCTTCGGTCTTATTCCATCAGGGGAAATGAGTATGTTGCGGATTTGGCACAGATTATCAGGAGTAATGACCTGCAGATCTATGATCAGTGTATTTTGGTCAGCAATGGGGGTTTGCGGGGCAGGGTAAGGCTTGCGAGTCTGAAAGATTTTCGCTGAAGAACCGTTCAGGTAGTTATTTTTATCTAAGCCGTCATAAATAAATTACTGTAACATTCTCATATCGTAAGCGGCATAAGGGGCCGTAATAAAATAGATAGAAATGTAATGGTTGTGTTTTAACGGCCCCTAATTTTATTTTTGTATTGTTGATGAACACAGACTCATGCCATGTGCAGACAACCGGACAGGTTGTTTCAAATTTTCGGCCATGTCCCAGCAGAGCGGATGAATTTTTTCATCTGGCCCTTGACCTGCATCGGCAGGAGGTGGCAGACTCCGCGATCTCTCTATATTTACAGGCTATTTCCTTGTGTCCTGAACATGTGGATGCCTGTTTTTATCTGGCTCTTCTTTACCGTGCCACGGGCGCTTTGGCAGAGGCCGCCTTCTGGTTTGGCCGCGCCCATATATTGTTGCCCGACGAGGCGGCAATTGCCTATGAGCTTGGCCTAGTCCGTTACTCTCTGGGACAGCAACAGATGGCTATCGAGCATTTCCACAAGGTCCTCGCTCTGGATGACACGCACTGGCAGGCGGCTTATAATTTGGGTGCCGTCCATTTGGCCCAAGGTAAACCTCACGAAGCCATCATCGCTTATCACCGAGCCGCGCAATTAAATCCTCAGGATTCAGATATTCATTTCAACCTCGGGCTGGCCTGTAAAAGGGCGGGGCGCCTGGAAGAGGCTCGACAATCCTATCTTTGCGCCATGGAGATTGCCCCGGATGATGCCGAGGTGCATTACAATCTGGCCTTGGTCTATAAAGGTCTTGGATCTAAGGATGAGGCTATAACCTCTCTGGAGATTGCCATTGGCCTGCGTCCGGAATATGGCGCGGCCTACGGTAATCTGGGCGTACTCTACCTTGACCAGAACAGGGTGGCAGAGGCCATTACCTGTTATCAACGTCTTATTGAACTGGATCATAATGCGGTTTCGGCGAGGCATATTCTTGCGTCCCTTACTGGCGAGACAACTACCGTTGCTCCTTCTTCCTATATTGCCGAATTGTTTGACAGCTTTTCCGCTCATTTTGAAGAGCGTCTGCTGGTTGACCTGGAATATCGAACCCCGTGGGAGTTAAAGAGTTTGTTGCTTGCCGAGCATGATGGGCCTTCTCGTTTTACGCGGCTTCTGGATCTGGGCTGTGGCACCGGTTTGGTAGGGCAGGTTTTTCAGGAGATAAGCACCTGGCGGGCCGGGGTTGATCTCTCTGCGAAGATGGTGGAGGTAGCCGCAGCTAAGAAGGTATACGATGAATTGATGGTTGTCGAGATCGTGACCTTCCTTGAACAGGAGCAGGAGTCGTTCGATCTGATTGTCGCCGCGGATGTTTTAATTTATGTAGGCGAGTTGGACAGGATTTTTGCCGCACTGGTTAGAAGACTTGCCAAAGACGGGAGAATCCTTTTTTCCACCGAGCAGATGCAGATGGCAGGGCAGGGTTATCAATTGCGTCAGTCCGGGCGTTATGCCCACGCCTTTTCGTACATTGAAACGGTAGCAGCCCGACATGGTTTTCAGATACTCAACCATCATTCCGCTGACATCCGCAAGGAAAAGGGAGAATGGATCGCGGGGGATCTTTACTTGTTGGGTTTTAAAGACAACGTCTGTAACTGCTGATATTTTGAAGAAATGCTGTATATCTCAGACACTATCATAATTCCGGATAACGAGATCGAATTGACCTCCATCCGGGCCCAGGGTGCCGGGGGCCAGAATGTCAACAAGGTCTCTTCGGCCGTGCACCTGCGCTTTGATATCCGCACCTCTTCGTTGCCGGAGTTTTACAAAGAGAGGCTCTTGGCCGTAAGCGACCAGCGTCTTACCAAAGACGGCGAGATTGTTATCAAGGCGCAGCGGTTTCGCAGTCTTGAAAAAAATCGGGCTGACGCCTTGGAGCGATTAGGGGAACTCATCAGAGAGGCGGTCAAGCAGGAACGGAAGCGCAGGCCCACCAAGCCATCCCGCAGTTCCGAGGAAAAACGCCTGGAAGGCAAGGAGAAACGGAGCAGGGTGAAAGCCATGCGCAACAAGGTTGAGGAATAACAGCTGGGTGTAAATCCGTTCAGTTACTATTTGCCAAAGCCGCAGATGGGATAGACGCAGGTCTTGCACTGTCGGCAGAGTCCGCCATGCCCCAGCTGGGCAATATCCTGGCGGCTGATTTTCTCTCCGCACAGCACCCTGGGCAGGATCAGGTCAAAAATGGTGATCTTGTGGAACATGCCGCAGGCAGGCAACCCCAGAACCGGTATCTCCCCGATATAGCCCACCAGAAACATGGCTCCCGGCAAAACCGGGGAGCCGTAGACGATATTCTCTGTGCCGGCCAAGGCAATTCCCTGCCGGGTAACGTCATCCGGGTCCACTGACATGCCGCCGCTGGTGATGATAAGGTTAGCGCCCGCATCCAGACAGGTCTTGATCTCGGCGGCAATGGTTTCGATATTGTCCGGGGCGAAGCGGACCGCCACTACCTCCGAGCCATGCTGTGCTAATTTCTTACGTAAAACCGGCTCAAAAGCATCCTTGATCCGGCCATGAAAAACCTCGTTGCCGGTGATGATCAATCCGGCCCTGGCCTGTTTCAGCTGCTTAACGCTGATGATTCCTCCCGCTTTTTCTGCGATGTTAACGGCATCGTTTACGATCCCTCTTTTGGAAACCAGGGGAATAAGTCTGGTTCCGGCCAGCTGGTCGCCTTTTTTTACCGGCGTATTGCTGTGCAGGGTGGCGCACATGACCTCACCCAGCAGGTTGAATTGATACAAGGCCTCGACCTCGATCTTGAGTAATCCGTCGTGGGCCGCGACGATGTTTAGCTTGCCTTCCACCGGCTCTCCCGAAATCGAGGTTCCCGGACCGGCCAGAGCTTTCGCCATCAGCTCGGCAGCCTCATTTTCGTGGATATCGTCTTCGCCCAGTTCCAGTACATAGATGTTTTCTTTGCCAAGGCTTTTCAGACGCTCGATATCCTCGGCTTTGATGATGTAGCCTTTTCTGAAAGCGCGGCCTTTGAATTCTCCTGTGCGGATTTCCGTGATATCGTGAGGCAGAACCATGCCGATGGCCTGCTCAACCGGGATTGTTTTTGTCATATCGTGCTCCATTTGCCTCAACTGGCTTCAATGATTTGATAATAACGGCCAGAGGCGCAGGGCCGACACAGGGTTTTGCCATCACGCACCACCTCGCGGCAGTCCTGAACCCAGTCCCCGCACTCTTCACACAACATCCGGCGGATGGGACGGCCGGGCATGTCCTCTTCCGGTACGGGAACTCTGACCGCTTGAATCTTGAACAGTTCATCTTCGGGCATGATCCGGTAGGCCTCCAGTTGCTGCTGGTACTTGTCGCTGATTTCCGGGCAATATTTTTTCGAGGCTTCTCGTGATTCTTCAAGGGCGGTGATCCGCGCCGCTTTGCCGGTCTTGAGATTGACAAAAGTCGCGGCCATGATTCCGTAATCAAGCCATTTTAGAGAGCGCTTGCCCAGGGAACAGCCGGTAACACTTTGGATGGCATCGGTGGCGCAGCGGTCGATCTCCACCAGCACATAAAACTCCTTGCGCTGGGCCTTGGGATTGTCAATGCCGATTTCCCGCAGGCCAATGATGGACATGCGCACCCCGATGACCTGGCCGGCGCAGATGTGGCCATGAATTTTGGTAGATTTTTCAAGAAGTTGTTCGAAGGTTTCCATGTTGTATCCCCGATATTTTGCGGTTGTCCAGTGTAATTTTTGCTACACAAAGCTCTAATGTAGGCGAAAGTTAAAAATTTTGCCACAAAGAAGAATGCTGGTAATGTTTTGTTTAATATGCTAAATATCATTTCTTCAAGGTGCTCTCAAGAGAGCTTTATAGGGAACCCTGTGCAAATCGGGGACGGGCCCGCCGCTGTAACCGGGGACGAATTTCGCACGATGTCACTGTCCGTTTAGAGATGGGAAGACGCGGGATGAGGAGGAGCCGGGAGTCAGAAAACCTGCCTTGAAAAACCAATGCCGCATGATCGCCGTGGACAAGTGATTATGTGTGATCTGCCGTGGATGAAACAGGGCCTCCCCGGATCGAGAAAATCGGTCCGGGGATTTTTTTTGCTCTTTTGCCTATGGAACAGCATATTTTCAAAGAGTTATGGCTGCACCTGTTTTGGCCCCTGACCCGGCTTTTGTTCTGGGTCTCGCTGGGGATTATTGCGGCCAATTTTATCGAGGCGCTGAACTGGACCCCGAGGCTTGCCAGATTAACTAGGCCCCTGGCCCGGCTGGGCAGACTCTCCGCCGTTTCCGGGGCCAGTTTCAGCATGGCTTTTTTTTCGGGAATTACCTCCAATACCATGCTGGCCGAGGCCTTTGCCCAGGGGCATCTTGCCCGCCGGGAGTTGGTTCTGGCCAATCTTTTCAACAGCCTGCCCCGTTTTTTTCTCCACCTGCCCACGGTGTTTTTTCTCACCGTGCCGCTGATCAAGGGCGCGGCTTTTCATTATGTCGGCTTGACCTTCGGGGCGGCTCTGCTCCAGACCGGCCTGGTGGTGGTGGCAGGCCGCCTGCTTCTGCCGCCCCTTGCCGACGGCGTCGAGGGGGACAATCTGCCGGAGCGGGAAAGGGTCGGCTGGCGTGCGGCCCTGCAGAAGGGGATCGCGCGTTTTCGCCGAAGAATCGGCAGGCTTTTTGCTTTTATGGTGCCGGTATATGTGCTTTTCTTTTTTTTGAACCGGCAGGGAGTATTTGAGGCTGTAGAACAGTTTCTCGCGGCAAAAGTCTGGTTTCTCGCCTGGCTTGATCCGCAGAGCCTCGGCATCGTCATGGCCCATGTCGGCGCCGAGTTCGCCGCAGGCCTGGCCGCGGCCGGAGCCCTGCTCGCCGACAACAGCCTGGGCCAGCGGGAGGTGGTTCTTGCCTTGCTGGCCGGCAATATTCTTGCCACCCCGATACGGGCGGTGCGGCACCAGTTTCCTTATTACGTCGGGGTCTTCCCGCCGGGGCTGGCCCTTGAGCTGGTGGGACTCAGCCAGGTACTGCGGATGATTGCTGTGGTCGTGGTTGGGCTGGGGTATTATTTCATGACCCTTGGTTAGATTGAACCGTATGATTTTCGTGTCTTGTGTGAGGTGAATCGCCAGTTTTTGTAGAAACTACAAGTGTGTTGTCAACAAGGCGCCCATTGGGCTTAAAAGGGAATCCCGTGCAAATCGGGAACGGTCCCGCCACTGTAATTTCCTCCTGCTGCCAGTGCGGAGCGGGAAAGCCGGTTCTCAGGCCACTGCCCTATGTCAAAAGGGTGGGAAGGCGAACCGGTTTTGGGAAAAGTCAGGAGACCTGCCTCGTTGATTTTTTTGCTGCAACCTTCGAGGAAAGGTTTCCGGCCTTGCGCGCAAAGCAGAATACGCAGGGGGGGGATACCGTCTTTTTTTGAAGGAAACTTATCAACCTTTTATCAAAGATGGAGAGAAACGATGCGTTTAAAAAAAATGTCGCAAAATGCTGTCTGGCTGCTGGTTGTCCTGATTATGGCCCTTGGCGCGACCAGCGCCCAGGCGGCCCAGGCCGAAAAAAAAGCGGTGGTGCTGGCGGTGTTCGGCACCAGCCATGAGAGTGCCTTGCCCGGTATCCTCAACATTCGGGATCAGGTGCAGAAGGAGCTGCCCGGCACTCCGGTCCGCCTGGCCTTCACCTCGAATATCATCCGGAGAATCTGGCAGAAGCGGCGGCTGGATCCCACCTATGCAGGACAACACCCCGAGGTGCCCGCGGAGATTATCAATGTCAAGGGGCCCCTGGCCGCCATTGCCGACCTGCAGGATGAAGGCCATGCTTACATCGTGGTCCAGCCGACCCATATCTCCAGCGGGGAGGAGTTTAGCGATCTGGCCGCCTATGTGCAGGGATTGAACAGTATCAAAACCGTGAAGAAGCGCAACATGCCCTTCAAGAAGATTTTGCTCGGGCGGCCAGCCCTGGGAACCCACGGCATCGAGCACGAGTACCGGCACGATATCGAACAGGTGGCGGCCATTCTGGCCCCGGATGTGGAGATGGCCCAAAAGGCTGGACGGGCGCTGGTATATTTCGCCCATGGCAATGAGCATTATTCCACCGGAGCCTACCTGGAGTTCGAGCAGGCGATGCGCAGGCGCTATCTCGGGGCGCGCATCCATGTCACCATGGTAGAGGGCTTTCCGGACAATGCCCTGCTCTTTGATAAGCTGGCCGTGGACAAGACAAAGAAGGTGCTGCTCAAGCCCTTCATGACCGTGGCCGGAGACCATGCCAAGAACGACATGGCCGGGCCTGGGCCTGACTCCCTGAAAAGCCTGCTTGAGGCGCGGGGTATCGACGTGGCGGTCTCCCTGGTTGGCTTGGGCGAGTCCGACGGTTTCGCGGCAATCTTTGTCAGACACGCCAGGGAGGCCATGGCCGATGAAGGTATTTGATAAAGCTGAGTTGAGCAGCTTGCCTGCTCAAACGAAACTTATGCCCTTTGGGTATAAGTGATGAGGCACAGTCAATACCAAATATGGCTGCTGACCATCTCTCTCGCGGCAGCCACCCTGGGCGCCATCGTCTATGCCACCGGCATGGGACATATCGCTGTGCCTGGTGCTGATATCCTCCGGGTGATCGCGGCCAGGATCACCGGCAATGGTGCGCTGCTGGCAGGCATTGACCCGGTGATCCCCTTTGTGGTTCTGGAGGTCCGTCTGCCCAGGATTCTCACCGCCACTCTGGTCGGGGGAGGCCTGGCCATGAGCGGTGTCATTTACCAGGGTATCCTGCTCAATCCGCTCGCCGATCCGTACACCCTTGGGGTCTCCTCCGGGGCGGCTTTTGGCGCGGCCCTGGCCCTGCTGGCCAACCTGACCATGATCGGCCATTTCTCCGTGCCGCTTTTCGCCTTTGCCGGTGCGGCCCTGACCCTGCTGGTGGTGCTCTATCTTTCCAGCTTTAACGGCCAGATTTCGGCCAACACCCTGATTCTTTCCGGGGTCATTGTCGGGGCCATCCTGGCGGCCGGGATCAGTTTTTTGAAATACCTGGCCGACGAGCAGGTGGCGGTGATCATCTTCTGGCTGATGGGCAGCTTCGCCTCCCGCACCTGGCTGGATGTGGCCGTGGTGGCCGGGGCGCTGCTCTGCGGTCTGGGACTATCTTTTTATTATGCCAGAGATCTTAATATCCTCAGCCTGGGCAGCAGGTCGGCGGATACCCTGGGCGTTGAAAGCACCAAGGTGCGCTGGATTCTCCTTCTTGGCGCTTCCCTGGTGACCGCGGTCTGCGTGTCGGTTTCCGGGATCATCGGTTTTATCGGCCTCATTATCCCGCACCTGATGCGTTTTCTGGTGGGGCCGGACAACCGGAAGTTGCTGCCGGTTTCCATCCTGGCTGGGGCTCTGCTCCTGCTCGCGGCCGATACCGTGACCAGGGCGGTGCTCCCGGTGGAGGTGCCCATCGGGGTGCTCACCGCCCTGATCGGCGGTCCGTTTTTCTGCGTGATTTTTCGCAGACGGCAGAGGAGGGCGCTATGAACGCGGCAGATGGTTTTGCCCTGGCCGGGGTCAGCTTTGCCTACGGCGCGATTCCGGCGCTGGCCGGCTTGAACCTTTCTTTAAAGCCGGGCAGGTTTTACGGGGTGGTCGGCCCCAACGGCTGCGGCAAGACCACCTTTCTCGATCTGCTCACCGGCGGCAAAAAGCCCGCTCAGGGCAGCGTCACCTTTATGGGGCAGCCGGTGGCTGATTACCGGCGCCGCGATCTGGCCCGGCTGATCGCCCTGGTGCCCCAGGATTTCGCCATCGACTTTGCCTTCACCGTCCAGGAGGTGGTGCTCATGGGAAGGCATCCCCATATTGGGCGTTTTGCCTCGCCGGCGGCGGAAGACTGGCGTCAGGTGGAGGCGGCCATGGCGGCCATCGGCATCAGCCATTTTCAGGACCGTTATGTCAACGAGCTTTCCGGCGGCGAGAAGCAGCGGGTGGTGGTGGCCCGGGCCCTGGCTCAGCAGACCCCCTATCTGCTTTTTGACGAGGCGACCTCCAGCCTGGATGTGCGCTACACCATGCAGATCTTCAACGAGGCCCGCAGGCTGGTCAGGGATGAGGGACGAACCGTGATCGCCGTGATCCACAATCTGAACCTGGCCGCGGCTTACTGCGACGAACTCATCTGCATGCAGGGGGGAAAGGTGGCTGCCTGCGGGCCCAGCGACACGGTGCTGGAGCCGGAGCTGATCAAGAAAGTGTTTGGGGTGGAGAGCCGGGTGGCGTTTGATGAGTTCAGCAACATCCGACAGATATCCTTCCGTTACTGGAGTTAACCTATGGTAACCATGCGTCTGTTTTTTATCTTTGTTGTTGTCTTTATGGTTGGTTTCATTTCGTCCGCTCCGGCCGCGGCTCCGGCCAGTTTTCAGGACAGCGAGGGAAAAACGGTTACCGTGACCCGGCCCTATGCCCGAATCATCTCGCTCTATCCGGCCCATAGCGAGAATCTGGTCAGCCTGGGACTCGGCGCGGAGATCATCGGCATTGAAGGCGGGGCCGAGGATCTGCCCCAGCTCAAGGACAAGAAGCATTTCAACTTTCGGGAAGACCCGGAGAAATTCATTGCCGCCCGGCCCGACCTGGTTCTGATCCGGCCGATGATCGAACGTTCCGCCCCCCAGCTCATCGCCACCCTGCGCCAGGCGGGGATTACCGTGGTCTCCCTCCAACCCAACACGGTGGAGGAGATCTTTGCTTATTGGCGGGCCCTCGGCCTGCTCACCGGCAGAACCAGGCAGGCCGAGGAAATGGTCGCCACCTTCCAGACCGAGCTTGCGGCAATCAGAAAGATTGTCGCCAAGGTGCCGGAAAAAGCCCGGGCCAAGGTCTATTTTGAGGCGATCCACACCAAGATGAAAACCTTTGCCGGGGAAAGCATTGCCATGTATGTGCTGGGGCAGGCCGGCGGCATCAACGTGGCCGCGGATGCCCGCCAGGTTCGAGAGACCAATATCGCCGCCTACGGCAAGGAGCAAATCCTGGCAAAAGCCGGAGAGATTGAGGTTTTTCTCGCCCAGCAGGGGCGAATGAATCCGGTAACTATCGAGGCCATCATCCAGGAGCCTGGCTTTCAGGCAATCAAGGCGGTGCGGAGCAACCGGGTCTTTCTGGTGGATGAACGCATCGTCTCCCGGCCCACCTTAAGGCTTATTGAGGGGATAAAAACCATTGCCGCGCTGCTCTACCCGGAGCTTTTCCCAGGTGGGCCGCGCAAAAAAGGGGGCGGTGATGGCCGGTGATCGGAGTTCGGCCATCCTGATTGCCGGCACCAGCAGCGGCTCCGGCAAGACCACCATCACCCTGGGTTTGCTCGCCGCTCTGCGTAATTTTGGTTTGGCGGTGCAGCCCTTCAAGTGCGGCCCGGATTTCATTGATCCTGGACTGCACCAGCTTGCCTGCGACCGGGTTTCACGCAATCTGGACCTGTGGATGATGGGCGAGGCCTGGGTGCGGGAGACCTTTGCCGTCGCCCGGCAAAGCAGCGGGGCGGATATTTCGGTGATCGAAGGGGTCATGGGCATGTTCGACGGCCAGGCCTCTTCCAGCGCCGCTCTGGCCAAGGCTCTGGGCGTGCCGGTGGTGCTGATTCTTGACGTGCGTTCCGCCGCGGAAAGCGTGGCCGCGGTTCTCAAGGGCTTTGAAACTCTTGATCCCGAGGTGGCCCCGGTGGCCGTGATTCTAAACCGGGTTGCCAGCCCGCGGCATCTGGAGCTGGTGAGCGGGGCCATCCGCCGGCATTGCCGGGCCGAGATTTTGGGGCATCTCCCCCAGAACATTGATTTTGCCATGCCAGCTCGGCATCTTGGCCTGTTTACCGGGGAGGAGCAGCCTATCAGCGCCGAGGCCCTTGCCGGTCTGGCCGCAACGATCAGCGCTCAGGTCAATCTTCCCCGTCTCCTGGAGCTGGCCGCAGGTGCGGCTCCATCCCCGGCGGAGGTTGACCCGGTGCGACATGAGCGCGTGGAGGTTCAGGCTCGGATTGGGGTGGCCAAGGACCGGGCTTTCTGCTTTTACTATGAAGATAATTTTGCTTTGTTGCGGGCTGCGGGCGCCGAGCTGGTTTTTTTCAGCCCCCTGGCAGACCGGCAACTGCCCGAGGGGCTGGACGGCCTCTATCTGGGTGGCGGTTACCCTGAACTTTACGCCCGCGAGCTTTCCGGCAACCTCGGTATGCGGCAGGCGGTTTATGATTGGGCGGAGTCCGACAGGCCGCTCTATGCCGAATGCGGGGGGTTCATGTATCTGACCGAAGGCATTGCCGGGGATGATCTCGGGGTGCTGCCCATGGCCGGGGTATTCCCGGTGACGGCCCGGATGCAGAAAAAGAGGGCCGGCCTGGGCTACCGGGAAGTGCGTCTTGAAAAAGACTGCTTTTTCGGCCCGGTCGGCGCCGTGCTCCGGGGGCATGAATTCCATTACTCGGTGATAGGGAAGATGCCTTCTCATATCGAACGGATCTATGCCGTGAACAGCAGTGTTAACAGCATAGAGAGCCGCGAAGGCTATCGCCGCAACAATGTCCTGGGCGGCTATCTGCACCTCCATTTCGGGTTTAATCCGCAAATGGCGGGGGAATTTGTCCGGGCCTGTCGGCCTGCAGGGAATGAAAAAAAATGAAAAATACCATCATGCAGATAGCACCGGAGGCAATCGAGGCGGAAAGCTTTCGGATCATTACCGAGGAGCTTGGCCCCACCTCC
>DOZO01000050.1:17932-18471 GCA_003517965.1 Desulfobulbaceae bacterium
TTTTCCTTTGCCGAGTCCCTGATATTTCATCCCCAGGCCATTGATGCCGGAATCGCCGCGATCCGGGCGGGCCGCAATATCCTGACCGATGTCAATATGGGGGCGTCCGGGGTGAGCAAGGGTCTGATCGCCTCCTTTGGCGGCAGGGTGATCTGCAAGGTAGCTGAGTCTGGAATTGCCGAAGAGGCAAAAGAACGCGGCCTGACCCGTTCCGAGGTGGCTATTGAGAAAGGGTTGGCGGAAAATATCGGCATCGTCTCGGTGGGCAACGCGCCCACCGCCCTGCTCAAGGTCATGGCCTGCTGGGATGGCCTGGCGGAGAATCTCCGCCCTGGTTTGCTGGTCGGGACGCCGGTGGGTTTTGTCAATGCCGCCGAATCCAAGGAACTGCTCAGCGAAAAGGCCTATCCCTTCATCACCTGCAAAGGGAGAAAGGGCGGAACCCCGGTGGCGGTGGCCATCGTCAACGCCCTGATCCGCTTGGCCCGGGAGGAGTAGAAGGCCATGGCGCGCAGACTGCGAAGCGGATATACCACCGG
>DOZO01000050.1:18723-18874 GCA_003517965.1 Desulfobulbaceae bacterium
CATGGTTTTGCCGTGCATCAAAGCAAGATCCTGTCCGGGCAGGCCTGGGCCTCGGTGCTCAAGGATGCCGGGGATGATCCCGATGTGA
Organism: Desulfobulbaceae bacterium; assembly: GCA_003517965.1. GTDB lineage: Bacteria > Desulfobacterota > Desulfobulbia > Desulfobulbales > Desulfurivibrionaceae > Thiovibrio. The sequence continues at coordinate 18,812 of DOZO01000050.1, forward strand.
CCAACGGCGCGGAGATTATGGCCAGTGCCTGTTTTTTGCCGGAAGGATTTTCTTGTCAAAATC
>DOZO01000053.1:0-7769 GCA_003517965.1 Desulfobulbaceae bacterium
TCCGCCGATCTTATCGGGGCAGAAAACCAGCTGACCGACGCCTTGGTGCGGCGTATTGCAGCAGAAACATCCCAACGCATTGCCATTGCCGACCTACGGCGTACTCTTGGCCTGCCCCAGTTTCAAGAGACATCTGACGAACCACCACCTGAAGAAACGAGCTCAACAACAATTAAGCCCTGAAACAGGAAATTAAGCCCATGCCGTACAAACATCTTCCCTCCATATTAATTATTTGCTTGCTCCTCGTCGTCTCAGGTTGCAAGAATTCAGCCCACGACGGCGCGGCCAGGCAAACCCTCCCCACGGCGGAGGTGCGGGTAATCACCGTGACCGATCAGACTGTCCAACGGCAAAACGAGGTGGCTGGTTCCGTTGAATCCGTGCAGAGAGCGACCATCGCCGCCAGGATAGCCGGGGCCATCGAAGAAATACCGGTTACCCTTGGTCTGGCGGTAAAAAAAGGCGCGCTTCTGGCAAGGATTAACGCCGGTGAGCTTGGCGCCCGGCTGTCGCAGGCCGAAACGCAACTCGCCCAGACGCAACGTAATTTTGAGCGTGAAAAGAGATTGCTGGAAAAAGATGCCTCCACTAGGGAAACAGTCAAATCTCTGGAAGATGCCTGGCGAGTGGCTGAGGCTGGCCTGCGTGAAGCCAGGGCCATGCGCGGTTACACCCAGATAACCGCCCCCTTTACCGGAATCATCACCCAGAAGATGGCCAATGCCGGTGAGCTGGCCACCCCCGGAATGCCCCTACTGGTGCTGGAAAACACTGAACAATTGCAGGTGGTTGCGGCGGCTCCGGAGGGACTGGCCCTAAAAATCGGCAAGGGGGATAAGCTTGCGATTACGATTCCAGCCGCCGGGTTTTCCCAGAGTGGGACGGTGAGCGAAATCAGCCCGGCGGCTGATTCATCCTCGCGCACCGCTCTGGTCAAAATCAGGATCAAGGGCGACAACGCCTTGCGGCCTGGACAGTATGCGCGGGTGGCTCTTCCCGGAGCCACCGGGGTCAATACCTTTCTGGTGCCAAAAACAGCACTGTTGCGCTTTGGCCAGATGGAGCGACTCTTTGTGACCAAAAACGGCACAGCCCAACTGCGTCTGGTGCGCAGTGGCGAACACAGGGACGGCCAAGTGGAAATCCTTGCCGGGCTCAATGCCGGAGAGCAGGTCGTGGTACAGGGAGGCGAACGGCTTGTTGATGGGCAACCCGTGCGGATTGTGCAGTGATGAACCAGACCCCCAGCAAACAACACGGTTTTGCCGGCAGGCTCGCCTCGATTTTCGTTGAATCAAGATTGACCCCCATCATGATCATCGCCTCCCTGCTCCTCGGAGTCATGGCCGTAGTCATGCTGCCCAGAGAGGAAGAGCCGCAGATCAAGGTGCCGATGATTGACATCATGGTCGCCATGCCCGGGGCCACCCCCAAGGAGGTGGAGGAGAGAGTAGCCATCCCCATGGAGAAACTCCTCTACGAACTGCCCGGAGTAGAATACATCTATACCACCTCCATGCCCGGCCAGTGCCTGCTCATCGCTCGCTTTTATGTAGGCGAGAAGATGGAAGATGCCATCGTCCGCCTTAACCAGAAGCTTCAGACCAATTTCGATCGCATCCCCAACGGCGTTCTGCCACCGCTGGTCAAGCCGCATACCATTGACGATGTACCGGTGCTCGCCCTGACCCTGCACAGCCCGCGCTATGATCACTACACCCTCCGGCGTCTGGCAGCCCAGCTTGACGATGCGCTCAAGAATATTCCCGAGGTGGCCGAAACCAAGCTTATCGGCGGTGCCCGGCGCCAGGTGCGGGTTCTTTTCGATCCTGCGCGACTTGCCGCCCGTCACTTAACCGCTACCGAGATCATCCCCAGACTGCAACAAGGCAATCTGCAATCGTACTCCGGCAACCTGCAGTCCCTTAACCGGGAAATTATCTTGCAAACCGGCCAGTTTTTGACCTCGGCCAGGGAGATCGGCCGCATCGTCATTGGCGTTTATGGCAACAAGCCGGTGTATCTGGACGAAGTAGCCAACGTGGTCGATGGCCCGGAAGAACCGACCAGCTATGTCCTATTCGGCCAAGGAAAGAGGTCGGCAGAAGAGGCAGCCGTTACCATCTCCCTGGCCAAGCGACCAGGAGCCAACGCCGTGCAGGTGGTAGCCTCGGTAATGGCCAAGGTCGAGACCCTGAAGGGCATCATCATCCCCAACGACGTCACCGTTAGTGTGACCAGAAATTACGGCGAAACTGCGGCGGAAAAATCCAACGAACTGCTGCTGCACATGGGTATCGCCGTGTTCGGAGTTACCTTGCTCATCCTCTTTTTCCTTGGCTGGAGAGAGTCGCTAATCGTCATTATCGCCATCCCTTCGACCCTGGCCCTGACCCTGCTTCTCTTCTACCTGTACGGCTACACCCTGAACCGGATCACCCTGTTCGCCCTGATTTTTTCCATCGGCATCCTGGTGGACGATGCAATTGTGGTGGTGGAGAATATCGTGCGTCACCTCCGCCTGCCGGAAAACACCGAAAAGTCGGTGCTCGTCATCGCCATTGAGGCGGTCAACGAGGTGGGCAATCCAACCATCCTCGCCACCTGGGCTGTTATTGCTGCCATTCTGCCCATGGCCTTTGTCGGAGGGCTGATGGGGCCTTACATGCGGCCAATCCCCATTGGCTCGTCTGCGGCGATGATTTTTTCGCTGATTATCGCCTTCACTATTACGCCTTGGGCCGCCGTCCGGGTACTGAAAAAGAAAACCACCCCTATCAGCTCTCCGGCTACAAGTCAGCCAGTTTTGACAGATCATGACCATGCGCCGGTAGATTTCTTTACCCGTCTCTATCACCAGGCCATGGACCCGCTCCTGGCTCAGGCCCGCTGGCGGCTGGTCTTTTTTCTAAGCATTGTTGCCTTGCTCATCGGCTCCTGCGCCATGGTTTATTTAGGATCGGTCAAGATCAAGATGCTACCTTTTGACAACAAGAGCGAGTTTCAACTCATTCTTAAACTGCCCGAAGGGGCCACCCTGGAAGCGACCACCCAGGTAGCCAGAGAGATGGCTGCAGTCATCGGACAGGAACCGGAGGTAATCAACTATCAGGTTTATGCCGGAGTTGCCTCGCCTTACAATTTCAATGGCCTGGTTCGTCATTACTACCTGCGCAACAGCGCCAACCTGGCGGACATCCAGATCAACCTGCTACCCAAGGGCGAACGCAAGGCCCAGAGCCACGAGATCGCCAAACGCATCCGGCCCAGGGTTACGGCCATCGCAAAAAAATACGGAGCCGTCGTGGCTGTGGCCGAGGTGCCGCCAGGGCCGCCAGTACTGCAAACCCTGGTAGCCGAGATCTACGGCCAGACCGATGCCCAAAGACTGAAGCTGGCCGGCAAGGTAAAGGATCTTCTCACCGCCACGGAAGGAGTTGTCGATGTGGACTGGTACCGCGAGGCAGAGCGAGCCAAGACCATCATCACTGTGGACAAGGAAAAAGCCGCCCTCAACGGCATCTCCGCAAGCGAGATCACCCAAGCCGTTGATCTGGCAGGGCGAGGTTTGGCTATCGGCCTTTTTCACCAACCTGAGGACAAGGAGGAGGTTAATATCGTCCTGGAGCTACCCCGAGCACAACGGGCACGAATTGACAGCATTCTAAATATCCAGCTCCGTTCCAGCTTCAACCCGTCCGGATCGCTGGTGCCCCTGCGCGAGCTGGTCACGAGCAACGAAACGCCCATTGACCAGCCCATTTATCGCAAAAACCTCAAGCCCATTATCTATGTAACGGCCGACGTAGCCGGGACGGCGGAAAGCCCAGCCTACGCCATCTTTGCCCTGAACAAAAAACTGGCCGAACTCGATGGCCGGGATTACGGCGGCGGCCAGAAAGCCATCGCCATCTACAACCTCAAACAGCCTTCTTCCGAGCTGGAACCAGCGATCAAGTGGGACGGCGAGTGGCACATCACTCTTGAGGTCTTCCGGGATTTAGGCCTGGCCTTCTGTGCGGTGATGATCCTTATCTACATGCTCATGGTGGGCTGGTTCAAGGATTACACCGTGCCACTGGTGGTGATGGCAGCCATTCCCTTTTCGCTGATCGGCATTCTTCCTGCTCACTGGGCCTTCGGTGCCTTTTTTACCGCCACCTCCATGATCGGCTTTATGGCCGGAGCTGGCATCGTGGTGCGCAACTCCATAATTCTGGTGGATTTCATCGAGCTACGCCTCAGCCACGGTCTGCCTCTGACCGAAGCAGTGGTGGAAGCCGGAGCCATCCGTTTCCGGCCTATGCTGCTGACCGCCTTGGCCGTCGTGGTCGGAGCCTCAGTGATCCTGGCCGATCCAATCTTCCAAGGACTTGCTATCTCATTAATGTTTGGTGAGATAGCCTCGCTGTTGATCAGCCGCATGGCAGTGCCGGTCCTCTACTTCATGCTGCTTAAGCACCGCCATCCAGTCACCAAGGAGGCAAATTGAATCGGGTCGCCTGTAAACCGTTGGCAAGCATCTCCATTCTAACACCTCCGATTTCTGTTTAAAGAAACGGCGCTTAGGTATCCACTATTTCCGACCTAACTGAGTCAGGTCAGAGTTTCGGACATTCATCCACTAATCCACCTGGAAACCAGGGCCATTTCCCCTATTTTTTGGGCGCTTCCCCTACCGTCCTTCCGCGCTCACTGGGCTGCCCTCAAGCCGGAACACGCTGCACGACAAACTCTCGCACCATCTGGCCGATGGCGAGAATCTCCGGAATATCCTCGGGAAGCGCGGGCTTGCGGCTGTAGGTATCCAGATCGCAAATCTCCTGAAAGGCGTCGAGATAGCGGAGCTTGGCACCCAGCTCCGGCTGGGATCCGGCGTTGCGCTCCAGCGCCTCCACCAGGTCGCGCATGGTATGGTTGTCCGCCAGATCACCACGGCTCATGAGGTAGCCCATGATGAATTTTTCAATGGCCATGGCCGTTAGGTTATAGAGGATCTCCGAGGTGAAGACCTCGCCGCGCCTCTCTGCGGCCTCACAGGCGGTATGCAGATACTGACCGCCCTCCTTGATATACTGCCGCCAGTCGTCAATCTGGAGAAGCCGCCGCCAATCTTCAAGCTGAACAAGTCCCATGTGCCTATCCTCCTGAATACAATCCTCACACCCACCAGATCTGGCGCTTGGCCGGGTTGCCGTTTTTCTCAAAGACATCGCCCGACTCCTTGAGCACGATATCAAGCTCCTCCACGGTAAAGTGATAGCCTTCTTCCGCAGCCAAGGCGACGAACTCCTCCCTGGTGCCGGGGACATCGTATTTGGCCCGCAGATGTTTATCTCCGCCGCCGGCAACCAGCAATGCCTCTACATCTTTTCTCGCCATGGTCTTTCTCCTTATGGGAAAATCAATTGGTAACAGGGTGATTCCGACATGGCTCTCCCTTTTTGCTCAACATCGCCGGCGCAGACAGATAAGCTCCGTGGGCTGCCAACCCAGCTTGCGGTAGAACTCCAAGGCCGCCGTATTGTTGCGGTCGGCCAGGAGCTGAAGGCGCTCGATCTTTCTTGCCGCAGCCCACTGCTCCAGGACCGTAAGCAATTCCCGCCCCAGCCCCCTGCCCTGCCAGGCCTCGGCTACCACCATATCCTCCACCAGCAGGGCGAATCCTCCCTCGGCCGTGGAGATGGTGAGCTGACCGGAACACATACCGACAACCCGCCCCGCCGCCTCGGCCACCAGAACAACCGCACCGTCATTGGCCAGCAGCATCGCCAGCCCTTGTCGCTGCCGGGCCGGATCAAAATCAAAGTCCGCCTCGATAGCAAAAAGCAGCCGAAGCAGGCCCACCAGCGCCTCAAGATCGGCAGGCCGGGCGGGTCGGATCAGTGCTGGTGCCATGATGCCTCAGCCACTCGCCCGGACTAAACGGTAATCAGATAATCGGCGGCAGGCTCGCCGTCCTCAAGGCCATCGAGAATTGCGTCGATGGCCTCTTCACTGTTAACCCCCTTGAACCACCAGTTCTCCGGCTGGATCACCATGATGGGCCCGGCCTCGCACTGCTTGAGGCAGGTGCTGGCGCTGATCAGGCAGTCGAGCCCCCGGTCGAGCACCTCTTCTTCAAGATATTGCAGAAAGCCTTCGGTCTGCTTGTGACAGATGCCCTTCTTGTCGCCGGAAACCCGGAAGCTCTGGCAAACAATGATCTGACGCGCTGGTATGGCCATTTGGAGTATCTCCTATCTTTTATTTAAATATTGTGGGGGTAACTATTCAGCAGTGCCGCAGATTGCGGTAAGCGGGACGGCGAAGCGTACATTTGGTACGTGAGCCGACCCAATCGCCGCAAGATGTGGTGCTGCTGGATAGTTACCTGTTTTTCCCTTTCTTGCCGCCGCCATATAGTACATCCACCGCACCCTCGACATTGTCCTCCAGCAAAAGCACAGTCAGGCCGTAACTGCTTAAAATCTCTCGCGGCCTTTGGCCGGCGCTGGTGGCGAGCAGCGCAAAACAATCCTTCAGTATTTCAGACAGCTCCAGCCAGCGGTTGTCGCCGTTGCCGGGTTCGGGCAGATCCCTGGCCTCAAGCAGGCATGCCAGGCCGTCTTCCCTCGGGCCATAAATCAGGCCCTTAATGGCCTGGCCGAGATGGAGATCAATATCCATGCCATTAGAGCTGAGCACGGCCACGTTGGGCCTGGCCGCTGTCGGCTTGGGCAGGCTGGAGCCGTTTTTGCCGGACCTGGGCACAGCCTCGCCTGGAATCACTTCTTCCGGCGGACAGACCACGGTCATCAGCCCGGCAACCTTCCTGGTCAGGGCCGCCATTGCCTCCGGCGCGGGCGGCGGCAGTTTCACTTCCGGGTCAAGCCAGTCCTTGCCGGGCAGCAGACTGATGGACTCCGCCCCGAGGGCGGCAGCCAGGCGGGCGATCTCCTCCACCTCTTCTTCATTGATTCCGGCATACACCGTGGTCCGGATGCAGACGGGAATGCCTGCCGCCTTGCAGGCGGCTATCCCCTTGGCCTGTTCCTCAATCAGGATCGCCGCCCCCTCTGCCAGGGGGATGCTCCGCTTGCCCGGTCGAATCCAGGTATACATCTTTTTGATCGCCTCCGGGCTGACCGCATCCAGCAGCAGGGTAACCCTGGAAACACCGTGTTCGGCCAAAAACCCAGCCTGCTCGGCCAGGCCGAGACCCATGGTCGTGAGGCCCACGGATAATCCCGGATACTGCTCCCGCAGGCCGGCCAGGATTTGCAGGGTCATGGCCGGGGTGGCCAGAGGGTCTCCCGGGCCGTTGAGATCCAGGCCGGCGATGGTCTTTCCCTGGGCCGCCAGATCCGCAAGCCAGGTAAGCGCCCCCTGCAGGGGCACCGCCTGGGGCAGTTTGTCCTCGCCGCAAAAACGAATCCGAGCCGCGGCCTGGGGGGCCACCGGCAGGGTAAGCCACTCAGGAATACTGCAACAGCAGCCCTGAGTGGCTTCGGAAAAAGGAATAATAGTCATGGCGATTACCTCGAAAGAACGAAGGGCATAGGTCCTATAGGACGTATAAGACCTATGCTTTTTTACAAAACCAGCTCAAACTTGGTTTCCGGGTCGTCCCGGTCCTTACGGTCGAGCAAAACACCGAGAATCTTCTCCAGCAGCCTTAAGCCACCCTTGTAGCCCACGGTGGGAAAATACTGGTGGCCCTGCCGGTCGAGGATCGGGAAACCCCAGCGTACATAAGGGATGTCTTCGTCCCGGGCAATATACTT
>DOZO01000053.1:7867-20812 GCA_003517965.1 Desulfobulbaceae bacterium
TCCACCGGCTCGTTCTTGATCCACTGATGGAGCAGGAACATATCACCCTTGGCCTTGACGTTGACCTCGCAGCCCATGTCCTTGGTAATCTCCTTGATCCTTTTTTCAAACTTCTTGCCCGGGGTGCCGGTGACAATATGGATCGGCTTCATATCCATGGAGACCAGAAACTCGGTCATGGCGATGAGCTGATCCGGATCACCGACCAGGGCCACCTTTTTGCCGTAGAGGTACTGGTGCATGTCCGAGATCATGTCCACCAACTGGCCGCGCTCGTGGGAAATCTCATCGGGGATGGTCACCCCGGCGATGATTCGCAGAGCATCAATGAAACGGTCGGTGGCCATAAGGCCGAAGGGCATGTCCAGCACCGAGCAGGGCACCTTGTACTTTGTGTCCAGCATGCGGGCCGCATCACCCGAACACCACTCCCCCAGGGCCAGGGTTCCCATGGAATCCCCGGTGCTCTTGAGTTCGGCCACGGTGGTGCCGCCGTCCGGAAACATCTTGTACTCGCCGGAAAGCGGACCGTTCAATACCCCGGAGGTATCCGGAAAGAGGATGGTCTTCACCCCTATCAGACCGGTCATCCGCTTGATCTCCTCCATGTCGGCCGGCTCTACCCAGCCAGGGATGATGTTGACCTTGCCGTTCTTCTTCCCGGTCGGCTCGGCCATCTCGGCCATGGCCTTGACCATGCTGGAAAAACCGGTGACATGGCTGCCGGCGTAACTCGGGGTCGAGGCGCTGATCACATACCTGCCCTCGGGGATCTTACCTTCCGCCGCCGCCTTTTTCTTGATCTGGGGCAGATCGTCGCCGATGGTCTCGGAGAGGCAGGTGGTGTGAATGGCAATCACCTCGGGGTTATAGACGGTGAAGATGTTGTTGATGGCCTGCAACATATTGGCCTGACCGCCGAAGACCGAGGCTCCCTCGGTAAAAGAGCTGGTGGAGGCGGAGACCGGCTCCTTGTAATGCCGGGTCAAGGCGGAGCGATGATAGGCGCAGCAACCTTGGGAGCCATGGCTGTGCGGCAGGCAGCCGTGGATGCCGAGGGCCGCGTACATGGCGCCGATGGGCTGACAGGTCTTGGCCGGATTAATGGCCAAGGCCGTGCGCTCGGTTATTTCATTAGGGGTATGTCGTAAGAGCATGGTAAAGCCTCGTAAGTTGTGTGGTTGATAGGTCCCATAACTCCTATAGGTCTTATGGGACTTATAAGACCTATAGGAGTTATTTTACCGCCTTGGCGGCGTAGCCTCACTCCCAGTTATAGGAAGCCGAGAGCTGGGGGTTCTTCTGCCAGGGGGCCTTCATGTAACTCCAGACCTTGGAGTTCACCAGCCGGTCGATCTCCTTGTAAAAATTGACCGCCCCCTGGAATCCGGCATAAGGGCCGCCGGAGTCATAACTGTGCAACTGCTTCATGGGCACACCCAGTTTCTGGATGGAGTACTTCTCCTTGATGCCGGCGCAAAATATATCCGGCTTCATCAATTCGACGAGTTTTTCCGCCTCGTACTGATTCAAATCGTCGATGATCAGGGTACCCTTGTCCATATCTACCGCCAGGCCGTCATACTCCTTGAACTTATAGCCATCCTGGTCGAGTGCCGCGAATTCTTGCTCGCTTTTGCGCGGTCGATAGCGGGCTTCATCCGCTTCAACCTCGAGTTCCTCAATGTTGCGGCTGTCCGCGTCCAACTTGATGTTGGGCAACACCTGGCGGCCTTCGTAATCATCCTGATGCCCGAACTCGTAACCGGCCGAGATGGTTTTCATCTTGAGCTCGTCAAAGAGTTCCTTGTAATGATGCGCCCGGGAGCCGCCGACAAACATCATCGCGGTCTTGCCTTCGGTCCGGGGGGTGATCCCGGCCAGGGCCGCTTCCACCTCGGGCATCTCCTCGGCAATAACCGCTTCCACCTGGTCGATGAGTTCCTTTTCGCCGAAATACGCGGCTATTTTTCTTAAGCTCTTGGCCGTGGCCTTGGCGCCGATAAAATTCACCTTGACCCAGGGAATGCCGTACTTGGTCTCCATCATGTCCGCCACATAGTTGATCGAGCGGTGGCACATGACCGCATTGAGGTCCGCGGTATGAGAGGAGACAAACTGGGCATAGGTCGAGTTGCCGGAAAAGGTCGAGATGCAGGTGATCCCGCATTTCTTGAAGATCCGGTCGATCTCGAAACCGTCGCCGCCGATGTTGTACTCCCCCAAAAGGTTGATCTTGTACTTGCCCGGTTTCACCTCGTCGTTTAAGCCCACCAGATGACGGAACACCTGATTGTTGGCGATATGATGGCCGGCGGACTGACTCACCCCCTTGTAACCTTCACAGGAAAAGGCGTAGACGTTGCAGTCGCCGAATTTTTCCTTCATGTTTTTTGCCACGGTATGGATATCGTCACCGATCAGGCCGACCGGACAGGTAGCGAACACTGCGATGGATTTGGGATGAAAGAGGTCGTAGGCCTCCTGGATCGCCGCCGCCAGCTTCTTCTCGCCGCCGAAGATGATGTCCTGCTCCTGCATATCCGTGGAAAAGCAGTAGTTCATGTAATTTTCGCCGTCCGGCCCCGCATCGGTCTGGTTGCGGCGGGTCAGCCAGGCATAAAAACTACAGCCGATGGGGCCGTGCACCAGGTTGACGATATCGCGGGTCGGCCCCATGATCACCCCCTTGCAGCCGGCGTAGGTGCAGCCGCGCATGGTGATGATCCCAGGGATAGTCCGTACATTGGCGGTGAGTTCCGGGGTGTCGTTTTGCAGTGCCTCATTAATCATGATCTGCTTGGCGCGTTTGCGGGCTACCTTGGGCGGATACTTCTCAAGGAGTGCCGACTTGACCTCGGCAGGGCCCCACTGCACCAGCTTCTTCTTTGTTGCTGTTGCCATTTTTCTCTCCTTTTATGAGATGGATTTAAGGCCCGTCTCGCCTGTTCTGACCCGGATAGCATCGCTTAAGGGCAAAACAAAAACCTTGCCGTCGCCAGGCATGCCGGTCTGGTTCGTATTAATAATGGTATCCACCACGCATCCCACCATGGAGTCTTCCACGACCGCGGTGATCATCCGTTTTGGATAAAGCTTGCCTTTTTCCCCCAAAAGCGCGGCGGCCTCTTCATAGCCCTGCACAGTCCCTTCGAGAACGGCCGAGCTGACGAAACCCACGCCCCGGCCTTGTGCCTCATGGGCAAAGAAGGCATCAACCCCGCAATCGGTAAGAGCCTGCTTGGTCTGATTCATCATATTGATGCGCACGATAGCGATGACCTCTTTCATGACGTCCCCCCTTCCGAGGCATAGGCGGTCTCCTTGACTCCGGAGCTGATGGTGTAGGATTCCTCCACCTCGGAAACAAAGATCTTGCCGTCGCCGAAGGCTCCCTTACCAGCGGAGCGGGCGGTACTCATAACGGTCTCGATAAAAAAGTCTTTATCCGCGGGATTGATCACGCTCATCAACATAACCTTGGGCAGCTCATCATAGGTGACTTCACCGATCTTGATGCCGCGCTGTTTACCGCGGCCTGCGACGGAATACTTGGTTACCGCCGGAAAACCGGCCTCCATAAGGGCGGAAAGAACCTTATCTGCTTTCTCCGGCCTGACAATTGCTCTAATCATGGTCAACATGGTTGTTTCTCCTTTGGGTTTTATGTGTAAGACCCATAGGTCTTATAGGTCCCATAAGTCTTATGATTCTCGTTAAGTTTTGACCGATCTAATTCATCAACCCGTAATCCATGAGCAGTTTTTCCAGCTCCTCGATTTCCATGGGCTTGGGGATCACGAAATTCGTATTTTCGTCAATGGCCTTGGCAAGACCACGATAGACATCTGCCTGCGCAACCGCGGGATCCCACTCGATCACCGTCTTACGGTTGATCTCGGCGCGCTGTACGTCGTTGTTTCTGGGCACAAAGTAGATCATATGGGTGCCAAGCTTTTTGGCAAATTCCGAGATCATTTGCTCCTCGTTATCAACGGCGCGGGAGTTGCAGATCAGGCCGCCCAAGCGCACCGAGCCGCTTTGGGCAAACTTCATGATTCCCTTGCTGATGTTGTTGGCCGCGTACATGGCCATCATCTCGCCGGAAACCACGATGTAGATTTCCTCCGCCTTGCCGTCGCGAATGGGCATGGCGAACCCGCCGCAGACTACGTCGCCGAGAACGTCGTAAAAGGCATAATCCAACCCTTCGCTCTCTTCATAGGCGCCGAGAGATTCGAGCATATTGATCGAGGTGATGATGCCCCGTCCCGCACAACCGACGCCGGGCTCGGGCCCGCCGGATTCAACACACCAGGTGCCGCCGTATCCGGCCTTGCGGATATCGTCGAGTTCAACATCCTCGCCCTCCTCGCGCAGGGTGTCGAGTACTGATTTCTGGGCCAGGCCGCCAAGCAGGAGCCGGGTCGAGTCCGCCTTGGGATCGCAACCCACGACCATGACCTTCCTGCCCAATTCCACGAGGCCGGCCACGGTGTTCTGAGTGGTGGTTGACTTGCCGATTCCGCCTTTTCCGTAAATTGCCACCTTGCGCATCTTTAATCCTCCTTACTCTGTTCTGTATTGAATATAGGGTTCAAATTTCATTGGCATACGTTGCCGTCGGTTGCTGCTATCGCAAGGTGTGTGCCAGAGCGTGACCAAACCGCCTTTTTTACGATAACATATTAATATTAAAAGTTTTATTTTGCAGATGAACAACAGAGTCCGCCGTACTGCCTGTTCGCTTTTGTAAACTTGATTACAAAACGGAAGGTCAGATGCCACTTTGGAAAAGGAAATGATCGGGGAATATACTTACATTTATGTTGTTAAATAAAAAAATACTCCCGCAAAATGTAACTTATTTGCATGAACAAAACAGCTTGATCAATGACTATTGATAATATATTTATTTTTAATTCCAGATAGTTACATCTTATACCAATCAATAATATTACATTTTTGAAGCATTGGAACATCTTTTGCTTAACCATCTACATTAAATCCAGCGATTTAAATTTCAAACCCAGCAAGCATCAGCAAAGGCGGACACAGCCCATGCCCAGACCAGACTACCCCACTGAACGCCTTGAACTGCAGGCCCTGTACCAGATCAGCCAGCTTATCGGCTCCGCCCTGGATATCAGAAAAACCCTGGCCGAGATATTGGAGATCCTGCACGACACCCTGCGCATGGAGCGAGCCACCCTGGTACTACAGGAAGAAGGCGGCGAACGCCTGTCCATTGCCGCCTCATACGGCCTCAGCAAAGAGGAGGAGAGGCGCGGCATATATCGGCCCAATGAAGGGGTGATCGGCCGCATCTTTCAGAGCGCCTATCCTTTTGTGGTGCCGGATATTTCCAACGAACCGCTCTTTCTGAACCGGACCGGAGCCCGGGCCAATCTCCCCAAGGGGGAGATCTCCTTCATCGGCGTGCCGGTGATGCTGCCCGAAGCGACGGTCGGCGTCCTTTCCGTGGACAGACTGTTCGGCCCGGAGATCTCCTTTGAGGAAGACATCCGCTTTCTCACCGTGGTCGCCATGCTCATCGCTCAGTTTTTGCGGTTGCACAAGACGGTCTCCCTGAGACAGCAGGTTCTGGTGGAGGAAAACCTGCTGCTCAAAAAAGAGCTACACAGCCGTTACAACCTGCACAACATCATCGGCCAGTGCAAGCGGATCCAGGATGTCTACAACTACATCGACAAGGTGGCGCCCAGCCGGGCCACCGCCCTGCTCCTGGGCGAATCCGGCACCGGCAAGGAGCTGGTCGCCAGGGCCATCCACCAGGCAAGCCCGCGCGCGGACAAACCGTTCATCAAGATCAACTGTGCGGCCCTGCCTGAGAATCTTCTGGAAAGCGAACTGCTCGGTCACGAGAAAGGGGCCTTCACCGGCGCGGCCAACCTCAAAAAGGGGCGTTTCGAACTGGCCGACGGCGGCACCATCTTTCTCGATGAGGTGGGGGAGCTGCCCCTGGCCTTGCAGGCCAAGCTGCTCCGGGTGCTGCAGGAACAGATGTTCGAACGGCTGGGAGGCACCCAGACCATCAAGGTCGATGTCCGGGTTATCGCCGCGACCAATCGAAGTCTGGAAGAGTGCGTTGAGCAGGGGAGTTTCCGGGCGGATCTCTATTACCGCCTCAACGTCGTCCCGGTGATTCTCCCGCCACTGAGGGAACGGCGGGAAGACATCCCCCTGCTCCTCGATCACTTCCTGCGGGAGAGCAACCGCATGAACATGCGGGCGGTGCACCTTTCAAGCGCTGTAGTCCAACTCCTCTGCAGTTACTCCTGGCCGGGCAACGTCCGCGAGCTGCAGAACCTCATTGAGCGGCTGGTGATCATGGCGGACAGCGAGACTATTGTCGCCCGCGAGTTGCCGAGCTATATCACTGCAGAACCCGAAGCCGAGGACGTTGCCGCGCCGTCTTGCCGCATCGCCGCGTCAATCGCCGGGAAAGCAGAGCTGACAAGCGCCCGACTGTCCGAAAACTCAACACACAAATCTTTAAGAGATATGGAAAAAGAGGAGGTGGTCGCGGCCTTGCGGAGGCACGGCTGGGTTCAGGCCCGGGCCGCCCGGGAGCTGGGGCTGACCCAGCGCCAGATGGGCTACAGGATCAAGAAATACGGGATAGTCCTGCCGGATTTTTCCCAAGACCATTAGATCACAATCAGGAGCTTATGAGGCATAGTGCATTGCATTGCCTCGTGTGCTAATCGCCCCAACGATTGTTCTTGCATATTAAACTCGACTCCGGCTATACTTCATACTACATTTGTGGCAACTTGCGACAGGAGAAAAATAATGAGCATTTCCATCCGCATCGATGATGCACTTTACGAAACCGCCAAGTCACGCGCCAGAGCCGAGATGCGTTCTATTCCGCAACAAGTTGGCTACTGGGCCAAAATTGGGCGCGCTGCTCTGGACAACCCCGACCTGCCTATCGAGTTCGTGCGCGATACGTTATTAGCAATGGAAGAGGATTCAGAGCCTTTCGAGTTACCAAAGCAATGAGTGTGCAGCTTGAACAAAAGCCTGCCTTCAAACGGGTCTACAAAAAACTATATGACAATCAGCGCGAAGCCGTACACTCGGCAATCCGCGCCGTGATTGCCGATCCGAAACTTGGCGAAGAGAAAAAGGGTGATCTCGTCGGCGTATTCGTATACAGATTCGACTGCGTCAATCAACAGTACCTGCTGGCCTATCGATGGACTGAAACCAAACGTGTATTGTTAGCGCTTGGCCCACACGAAAATTTTTACCGTGACCTAAAGCATTGAAACGAAAGCTCATCCGCGGATATTTGGTCAATGGGTTTATGGTTTTTGCCAGAATTGACATCATCAAATGCCAGTAAGTCACATTTGGAACTTCCCCATGATGAAGAGAACGGGGAAATACAGGGAGTGTCCATTATTTCTTCCGCACGCCGATCCAGCCGCCAGGATCATCGCGGCCACCGCATTATCACTGGGAGCGACACTGATGACCAAGGATGATAAGCTGCGCAGTTACCCCCATCTTAAAACGGTTTGGTAACGCCTCATTTTTCCTGTATACTCAGAAAAAATAGGGGCAGTGAAAGGGAGCAGGTGTTGAGTCCCCGGAATTGTCTTCACAAAAAGGAGAGGACCATGGGTACACAGGAACTGGTGGCAATGGCGTTGAAACTCGATCCGGGGGAGCGTTTCGATCTGGTTGACCAGGTGCTGCACAGCCTCGACAAACCCGACCCGGAAATCGACCGCCTCTGGCTTGACGAGGCGGAACGCCGCTTGGCAGCCTACCGTGTCGGCAAGGTGCAAGGCATCCCCGCAGAGGAAATCTTCGGCGAATAATGATACGCGTGATCTTTGCACCCGAAGCGTGGCGCGAGTTCGAGGAGGCCGAGCGCTACTACAATCGCCAGGCGCCCCGTCTCGGCGACGAATTCAGGGCGGAAATCAAGTCGGCATTGCCACGCATCCAGGCGTGGCCCTTGTCTTGCCCGGTCGAGCGGGGAGATATCCGCCGCCTGACCTTGAGCCGCTTCCCCTACAAGTTGCTCTACTCGGTTGAAAACGATCACATCTACGTCATCGCGATCGCCCACCAGCACCGCAAGCCCGAGTATTGGATTGATCAGGGATCTGGTCAGTAAGACGCAAGGACTAACGAAACATCGAGAATTCGGGTACGAAATTCGGGGCATTTTAATCTGGAAACGAAGGGGGCGCTGGTTCTAAGTGAACTTGTTAAGTTGTTTTAGAACCAGCGTCCCCTTCGTTTCGCCCTGTGGAAGGACCGGACCCTGCTTGGGCAATTGCTGGAGACTTTCATTTATCAGGAATTGCGCCGCCAGGCAGGCTGGCAGGAACAGCCGGTGGTCTTTCATCATTTCCGCGACAAGGATGGTGCGGAGGTGGACATGGTGCTGGAGCAGGGTGGACAGATAGCTGGTATCGAGATCAAGGCTGCTGCCACAGTGACGGGGGCGGACTTCAAGGGGCTGCGCAAGCTGAAGGATGCCACAGGTAATCGCTTTGTAGCCGGGG
This sequence comes from Desulfobulbaceae bacterium, assembly GCA_003517965.1. Classification (GTDB taxonomy): domain Bacteria; phylum Desulfobacterota; class Desulfobulbia; order Desulfobulbales; family Desulfurivibrionaceae; genus Thiovibrio. Next base: position 16,420 of record DOZO01000053.1, read on the forward strand.
TGCTCCTCTATGACGGGGAAGCGCTGGCACCTTTTGGCGATGGCCTGGTAGCTGTTCCGCTTTCCCTGTTGTGGGAAATGGGATGAAGATGGAAACCGGTGACGAGGGTGACGCTGGTTCTAAAACTACTTAACAAGTTCACTCAGAACCAGCGTTCCCTTCGTCACCCCCGGAACGGGGAACATAGCTAAATGCAGCAACCAATCAGGTACTCGAATAAGGGGGATCACTATGCAGATATTTCCGACCGACGAAGAAGTTGAACTGGCAGCCGATTTGCTTGTCAACAAGTATAATGTTTCCGCGCAACTTCTTGGGCAGCTCTTCGATACGGAACAGCGCGATCAGGCGAATAGTATTCTGCAATCACTCGGAGGCGACCGATTGACGACCTTGGACGTGGCCCGCCTCCTTGTGCAGCGGAAGGGCTCAGAGTTGTTCACGGGAAGCCGGGATGTTACGCGAAAACTGCGTCAGCATCTTTTGAATAAACTCTCCGCCGAAAAAGTACAAACGCTCTTCGAGTATCATGGCTTGGCCAACAGCAACATTTCATCTCTGTCGTTTATGCGAACGCCCTTGGTAGAGAAGAAGTGGCACGCCGGCAAGCGCTGGGCCAGGGATTTCGTGGCCGCGCTCGGGTTTCCGACCATTTTCGCTGGCGTCTTGCAGCCGAACAAAGTACCAACCATCCAGGACGTGCCTCCGCTAGATGTCCCCCCCAAACTGGCAGACTTCCAGGAGAATTTAAAGGCGAAGATGCTCGAAGTCCTCGCCAGAGACGGTGTTCGGACGCGCTGTGTGGTTACGCTGCCCACAGGTGGAGGCAAGACACGCATTGCCGTCGAGGCATTCATCGATTGGATGCAGCCGCGATTTGCGGAAGGGAAGTACCTTGTGTGGATTGCACAGAGCGAAGAACTTTGCGAGCAGGCTATCGCTTGTATTGAGCAAAGGTGGGGTTCGCGGCAGTTCATTGGCTCTCTGCGCATCTATCGCTTTTTCGGGAGTCGTGATATTCCCTCTGATGAGCTTCGGGGTGGTGCCGTAGTGGCGAGCATTCAACAACTCCACAACCGGATCAAGTCGGGCGACGAGTCGCTCAAGGCGATTCTTAAAGATACGCGGGCCATGATCGTCGATGAAGCACATCGGGCCGTGTCACAAATGTACGACGATTTGCTGGACGCGGCCGAACAGATCTGTGGGAACGACTTGTTTCCTGTGTGCGGCCTCACGGCCACACCAGGACGCACTGGCCTAAACCACGCACAAGAAACAGGCAAACTGGTGGGCCGGTTCCAGGCATACTTGGTCAAGCCGGACTTGGGCACAGAATATGAGGAAAACCCCCTGAGCTATTTTCGCGAGCATAAGTTTATTGCTCAAGCGCATCATGTCTTGTATCGCTCCGGGCAGGAATACACACTCACGGACGACGAAGTCGATCAGATGCGCAGGGGAGACGATTTGCCGGCCGGCTTTTTGAAGAGGCTCGCGGCTGACAAACAAAGAAACCTTCTGATCGTCCGCAAGCTTCTAAGTTTGCCAAAAGATACTTCTACGCTCGTCTATGCGTGCACCGTTGAACACGCATATTTTCTCTCGGTCATCCTTACAGCACAAGGGCGGAGGTCAGGAGCAGTTTCCGCCAACACACCTGTGACACTACGACGGGCGCTCATTAGCGATTTCAAAGCGCGGAAGATCGAGTTTCTTTGCAACTACGGAGTATTAACTACCGGGTTCGACGCACCGAAGACCGAGTGCATAGCGCTCTGCCGCCCGACGACGAGTGAGGTTCTCTATGAACAGATCATCGGCCGGGGGCTTCGCGGTACTAAATTCGGTGGCACCCCAGAGTGTACAATTATCGATTTCGCCAATAACATAGTCAACCTCGGTCGCCCGCTTGCCTACGCCCGGTTTGCAGACTATTGGAGCGACGAGACCGAGGGGGAATAACGGGGCAGAACCAATGAAAATCCAGACGAAATCTATCAGGTGACCGACCCCGATTGTTCGAAGCCCGTATTGAACCCGAGGAGAAATAGACACCATGCAACCTAACAAGAACAACATACTTAACTTCATCTATCGTGCCACGCAGTATTTCCAGATTCCGGATTTCCAGCGTCCCTACACATGGAATGCCGAGATCGTGGAGGCGTTCTTGCACGACATTGAGCATGTCCGTGCATCTTCTCGCAATCATTACTTCGGCACGGTCGTTTATGTCCCCGAGGCGGATCACTTCACGATCATTGATGGTCAGCAACGGCTGACTACCACGCTCTTGATGCTCGTTGCTATCTACCATATCCTGAATGAACAGCCTGACAAATCGGTTGATATGAAGGCATCAGACATTAAAGAGGATTTTCTTTCGGCCAAGAAATACGGTGCATCCGAGAAAGATCGCAAAATTCTTCTCCGCACCGTTACAACGGACAACGTGGTCTTCAAAAAACTCTTCGAGGGGCAGATATTGACCGCCGACGAAGCAGCCAATCGCCAGAAGAAGACGTACGACCAGTTCAAACGTTACTTCCTGCAACGTGGACATCTCGAAACTTACATTCGCGCCCTCGAACGTTTTGAGATCATCACCGTCGCCATTGATTCCAACGACGACAATCCCCAGTTGATCTTCGAGAGCATCAATTCAACCGGCGCGCCGCTAACCAGTGGCGACAAAATCCGAAACTACTCGTTGATGCTCAACAGCGAGAGTGCTCGCCGCCACATATATGACCGTTACTGGTCGCGTATCGAGAAGACGCTCACCCGGTGTGATGGCAATGATTTGATTGCTGACATCACCGGCTTCTATCGCCACTTTCTACAATGCAAGGCCAATGAGAACTTCGCAGAAGCCCAGACATACAGTCGCTTCAAGGTCTTCTTCGATGACTTCGTCGGGCGCGAGCACACGACTGACAGGCTGGATGCTTACTACGAGGAGTTGCTTATTTTTCTGGAAGCCTATTGCTTCATCCGTTACGGCGACGATCGGCATGACCGTTTCTCCGCATTCCAGGAATACAACTTCCGCTTTCAGTATCTCGAAGTCGCGCCACGCATTTCCTTCCTGATGGACGTGCTGGTTTGTTACATCCAAGGTGCTTTGACGGAGCAGGAAATTTTGGGCGTCTACAAGGCGCTTGAGATTTTTATTGTCCGCCGCTTGATGTGCAATATGGGGACGGCATCGATGAACAGGGCTATTCCCACTTGCTTCAAGCAGACGCAGCAGGTCCGGGAAAGGCATCCCGACAGTCCATTTGACGATGTCTTCAGGCGGCTTCTTCTGCGCGGCAGCGGAAGGACTCGCGTGTTTCCGAACGATGCGGAAGTCCGCAATGCGGTCGAAAATTACCCGATGGGAACCTATGTCAATCGCCTGCTCAACTACTTCTTGGCCTGCATCGAGGATTCTATCCAGCCCAACGAATCACGACTTCTTTTGCAACTCCGCAACGGCGGTATCAAACTTTCGATCGAACACATCATGCCGCAGACGCTCTCGGGTGCGTGGAAGCGTACGCTTGGCGACAAAGCCGCAGACATTCACGAAGTATGGCTAAATCGTCTAGCCAATCTCACTCTCACAGGTTACAACTCGACCTATTCGAATAAGCCGTTCACTGAAAAGAAGGAATGTGAGAATGGGTTTGGGAACTCGCCCCTGAATATCAACTGCCATATCGCAGGATACGCAGTCTGGAATGAGGCTGCAATCAAGCAACGTGAAGCATGGCTTGTCGATCGCATTCTGCTGGCATGGCCGGCACTGACTTCTTCCATTAGCTCTGATGATGAGTCCCGCCCCGGTCGTCATTCCATTGGCGATGGCATCAGCCTGACGCACTCGAAGCCGGTCTGTGTTGAAATCTGCGGAGAAAGTTTCGCGGTTTCAAGCTGGCGGCAGCTTGCAGAGACAGTCTGCAAGCAACTTGCCAATCTGGATACTGCAATTTTTGAAACATTTTTGACTGATGAAGATTTCGCTCTCCGGGGCGGAGGGCGTCTGGTGTCCAATTCGAAAGATGGCATCAGGAAGCCGTGCGAGGTTATGCCTGACATATTTGTCGAGACAAACTTCTCGGCCAACGATCTGCGTGACTTGATAGCAAGAGTGGCCGAAAAGTATGAACTCGAAAACGAGATTTTCTTCGAGTTAGAGCGGTAGTCATGTGGTGCGGCAAGCTCACGACCAACGTGATCGTACAGCAGGAAAAAAGGGACACTCCCCCTATTAAATTAGTGGTAATCCGAAACACGCCCGTATTTTTCCCATGATGATTTTCTTTTGGGAGGCACAAGGGCCCCAGGGTCTATCATCGGATTATTGCAGATGACAGCCACCTCTGAAAAAGTTAATATCTACTTT
>DOZO01000012.1 GCA_003517965.1 Desulfobulbaceae bacterium
CAGCTTGTCGGTTTCATTAAAAATATGGGCCAGGAATTGCCGTTTCATACCAAGGCGCTGATCTTTGTCTCCGGCATCTTCATCAATTACTGGTACCTGATTATCGCCATTCCAACGCTAACTTGGGCAGGTCTCACTTTTTTAATAAAAATTGATCCACGCGCCCGTTACAAAGCCGATGAGTTAAAGCTCCAGATCTGGATGATCGGCCCGATTCTGCGCAAAATCATCCTGGCCCGCTTTGCCACCTTCTTTGCCCTGATGTACGCCTCAGGAATCAGCATTCTCGATTGTCTAAAACTCTCAGAAGGCATAGTCAGCAACAAGGTTATTGAAGAAGGTCTGCAGCGCGTCGGCCAACATATTTCTGATGGACAGGGCATCACCACCAGCTTTGAGAGCGTCGGCATATTCCCGCCTCTGGTGGTGAGCATGCTCAAAGTTGGTGAAACAACCGGCGCATTGGATACGGCCTTGCGCAATGTCAGCTATTTTTATAACCGCCAGGTCAAGGAATCCATCGAGAAAGTACAATCCATGATCGAGCCGGTCATGACCGTGACTCTCGGCATTATTCTGGGATGGATCATGCTGTCCGTACTCGGCCCGATTTACGACACCATCAGCAAAATCAAAACCTGACGGAAATTAAAGCATGGGCTTATTCTGCAAACAGCTTCTTTATCTGAGCAACGACCAGGTCACCATATTCCAATGGGAGAAAGGTCTTTACTCTACCGGCCACATTTTCTTTAACGATGAGGCTGGCTGGGAAGATTTCTCCTGCTATCTTGCCCAATATTCAGATACCCCGACTTTCCTTTTAGCCGATCTGATCGAAGAATCTTTTCAGCAAGACACCATACCCCATGTGCTGGGCAGTGCCAGGCAAGCGCTTATCCAGCGTCGTCTCGGTCAGCTTTATCGTGACACTCCCTACCGTCATGCCATTCAACAGGGACGCGAGGTGCAAGGTCGCAAGGATGACCGGATGCTTTTTTCCGCCCTGGTCAACATGGAGTTGCTGAAACCCTGGGTGAATGCGCTCCTGCAACAAAAAATGCCACTTGCAGGAATTTACTCTCCAGCACTGTTAAGTATACACCTGATCGGAAAACTTGGCCTTGGCAGCGAGAACCTGCTGTTGGTCACCCACCAGTCAAACGGCTTGCGCCAAAGTTTTTTCCAGAACTCCGAACTAAAATTCAGCCGTCTGACCTCATTAAACGATCACAAACCTGATACTGTGGCCGAAATGGCCGCCCGTGAAACGGCCAATACCCAACACTTTCTGGCAAGCACCCGCCTGTTGCCGCGCGATGCGACTTTAGAAGTGATAATTCTGGCAGGCGCAGAATATATGCCACACTTTCAGTCATTTTGTCAGGACACACCTGCCATCACATACCGTCTTCTCTCCCTTACAGATGCCGCCACCCAACTCGGACTTAAGAACCCAGGTTCATTTTCCATCTGCGATCTGCTGTTTTTATCCCTGCTCAACCACTCCAGCACCAATCATTATGCGCCGAAAGAACAAACTCGTTACTTTCGTCTGCGGCATATACGGATTGGCCTAAACATCTTAAGCCTTTGTCTCGTTACAGGAGTGCTTTTATGGACGGGAATTAACGGTCTGAAAACCATGCAACATTCTCAGCAAAGCCGACAAATGGTCATAGAAGCCCGTAACGCCCACCAAGCACAAGAGGCCGTCGTTCGCCTCCTGCCAGCCACCGACGCAAGCCCGCAAAGCATGAAAGCCGCTGTCAACATCGAGCAAATAATTGCCCACAATGCTCTCGCACCTAAGCAACTGCTCAGCATTGTCAGTCAGGCGCTCGATGCCCTGCCGCAAATCAGCCTCGACCAGCTGCGTTGGCAAGTCAGCACTGGGGACAAAGAATCCCCCACAATGCCACAGGCGGCTGTTGGCCTGGAGGCGGCCCCCGATGCCATGCTGATCGGTATTCCCAAAAAAATCAACACGGTACTGCTGATCGAAGGCGAGGTAAAACCGTTCGCCTTCGACTATCGGAGCGCGCTGGAAAGTGTACGCGCCTTGGTCGCCGAACTCGGCAAAAACAAACAGCTGAAAGTAGAAATTATCCGCTTCCCCCTTGATATTGCGCCAACCAGCACGTTAACCGGCAAAACAGGAAATGAAGCCCCAGACAGCAAGGCCCAGTTCAGCCTTAAACTGACCTTGAGCCCAGAGAACTAAAATGCCTCCAAGCAGAACCGCCAGTCAAAAACAAACCATTCGCCAAGGCTCTGCGCAGGTTGCGGACAAAAACGTCCCGGCCTGGCAGACCTTCATGCGCAACGATTTTTTGCTTCTCCGCAAGGCGATCATTATATTGGGCATAAGCCTGATATCATGTTCAGCCATGGTCATCGCCGAAAAAGTGTTCTGGAACAGACAACAGACAGCCATGACCCTTGCCCAAGCACAATATAATGAGGCCCTCAGCAACCGCACTCAGGTTGAAAACGATAATCAGGCAATCCATGATTACCAGGCAAAATATCTACAGTTGCGCGAGCTCGGGTTCGTTGGCGCAGAAAGACGTCTGGACTGGATAACCCAGATCAAGTTTATCCGGGAAAGCCGGAAACTCTTGCCAATCACTTACGAATTTGCTCCTCAACAGATTTTTCAAGTATCCCCCGAGGTTTCTACCGGTGAACTGGAGCTGCACGGCAGTAAAATGAAGCTGCAAATGGAGCTCCTGCATGAGGGGGATCTGCTAAATTTCCTGGATGACCTGAAAACAAAAGGAGCTTATACTGTGCAGGACTGTACTCTTAAACGAAGCGACGCTATTGCCGAAACGCCATTATCGCCACGTCTTGCCGCAGAATGCAATTTATACTGGCTGACCATCGACAAGCCAACCAGCAACCCGGATGCAATACCCCAACCGGACAAACAATAAAACATGGCACGGATAACCGTTATACTGACAACCTTCCTTTTGCTCGCCCACACTGCTTGCGCCAATGCGGAGCCGCTCGGTCGCCTGTTTTTCAACCCAGATGAACGAGCCCGTCTCGATCAGATCCGCAACGGGAAGATCACTGACAACACCCAACCCAACTTTGCCCCACCCCCTGCTGCACAAACCACTCTAAACGGCTTCGTCCGCCGCAACAACGGCAAGACAACGGTCTGGATCAACCAGATACCGCAAGATGAAGACGAACGACAGGGTAGCAAGGCACGAAAATCAAGTGCCAAATCGCCAGATGTATCCATGAAACTACCTTCCGGAAAAAAGGTGCGCATTAAACCAGGACAAACCTTCGATAGCTTCACGGGCAAGGTTAAGGAAGGTTACGAAGATATAGCCATCCCCGCCCCTTTGCCCGCCGAAGTTTTGCAGTAAGGAACTTCATGTCCCCAGCCGACCAGCCTGAACACATACTCAAGCAAGAACGCGGTTCCGCCCTGCTCATCATGCTCACCATAATCGGGATAGGCGCGGCTTTTTTACTGGTTTCCGCACTCAACAAGGCAAATCAGAAAATCGAACGGGATAAGATTACCTCGGCTGCGCTGGCACAGGCGAAGGAAGCCTTGATTGGGTATGCTGCTACTTACAGAGATACTCACCCTAACGAGGTATTCGGCTATCTGCCTTGCCCAGATACCAATAATGACGGCCAGAGCGAGGCAACTTGTGGAGCCGCAGATGTTTCAACCATTGGCCGTTTGCCTTGGAACTCTCTTTCCGTGCCAGCATTGCGTGACAGCGGTAATGAATGCCTCTGGCTTGCCGTTTCTGGAAGCGGTAAGAATAGCCCAAAAACTACGGTATTTAACTGGGATACAGTCGGCCAGATTGAGATGCGTGATGCCTCAGGCCAGGTGCTGGCGGCGCAGAATACGCATGCTGCGCCTCTTGCCTTGATACTGGGGCCACAAACCGTCACCGGCGGCCAGACCAGGACCTCAGCGGGCGCTACCGTATGCGGTGGCAGCATTACTACCACCGACTATCTGGAAGGCGCTGTCATCTCGCCAACTGCTGGAGCTACCAGCACCATCACCCTAAGTACCGCCTCAAGCATTACCCTCGGCACCAACAACGACCAAGGCCTTTGGATCAACAGCAAAGAGATTTTTGACCGGATCAAAAAACGCAGCGATTTCAAAACCGACATCGACAAACTGATAAGCGACTCAAGCGACTTGAAAGGCTTGGCCGACTGCCTCAATAACCTGCCGCCGAGCAGCTTACCCAACGCATCGGCCGGCAACAAAGGCGTCGATAACATCATTACCGCCTGTCCAGCAAACGGAACACAAAAAACCAATGTACTGACCAACTGGCAAGATAACCTGCTTTACGCCAAACCTGCTACCGCCGCGACGGTGAATGGCACAACCGGCTGTAATGCCGTACTTTTATTCAGCGGAGAACGCACTGTCAGCCAGAGCCGGGCCACCGCCGCCGAAAAACTGGTTGTCGCCAATTATCTCGAAGGCAGCAACGCAACCCTCTTTCCGAACACCGGCTCTTATCTCGGTGGCACCCACTTCAGCAGTTTATCCCCCAGTACCGATATTGTCCGCTGTATCAAGGGCCTGTCCGCAGGAACCACACAAAAATCCTTCGCCGCCGACTTTGCCAGCTTCGTCACCGCCGGTGCCGGAGTTACCACCAATGCCACCGACAAGACAGTAACAGTTGCGGATGACAGCGCCAACACCAGCGGCGGCTGTTTCTGGTTTCCCGACCCTATCCCGCTGGCGGGCAAAATTATGCGTGTCTATTATGACTACAAATTTGCCTTTGCTGACACCTATGCCCTCACCGGAATCGGTACAGATCGGGGTAACGGCTTCACCTTCCAGATGGTGCGCAGTGACATTGGCACCCCGTCCGGTGTCTGCGGGCGCGAGGCCGACATGGGCGCCCTGGCACCCGGCATCCCGGTTGGCCTGGGAGATCCCTGGGGCCTTAAATCGGTTATCTTCGAAACCGATGTGCGCCGCGACATCGCCAACACAGATCCCGTCGAAAATCACACTGCGATCATGGCCTACGGCAACCTCCTGCACTCAGCTCTCAACGGCAACACCACCACCGCCTGCAATGGCACCGCCGCTGGTTGCCGCCACAACCCGGCCAACAAGTTTGAAGAATCATCGACCCCCTTGGCCCACAACCAGCGCCTCGAAATCCACACCGGCTGCAATTCCACCTGTGCCACCTGCGACCCGACAAATCATGTGGCACCCAATACCTATGCCCGCATAACCGCCTGGGTGGACTGCACAGACTGTGACGATATAATCGTTGATCTTGATCGTGTTGCAAAGACACCAACCATCACCCGCTGTCTAAATCTCGATCCGGAACTGAACTCCGTCTATTTTGCCTTCACCGGCGGCTTCCGTTCCGGAGCAGCACAACAAGGAGTCACCATCCAAAATTTTCAGATACGCAGCGAATGATCGAAGGACAAATAACCATGCAGTCAAACCATGATAATGCGGCCGGTTTTACCCTTATTGAAATGGCGATCGTGCTGGTAATCGTCGGTCTGCTGCTGGGTGGCTTGCTGATGCCATTATCAACGCAGATGGAACAAAAACGAATCGGCGAGACCGAGAAATATATAGAACAAATCAAGGAAGCTCTACTCGGTTATGCGGCCGCCAATGGGCGTCTTCCTTGCCCCGCAACAGCCGCTTCGAATGGCCTGGAAAGCCCGGCAGGAGGAGGCATCTGCACCAATCCTTACAATGGCTTTCTGCCTGCGGTCACTCTGGGCTTGTCTCCCATTAATAATGCAGGGCAAGCCATTGATGCATGGAACACTCCCATCCGCTATGCCACCACCACGGCCAATGCCTCTGCCTATACAACACCAGGCGGTATGCGCGCTGCCACCATGACAACGCTGGCCGCAACCACCCCCCTGCTGTCCGTCTGCGCCAGCGCCACTGGCATCACTGCGACCACCTGCGGCGCAGTTGTCGCCAACACCCTTGCCAACACTGCACCGGTAATTATTTATTCTCTCGGTAAAAACGCTGGCGTAACCGTAACAGGCATAGACGAAACTGCTAATCCTAACCCCAGCAGCGCCAACAACGATCAGGTTTTTGTTTGGCACGTACCTGCACAGCCAACCGCAACCAATGGCGAATTTGACGACATCGTCACCTGGATTTCCGTCAACACCCTGTTTAGCCGAATGGTTTCAGCCCAGCAACTACCTTGAGACAAGAGATGATCAAACAAATCCAAACCATTGCCTTTTACACCCTGATCGAAGCCCTGCGCAACCGCCTAATGTGGCTGATCGTGCTGGTTGCCCTTACCGGCATTGGTCTTAGCGGCTTTCTGGGTGAAATCGCCATCACCGAGAGTCGTCAGGTTCAGGTCGCTCTGTTGGCGACTTTCTTGCGCTTCTCTGCAGTCTTTCTTCTCGCCACCTTTGTCGTAACCAGCATGGTACGCGAATTAAATGACAAGGGGCTGGAGCTGGTTTTATCTCTACCGCTGCCGCGCGCCGGCTATCTGCTTGGCAAACTGACCGGGTTCGCGGCTTTGGCCATTGTGCCCGCGCTGCTCTTCGGACTGCTAACCCTTTTCTTCACCCCATCCACTCAGACTGCGCTCTGGACGATCTCCCTGATTAGCGAACTATGGATCGTCGCTGCTTTCAGCCTGCTCTGCGTGCTTAGCTTTAATCAAAGCATGGCTGCCTTGAGTGCGGTCATGGCTTTCTATCTTCTATCACGTTCCATCGCAGCTCTCCTCTTGATCGGCAAAGGTCCTTTAGGTGCAAACACCTTGTCGCAACAAGTAATCAACTTCATCCTCGATATTATCGCCGCACTACTGCCGCGTCTGGACAATTTCACCCGCACCGAATGGCTGGTTTATCACAACGGCACCTGGGCCGTGCTTCTCCCGCTGCTGGCGCAGACCGGAATTTATCTGGCCCTTTTATCTGGCGCTGCCTTATTTGACCTCTACCGTAAAAATCTTTAAACTATGCGTGAACGTCCGATTTCCACCGTCCCTAAATCTGCCCTGCTTTTATTGGCCTTGGGGTTAAGCCTGCAAATTGCCTGGCATGCGACTCAACCACAACGCCTCGCCCAGGCGGAAGACCTGCCACCAGCGCCCTCCCTGTTTGTCCTGAAAGTCATCAGCCTTGGCGACCCAATAGCACTTGCCAAGGCGCTGATGCTCTATCTTCAGGCCTTCGACAACCAGCCAGGCATCAGCATTCCTTTCCATAAACTGGATTACACCAGGGTAGAGGGATGGCTGGGACGCATACTCGAACTCGATCCGCCGGGACAATATCCGCTGCTCGCCGCCGGCCGTATTTATGGCGAAGTAACGGTTGAAACCCGTCAGCGGCAGATGCATAATTTCGTCTACCAACGTTTTTTTGACGATCCCAACCGCCGCTGGCCCTGGCTGGCACATGTCGCAGTTACCACCAAACATCAGCTCCATGATCTGCCATTGGCTCGCAAATACGCCCAAGCCATCCGCCTTAACGCCACCGGAACCGAGGTGCCGCACTGGGCAAAGCAGATGGAAATCTTTATCTTGGAAGACCTGGATGAGTTGGAAAGCGCCAAGGTGTTGATCGGTGGTCTGTTGGAAGGCGGCCAGATCAGCGACACGCATGAAATTCGCTTTTTGGAGAGACGTCTCCAGGAAATGGAAGCAAAGGCCAAGGCAAGATAAGATCTGACCAAGACGTGATTTTCAAACCCAAGGCCAACAGAACAAAAAAAGATATCTTGCCAAAAAAAAATGTCATGCTATAACTTATGCAAGTTATGAATTTTAATCTGTAAATTCCAATATTAGGAGGATCCATTCAATGCGATGCAAAAGGCTCAACCAATCCGGCTTCACTCTGGTGGAAATCGCCATCGTCCTGGTCATTATCGGCCTGTTGTTGGGCGGGGTGCTGAAGGGGCAGGAAATGATCACCAACGCTAAAATAAAGAGCGTTGTCAATGACATGAATGGCATATCAGCCGCTCACAACTCTTATCTTGACCGTTACAAAACTTTACCTGGCGACGAAACAGCAGCTGCTTATACGGCACGAGGCTGGGGTGCCACCATACCTGCCGGTAACGCAAATGGTAGCTTGGGTATTCTTGTCGGGGCAACCTTTACCAACCCCGCAGTAGGTGAGGGCGCCGGATATTGGCAATCCTTACGCGCTGCGCAAATGATTGGCGGCGCATTAACCAGCGCCGCTTTGCCTACCAATGCGGCTTCCGGTTTGGTAGGAATAAATGGTGCAGTCACATATGGCAATAATGCGCCAACCGTCTGCGTTTCTGGCATTCCTCCCAAAATCGCGCTCGGTGTTGATATAACAGTTGATGGCCCTTTACCAGCGACCGGAATTGGCAACAATGTTGGTGTTCTACGAGGTGCTGCTAACGCTGCAGCACCTTTAGCACCTGCGGCTGCGGCCCCAGGTGCAGCAGCCTATAATGAAACAGCTGCCACCTTCTGGACTTTGTGTCGGCCTATATAAAAAGAATCCTGCCATACAAATAAAAGCCGGGCTTAACGCCCGGTTTTTATTTGTAAAAAAAGGAGGCCTCACATGATCGATCTGCATACCCATTCCCTGTTCAGTGATGGGGAGCTTGTTCCGGCCGAACATCTGCGCCGGGTGGAAATCCTTGGTTATTCGGCCATAGCGATCACTGATCACGCAGATTCTTCCAATCTGGATTTCATCATCCCACGGCTTGTCCAAGCGGCGGCGGATCTTAACCGGTATTTCAAGACCCAGCTCTTGCCCGGGATCGAACTTACCCATGTGCCGCCAGAGCAATTTGCCGAACTCACCCGCAGAGCCAGGGAACTTGGTGCCAAGATCGTGGTCGCCCACGGGGAAACCCCGGTTGAGCCGGTGCGTCCAGGAACCAACCGGGCTGCTCTTGAAGCAGGCGTAGATGTCCTGGCCCACCCCGGTTTCATCACCCTGGAAGAGGCGCGGCTGGCTGCGGACAAAGGTATCCTTCTTGAACTCTCCGGTCGTCGGGGACACTCGCTCACCAACGGCCATGTGGCAAAAATTGCCCTTGCCGCCGGAGCAGGTCTGGCGGTAAACGCCGATGCCCATGGGCCTGGAGATTTTCTTACCGCAAAAATGGCGGAAACAGTCGCGTTGGGAGCCGGGCTTTCCAGCGAGGAGTACGCCCGGATTCGGGCAGATATGGCAGCGTTGGTTGCCAGAGTAACGACTTAATCGGCAACAAGATGGGTCTTTAATATCTCCAGCTTGACCGGACCGACCCCCCTTACCGCATCCAGTTCCTCAATGGCATTGATCCTGCCGTAATACTCACGAAATTCAATGATTCTCCTGGCAAAGGCCGGGCCGATACCCGGAATGGTGGTCAACAGTTCTTCATCTGCCTGGTTGATGGGGATAGGCTGAAAAAACAGCGGTGCCAGTCTGGCAGGGAGTTGTCCGGAGGCTAAAGCATCTTGTCCTGAAACTGGTCCGGCCTGTGATTGATCCCCCATCAGGTACTTGACTGGCACCCGATAAAGCCCAGGGGCTACTCCAGGATCATCTCGCCAAACCAGTTTTTGCGGGAGAGCAACGTTACCCTGCCGCTCGAAAAATCCACTCTTACGAACACCGGTAATGGCCAGAATGCACAGAGCAAAAAAGACGAGCACCAACGGGCGCAAGTCCTTTCTCCCTGTATCATGACTTATGCTGTTCATCCTTCATAAGCTTATAAGTTATACTGTCCACCAAGGCCTGCCAACTCGCCTCGATAATATCCGGTGAGACCCCCACCGTGCCCCATTGGCTATCGTGATCGCGTGATTCAATCAGCACCCTCACCCTGGCCTCTGTCCCATGTTCGCTGGCCAGTACCCGCACCTTATAGTCCTGTAACTCCATCTCTTTAAGTTTAGGATAGAACCGGGTGAGCGCCTTTCGGAGCGACTTGTCCAGGGCATTGACAGGGCCGTTACCAAGGGCTGCGGTATGCACCTCCTCCCCGCCCACGGCCAGCCGAATGGTGGCCTCCTCTTGCAACACTCCGTCCGGAGTCTTCTGACTGATCACCCGAAATCCATGCAGATCGAAATACTTCTTCGGTGTTCCCATGGCTCGGCGCATGAGCAGTTCAAAGGACGCCTCGGCCCCTTCGTATTGAAAGCCCTGATTTTCGAGGTCCTTCAGCTCTTTGACAATGGCGCTGACCACCGGATCTTTGCTGTCCAGATCCAAACCAAATTTTTTCCCCTTGACCAGCACGTTGCTTTTGCCTGAGAGATCAGAGATCAACACCCGGCGCACGTTGCCTACTTTTTCCGGTTCGAGGTGCTCATAAGTAAGGGGGTTGCGCTGCACGGCGCTGACATGAATGCCTCCCTTATGAGCAAAGGCTGACTGCCCCACATAGGGTTGATACTTATTGGGAGAAAGGTTGGCCAGTTCGCTGACAAATCGGGAAACCTCGGTGAGCCGGTGCAGGTTGGTGGCCGCCGTAAACTCGTAGCCCATTTTCAAAGCCAGGGCCGGCATGATCGAGGTGAGATTGGCGTTGCCACAACGCTCGCCAAAGCCATTAGCCGTGCCCTGCACTTGGGAAGCGCCAAGGGAGACAGCGATAAGAGAATTAGCCACGGCGCACTCGGAATCGTTGTGAGCATGAATGCCGAACTGAATCGTGGATTTTTTCGCCGTAAGGTGCACTTGCACCGCTTCGATAATCCCGGCAAGTTCGGTAGGCAGGATGCCACCGTTTGTTTCACAGAGCACCAAACAGTCAGCGCCACCGGCAATAGCTCGATCCAGAGTAGCAAAAGCGTATTCACAATTGGCCTTAAAGCCATCGAAAAAGTGTTCCGCATCGTAAAATAGATGCGGAACATGGGGCCGCAGATACCTCAGCGACTCCTCGATAATCAGCAGATTGTCATCAAGCCCGATGCGCAGGGCATCGCGCACATGGATATCCCAGGTCTTGCCGAAGATAGTAATGGCCGGAGTTTTTGCGGCCAACAGGGCGTTTAGGTTTTGATCCTGCTCAGCCTGATTGCTGAACAGTCTGGTGCTGCCAAAGGCCGTAACTTTGGTATGCTTGAGCGCATACTTCTGAATCTCCTTGAAGTATTCTACGTCCTTTGGGTTGGATCCCGGCCAACCACCCTCGACAAAGTCGATTCCCAGATCGTCAAATTTAAGGGTTATGCGCAGCTTGTCCTCTACCGAGAGATTAAAGTTCTCGGCCTGAGTGCCGTCTCGCAGAGTAGTGTCATAGATGGATACTGGATGCGTCATGCGTCGTTGCCTTTGCCCAGTTCAAAGGCGTCATGCAAGGCCCGAACCGCCAATTCGGTGTATTTCTCCTCGATGACGCAGGAGACCTTGATCTCGGAGGTGCTGATCATCAGGATATTGATTCCCTCTTGAGCCAGAACCTTAAACATGGTAGAGGCGATGCCCGCGTGGTTACGCATGCCCACCCCGACAATAGAGACCTTGGCGATGTTCTCAGAACCGGTCACCCTTTCGGCACCGATCTCAGAGCCAACCCGCTCAATGATCTGCATGGTTTTTTTGTAATCAGTACGCGGCACGGTGAAGGTCATGTCAGTAAGCGCCCCCTCGCGGGTGTTCTGGATGATCATATCCACCACAATCCCCTCGCTGGTGAGCGGATCAAAGACCTTGGCTGCGGTGCCGGGCACATCTGGCACCCTGGCGATGGTGATACGGGCTTCGTTCTTGCTGCAGGTTACTCCTGATACCGGGTTCGATTCCATTTCCTTATCCTCCTCTACCACCCATGTTCCTTCGGTTTCCGTAAAAGTGGAACGAACATGGACAGGAACTTTGTATCGTTTGGCAAAACCGACCGAGCGAATATCCAGCACCTTGGCGCCGAGACTGGCCAGTTCCAGCATTTCATCATAGGAGATGCGGTCTATCTTTCTGGCGGTCGAGCAGATGTTGGGATCGGTGGTATAGACTCCTTCCACGTCGGTATAGATCTCGCACTCGTCCGCTTTAAGCGCGGCGGCCAAGGCTACAGCCGTGGTATCTGAACCACCCCGACCCAGGGTGGTGAGATCGCCATCTTCGGTAACTCCCTGAAATCCGGCCACCACCACAATCCTACCTGCATCCAGGTGTCGGTTGATCAACTCCGCGTCGATCTGTTTGATCCTGGCCTTGGTATGCATCCGATCAGTGGTAATCTTCACCTGATCACCCAAGAGCGAGATAGCATCAAGCCCCGCCTCCTTCACCGCCATAGCAAACAGGGCGATGGTCGCCTGCTCGCCGGTGGCCAGAAGCACATCCATCTCCCTTGGATCAGGAATGGCCTGCATCTGATTAGCCAGATCAACGAAACGGTTGGTCTCCCCGGCCATAGCCGAAAGCACAACCACCATCCGGTGTCCCTTGCGGCGGTAGCCCATGACCCGTTCGGCCACCGCCTTGATTTTTTGCGGGTTCGCTACCGAGGTCCCACCGAATTTCTGCACGATTAACGCCATTGCTACCTGTTTCTCCTGATCTGTTATATAAAAAATCCGGCTCCCCTTCTATTATAGCCGGATAAGCCGTTGGGCAGAATGTTGGACATCGAGTCCTACCAAAACGGCATAAAGCTGAGTTGAGCAGCTTGCCTGCTCAAACGAAACTTATACCCTCTGGGTGCAAGAAGCCGTAAAGACGAAGTAGAAGAGCAGAACATTTAGCACGACTCCTAAATTCCGAAAACACAGTGTGCAACAATTTCATTTTTTTTTCAACTGCACAAATTACCGAAGACATGATTTTCTAATAGTACAAAGGCTTGCCCACAAAATACTTGAGTCTCTCACAATACTCCTTTATGATCCGCTTAAATGTTCCTCAATAGAAACACCTACTAACTTCTCTATCGAGCATCTCCATGGCAAGGTAGAATATAGATTCCCTGTTGGAGGTACAATGTCTACCAAAAAACATCCCCAGTCAGAACGACATGAGCACAAACCTGAAAAGGAGCTACGCTGGCAAGGGCACGCTCCGGATGGGAAAAAAATAAAAAAAGAAATTTCCCGCCTGTGGAAAAGCATTTACGAAAAGCTGGAGCAAGGACAGGTACCCTCCCCTGCCGAAGAAAAATCCCTTATTAATGCCTTTGATAGCTATACCATTTTCGCAGAACCAACCTGGCATGAAGAATGGCGCACCTGCCTCACAACTCTCCAGCAAGCTTTAGCCTGCGCCAGCAAAGGAGATATGCCCAAAGCTCAGGAATATGCCGCAGAGGTGAATCGTCTCACCAAGACCTGCCATAAAAAATACAAGTAGCGATTGCGATGAATCCCTTCGAGATTGTTAGACGAACCCCGAAAAACAATTGCGGTCAATGCGGCTACCTTACCTGCCTTGCCTTTTCCGTTGCTGTAGCCAAAAGTGGCGAGACTTTTGATAAATGCCCTTATCTTGACACCTCCGGCCTGAATGTTGCGCAACAACAAGGCCCTGCCCTTGAGGAACTTCCCGGACACCGCGATCTTGCCCTCAGAGAACACCTTAAAGACAAAATATCCAGCCTGGATTTCACCCTTATTGCCGCCCCCTTGGGCGCTACCTTATGTGACGGAAATAACCAAACCCTGTCATTTTCCTTTCTTGCTCAACAAGTACTCCTGAGCAGGCAAGGAATTCTCCTCGACGGCTGTATCCCGGATGATCCCAGAGATCAGATCCTCATCTACAATTATGTCTACTCCCAGGGTGGGGCAAAACCGGCCTTGGACTGGATCGGTCTGGAAACCCTGCCAAACTCCATTTCCAAGGTAAGAACCCTTGCCACTTACTGTGAAAACAGGCTGGCAGAGATATTCGTCCATCTTCCGGTTGAGACAATAATGACTGCATGCCATCGCTTAGGAGGCGTTGCCCACCCCTCACCATCCGCCACCTTCGGGTGCATCATCCCGGTCTTGCCCATGATTCCGCAATATCTTGTCTATTGGGCGGAAGAGCCAGAAGACGGCTTTCCTGCCAAGGTCAAGGTTATGTTCGATCGCCAGGTGCTGAATTTTCTCGATCTGGAATCTCTGATCTTTACGGCGGAACGTCTGGCCGATCGTCTTGCCGCCCTGCTCGCATAAAATCCGAGATAAATCCTCCCCCGAGACTCAGGTGGTTTGACACCTATCAGGCCGACAAAGATGTGGATGCTTGGGCGGGAATTACCCTCTCCCCTGAACTCACTCTGTAGCGGTTAAAGAAGATGAGTATAAACGTCTTTCCTTGTGACCAATTTTAACAATCAAAATGACCACTCTATCGTCATGTATTTCGTAAATAATCCTAAAATCGCCAGACCGTATTTTATGAAAAGCATTACTTCCCTTCATCTTGGTAGCATTGGGTTCTGGTAATTTGTCACTTAACTCTTCAATTTTCTTCTTAATCCGTAACACGTCCTTCTTAGGAAGACCTTGCAAGCTTTTCATCACAGAAGGCCTAAATTCAATAGCGTATTTCATGAATTAAATCCCAAGCTGCTTCCAGAATTCCTGGGCCGGGATGTTGCAACCTGGCTCTGCAAGGGCTTTATAAGCATCTTCAATATCTATATAGTCTTCAATCTGCTGAATCAATTTAAGTTCCTCCATAGAAACCAAGGCGGCAACCCCCTCCCCCCTGCGAGTTAAGATAAACGATTCTTTGCCATACATGACCTTGTTAACAATATCAGAAAAATTCTTCCTGGCCTCTACTGCAGAAATTGTGATTGTCATACAATGCCTCCATTGTGTACGTTATGTACATAAAGTACAATGAGCATTCAGCTTCGTCAATAGACAAAACACTGCAATAATCCGATGATAGACCCCATAGTTCTAATCCCATAGTTCCACACTTCTGCAAATGTCCGAAAGTCTTACCTGGTGCCCCCCCAATTCGCCCTTGAGTTTTCTTCGCGCAATTGCACCTTCTCTTGACGTTGTTCAAGTCTTACCTTATACTCAAAAGTAAGATATTCCATTGGAGGTAGAAAATGATATCGACAATAACCACCAAGGGCCAGGTTACGATTCCGATCGCCATCAGGAGGCAATACGGGATCAACCCCAACGATCAGGTCGATTTTATCACCGAAGGCGACAGAATTATCCTCGTGCCGGTAAAAACACTGCGAGATTTTCGCGGCGTAGTAGCGGGCGGAGGTGATTCCGATCTGGAACTGCAAACAGCTAAGGATGCGGTGAGCCGCCGGGTCGTCGAGGAAATGTCATGAGCGCAAGTTTTCTCGATGCCAACATCTTTATCCGCTATCTCACCAACGATGATCCGGCCAAGGCCGACCGGGTGGAAAAACTTCTGGACCAGGCCGCGGGAGGGGGAAAACAGCTGCTGACCACCGAAATGGTCATCGCCGAGGTGGTCTGGGTACTCGAATCGTTTTACAAACTCGACAACCGCGCCATAGGGCCGATGGTCAAGGCCATCCTCGCCACGCCGGGTCTTGAGGTTATCAACGGCGCCCTGGTGGAAAA
>DOZO01000047.1 GCA_003517965.1 Desulfobulbaceae bacterium
TCAACTTAAACACGAATGAACCCTTTTTTATCTGGAATCCTCCACAAGGGGGAGGGGCATTGTCTCCTCCCCCTTTTTTTGCCATGGCGCTGATTAGCTCGTTGTGGTGTTGGGAGGGAAAAGTAGATATGCCCGCCTTTTTCTGACTCTGGTAGCGCGAATTGCATCTTGCACAGATACAGGGGGGCTGGTACTCTTTTTACCCTGAAAGGCTGTAAGATAAGGCCATCATATTGAGCTGGGGGGGGGATTGATATGCGATTGGTTTTTGTTCAAAACGCAAGCCGGATTCTACTGTGCGGTCTTTTCCTGCTCTTGCTGGCTGGTTGCCGCGATGATTTTGATAAAAATCCTGCCCCAAAATCAGCCCCTTCTCCGGCCAGAAAAATTACCATTGGCTTTATTCCGGAAACGAGCATCTTCGCCGAGAAAAAAGATTACGCACTCCTTGCCAGCTACCTTTCTAAAAAAACAGGGGTAGCTGTTGAACTCAAAATCCTTTCCCGTTATGGGAACATCCTGGACAATTTTCAGAGTGCGGGATTGGATGGGGCTTTTTTGGGTAGCTTTGTCGCAGCACTGGCAATCAATCAGTTGGGTGTTGAACCCTTGGTCAGGGGTGAATTAGAAGGCGGGGTATCCACTTATTATGGCATAATCTTTGCCAGAAAAAACCTCGGTATAAAAACGGCCCAGGACATGAAGGGCAAGATTTTGGTTTTTGTAGACAAAGCAACCACTGCGGGCTGGCTTTTTCCGCTGTATTTCTTGCGCACGCGAGGGATTATGGATACTCACTCCTGGTTCAAGAAGATCTATTATAGCGGCAGCCATGAGAATTCCTTGCAGGATGTCCTGGATGGCAGGGCGGATGTGGGTGCGGTTACGGATATCGCTTTTTATCGAGAGGCTAAGAAAAACCCCAGGATCAAAAAGGAACTGGAGATTCTTGCCACCTCGGAGAAGGTTCCGGGAAATACCCTGGCTGTTCGGCATGATTTAGACCCCGCTTTGAAAAGCGCCATTACAAGCACGCTGCTTTCCATGGATCAGGATGCGGAAGAAGGTAAGCGTGTGCTGGCGCAATTCGGTGCTCGTCGTTTTATTGCCACCCTGGTGCAGGAGTATGTTCCTGTTATCAAGTACGCCAAATACATTGGTTTGGATCTGGCAACATATGATCATGTTAATTGAGGCCAGTTGTTTGGGTATCTCTGCCATCCATCTAACGCTGCCTTTTGTGGGCACTGGCTTGCACTTATGATAAAAAAAGCGATATTCGCCTTGCTATGCCTGACCTTTTTTTTCAGCGTTGGCGGCTTATATATTTTCGAGATTAACTATAGGATTATCAATAATCTTGAGATAATCTTTTCTGTCCATCAAATGGAATTTCTTCGAGACAACCTGCGCAAAGAAATTAACATCATTCAAGCTGACCTGTATCTCTCCCACTCGCTGCACCGGACAAACATCGATGATTTTGTGGCGCATGGCGAGGCACTGGATTTTCTTGGAGCAAGTTGCTTCAAGTGTCATCATGGCGAATCCACGATGTACAAGTTGGTTCGCCTGAAGCAAGGCATTCATGAGTACCTGGAAAATGCGAGCCGGGTGTATTCGTTGAGTGTATACGCAGATCGCGAGCAGCGGGAAATGGCAGAAGAAAGCGCGATTGGCACGGGCTTGCAGCTTTCTAAGGACATTGACGCTCTGGTGTCAATGTCCTCTGAGACGGTTTCCCTGAAGGCTTCCCAAGCCCGACAAGATATTGCCCGAATGAAAAATATTTTACTGGGGCTGTTGATTGCTCTGCCTTTGCTTGTTCTTGTTTTGGCCTTTATTTTTATCAAACGTTTTGCCAGGTCTTTTGCTGTACTTATTCAGACAACGGAAATAGTCAAGGCCGGGGAATTGGACTACATCATTGCTGAAAAACTGCCTGATGAGTTCAATGTGCTGGCTACCGCGTTTAATCACATGACTATTTCGCTGAAAAAGCAGCGCGAGATGTTTGCTGCCGAACACAACAGGTATAGGGTGCTTTTTGAGTCAGCGAGTGACGCCATTTTTATCATGGAGGGAGAAGGAGAGGCGGCTGGGCGAATTATCGCCGCTAATCAGGCTGCGGCAATCATGCATGGTTATACGGTTGATGAGTTGCGTACCCTTTATATTCAAGATTTGGATACACGAGAAAGCGCGGCACACGTTCCGGCGCGCATCCAGCAGATATTAGCAGGCGGACGGCTTGAAGCAATGCTGGAGCACCGGAAGAAAGATGGCACTGTTTTTCCGGTAGAGGTTCGGGCGGGGCTACTTGAAAGTGAAGGGCGCAAATATATTTTGGCCTTTGATCGGGATGTGACTATGCGCAACCGGACCGAGACAGCGTTGCAGCGTTCCCGACAACTGGCAGTGGTCGGCCAGATGGCTGCCGGTCTGGCCCATGAGATTAAAAATCCTCTGGCCGGGATCAAGGTTTCCATGGAAGTATTGATGAACGAGTTAGTACTTGCTCCGGCAGACAAGATGATTTTTACGCAGATTGTCGGGGAGGTGCAGAGAATCGAGTCTTTGTTGAAAAATCTCCTCAACTATGCCCGGACACCCAGGCCGGTGTTTTCTTTGCTCGCCCTGAACCAACAGATTGAAAACACTATAAAAAATTTGTCCATGTTGCTTAAATCCCCGGAATACGGGGCAGTCCAACGAAAGGGGCTGGAGTTCGTTTGCAACCTTGATCCGGCTCTTCCCCTGATTAAGGCGGACGCTTCCCAGATGCAGCAAATAGTCTTGAATCTGTTGCTCAATGCCTTGGATGCATCCAGCGCAGGCGCGACAATAACTGTGAGCACCAGGTTGGGCCATAATGGAAGCGTGGAGTTGATCGTTGCGGATAGGGGGAAAGGCTTGAGCGAAGAGGCATGTGCCAAGGTCTTTCAGCCGTTTTACACCACCAAGCCCAAAGGGATCGGGCTGGGGTTGGCAATAACCAAACGCCTTGTGGAACAACATAACGGCGAGATCGCAATAGTCAGTGTTTTGGATCAGGGAACGGTTTTTACCGTCACCTTGCCAATCGAACAAAAAAGCAAGGATGAAAACCTATGCTAAAAAACCGGGGAAGAATTTTTGCAGTGGACGATGATGAGCTGATTGTAGCTATGCTTGCCAGAGGCTTGAAAAGTGATGGGTATGAGGTGAATTTTCAAACCACTCCACAGGATATTATTGCCAATATTATTGCCTGGCAACCGGATATTGTTTTCCTTGATATTGATTTGGCCGAGGAAATGAGCGGCCTCGATGTCCTTGCCGCTATCAAGAAAGAAGATATTGACGTGGAGGTAATCATGCTGACCGCCGATGATTCGGCGGAATCGGCTATCCGGGCCATGAAGCTCGGCGCGGTTGAGTATTTCACCAAGCCGTTCAATCTCGATGAGATAAAAATCATCGTTGGGAATATCATTGAGAACATCCGGCTGAAGGCGGAGATTGCTTATCACAGGAAAAATCTTTGCCCTTATTTGGGAGAGGGATTGATCGGTGAATCTCCCCCTATGGTGGAAATTCTTAAGAAAGCGGATAAACTGGTGCAGGCCAGAGCGGAGACCATTCTCATCACCGGGGAGTCAGGAAGCGGCAAGGAGATTTTGGCCCGCTATTTTCATTGCCGGAGAGAGGAGGGCGAGAGCAATGGCCCTTTCTTTGCCGTTAATTGCACGGCCTTGCCGGAAAACCTCATTGAAGGTGAACTGTTCGGGCATATGAAGGGAGCCTTTACCGATGCCCGCTCGGATAAAAAGGGAATTTTTGAATTGGCTGGCAGTGGCACTCTCTTGCTTGATGAAATTGGCGATATGCGCCTGGATCTTCAGGCAAAACTTCTGCGGGTTATCGAGGATAGGACGATTCGGCGACTGGGGGGCAGCGTTGATCTGCCCGTGGAAGCCACGGTGATCGTGACCACCAACAAAGATCTCAAGGTTGCTGCGGAACAAGGGGGCTTCAGAAGAGATCTGTTTTACAGGTTGCACACCTTTGCCATTGAGTTGCCTCCCCTACGGGAACGAGGGCATGACATCCTGTTGCTTGCCCGGTATTTCCTGCGTTATTTTTCCAGCAAATATCTCAAAAAGAGCATCAAGTGTTTTTCTGCCGGGGCAGAAAAGACCATAATGTCCTATGGCTGGCCTGGGAATGTACGGGAATTGCGCAACATTATTGAACGCTGTGTGGTACTTGAGGAGATGGAAACCATAACAGGTGAGCATCTTCGCCTGAATCTGGCTGGATGGACAGACAGTGAGTCGTCCGCTTGTTCGCGGATCATCCTGCCGGAAGAAGGTCTTTCTTTGGAGGAGTTGGAAAAGGATCTTATCCGTCAGGCTCTGGAAAGAACAGACGCCAACCAGACCAAGGCTGCCAGGTTGCTTGGGATTTCTTATGATACCCTGCGCTATCAAATGAAAAAGTTTGCTCTGCTCTGAGTATCTGTAATCACCGGGTCTGCAACCAAGTCAAGCACTGCCTCTCAACTGTAAGCTCTTGTCGTAGATCAGTAGTAACTGCTTGCGAATGCGGGGGATTTTTCCCTTGACAGCAGAAGCCCTTCAGGGTAAAAGTCCCCGTTTTGGAAAAGACTGTCCATGCGGCTTCTAACCAAGGCCGTTTATTAGTAGCCGTCACAAGAATAACCTGTGCTTTTTGGGCCCTTAATTACGGCTACTTATGCCGTTTTCGAGAGCATAATTGTGCAAGTTGTTTTTAATGACGGCTTAGTAGCCGGGTTTCCAAGGTATGGTGCCTTGACCGGCACCAGAAGTAACCGCGCAATTGCACAAATGGAGTGGAAGATTTACCATGAGAGACATTACGAAGGTCCGCAATATTGGAATCAGCGCCCATATCGACTCGGGAAAAACTACCTTGACCGAGCGCATCCTTTTTTACACCCAGCGTATTCATGCCATTCATGAAGTACGCGGCAAGGATGGCGTTGGCGCCAAAATGGATTCCATGGAGTTGGAGCGGGAACGCGGCATCACCATCTGTTCCGCCGCTACCTATTGCGACTGGCAGGATCATGCCATCAATATCATCGACACCCCCGGTCATGTGGATTTCACCATCGAGGTTGAACGGGCTTTGCGCGTGCTCGACGGCGCGGTGCTGATCCTCTGCTCAGTTGGTGGGGTACAGTCCCAGAGCATCACGGTCAATCGGCAGATGACCCGCTATCGGGTTCCCCGGGTGGCCTTTATCAATAAATGCGACCGCACCGGCGCCAATCCAGACAGGGTCATCAAACAACTGCGAGACAAGCTGGGTTTGAACGCTGTGCCCATTCAGATCCCCATGGGCCTGGAAGTTGATATGCAGGGGTTGATTGATCTGGTGCGGATGAAGGCTATCTATTTTGATGGGGAAAACGGCGACAAGATCCGCGAAGAAGAGATCCCGGCTCAATACCAGGAGGAATGTGACCTCAAGAGGGAAGAGATGCTGGACGCGGTTTCCATGTTCTCCGATGAATTGATGGAGGCCGTACTCGAAGGCACGCCGACCGAAGAAATGATCATGGCCGCGATCCGCAAGGGTACGCTGGCACTTGAGCTCACCCCGGTAATGATGGGCACTGCTTACAAGAACAAAGGGGTACAGCTCCTGCTGGATGCGGTTATTTCCTATCTGCCCTGCCCGACCGATGTTGACAACTTCGCCCTGGATCTGGATCATGACGAGGCCGAGGTCAAGGTAAGCAATATCTCAAGCGACCCTTTGCTTGCTCTGGCCTTCAAACTTGAGGACGGTCGCTACGGGCAGCTTACCTATGTCCGCACCTACCAGGGCACCCTGAAAAAAGGCGATTCTATCGTCAATGTCCGAACCGGCAAGAAGGCCAAGGTTGGCCGCCTGGTGCGGATGCATTCCGACGATATGGAAGAGATTGACGAAGCAGGCTCCGGTGATATCGTGGCCCTGTTCGGTATTGATTGCGCCTCCGGCGACACCTTTACCAGCGGAACTGATTACAACTTTTCCATGACCTCCATGCATGTGCCGGCGCCGGTTATCTCCCTGTCTATCACTCCGGTGGATAACAAGGCCCAGGACAACATGTCCAAGGCCCTGAATCGCTTTACCAAGGAAGATCCTACCTTCAAGACCTTTGTTGATCCGGAGACCATGGAAACCATCATCTCCGGCATGGGCGAGCTGCATCTTGACGTGTATGTCGAACGGATGAAGCGCGAATACAAGGCCGAGGTAACAGTGGGCGCCCCCCAGGTTGCCTACCGCGAGACCATTACCCAGCGGGCTGAGTTCAACTATACCCACAAAAAGCAGACCGGCGGTTCCGGTCAGTTTGGTCGGGTTGCCGGCTATATCGAGCCTATTGAAGAGGGCGAATATGAATTTGTCGACAAGATTGTCGGCGGCTCGGTGCCCCGTGAGTATATCCCCTCCTGCGACAAGGGTTTTCAGAAATGCCTGGACAAAGGTGCCCTGATCGGTGCCCATGTAACCGGGGTGCGCTGCGCCATCAACGACGGGGCTTCTCATGCCGTGGATTCCTCTGATATCGCCTTCCAGCTCGCTGCTATGGGTGGATTCAAGGAAGCTTACGCCAAGGCCAAGCCGATGATCATGGAGCCGATCATGAAGGTCGCGGCCGAGGGCCCCTCCGAATTCCAGGGCTCGATCATGGGCAGCCTGAACCAGCGGCGCGGCATAATTATCGGCACCAACGAGGAAGACGCTTACACGGTAATCGAGGCTGAGGTGCCGCTTTCCGAGATGTTCGGTTATTCAACGGATCTTCGCTCCTTGACCCAGGGCAAGGCAGAGTTTACCATGGAGTTTGCCACTTACCGACAGGTGCCCAAGAGCGTTGCCGAAGAATTAATTGCCAAGGCCCAGAAAAACAAAAAATAGGATGCCGCCATGCAAAAACAAGAGCTGATTGAAAAGAACCCCATCCGTCATCTGAAAGGCGAAAGCGATGCCAAGGAATCCAGCCGCATGGGCCTGGTTATGGCCCGAGCTGGCATGGGCAAAACCGCGTTGCTGGTGCAGATCGCTATGGACAGTCTGTTGAACGACAAACAGGTTGTGCATGTCAGTGTCGGCCAGAGCCTCGACAAGACTAAACTCTGGTACGATGACCTGTTTCAGGATATTTCCAAGGCCTGCAAGCTTGAGAAGGCGGGGGAAATTCACGAGGCGATCAAACGCAACCGGATGATCATCACCTTCAACGAGTCCAGTTTCAGCCGGGCCAAGCTGGAAGAGCGGCTGCATGATCTTGTGCAACAGCACGTCATTACCCCAAGCTGCATGGTGGTTGACGGTTTTGATTTTGCCAAAACCGACCGTTCGGTGCTGGAGGAGATGCGAGAACTGGCCACGAAAATGAACCTGCAGATCTGGTTTTCCGCCGTCTGCAGCGAGGGGATAGACAACCAGCATACAAACGAAGTGCCTGCTCCCTGCAATGGCGTGGGGGATCTTTTCAATACCGTCGTGCTTCTTCAGTCTGTTGCGAAAAGCGAATGTCTTGACCTGAAGATACTTAAGGGTTCCGCGGCAGTCAGCAAATGCGGCAAACTCCTCAAGCTTGATCCCCAAACCTTTATGATCAGGGAAGATTGCAAATAAACGGATAGTCTTACAAGGTGGCTCTGCATAAGGTGGACGGCGCAAGCTGGCCACCTTTTTTATTGTTGTAATCGCAACAAGCCGCGATTACAACGGTTATTGCTTCGCCGTTTCGTTGCTGCAACTCTTTAATGTTGTATTATGGACCTGTGGCCTTTTTCTCTTTTGGCAAGTCCATTTTTATTGACCTTTTCCCGGAGAAAAGGCTACTCTTGCCTTGAGTATGCAGACTGTCTTCAACCTTCAGATCATAGCCTATGAAATTCAGACCTTGCATTGATCTCCACCAGGGCCGGGTAAAACAGATTGTCGGCTCCACTCTTTCCGATGTCCAAGAGATGAGCCTGGCCACCAACTTTGCCTCGGATCAGCCAGCCTCCCATTATGCCTCGATGTACAAGGCGGACGGGCTGTTTGGTGGCCATGTGATCATGTTGGGGCCGGGCAACGAAGCCGCTGCCTCTGAGGCTTTGCAGGCTTTTCCTGGAGGGTTGCAGGTGGGGGGCGGGATTACGGCAGACAATGCCGCCTATTGGCTTAAGCAGGGGGCAAGTGCGGTGATTGTCACCTCGTCGGTGTTCAAGGATGGCAAGGTGCATGAAGATCGGTTGGCGGAGCTGGTCCGCATCGTAGGCCGGGAACGGCTGGTACTTGATTTGAGTTGCCGAAAAAAGGATGACGTCTATTATATTGTTACTGATCGGTGGCAGAAGTTTACCCAGGTGACGGTTTCCGAGCAATCCCTGGCTTATTTTGCCAAGCACTGCTCTGAATTTCTGATCCACGCCGTTGATGTGGAGGGTAAATGCGCGGGCATTGAAGAAGAACTTATCGCGCTGTTGGGTCGTTTCAGCCCCATCCCCACCACTTACGCGGGTGGGGTCAGAAATCTTGCCGACCTTTGGCGGATTAAGGAACTGGGACAAAATCGTCTGGACGCCACCATCGGCAGCGCTCTTGATATCTTTGGTGGAACCGGCATAACCTATGCCGAGACGGTTTCTTTTAACAGGCAGGAAGGATAATGACCTTGACTCCCCTGACCAATGAGCAGCGCGTCGTGCTGATCAAGAAACATATTGAGCAGATGCCGAGTCTGTCCACCACGGTGACCAAGGTTCTGGAGGTCTGCAATCGCCCCAACACCTCGGCCAATGATCTGAATCGGGTTATTGGCCTGGACCCGGTCCTGACCGGACAGGTGCTCAAGCTCATCAATTCGGCTTATTATTCATTGTCCAACCAAATCAATTCCCTTACCCGGGCCATCATCATGCTTGGGGTCAATACCGTAAAAAACCTGGCCTTGAGTACCGCGGTGCTGGGCAGCATAGGGCAGAAAGACTCATTTCGTTCACTGCCCATGGATGCCTTCTGGACCCATTCTCTCTGTGTGGGGGTGATGGCCAGGGCCATGGCTGGTCTCAAGGGTATCCCCGGTATGATGCACGAAGAGTTCTTTGTGGCCGGCCTACTTCATGATCTGGGGAAAATCCCGCTTAACCACTGCTTTGCCGAGGAATACCGGCAGGTCATGGAGTTGTCTGCCATTGAGCAGGGGCCATTGTTGCGAGCCGAGGAGATGATCATGGGTTTTGATCACAGCCGGGCAGGTAAGATGATTGCCGACAAGTGGCAGCTTAACCTCGCTCTCAACGAACTGCTGCGTTTTCATCACACCCCGGAAAAGGCTTCGGCAGATAACAGGCAGCTGGTGTCCGTGGTGGCCGTGGCAAATATCTTCGCCAATCTTTTTGATATTGGCTCTGCCGGAGACCGTTATCCGGATCTGTCCAGATTACCTGAGCTTCTCTCCCAGATCGGTCTGACCTGGTATGAGATTTCAAGCCTGCAACCGGTGGTACAGCAAGAAATTGACAAGGCCCAGATTTTCCTCCAGGTGTCCAGGGAAACGCAATGAGCATGAAAATAAAATTTTGGGGGGTTAGGGGTTCTATCCCCTGTCCTGGGGCACAAACCATGAAGTATGGCGGGAACACGGCCTGTATTGAGCTGCGCTTTCCGGAGATCAATCGCCTCATCATCATCGACGCCGGTTCCGGTATCAGGGAGCTGGGCAATTTTATAATGGCCAACGATTTCAGGCGAGGCCCGATCAACACGGATATCTTCCTGACCCATACCCATTGGGATCACATCATGGGTTTTCCCTTTTTCACCCCAATCTATGTGCCTGGCAGTGTTATCAGGATTCATGGCCCAGTCAGTTTCGAGGGTGACACCCTGGCCAAGATTGTGGGCGACCAGTTAACCTACCGGTATTTTCCGGTTCGTCAGGAAGAGCTTGCTGCCAGGATTGATTATTTTGATCTTAAAGAGGGAGCGCTTGATCTGGGGGACGGCATTACCGTAACGGCAAAATACCTGAATCATCCCATTCTCTGTCTTGGCTACCGCTTTGCCTGGCAGGGAAAGACGATCTGCACCGCCTATGATACCGAGCCTTTTCGTAATGTTTTCTGCACAGATCTGGCTGATCCCTCTTATGACGAAGGTATGGCCACAGAAGGACAACTGGTGGCCGAGGAACAGAATGCTGTTTTAGAACATTTTTTTGCCGGGGCGGATCTGCTGGTGCATGATGCCCAATACACTCAGGAAGAATATCAGGCCCGATTTATTGGTTGGGGCCATTCTTCCTTTGAGCATACTGTGGCGGCGGCCAGACGCACCGGGGTTAAATCCCTGGCCCTGTTTCATCATGACCCTATGCGCACCGATGCCCAGATCGATGCCTTGACAGAAAAATATTGTGTTTCGGTAGGGCAGGAAGACCCGGAGGTTTTCTTTGCCAGGGAAGGCTTGGAACGAGCGATATAAAGCTGAGTTGAGCAGCTTGCCTGCTCAAACGAAACTTATACCCCTGAGTGCAAAAGAAAGATGATGGACAGGAGTACAATCTGGATAACAACAACCCCTTGATATGACCGATAATCAGGGCAAAGAGATTTTTGAGGAAGGCCTTGCCGCCATGGGCCTCAACCTTGACGGGCAGGCCTGCAAACGGCTTTTGCTTTACTGTGATGAGCTGCTTCGTTGGAGTGGCAAGATCAACCTGATAGCTAAGGCACCTGTCCGCGAGATATGGGAGACCCACTTTCTCGATTCCTTGACCCTGCTTCGGGTTCTTCCGCCGTTAGGGGAGGTGCAACAGCCGCTTCTCGACATCGGCTCCGGGGCCGGATTTCCCGGTCTGGTTCTCAAGGCGGCTCGGCCTGAAATGTCGGTAATCCTGGTGGAGCCCCGTCAGAAAAGGGTCTCTTTTTTACGTCACGTGATCCGCACCCTGGGGTTGAGCGATATCGAGGTGCTCTGCGGCCGGCTGGAAAAAGGCTCCACCGAGGTGGCTGGCAAAACTCTTGTCGTACCCCTCATCACCAGCCGGGCCTTCACCAATATCGGAGAATTTCTCCTCCACGCCGCCGCAGTCAACCCGGCAGGTGGCAAGGTTATCTGCATGAAAGGCCCCCGGGCCGCAGAGGAGATTGCCGCCTGGCAGCTGGCCCAGCCGTACAGTCCCTACAGGTTGCAGAAAATCGTCGAGCTGACCCTGCCCTTTTCCGGCAAGACCCGCAACCTGGTTATTTTTAACAAAAAAGGCGCCTCAGTCCCATGATCCCAAAAACCCCAGCCATCATGTTCCAGGGCACCTGCTCCAACGCGGGCAAGTCCGTGCTCACTGCCGCCTTGTGCCGCATCCTGTTGCAAGATGGGTTGCGGGTCGCTCCGTTCAAGGCCCAGAACATGTCGCTTAACTCCTTTGTCACCCGGGAGGGCGGCGAGATGGGCCGTGCCCAGGTGGTGCAGGCCCAGGCCGCTCGCCTCGACCCGGATGTGCGCATGAACCCGGTACTGCTTAAGCCCTCAAGCGACACGGGCAGTCAGGTCATCGTCATGGGCAGGCCTGTGGGCAACATGATGGTGAACGACTATCTGGCCTACAAAAAACAGGCTTTTGTTACGGTGCAGGCGGCCTATGATTCGCTGGCCAGCGAATACGAGGTCATGGTTCTGGAAGGGGCGGGCAGCCCGGCTGAGGTGAACCTCAAGGCCCACGACATCGTTAATATGCCCATGGCCCGGTATGCTCAAGCCAAGGTTCTGCTCGTCGGCGACATAGACCGGGGCGGGGTGTTTGCTTCCTTTGTTGGAACCATGGAGATTCTCGATGACTGGGAGCGGGAGTTGATCGCAGGTTTCGTGGTGAACCGCTTTCGGGGTCAGAAATCGCTGCTGGCCGAAGCACTGGATTATATGGAAAAAAGAACCGGCAAACCGGTGCTGGGGGTGGTGGATTATCTGGCTAACCTGGGGCTGCCGGAAGAGGATTCGGTGAACTTCAAGGCAGGGTTGTTCAGCCCCCGGCGGCCTGCGGGCGAGCATGTCACCCTGGCGCTTATCGACCTGCCGCATATCTCGAACTTTACCGATTTTGAGCCTTTTCTGGCTGAGCCGGACCTGTTTGTCAGAATCGTCAGAACCCCGGCCGATCTTGCGGATGCCGATGCCGTGATCCTGCCTGGCAGTAAAAACGTGATCGCCGACCTTAAGTGGCTTTTCAGCTCCGGCCTGGCCGAGGCCCTAAAAAAATACGGTGAGGAGGGCGGGGAGATCGTCGGCATCTGCGGCGGCTTTCAGATGCTGGGCATAAGCATCGACGACCCTTATCAGATCGAATCAGGTGGGGAATCCCTGACTGGCCTTGGTCTGCTCGATCTTGCCACGGTGCTGGAAAAAGACAAAACCCTGACCCGACAAAGCGGCCTTCATCTCGCCTCGGGCTTTGGGGTGCATGGCTACGAGATCCATCACGGCCAGAGTCGGGCCGGTGAGGCCTGCGATATCCTCCATTTCAGCAACGGCGAAAGCGGCGGGGTGGGCAACGCCTCCCAGGCCATTTGGGGTACCTATCTGCACGGGATCTTTGACGCGGACCCATTCCGGCGCTGGTTCATTGACCGGTTGCGGCAAAGGCGAGGGCTTGCCCCGCTTAATCTGGTGCAGGCCGCCTACGATCTGGAGCCAGCCTTTGACCGGCTGGCTGAGGCAGTGCGCAGCCAGATCGACATGAACGCTATTTACCGGCTACTGAAAAAATGATCGCCCTCGAATACCAGATCCTCATCGCTATTCTCCTGGATCAGCTGTTCGGCGACCCGCGTTGTCTGCCGCATCCGGTACGGATGATCGGCGCGGTCTGCCAAGGGTGTGAGCGACTCACCCGCGCCCTGCTGCCGTCTTTTGCCGCTGGAATCTGTAGCGTTATCCTGGTTTTAAGCCTTGTCGGGACAACAATATGGGTTATGCTTACCGGCGCCGTCCTTCTCCATCCCTGGCTGGGCACGGCAGTCTCCATCTTCCTGCTCTACACCACCATTGCGGCTCGCGATCTGGTGCGCCACAGTACCGATGTCTACACGGCCCTCGCCACCGGCGATTTGCCTGAGGCCCGCAGGCGGGTGGGGATGATCGTTGGCCGGGATACGGCCAATCTTGATGAGGCAGGGGTAGCGAGGGCGGCAGTGGAGTCAGTGGCGGAAAGCATGGTGGACGGGGTGACAGCCCCGCTTTTTTTCGCGCTGCTGGGCGGGCCCATGGCTGCCATGCTCTACAAGACGGTCAATACCATGGACTCTATGTTCGGCTACAAAAACGAACGGTATCTTAAATTCGGTTGGGCCGCGGCTCGGCTGGATGATATAGTTAATTTTGTTCCGGCCCGGCTAACCTCCATGCTGATCCCGGCTGCCGCTTTCCTGCTGCGTCTTGATGTAAAAGGCGCCCTCTTCATCCTCCTGAGAGACCGCGGCAGACACGCCAGCCCTAACTCCGGCCACACCGAAGCGGCGGTAGCCGGGGCCATTGGCATCCAACTCGGCGGACCTAACCTCTATTTCGGCCAGCTGCTGGAAAAACCAAGCATCGGCGACCCGATCCGTCCCATTGAGCCGCAAGACATCCTCCGGGTTAACCGGCTCATGCTGGCAGGTTCCTGTTTGACGTTTATTTTTTTGCTAACTCTGCGATATCAGATTGTATTACATCTGTCCCGGTTTATTATTTGCTAACCTGGATATCCAGCTCTGCTCATTATTGGGGATCACCTTCGTGCCTAAACCTGACCTGCTCCTGATAAATGCCACGCTTCTGGTAAATCCTGTCGATGGATGTATGCAGGAGGATGCCTATCTTGCTGTGGCGGACGGGGCCATTGTCGGGATTGGGGCAATGGCCGATCTGCCCGCCCAACCTGAGGCGGAAAAAATCATTGAGGTCGCGGGCAATCTGGTCATGCCGGGTCTGGTCAACTGTCACAGTCATGGCGCTATGACCCTGTTCCGGGGTTTGGCTGATGACCTGCCGCTCATGACCTGGCTCAACGAGCATATTTTCCCCGCCGAGGCGCGGCTGGTTGACGCGGAGATGGTTTATTGGTGCAGCAAGCTTGCCGCGGCCGAAATGATCATGGGCGGCACCACTACGGTGGCGGACGCCTATTTTTATGAACATGCAGCAGCCAAGGCTTTTTGTGAGGCGGGATTGAGATCAGTGGCCGCCCAGGGCATCATTGATTTTCCTGCGCCAGGGGTACCGGAACCTAAACAAAATATTGCCGTAGCGGCTGATTTTCTTGCGGCCTGGCAGGGGAAAAATTCCCTGCTTACTCCGGCCCTGTTCTGCCATTCTCCATATACCTGCGGTCCGGACACCATGCAACGAGCCAAGGCCCTGGCCCGCGAGGCGGGAAGCCTTTTTTTTATCCATCTTGCTGAAACCAGGGATGAGATTGCCCAGAGCAAAGCGCAACACAGGAAAACTCCGGTGGGCCTGCTCCATGGGCTTGGCTTGCTGGATGAAAATACAGTCTGTGTGCACTGTGTCTGGTTGACCGAAGATGATGTTCGCCTGCTACAGGAGACCGGGGCCAAGGTGGTGACCTGCCCGGAGAGCAATATGAAGCTCGGCTCGGGCATCGCCCCTCTGTCTGAACTGCTTGCCGCCGGGGTGCAAGTGGGTCTGGGCACGGACGGTTGCGCCAGCAATAACGATCTGGATCTTTTTCAGGAGATGGCAAGCTGCGCCAGGCTGCACAAGGTTGCCAGCCGGGAGCCAACCTGCCTGCCTGCTTCTGTTCTTTTGGATATGGCTATGGGGATGGGAGCGGAGGTGTTGGGTCTGGCCCGCCAGACAGGCTGTTTGGCTGTGGGGCTAAGGGCAGACTGTGTAATCATTGAGCGAAGAAAGCCACATCTTAGCCCATTTTACAACCCGGGGACCTTGGTCTATGCGGGCAGGGGGAGCGATGTCTCCACGGTGCTCATTGACGGCAGGGTAGTTATGCAGGATCGGCGGTTTCTCGCTTTTGATCTGGCGGAAACCCTGGACGAAGTCCGACGCTTGGCCAAACGGGTGAGAGCGGGGGAGTGAATGTATGGGCCAGGTTCAGGTTGTCTGCCAGCCGTGGGCGCCAACCAGTTTGACAAAACGGACATTTTCCACCGCAGTGGTGGTCACCAATCCCCCTTCTTTTTTGACCACCATGAGGGTTTGACTTTCCAGATCACCAACCGGCAGAACCATGATGCCTGGGTCTGCCAGTTGGGTCATCAGCGGTTGCGGAATCTGCGGTCCGGCAGCGGTGACGATGATCGCATCGAAGGGGGCATGTTCAGGCCAACCTTCGGTGCCGTCCGCAACCTTGCTCATGATATTGTAGATCTGGAGCTGATCAAAGGTGCGCCTGGCGCGAGCCAGGAGTGGTTTTATCCGTTCAATCGTATATACTTTTTCGCAGAGCGTGGCAAGAATGGCCGACTGGTAGCCGCAGCCGGTGCCGATTTCCAGCACCTTTTCCTTGCCGGTGAGCTGTAGAAGCTGGGTCATGAGGGCCACTATACAGGGCTGGGATATGGTTTGGCCGTGGCCGATGGGCAGGGGAAAATCGCCATAGGCCTGGGCGTGCAGGGCAGCGGAGACAAAAAGATGGCGCGGAACCACCTCCATGGCGTGGAGCACCGCCGGATCTTCAATGCCTCTGGGGAGCAACTGCTCCTCAACCATGCGGGCCCTGAATTTTTCGTACTTGTTAGTCCGCACGCGGCACACTAATGGTAATTCCGCTTTTCTTGAGTTCCTCTTCATTATATCCGCGATAGAGGCAGGTGGCCACAGTGTCTCCGATAAAGCTTATGGTCACCACATCATAATCTTCCGAGCCTATTTTCTTTCCAAGATAGGGGGTTTTCCGCAAAAGGCTTTTTTTCACTTCCTGATAGATCCAGATTTCTCCCTGCTCTCCCTTTTGTTTTTGATCTGGAGGGCCAAGGGCGGAAATAACCTCCTTCTGGGTGAGGTTAGGGGTAATCAGACAGATATCCGAGGAAAGATGGCGCACCGGCTCACGGTACAAACAACCTGTTCCGACAAGACTCAGCAGACACAGACAGACGATAAAACGAAAGGGGAAAGCTGATCTCATTTTTCTCTCCTCTGAGAAAAGGGGGCGGAGGTAAAAGCACGGCCAGACAAAGTTGTCGCGCTTGCTTTTTTGCTGTGAAGATAGGAGAATGTCTTGACCATCTGTGAAGATATATGTAATCGTTCACCAAGGGCACCCAATTTCAGGTAAACCCGGGACTGTAAGCGTTCAGCAGTGCCACAGATGCGCTAAAGAGGCCTGTGCAGTGTGCTATTGCACATAAGCAGGCCGATGACAAAGCAGATGTGGTGTTGCTGAACGCTTACAGATATATAATAAAGTTGTAGCATTATTCATACTTTTTTCTTGACCGATCCAGCGGTTTCTACTGTGCGAAGGGAGATTCATCATGCGTTGCCCAAAATGCGGCTACATCTCGTTTGATCGGCAGAAATCCTGCGGCAAGTGCGGCAATGACTTGATGGCGGTGGCGGAACAGCTCCAAGGCACGGTGGGTAAGAATGCCGCGCCTTTTTTTCTTGGGGCGATTCTTGGGGGGCAAAAAACAGGGGCAGAGCCTGAGTCTTCTCTTGACGAAGCGGAAGAGTTCCTGATTCTGGATGGGCAGGAAGCGCAAGTTCTGCCCGCAGATGAAGATGATTTCGAGCTTGTCGAGGTGCCGCTGGCAGGGGCCGTCCTGGAAGACCAGACTCCACCAGTGCTTGATCTTGAAAATATTGCTGTCGCGGATCTGGCCCCGTTACAGCCAGAGGGAAAAAAACCGGTGATAGCCATGAAGCCGGAAGCAGGGCCAGAAAATCTTGCCGGGCAAGAGAACCTTGCTGACGATCTTGAGGTTATGATGGCGGAGCCACCGGTCATGGCGGAGGATAATGAAGAGATTCACGATATTTTTGAGTTGTTTCTTGAAGATGGTAAAAAGACTGCAGTCTCTGCTGTTGAGCCTGAAAAAACTGCAAGTGCGGGGCCTGACATCCCGGATCTTGGTTTGACCCTGGAAAAAGATGACCAGTAGGGAGAGCGACACGCCTATGGATGAGGAAGCCATCTCCCCGCCGCAATACGCTGGTTTTCTTGCCCGAGGGATGGCCATGGGGATCGATATTCTCTTGATTCATCTGTTGTATTTCTGTTGCCTGTGTGCGGTGGCCGCCGCTTTGGGGGGGCATTTTCTCAACTGGCCCGACCTGCTTTCTTCCATTTTTTTCTGTTTTATTTTTTTCCCGCTCACCTTCCCCCTGTTTATCGCGATATATTTTCTGGCCCTGCATGGGTGGCAGGGGCAGACTCCTGGCAAGATGTTCATGGGTCTCAAGGTGGTGCGGACCGATAGTGGAGAGGTTCCCCCTGGGCTGGCCTTTTTGCGCTTTGTCGGCTATGGCCTGTCTGCCTTGCCCTTGGGGCTTGGATTTTTCTGGAGTATTATTGATCGGGAAAAATGCGCCTGGCACGATCATCTGGCCAGCACCAGGGTGGTAATGAAATAGGTTGACAAGCAGGGCATATTTCAATATATGATAGCTACTTTTGCGCCGGGATAGCTCAGTCGGTAGAGCATCGGACTGAAAATCCGAGTGTCCCTGGTTCGATTCCTGGTCCCGGCACCAGTAAAATCAAGGGTTTCAAGGCTTAGGCTTTGAAACCCTTTTTTCATTTTCAGTCACCATGCGCAAGCACTTTTTGACTGCAACCAACTCTGTTCACCATAAACCAGTCGATGCCGGTTGGCTGGTTTACCTTGGTAGTATTCGACACAGCTACATCATAAAACAAAACAGGCCATGAGAGAGACATCGCGAATTGCATTAATATTTTGTTCTTGACGCTTTCGGTCATTTTCTTATAGCCTGACATGACTGCCATATTTTTTTGGGTTTTGCGGAGACTGGCGAGACGATTTGGAGCCTGGGAGTAAACCGCACACAGCTGTGTTTTTCCGGCTATCATGATTTTTGGGATGATATGTGGGTCTGCTGAATAACTTGTTGGGCCTACTAGCACTGGAGTCACCATGGAACCGTTTCACATCGGCGGGCAGATAGCTGAAGGCACCGACAACGCAATTTTTGATGCGGTTGCACGGAAGATCGCCAACGGCTACAGGGAACTGACGCTCACAATTAACTCGACAGGTGGATGCGTCGGCACGTCCATTGCAATCTATTCCATGCTTCGCTCGCTCCCGATACCAGTCACGACTTATGTCATCGGAACCTGCCAGTCTGCTGCCGTACTGATCTTTCTCGCCGGATCCAAGAGACTTATTACTCCGTCCTCTACGCTCATGACTCACGGCCCCGCTAGGCAAACGAGTCAGAGCATCACGCTGGAGGTCGCGGAACAAATTGTCGAGGCGCTGAAGTGTGACCATCATGCGATGGCTACCATCATCTCCGAGCGCCTTGGCATAGATCATGATGGCGCGCTCCAGTACATATTGAGCGAGCACTGGTTCAGTGCAGAGGAAGCCACTAAGGCGAAGTTCGCCACTGAGATTTCTGAGCTTTGTCATGAATCACCGATCCTACGGTAGGCCCAACCCGGCAGTTAACACGGACGCTGCGCCATTTGTCGTCTTTTCGTTCATCGTTTCTCTACCTCCTGTAGCTTCGGTTGCTGTCCGTGTGGCGCAGCGCCGGTTACTTTCACGTTGGTCGCTTCTAATTATCGAGATGTCACATGCTTCAATCGATACATTTTAAAAACTACTGGTGTTTCGATGACCACGAATTGCCTCTAAACCGTGAGACAATAGTTGTCGGTAGAAATAAAGGGTAATCGGGGTCAGACCAGAATGGCACTAGTTTAAGCATTTGTAGCCTGATATTTGACGGACTCGTAACAACTCAAAAAACTACATATTCCGTCATTCCGGCGAAGGCCGGAATCCAGTGTTTTCGGCGAGTTACAGTAAGGCTGGACCCCGGCCTTCGCCGAGGTAACGAGTTATTGCGAGTCCATCGAATTTAGCTAATATTCTTAGATGATTCCGCAGGTGAAAAACCTTAAACTAGCGCCATTCGGGTCAGACCACGTTTATCTGTGCTGGTTTCTCTTTTTTATGGGCGAATGTCCGAAACTCTAACCTGAGCTACCCATAGTTTCGCGGACACCAAGATAAGGGTAATATACCCGAGGAGGTGTCCAATGGCAGAAAAGCTTATTTTCAGGACCTGCTTTAACCCTTTTGGAACCTTTACTAGTAAAAAGTTCGGGTAAATGTCATGTTATTAAATCCAAGAATAGCAGCGGAGCTTCATCGGGCATGGACTGATCATCAAAACAATCCTGCGTTTGGGAAAGATAGCCGACCTATACCGTTGCAGGGTGAGTTTGCGATACTTATAGACACCATGTTCCAAGCGTCTCTTTTAAAGGAAGAAGGAGTAAGTATTTTGTCTGGCGTTGCCTGGATATCAAAAAATGATTTTATTCGATTTGAAATACCGAAGTATCGTGAAACAGAGCTATGTTTATATTTTGAAACCCCTATTGAATTTACAGCAAAAAATTTGGCAAAAATGAATGGGATTGTTAACGGAAAGTCGGGCGCTTTACTTGCTGTTTCAGATGGAGATGGAGTGGTCATTTGGGGAATATGTTATTTTGCACATCCGTTGAAAACTCTAAATGAAATTCCGGCTGGAATACCTTGCGCAAGGCATTTTTCACCAGACTGCCCAATGGTTACTATTTCTGGGGTTGGAAGGCTTGAAATTACAAGAGGTTCGAGTAGGTTGGGGCTTATAGAAAATGGTGCTTATTTGCCTTCTCATGTTGACATTATTACTTACAGCATTGTAGGAAAATATATTTTAAAAAAATTTGGTATAGAAACTAATGGCAAGAGCTATAGAAATAACACAGAGGCTAACATAGCGCGTACCCATCTTTCTTGTATACGCTATATGGTAGAAGTTTTGGCTCAGAGAAAACAGGGCGCTACTATTATTATCGTTCCGAATAAAGAAACTACTTCAGGACTATTCGATACCGCGTGGGGCATAACCGGTAATATCGAAATTAGTATATTGCAACAACAAAAAATAAAATACGAAGAGGAAAAATTCTCCGGAATGCTTTCACACTTAAAGGTATCAGAAACTTTGCGTAATAGGCTGAGGAGTCTTGTTGATTTATCAAAAATGGATGGAGCATTGTTAATAACACATGATTTAAATGTAATAGGGTTTGGTGTTAAATTGAAAGCTCCTAAGTGGAGCGGAAATGTTTGTCAAGGAGAAATACCGTACTGCATTTGTAATCAACCTCTAGAGTTTAGCAGATTAGGAACCAGGCATAATTCAGCCCTTGATTTTGTTGGTAAAGTAGAAGGTGCAATTGCTTTTGTATCTTCTTCTGATGGTCCTATTCGAGTCATGACGAAGGATGTAGATTGTGAAAGAATAATATATTGGCCAGATTGTCGAGAATCGAAGTTTAAAAAGTAAACAACAAAAGTATTCGCTTTAGTGGGGCTATTTTTTGGGGGTAGATTTCATTCATCGGGACGCCGGGAGCGGCTGTTTTTTTATTCATGTTCAGTGGCGGCGTCCGGTGATACATCTCGTGGACGGTAAAGCGACGGCCTATGTGTGCGAGAATGGGGTTTGCAAACTTACGGGCACTGATCTGGAAGCGTTGTGCGCCGATCTTGATTGAACAGGGGATAGCGGATGGCACTGTAAATTACAGAACGGAAAACATCATAATGACAAGCTTTAATCGGTGGTCTGGAAAATCCTTTTAATCTCCGGCAGATTTTTTACAAAAAGATCAACCAGTTTGGGGTCGAAGTAGCTGCTGCGCAGTCTTGTTACTTCAGACACAGCATTTTCAAAATCCCACGCCTTTTTGTATGGTCTTTCTGAGGTGAGGGCGTCGAAAACATCACAGATGGAGGTAATTCGGCTGGCCAAGGGAATTTGCCATTCTGTAAGGCCCCGGGGATAACCTGAGCCATCCCAGCGTTCATGGTGGCTGAGAGCAATTGTTTTGGCTACCGTCAAAAGAAAGGAATCGCCTCCGCCCAAGAGATCTGCCCCTACCTGACAATGAGTTTTTATGATCTCGAACTCATTAGAAGAAAGCGGGCCCGGTTTGCGCAGGATCGAATCATCTATGCCAAGCTTGCCTACGTCGTGCATGGGCACGGCATGAAACAGCGCCCAGTTGGCTTTCTTGCTCAGACCAAAGGAACGCCCGAGGATCCCGCAATACTGGCTCAACCGTTTGATATGGGCACCGGTCTCACCATCACGATAGGCGGCAGCATTGGTCAAACGACTCACTACATCAAGCTCGGCCTTACGCAGTGCCTTGGTCCGCTCGACCACAATAAACTCCAGATTATCTTTGTGGAAGGAAAGCTCACCCTGTATCTCAATGAGTTTCTCTTCAAGCATCATCTCTTTGGTAACATCAATTAGAGAGCCATAGGAGAGCATAACCCTGTCACGATCATGTATCTCGATTCTGGCCAGATCTTTAAGCCATACCGGGCCGCTGTTTGCATCGATTTTATAGATCGCCTCCACGGCTCCGCCCCGTTCCGCAATGCGGCGCATGGAATTTCGCATACTGTCAAGCTGGGATCGATCACGGATGATCTTGTCGATGGCAGAAGGGGTTTTCTGCTTTCGGTAAAGGCAACGGGTGATGATATTGGCGCGAAAGGCATCGGCCAGATCTGTCGTTTTAAGCCCGAGGAGCGAGTGCAGACGTGAACCCGTGTATTCGTACCAGATATGCTCGTCATCGGGGTGCCAGGCCGCGATGTAAGGAATTATCGGTGAACCTATTCTTTCCAGAGCTTCAAGGTGGACAATGGCTTGAGAAAGATTGTGCTTAAGTTCCTTACTATAAGATCCGGCAAGGATTCTGCCGGTATAGTTGAACTGTTTTCGTAAATAGGCGGGTATGTCTTCAGCCATTCCTTAACCAGGTGTAGTAAGTTTTAGGAGAACTCTGGGTTCAGGTCAGACTTTCGGACATTCATCCACATAATCCATCTCGAATATAACTGGGGTCAAGTATAAAAAATCAGCTTTTTCTGTCACCATGATCTGCGTCTACACGATCAAGAGTACGACCATCACGAGAGGGTGGGGGGGGCGAGGGCATGGGGTCTATCATGTGATTATTGCAGATGACAGCCATCCCTGAAAAAGTTAATGTCTACTTCGATGGGGGGAGACTATGGACACTGCCCGTATTTCCCGTTTCTTTCCGCATGGAAGATTTAACATGTTTAACTTTTTCAATAAATCATGTTGTCAAGATTGCGAGAAAGGCGGGATAACCTCAGCGATGCTGGTGTTCAGCTTCCCAGCCTTTGCAGGCCAGGACGATATACCGAAAGTCCGCCGCCAGCGAAGTAAACGTGCATAAGCGCATGGTCTTTTTCGCGAACTTCAATACGGTACTTGCCATTACGGAATCGTTGCTTTGTGGTCATGCCGTTAAGGTATAGACAATTTTTCTATATGTCAAAATAATTCTCACTACATGAAGTGTCAAGCATGATCGGGGGATACAGGGGTCGCCTGATCGAGGAAGTATTGCGCCCAGCATTCCCAGGCTACCGTGTCCAGGTCGCATTCGCCGGGGCAGGGGTACTGCTCGACCACATGGGGGCAACGACCGCAGCGGGCTGTGCAGATATGCTTGGCCGCCTTTTCCAGGGCGGTGGTCAAGGTGGAGGTGTCACGCATTTGTGTTTTCATGGGATTTTTCCTTGTTAAAGTTGAGTTGGGCAGATAGCCTGCCCAAACGAAACTTGATGGTCTCGTAAAAAAGGAAAAAGGTCACATGTCCGTAAGACAAATTAAACAAGTTACGAAGCAGCAACCGTTGTAATCGCGGCCTTTTGCGATTTCAACAAACTTATGCCTTTTTGGGTGCAAGCAGGATGGTGAAGGTTGAGCCCTTGCCGAGTTCGCTGGTGACTTCTACTTCGCCGCCATGGGCCTGGACAATGTGCTTGACGATGGCCAGGCCCAGGCCGGTGCCGCCCAGTTTGCGGCTGCGGGCCGCGTCGCTCCGGTAGAAGCGCTCGAACAGGCGTGGCAGGTGCTGGGGTGCGACTCCGGCCCCGAAATCCTGAACCTCGATG
Organism: Desulfobulbaceae bacterium; assembly: GCA_003517965.1. GTDB lineage: Bacteria > Desulfobacterota > Desulfobulbia > Desulfobulbales > Desulfurivibrionaceae > Thiovibrio. The sequence goes on from DOZO01000047.1 coordinate 23,244, forward strand.
GCGATTTCCCCCCCGTCCCGCTCCCCGGCCCGAAGCAGCACCCGGCCACCCTCGTCGCTGTACTTGATGGCGTTGACGATGAGGTTGGTGATTGCTTGTTCGAACAGGGGGCTGTTGAGGCCGACGCTCAAATCATCTGGCGCCGTAAGCTCGATGTTGATTTTTTTCTCGGCTGCCTTGAGCTCGCAGATTTCGATGGCCCGGCGCAGCGGGGTGGTGATTTTTTCTTCCGTCAGGGCAAGCCGGGTCTGCTCCTGCTCCTGTTCAAGCCGGGAAAGGGCGAGTAGATCTTCGATGATGGCGTGCAGCCGTTTTGACTGTTTGGCTATGATCTCCACGAAGCGCCGGGCATCTTCGGGGGAGTCCAGGGCTCCGTCCAGCAGGGTTTCGGCAAAGCCTTCGATGGAGGTGATGGGGGTTTTCAGCTCGTGGGAAACATTGGCCACGAAATCGCGGCGCATGTTTTCCAGCCTGCGCAGGCTGGTGACGTCATTGATGACGATGATCGCGCCGCTGGTCAGCTTCGCGGCGTCCTGGAACCTGGCACCGTGGGCGTAGAAGTATTTTTCCTGCCCCCGGCCGGTCAGGTCGATCTCTCCTTCGATGGGTCTGGCTTCGGCGAGGGTTCGGCTGATGAAACGTTGCAGGGTCAGATTGCGCACCGCCACCAGGGCGTTTTTCCCCCGCAGCTTCTCGGGATCGAGGTTCAGCAGCCTTGCCCCAGCCTGGTTGATATCGAGGATGCGCTCCTCGGTGTCCACGGTGATGACTCCCTCGACCATGCTGGAAAAAACCGCTTGCAACTGGCTGTGTTGCCGGGCGATGGTTTTGATTCGGCCATTGAGCTGGTCGGCCATGGTATTCATGGCCCTGGCCAGGCTCGCCACCTCTTCGGCCCCTTCTTCCCGCAGCTTGGTGGTGAAATTGCCATCGGCAAAGCGTTCGGCGCCCAGACGCATCTCTTCGAGCGGCCTGCTGATGCGACGCGAGATGAACCAGGCGGCCAGGGCCACGATCAGAGCAATGATCAGACAGCTTAAGGCAATTTTTAAAAAGATTTCCCGGCGGGCGCTGTCGATGAAAGTGACCGGAATCGCGGTTCGTAGCACGCCTTTGGTGTTACCATCCTGTACCAGTGGAACAGCCACATACATCATCTTTTCCTGAAGAGTCTGGCTGAAGTGCAGATAGGGGGCGGGTCGGCCGGCAAGGGCGGCGATGATCTCCGGTCGGCCACTGTGGTTTTCCATGCGGTTGGGGCTTTCATCTGAATCGGCCAGGACCTTGCCGTCAGGGGCGGTGACGGTAAGGCGGGTGGCGGAACTCTTGCCGACGGTGGTGCAGAATGCTTGCATTGTGGGTAAATCGTTTTTTATCAGCAGGGCAAGCACGGTATCTTGTGTCAGACGGGCGCGCGCCTCAAGGCCGGCAGCGGTCTGGGCCAGCTGAAAGGCGCGGAGATAATAAGCCCCGTAGCCGGCGGCAACCAGAAGGGCAATGATGGTGATCAGAAGCTGGCTTGGGTACAATTGCCAGATAAGGCGTTTACGCTGCATGAGGCAATCCCCGCTGGAGTTGGAGGGTAAGCGCTTACAGTTGGGATGTGGCGCGGCACTTGTTCGCCTACCCGGTGCTCAGTTATGTTGGAGTTGATAAAGCCAACGGAAATATGATAGCACGGGATTGTTAGAATTGGATTAGTATATTGTAATGATCTGTTCTTGGCCGGGGAATATTTTTTCTGGCAATCTTGCTAAGTTGGTAAGGTCACAAGAGGCAATTCTTTTGTCGAGTTTCGCATTTGCCGTGGAAGTGCGGGTGGGCAAAGGCAGCTACCGTAAATCTCTATGGTTTTCGGTTGACAGCGAAGAACGATTCTTCATGATGGTGGGATGATTTTGAGTCACGATCCTGGTAGCTTTTTTCCTTTTTGCGAGTGCATCTTTATTCTAATGGTGTGAATGTGGCTTTTACGCGATTTCACAAGAGTCTGAGTTGTAATATGAACGTGGCCATGGCTCAATTTTTAGGTCGCAGGTCAAGATTCGGATACAGCTTCTTGACGCAGTCAGGGCAGATACCATGGCTGAATTGCGCCTCCGAGTGTTTGGAGATGTAAGCCTCAACTTGGGTCCAGAAACCTTGGTCGTCACGAATCCTCTTGCAGGAAGCACAGATGGGGATAAAGCCGCTCAAAAGCTTCACCTGCTCCAGGGAGTTTTTTAGTTCATTGATGAGTTGTGCCTTCTCATCCTCCAATTGTTTTCTCTCGGTTATTTCATCATAACCCTCGATACAGCCGATCACCATGTTCCTGTGGTCGAATAGCGGTTTGACTTGGACGATGAAGTGTCTGGACACCCCATGGTTTTCTTTGCTTGTTTCGAAGGTGTATTCGCCCGCCCCGCCTATTATACGGGTGAGTGGGCAATTTTCGGTGTGGCAAGATGGGCCAGGCCGGTGTTCATAACACTTGATTGTTTTTTGGTGAGCAGGGAGGGGGCCGAACTTGACCAAGTAAGCTTCATTCGCCATTAGAATCGTGTAATTTTTATCGGAAACGCTGGTTGGAACGGGGCTGTTGAAGATGGCTTCAAACAGGCGCTGGTTCCGCATATAGAAGGTGCCGCCGATGAAGATAAGGATGAGGCCGATGATCGCTACCGCACCGAAGCTGGCAAATAGGTGGAAGTAAGTGTGGGTAGGATAGGGGGTGGAGATACTGAGACCGCCCCGGATGTCTCCTGCCTTGTAACCCTGTTGGGCGTGACACTTGAGGCACTCGGGTCCGGTAAGAAGAGGGGCCATGTAACGGAACCAGGTGTTGGGGCCATCTTTGAAGAACTCACCCTGATCCTTGACGCCCAGTTCGAATGACTTGAGCCACCTCTCCTCCCACTCCGTTGCCTTATTGTCTGGCCTGATCGGTTTTAGACTGGTGAGGTGGAAATGAATGCCGTTTGCATTTTTTTGCGCCATTTCCGCGATCTGCCGGGTCATGTAGGCGGGATTGATCTTGGTCAATTTGAGGCCGTTGTCGGCGGTCAGATCACGGCCTTGGCTCGGTAGATATTCGTTGGGCGGAGTTTTGCTGGTGATCGGGACATAGACCCCGCCGTGGGAGGCATTCCACTGGCGGCTGAGCAAGATTTGCAGGAAAAAAGCCTTGGCGGTATTGTATGCCAACAGCTTTTCCTCCCGTCGGTTATTTATTTCCAGCCAGAAGAGGAAAACACCAAGAAGACAAACCCAGACGGTCATAGCAATCAGTATGAGGTTTTTTTTGCTGCCTTTCATAGTCTGAGGATATTCCTTGGTGGCGATGTTTATGGCATTAAGGTAGGTAAAAGGGTAGTTGATCACAAAATAAACGGTCACCCCCTCATGAACATCCCTTTATGATACGGGCTGATCAAGCACCTGCCGCAACACCGTGGCAAGTTCATGGCGCAGTACCGGCTTCATCAGCAAGCGGCGAATACCCAAAGCCACGGCCTGTTCTTCGTTAAGGATCTCACTGAAGCCGGTGCAGATAATGATCGGTAACTCTGGCTTTATGGCCAGTATCCGCTGGGCCAGATCGGCCCCGGTCAGGTACGGCATGGTCATGTCGCTGAGCACCAGATCGAAATCTGCCGGATGTGCCTCAAACTGCTCCAGGGCTTGGCGGGAATCGTTGAAGACGGTTACCCGATAGCCAAGTTCTTCAAGGATCATTTGTGTCAGGTTGGAGATTATCTCTTCGTCGTCTACCACCAGGACATGTTCATGACCCATGGGAAGAGAGTCAATTTCGACCATGGCCTCGTCCTCCCCTATTGCCCCCAAGTGTTTGGGGAAGTAGACGTGAAAGGTGGTGCCCTTGCCCTGTTCGCTGTATACCGTAATCCTGCCGCCAAGTTTGGTGACTATGCCATGCACCACGGAAAGCCCCAGCCCGGTACCTTCCCCCTGTATCTTAGTGGTAAAGTAAGGCTCGAATATCTTGCCCGTGATATGGTGCGGCATGCCGCAACCGGTGTCGCTCACCTCCAGGCGCAGATAGATGCCGGGTTTGAGGTGCAGCTCGCTGGCATAATCCTCTGGATCGATTCTCACCTCCGTCAGGGTAACGGCGAGAACGCCGCCAGACTCCCGCATGGCATGGTAGGCGTTGGTGCAGAGGTTTATCATCACTTGGTGGATCATGGTTGGGTCGGCCAACACCATTGACTCGCTGGCGATATTCTGCTTGATCTCGATGGTGGTGGGCAGGGAGGAGCGCAACAGCTTGAGCGCCTCCTTGATCACCAGATGGATCTGGATGGGATTGTGCCCTTGTTCATTCTGCCGACTGAAGGTGAGGATCTGTTTGACCAGATCACGGGCCCGCTTGCCTGCCTTCAACACTTGTTGGGACATCTCGATCAAGGGGCTTTCGGCGGGAAGCCCCATGATGATCATCTCCGAATAGGCCAGTACCGGGGTGAGGATGTTGTTGAAGTCATGGGCAATGCCACCGGCCAGAGTACCTATCGCTTCCATCTTTTGCGACTGGCGCAACTGCTCCTCCAAGGCCTTTATCTCCGTGATGTCCTTAGAGATATAGATAATGTTCACCAGGTTGTTGTCTGCGTCGAAAACCGGGGCGGCAGAGACCAAGAAAGTCTTGTTTAGATGCTCATGCACGATTTCCGCAGTATGAATTTTTTCATCATCGGCGGTGCGCATGGCCGGGCAGCCCTCACAAGGCTGGGTTCCGCCATGGAATAACTCGTAGCAGAATCTGCCCACCAGTTCCTGGGGCTGCTGAACCCCGAGCAGCTCGGCGGCCCGGTGGTTGGCCCGGAGAATGCGGTGGTCGGTGTCCTGAATCGTGATAACGTCGCCGATGGAGGCAAAGGTTCGCTCCCAGTCCTCCTTGGCGTTGAGGATATACTCTTCTGTCCGCTTGCGCCTTATCATGTTGCCGAGCTGTCCGGCGATATTGAGGATCAGTGCCCGTTCTTCCTTAAGGAACGGCCCTTCGTCAAGTACGGGTTTTTCTTCCAGGTAGCAGACCTCCACCGCCCCGACAGGGTCTCCCGCGCTCATAAGGTCGGCGGACTGTTTCCAGATGCTGTCCCTGAAATCGGCAGAGATGAACTCCCGGCCCTCGAAGACGATTTTGGCGCGTGTTATCTCTGGATACTGCCAGCCAGACGCGATACGGTTTACCGCAACTTCCAGCATCTCATCGATGGATTTGTCAGGCTCTGAGATAAGGCTGGTAATATCATAAAGGCACTTTATCTCCTTGACTCGTTTCGTCAGCCGTATCGTCTGCCCAGTGACCAGGGTTTCGAGGTGGTCGCGGTGCATGATAAGCTCCCGCTTGTTGCGGTCCATTTCGAGAAAAATCTTGAGCTTGCTGATGAGCATGTACGGCGCGTAGGGCTTTGTTATATAATCGACGCCTCCTGTCTCGTAGCCCTTGAACACATGCTGCTCGTCTCCGTAGACAGCAGTAAGGAATATAATCGGGATTTTCTGGGTCTTCTTGTCCCCGCGCAGATACTCGGCCAGCTCGTAGCCCGTCATCCCCGGCATCTGCACGTCCAGGATGGCTACGGAGAAATCGTGGTGCAGGGTAGCGGCGAGGGCCTCGTTACCGCTGGTCGCTTCGATAACCTCCGCATCTATCTCGTGCAAAACCAGGCGGAGGGCGAAGAGGTTCTCCTTTTTGTCGTCTACGATCAAAATCTTCTGTTTTGCAGTCATTTCAGTGTCCGCCTTGATTTGTATGTTGCCTGAGGCTTTAAGCTTTTCTAAAGCGTTTCCTACCCGCTAAGAGCGGCCAAAAGACGCCCGATCTGCTCAGCGCGCAACACCTCGCTCACCACTCCGGCATTAATCGCTGCCTGGGGCATGACCCGGCTCTTGGCTTCGGCGGGATCCTGGGCGATGGTCAGGCCACCTGCTTTCTTGACTGTCCCCAAGCCCTTTGTGCCATCGGCGTTGGCGCCAGAAAGGAGGACCGCAACCAACGCTTCTCCCCAGGCCAATGCGGCGCTCTCGAAGAGCACATCAATGGAGGGCCGTGACCAGTTAACTCGTTCTTCTACAGAAAGTCCGATGGTTCCGTCTCTCTCCACCAGCATATGGTAGTTGGCGGGTGCGGTATATACGCGTCCCCCCTCGATTCGTGTCTTGTCGCAGGGCTCAATCACCGGAAGCTGGGTCAGGCTGGCCAGGTGCAAGGCGAAGGAACCGTCGTCGCTATGATGCAGGTGCTCGACCACAAGAACCGGCAGCATAAAATCATGTGGCAGTGCCAAGAGAATTACCTGGAGAGCCTCGACCCCGCCCGCCGAGCCGCCGATGACCACGGCCTGGTATGTGCCGCCTGGTCTGCGTCGGGGTTCGCTTACTCTCATCACGTGCTCTTCTTTTTATAGATCTTCGCCTTTGCGTCCACCAACTCGTACAGGTTGCTCACCTCGCTGAACTGGAGGTCTTCCTTGGTGCCGAGACACAGGAACCCTCCATGCACCAGACTATCGGTGAAAAGCTCCAGCACCCGGTTTTGCAGCTCGCGGTTAAAGTAGATCAGGACATTTCGACAGAAAATCAGGTGCATCTCGCCGAAGGCCGCATCTACTGCGAGGTTATGATTGGCAAAGGTAATACGTTCCTTTAGCGAACCGTCCATCGCCGCCGCATCGTAATGTGCGTGGTAGTACTCCGAGAAGGAGGCTTTTCCGCCCGTCTGCTGATAGTTCTTGGTGGCGTCCTTCAATTTGCCGAGTGCATAGACGCCTTCGCGGGCTCGATCAAGGGATTCATCGTTGAAGTCGGTGGCATAGATGGTCGCCCGGTCGTAGACCTCTTCCTCCTTAAGCACGATCGCCAGAGAGTAGACCTCTTCGCCGGTCGCGCACCCGGCATGCCAGATCTTGACGTGTGGCCAGGTTTTAAGCAGTGGGAGCACCTTCTCCCTTACGGCTCGGTAGACCAAGGGGTCACGGAATATCTCGGTCACTGAGATGGAAAAATACTGGACCAGGTTTGAGAAGAACTCCTCGTCATGCAGGATCTTCGGGATCATCTCAGATATCGACGAGCATCTTGATCCCGCCAGGAACTGCCTGATCCTGCGCTCAATGGATGCCCTTGCATAGGAACGAAAATCATAGCCATACCGCTGAAAAATCGTTTCCAGCAGCAGGTCGATCTCAATCATCTCAATTTTGGCATCGTTCATGGCTTTGTCTTTGTTCCAGTCTTCCGAACTTACCTGTATAACCAGACGCGCATCATGGAAACCAGCCGATCCTGATTCACCGGTTTCGGCAGGTAATCGTTTGCCCCTGCAGTAAGACATTTCTGGCGGTCTTCCGGCATGGCTTTGGCCGTAAGCGCTATCATCGGCAGCTTGCGGAATTTTTCCTGGTTGCGAATACGTTTCATAGCCTCGTAGCCGTCCATCACCGGCATCATGATATCTATGAGCACTATGTCCACGTCTGGATGTTCTTCCAGTAACCGGAGTGCTTTATCGCCGTTCTCAGCCTTTAAGGTCTTCATGCCGCGTTCCGTTAAAAAGCGCGACATAGCGAAGGTGGTGCGCATATCGTCGTCGACGATGAGCACCTTCTTGTCCCTTAGCAATGCATCCGTGTCATGCAGATCCAGGATGATCTTGCGTTGTTTTGTAGGCATCTCGTTCACCACTCGATGCAGGAAGAGGGATACCTCATCCAACAGTCTTTCCTGGGAGCGGACGTCCTTAACAATGATGGATGCCGAATGCTCACGGAGGGCCATCTCCTCCTCGCTGGAGAGGTCACGACCGGTGTAGACAATTACGGGCGGCAACTTGACGCCTTCGTGCTTCAGGGTCTCCAACATTTCCAGGCCATCCATGTCCGGCAGACCAAGATCGAGAACCACGCAGTCGTATTCAGCAGAGCGGAGCGCCTCCTGAGCCTTTTTCCCGGTGTCGACTGCGTCTATCTTAACGTTCTCTCCGTCACCGATCAGCTTGACGGTAATGCTGCGGCTCACCGGGTTATCCTCTACCAGAAGCATACGCTTCGGCCTTCCGGAGGTAATCTGTTCGAGTTGGTGGAAGGCCTCTTCGAGATCATCTTGATTAAGCGGTTTGGTTGCAGAGCCGATCGCGCCCATGCGAAACGCCTTGCCTGGATCTGCCTCAATGGAAATAATATGCACTGGTATATGTCGAGTATTGGTATTTTCCTTAAGTGCGCTGAGTACCGCCCAGCCGTCCATACCAGGCAGGCGGATGTCGAGGATGATGGCGGCAGGCTGATATTTAGCGGCCAGCTCCAGTCCTTCTTCGCCGGTTGGTGCGGCCAGACACTTGAGTCCCTTGTCATGACACTTTCTATAAAGGATTAGGGCAAAATTCGGATCGTCCTCAATCACCAGGATGGCCCTGTCTTCCTGGTGAAGCGTGTCGCGATCGTCTTTTATCTGCAGGGCCGAGGCCCCAAGACGTGTGGCATCATGCCCTGGGTTTTGATTGGCTTTGGCGACGGTGACCGTGGCGGTATGGTCTGGTGCCGTCTTGCGGCCAGAGGACAAAGATACAGGCAGATACAAGGTGAAGGTCGAGCCCTTGCCCAGTTCGCTTTCGACCTGTATCTCTCCGCCCAGAAACCGGACGAGTTCTCTGGAGATGGAAAGCCCCAAGCCCGTTCCGCCAAATTTCCTTGCCGTCCCGCCGTCCACCTGTTGAAATGCTTCAAAGATTTTTTTGTGATTCTCCGGGCTGATGCCGATGCCGCTATCCTTTACGGCAACGGCCAGGCATTCACTTGCGGGGAGGTTGCTTCTTGACAATTTTGTGTTCGGAGAGGGACGAGCGAAAGTGACAGCTATGTTGCCCGCATCGGTAAATTTGATGGCATTGGCGATCAGGTTCTTGATGACCTGTTCGATGCGTTTCCGGTCGCTGGTGATCTCGGAGGGGATGTCTTCCTGCACCGTGATTTCCAGGTTGAGACCCTTGTCCTCCGCCATATGGCCGAAGGAGGAGCGCATACTATCCGCGAGATCGTTTATCCGCACCGAGCCGAGTTGAAGATCCATCCTTCCGGCTTCTATCTTGGACAGGTCAAGAATCTCGTTGATCAGGCTCAAGAGGTCGCTGCCGCTGCCGTAAATGATTCTCGCTGATTCGACCTGTTCCTCGCTCAGGTTGCCGACCTTGTTCTCCGATAGCGACTGGGCCAGGAGCAACAGGCTGTTGAGCGGAGTGCGCAGCTCATGCGACATGTTGGCCAGGAACTCCGACTTGTACTTGCTGGCCAAGGCCAGGTCTTTGGCTTGCTCTTCCAAATCTTTCCTCGCCTTTTCCACATCTCTCTTCTGCCGGTCGAGCAGTTCGTTTTTCTCTTCCAGTTCCTCGTTGGTAACCTGGAGTTCCTCCTGCTGTATCCTCAACTTTTCTTCGGATGACTGCAAAGCACTGGTTTGTGCTTCCAATTCCTCGTTCGTGGTCCGGAGTTCCTCTTGCTGGGCCTGGAGCTCTTCCGTCAGGGCCTGGGATTCCTGTAAACTATTGGCCAGTCTCGTTCGGCCCTCGGCGCTCTCAATGGCAAGGGCCAAGGCTGGCATGGCCTGATTGAGATACGCCATCTGCTGATCGGTCATCTCATCTAAACTGCCCACCTCGATGACGCCTTTGACTTTATTCTCGTAGATGAAGGGTGTGACACAGATAAACCGGGGAAGGCGTTCACCTAAGCCGGAGGTGATCTTGAAATAGTCTTCCGGCACGTTCTGGATCAAAATCTGCTTCTTTTCCAAGGCGGCCTGTCCGACTGTTCCCTCGCCCGGTTTGAACACATTAGACAGGTTCTTGCGCTTGGTGTAGGCGTAGCTTCCCATCAGCACCAGGGTGCCGTTGCTGCCCTCCTGGGCAACGTAGATGACACCTGCCTGAGCGTCAAGGTAGGTGGCGATCTCGGAGATCACCTTGGCGGCAAGGCTGGTGATGTCCGGGTCCCCGCTCATGACCTCATTGAGGCGGGCGATGCCTGTTTTCAACCAGTCCTGTCTTTGGAGAAGGTCGCGGTTCTCTCTTAGAGCCGCGACCATTTTGTTCAAGGACTGAATCAGGATGCCTATTTCATCCCTGCGTGCTTCAGGTATGTGGATATCTGTAGCCAGATCTCCGGTAGCTATTCGGTCGGCTGCCTCAACGCTCAGGCTTAAAGGCTGGGTTATGCTCCGGTTCAGGAAGAAAATGATCAGCACGGACAGGCCGATGGCCCCCGCGCCAAGGATAAGCAAGGTAATGAACGCAGCATGCGCCGCCTCTTCAGCCGCCGTGTAGCGGATGGTATTGCGCTCTTCATTGTGATGGATAAGATCCTCTGTGTCGTTAATCCATTGTTTCACGGCAGGATAGGCTTTCGTATTCATAAAATAGATGGCCTCCTCGTGTTTGCCTGCTTCAGTCAGTTCAATCACGTGGTCTTGCAGCGGCCGTGCGGCAGTTGCAGCAGTATCTGCCTTGCGGAACAGGTCAAGGCCCTTTGCGTCATCCTTGGTGATGAGGCGTTCGAGTGTAGTAGCGGAGGCACTGTATTCCTTCCGTATCTTCGCAAGATGGTCTTGATGTTTTTGTATGCCTCCGCTGGACTTAGGATTAATTATGTGTGTGGCTAACAGAATATTTCGGATAACAATGGCCGTATCTCTTGCTTCATCGGTCATCTGATTGGCCAGTTGGATGCGGACATTGTTGATTTTTACGATCCGTTCAAGCTCGGCGTGATTTTCCTTTGCATGACGCAGGCTAACCCCGATGATGGCAAGCATTAAAATAAGCACCATGGTGAAGCCAAGGGCCAAACGGAATCCGACTTTCATATCTTTAAACATGGTAGTTTACTCCTCTCCTGTTCTCATCTTAGCCTGGTTACACCGACAACCTAAAGTATATATGATATAGGAAATTTTTCGAAAAAAGCAAAAAAATGCAAAAAAAAGGGGCGAATGCGTGGGATACAAGGGGCAATTCTTAGGTTGCGTTTTGAGGTTGTCGGGGAAGAGCGGGTGGGTAAAGGCAGCTACCGGAAATCTCTATGTTTTTTGGTTGACAGCGCAGAGCCGATTCTTCATGATGGTGGAAGGACTATGTTGCACAGCGCAGGTTGCGCTGACTGTTGCTGAATACAACTTAAGATCGTAACGGTGCGGATGTGGATTCTATTCGACCTCATAGCGGCGACGATAAGCAATGGCAGTTTTCTGCCCGCCGCATCGGTGACGATCTGCTCGAAATATCGTGCGCCGGACGCTGGTGCCTGGATCAGGATTTGCCTGTTGCCGGGTTGATTCTGGCCGGGCAGGGCGATAGTCTATATCGTCTTTCTTTCAATACCGCGCAGCTCTCCGCCTGGGATAGCGCATTCCTTGTTTTTCTTCGGGAATTGTTTGTGATTTGTAAAGAACGCGGGATCAGTGTCGACCAGACTGGTTTACCTAAGGGGGTTTGTCATCTGCTGGCCATGGCTGCCGAAGTTTCCGGGCCCATCCGACGGCGCAGGAGCAGATGGGGCCTGTGTCGCCGGATGGGCATGGAAATCATTAAATATTTGCATGGCGCTCCCAAAATGCTCTGTTTCCTGGGCGAAATTACCGTTTCCTTTGGGCGGCTGCTAACTGGTCGGGCAAGATTTCGTTTAAGAGATCTTTGGTGGGAGATCGAAGAAGTTGGACCTCGGGCCGTGATCATCGTTTCGGTGATCAGCTTTCTTGTAGGTCTGATCCTTGCATACCTGGGGGCGGATCAGTTGCGCCAGGTCGGAGCCCAGATCTTCATTGCTGATCTGGTTGCCATCGGCATGGTGCGCGAGATCGGCGCTTTGATGACCGGGATTATCATTGCCGGGCGCACCGGAGCTTCTTTTGCCGCTCAGCTTGGCGCCATGCAGGTCAATGAGGAGATCGATGCCTTCAGAACCATGGGTATCTCGCCGATTGATTTTCTGGTCTTGCCCCGGATGCTGGCCTTAATGCTGATGGTGCCGCTTCTCACCCTGTACGCAGGCTTTATCGGGATGCTGGCCGGGATGCTGGTTTCGGTCACGATTTTTGACGTCGGCATGTTCGAATACTATACTGAAACAGTACGGGCTTTGGAGCTTAAGCATTTCATGGTAGGGCTTTTGAAGGGTAGCGTTTATGGGGCTATGGTCGCCTATGCCGGTTGCCTGCGCGGGATGCAGTGCGGCAGAAGCGCTGAATCGGTGGGTGAGGCGGCAACCTCGGCAGTGGTTACCGGCATTCTGCTGATCACCATCACGGCTTCGATTATGACCATTATCTTTTATCAGTTGGGGATCTGAGTCATGAACGCAGTGCCACACATGGAGATCCGTGATTTGACTATGGCGTTTGGCGAGTTCGTAGTCCAACGTGATCTCAATTTCGTGATCAACAAGGGGGATATTTTTGTGATCATGGGTGGAAGCGGTTGCGGCAAGACTACCGTAATGCGGGCTATGATCGGTTTGCAAGCTCCGGCCAAAGGCGCTGTTTTATATGATGGTGAAGATTTCTGGAGTCTGGGGATGGAACGGCAGGAGCAACTCAAGCGGCGGCTTGGAGTAATGTTTCAGGGCGGGGCACTTTGGAGTTCGATGACCCTGGCAGAAAATATCGCCTTGCCGCTTAAAGAATATACCGCGCTTTCTCCGCAGCGCATTGCCGGGATAGTTTCCTTCAAGCTGGCTTTGGTGGGGTTATCCGGTTTTGAAAACTATTATCCATCCGAGCTGAGTGGCGGCATGAAGAAGCGGGCTGGATTGGCGCGTGCCATGACGCTTGACCCTGATATTCTGGTGATTGACGAGCCATCGTCCGGGCTTGATCCGCTTACGGTCCGTCATCTTGATGATTTGATTCTCGAATTGCGCGATAGCCTGAATACGACTATCGTAGTTATAACTCATGAACTGGCAAGTATTCTCGATATAGGTACCAATTCGGTTTTTTTGGATGTTGAAACCCGTACTATGATCAACACCGGCAATCCCAGAGAGGCGGTTGTCTCTGGAGATCCCAAGGTGCGTCATTTTCTTACCAGAGGGGTGGTATGAATAGCTTGAGGGAAAATTTGGCAGGTAACTGTATATGAGCAGACAGGCTAATCCTACGCTTATTGGCGCGTTTGTTCTTGGTGCCGTTATCCTTGGGGTTACGGTTATTCTGCTCCTGGCTGGGGGGCAGTGGTTTCAGGAACGACGCCAGCATGTTCTGTATTTTGAAGGCTCGGTACAGGGCCTGCAAGTAGGGTCTCCGGTGGTTTTTCTTGGTGTCAAGGTTGGCACGGTCAAGCAGATCAAGCTTGGGATTGATGCCGAAACCCGCCGGTTTATGGTGCCGGTCATTATTGAAGTTGAGCCAAATGCGGTTGAGTCCCGCCGTGGCGAACAGATCGATCTGCGAGAGCGCTCCGCCGTTAGGCTTCTGGTGGCGCGGGGGTTGCGCGCCCGGCTCAAGATGCAGAGCCTGCTTACTGGTCAGTTGTATATTGATCTGGATTTTTATCCTGATAAACCGGCCAAATTTGTTGCTATAGACTCGGAGGTGAGTGAGATTCCCACCATCCTGACGGCGGTGGAAGAGCTTACCTCTAAGCTGGAGGGGTTTCCCATGGATGCCTTTCTTGCCGATCTTGTTGGTATCAGTCGTTCGCTTAATAAACTCCTTTCTTCTGATAGCACGGGAAAGATTCCAGGGCGGCTTTCGACGACACTTGCGCACCTGGAATCCTTGAGTGCCAAGTTCGACCGTGATGGTGGCCCTATACTTGATGAGGCAAGGGGAAATCTGGTCGAGATGCGCAAGGCTCTTGAAGCGGTACAGATCGCGATGGCCAAGATCGGCGGGGTGGCTGAGGCCGGTTCTCCCATGGTTGCCAGTCTGGGCAAGGCCAGCGAAGAACTGGCCAAGACGGCGCAGTCCTTGCAAAGTCTGGCTGGAGAAGAATCCCCCACGGTGCGGCAGCTTAATACGGCGCTTAAGGAAATCAGTCGCGCGGCCCGTGTCCTGCGGCTTTTGGCGGAAACCCTGGAGCAGCAACCAGAGGCTGTTTTGCAGGGAAAACGTCGTGAAGAGGGAAGAGAATGAAAGACAGGTTATGCGCACGGATGGCAGGTACTTTGGGGGTGATTTTGCTTTGCGGCCTGTTGTTGGCAGGTTGTGCCCGCACGGCCCCGGTCAGCTATTACCAGATGGCGGCTTTGGAAACCGGGCGAAAAGCCCCTGTTACTGCCGAGGGGGGCAGGATGGTGATCGGTATCGGCCCGGTGAAACTGCCGGAATATCTGGATCGGCCTCAGATTATAACCCGTCTGACTGCCAACCGGTTGCAATTGTCCGACAGCTACCGCTGGGCCGAGCCGCTCAGCGAAAATATTCCCAGAGTGCTGGGGGAAAACCTCTCGGCGCTGCTGGGTACCGACCACATTTTACAACACCCCTGGCCATCTTCCCGAACCATTGATTGCCAGCTCATAGTCGAGGTGCTTCATTTTGAGAACGAGAGTGACGGGGCAGCCAGGTTGGTTGTTCGCTGGTCGCTCAAGGGTCGGGACGGTGGGATTGTCCTCTCGGAAAGACGGAGCAGTTATCGGATTCCCGCGACCGCCCATGATCAGGAAGGACTGGTTGCTGCCCTGAACGAGGCCCTTGGGAGTTTCTGTCGGGAGATTGCCCAGGAATTAACGTCGTTTCCGAAAACAACTGGAAGCAGTGTTAGGCTTGTCCGCTGAAATGGTCGACAAGACGTTTCAGTCTGGCTTGTGACGCTTCGATCTCGCTAAGGCTGCTAAAGGCCAGGACGGTCTCGGCGTTGCCCGGATCAAAGCCGCCGCGCAGGGGCTGACGGCTCAGCAGGGCGGCGACAAAGGCACGTTCCAGTCGATCTGCAGGTTCATCCGATTGTTCGGTATCGGCCAGATTGTACCAGTTGGCCAGGCGGGGTTCTGCCAAGGCTTGTCGCACCTCATTTTGCAAAACCGTGGTCGCGGCATAGCCGTGTCGGAACAGATCGGTCATAGGCCAGATCTCCAGCAACTCGGCCGCTTTGACTGCGGCTTTAGCCTCGTCCGGCGGGCAGGGAGGTTCCTGCTTGGTTAGCGCCTCCAGCCCAAGGGAGATGGTATCCCGCACCCGGATAACAATGGCGGTGATATGTTCGATATCTTGTGGTTTTTCCCCGTAGGCCATGATGGCGCTGTTGATGGTCCAGATCAGTTCCTGCTCTAAGCGGGCCAGGCTGTTGGGAGTAGTAACCAGAGATAGAGCCCGCTGCAACAGGGTGACCTCGAGCAAGGGAGCGGCATAGACCGAGGGTAAGCGGGTGACCGCGCTGTCTATCGGATCCTGGGGGCGGGGTAATGGCTGATGGCTGGGCGGTCGGGAAAAGAGCGCGCTTGCCTCAGCCGGCGTAGCAAAGCCCAGATCCTGCATGCGGCCACTGCGAAAGCGCAGGGCTTCTTCCTCAATCTGGGTGGGCAGATCCACGCGGATCTCGCTAAGCAGGCGGTGCGTTGCGCCTGGGTCGTATTGGTAAAGGGCATCCAGCAGGGTAAAGGGATGGACCTTAAGTGGCAGATCCGGATTTTTCAGTTCCAGAAGATAGAAGCCGTCCGGGGTCATGGCCCGGGCCGTATCCCGCTCCTCGTCTTCAGCCGGAACTTGATCAGTATCCGGATCATAGACCGTGATGGTCTGGGTCAGGAAAAGAAGCTGGAGCACATAATCCAACGAGAGAAAGGTCTGGGCCAGGGTTTCTGGGTCGAGGGAGGCAAAGGGTATCAGCCATTCATCAAGACTTTCAACGGAGAAATCGTAGCGGTTCCAGCAATCAAGATCGAGACAGGCCTGCAACTGTTCATGGCTAAGCTCCCGGAGGATAGGCAGGGCCTGGTCAAGACCCATCTCCCGAACAAGGTAGTAAGCTTCAAGGGGCTCTAAGGCCGCGACTTCCTCGGCCAGGTTGGTTGCGGCCAGCAGTCTCTCGCCCCGGCGGCTCAGAGAGCGGGCCAGATCGGCGCGGAAAGGGGTCAATTCGATGATTTTGGTTTCGTTCATTTTTCGGGTTTCCGTTAAGGGTACTTTGTAAGGCGTAATTTAAGGATGGTTATCATACTGCAATAACGGCCAAGCTAACATTTTATTTCATTTTATTAGTCTTTGCATAAAAAAAGGGTCAGCCGCATAACAGAGGCTGACCCTTACTGATTTTTACTGGAGGCGGCGAGCGGATTTGAACCGCTGAATAATGGTTTTGCAGACCACTGCCTTACCACTTGGCTACGCCGCCTTTTTAATGGCGGCAATCTTAAACGCAGATTGTTTTTTTGACAAGGGGAAATATACAGCTGAGTTGAGCAGCTTGCCTGCTCAAACGAAACTTATACCCTCTGGGTGCAAAGGAGAAATATACCTGTCCTTCATATCCCCCGCTTCATCCCCGGCCAGAGCAGGGTGTGCAACTGGAGCTGTAGGCGGGCTGGGAGGGCATCGGCCAGGAGCCATTGGGCCAGCAGGGCTGGCTGGAGACGGCCGATTACCGGAGCAAGGATCACTTTCGCTCTTTCGGCCAGGTGATGTTCTGCCATCATTGCCTTGGCCCAATCGTAGTCGGCAGCAGAGCTGAGCACAAACTTGATTTCGTCGTGAGGCGTGAGCAGGGCAAGGTTGGCAAGGTGCATCTTCTCGTGCATGCCGCTGTCCGGGCATTTTAAATCGACGATCTTTACTACCTTTTGCGGCACCCGCTCAAGGCCTATGCTGCCGTTGGTTTCCAGCAACACGGTACGGCCCGCTGCCATCAGAGCCTCCATAAGTGGATAGACCCCTTCTTGCAGCAGTGGCTCGCCGCCGGTGATCTCGATTATGGCCTTGGGGTATCGCGTCGCCTCGTTCAGCAGAGTACTGAGCGGGATTAAGCTGGCTGGTTCTTCGTAAGTGTATTTGGCGTCGCAGTAGGAACAGCGCAGGTTGCACCCTGCAAGTCTGAAGAAAAGGCAGGGGTAGCCTACAAAGGAAGATTCCCCCTGGATGCTGTAAAAAATCTCGGAAAGCTCAAGGTTGGGCTCATCCTTCACGGTAGGTCACGCAGCAGTTATCCGTTTCGCAGACCGTGACGCTGTAAGGCCGGTAACGCTCGCTGGTCAGTGATTCCCGGAGACGTTCGAAGATATAGGCGGCGATGTTTTCGGATGAGGGGTTCTTGGTGGCAAAAGCAGGAAGTTCGTTGAGGTCGCGATGATCCAGCTCTTCCATGATCACGTTCACCTCTTTTTTAAGGTTCTTGAAGTCGATCCCCATGCCCAGTTCGTCAAGCTCGGTGGCGCGCACCGTCACCTCAACTTTCCAGTTGTGGCCGTGCGGCCTTTCGCAGTTGCCGGGATAGTCGCGCAGATGATGGCCGGAGGAAAAATGGGTGCGGGTAAAGATATCGTACATTGGTAAACCTCTTCAGTGTTGTAAAAGTTTGTTGGCCGGGTACAATGTTCACTTGAAAAGTGGATTTTTTTTGACTATGTAATGGTGGCGTTTTTGAAACATATCTATTTCCCCATGAGAAGTCAACCGGGTCATGAGGGCCGGGGACATTTAGGAGCCGTTGCGAAATAACCTGTACTATTCTGCCTTGACTTTACGGCTCTTTATGCCGTTTTGGCAGGACTTGATGTCCAATTTTGTTTAACGGCTTGTTAACAAGGAGACATAACCAATGGCTTTGATCGCGCCCTTTCGCGCCCTGCGCTACAACCCGGCCAAGATTCAGCATCTGGAAGAGGTGGTCACCCCGCCTTATGACGTGATTGATCTTCAGGCCCAGGCTGCCTTTGCCGCCAAGAATCCTTACAACATGATCCACCTGGACTTAAGCAAAAATTTCAGCGCCGAACAACTGACCGAGGCCCGGTATCGTGAGGCCAGGGACACCTTTGCCAAGTGGCAGGAAGAAGGGGTGCTGGTTCGGGATAACGAACCGACCATCTATCTCTACCATACCGAGTATCCCTTGCCCTCCGGCAAGCGCCTTACCCGCAAGGGCTTGCTCTGTCTGGTGCGGCTGGCCGAGTTTGCCGAGGGCGTGGTCAAACCGCACGAGAAAACCTTCTCCGGGGTCACCTCTGATAGGCTCAGTCTGCTGGACACCTGTCATGCCCAGTTCAGCCCGATTTTTTCCCTCTATCCCGATACGCAAGGGCTGATCATGACGCTGCTCGAAGGAGCCTGCTCCGGAGAGCCGCTGGCCAGCGTCACCGATCATGATGGTTGCAGACATACTATCCGGGCGGTGACTGAGCCAGCAATTATTGCCCAGGTCCGGGCGCAGTTTGCCGAAAAATCACTCTATATTGCCGATGGTCATCATCGCTACACCACCGCCCTCCAGTTTCGTGCCCTGATGCGGGAACGCCTGGGCGAAGTGGCTGACGACAGCCCTTACAACCACACGATGATGTATCTCTGCGGCATGGAAGATCCAGGCCTGTCAGTGCTTCCCACCCATCGGCTGGTACGGATGCCTGAGGCTGTAGGGATGGCCGGATTGATGGCCAGGCTTACGCCAAGCTTTATTGTTGAGGAGATCACCGACGGCTCCCGCGAGACTCTGGTGGTTGAGGTTCTGGCCCGCATGGCGGAGAACCTGGGCGCGGCCACCATGTTTGGCCTGTACCATCCTCAGGAGGATCGTTGTCTGCTGCTGACCCTTAAGGACGGAGTGATCGACGAGGCCCTGGGAGCTAAGCAGCCTGCCTCCCTGCGCGAACTGGACGTGGTTGTTCTGTCTGATCTTATTCTTGACCGGCTGCTGCAACTCGATCATGGTCGATGTGAAAAGGAAGGGCTGGTGGATTATTACAGCGATCCGGATACCGCTTTGGATATCGCGATCAAGGAGGGCGAAAGCCGGACAGATCGAAGCCCTCTGGTCTTTTTGATGAACCCGACCCTGGTTTCCCAGGTTAAACGGGTGGCGGACGAGGGGCTGGTCATGCCGCACAAGTCGACCTATTTTTATCCTAAGCTGCTCACCGGGCTGCTGCTTAA
>DOZO01000040.1:0-9389 GCA_003517965.1 Desulfobulbaceae bacterium
GGGGCAGGCCCAGGGCGCGGCGCAGGTCGGCAACGGCAAGACGTTGGGCACATTCCGCCATGATTCGTCGCACTAAGGCGTCGGTCAGCTGGTTTTCTATCCCGATAAGATCGGCGGAAAGCAGCTTGCCTTCCAGGAAACGGAGGCGATTGATGCGGGCACTTTCCTGGGCCTGAGCCACACTTTTGTTCGTAACCTGTAAACGCTCCCTGGCTTCCTGTACGGTAAATTCGGCCTGTTTCACCTCAAGGCTGATAGCCAACTCGGTTTTTCGCTTCCGTTCCTGCGCCTCGGCAAGCAGGGCAGACGCCTTGGTAATCTCAGCCGTGGTTCGGCCTCCTTCAGCAAGATTGAACTGTAACCTGATGCCGGCTTGCCATGAGTCGCCCGAGCCGTTTGTGACATAGCCTTGGTCGGTATCATATCCCGCGTAGCCTTCGAGAGATGGATAATGGCCGCCCTGAACCTGCCGAACTCTGGCCTTGGCCGCCAGAATCAGGGCCTCCATGCTTCTCAGCTCATGGCGTTGGTTATGGGTGCCAAGCGGTGGAATATCTTGGGGCCCATCCTGGGCTGAATCAAGTGCCAACGGACTGTCGTCAAGACCAAGCAGACTAAGAAAAATCCTCTGGCTCATTGCCAGACTATGCCGGGTTTGGCTTAGATTTTCCTGTGCCTTGGCCTGCTGCACTTCCAGATCGAGGAGATCGTTCTTGAGTAGAACCCCTTCCTGATAACGGGCCTGCGCCACGGACAGGGAAGCCGTAATTGCCGCTACTGCCGACTGTCTGGCCTTGATAAGTTCTTCTGCCTGGATGATGAGTTGAAAAGTTCGAACCACCTCAAAGGTAAGTTGGGCCTGTACTGCGGCCAGCTCCATCTGCGAGGAAACAGCCTGAGCTTCGACGGCCTTCAGTCCGGCCAGATCGCGACCGCCGTTGTAAAAACGGTAGCCCAGCCTGACTCCTAGGTTAAGGTTGTCGGTGCGACCTGGATTATTGAAGTCGATAGTGTTGTGAAAGGCCCCCTGGTTCAGAATATTGCCGAAGGAGTACATGGGGTTGTTGGTCTGGTCGTACTTGGTGTTCAGATCCAGCTTTGGGTAAAATGAGGATCTCTCCATGCTGATGGCGGCCTGGGCCGCTTCAATTCTGTTTTTGCCCATCCGGCTGTCCGGGTTGTTTCTGACGGCAAAACGAACCGCATGGCGGAGGGTCCACACCTCAGGTATCGCGGTTTTGGCAGCCTGGGAAGGGCTGGCCATGAGCAGGAGTCCGAGAAAAAAGAGGCTGATCCTGCGCCAGGAAGGCAGGAAATGGCTGGCACTTTTGGTATATGGGAATCGTTGGCGCATGGTTTTAGAATCTTTTTGTAAAATCATTATGGCCAGGAAGCGAGCCTGAAAGACACTTAGTATTTAATTATATAATTACAAGCCTAATTATTTGCCATATTTTTTTGCTTTTTTTCAAAACCATTTTTTATTTTTAAAATAGATCAACATGGCTCCGGCTGTACTTGCCATCAGCAGGAGGGCGAAGGGATAGCCGAAATACCAGTTGAGTTCCGGCATGTTGAAGGGGCTCTGGCTGGTATTGAAATTCATGCCGTACAGCCCGGCGATGAAGGTGAGGGGGATGAAGATCACGGCGAAGATGGTCAGCACCTTCATTACCTCATTCATCCGGTTGCTTACCGAGGAAAGGTAGATGTCGATCATGCCAGAGATGATATCCCGGAAGGTCTCCACCGTGTCAAGTACTTGAATGGTATGGTCGTAGAGATCTTTGAGATAGACCTGAGTTGAGGTCCCCATGAACGTGGTTTCATCCCGTTGCAATCCGTTGATGACCTCCCGAAGCGGCCAGACCGATTTGCGCAGCAGGATCATCTCTCGTTTCAGGAAGTGGATGGCCTGCAGGGTTTCCGGGGAAGGATCGGCAATCAGCTCCTCTTCCAGGTCCTCCACCTCTTCGCCGATTTTTTCGAGCACGGCAAAGAAGTTGTCCACCACCCTGTCGAGCAGGGAATACAACAGATAATCGACCCCCATTTGTCGGCTGCGACCCTTGTTATTTTCAAGGCGGGCCAGCACCTCGTCAAAAATATCGTCGTTTTTCTCGTGAAAGGTGAGCAGGTAGTTTGCACCAAGCACGAAGCTGATCTGCTCCATGCTCATCTCCTTGGTGTTTTCGTCATATTTGATCAGATTAAGGACCAGGAACAAGTAGTCATCATAGTGATCAATTTTTGGCCGTTGGCCGGTATGAAGAATATCCTCGATGGTCAGAGGATGCAGGCCGAAACTGAGACAGAACCTGTCCACTGCCTCGGCGTCGTGCAGGCCGTGAACCCTGATCCAGGTGTTGCTACGGGTTTCTTTCAGCCGGTAAAATTCGTCAAGCCGGACGGGAGTGCTGAGGGACAGGTTGTCAGTATCGTAATCGACCATATCCAGGCCGAATTTTTCCGTTACTTTTTCGCCGATAAATATTGGGCTGCCAGGAGGAAGACCGGCTTTGCGTGAACTGGTTTTAACAAGTTTAAGCATCTCTGGTTCTCATTATGGAGCATAGGTTTGTGAAGGTAAAGACATACCGCCCGTTATTTATTGTCAATAGGATAACATACCCAATGCGCAAGGCCCTCAAGTTATTTTTTAGTTTCAGTGGCAGAGTGGATGAAGATTTACGTCGTCAAGCCGCAAAAAAATAATTACAATCATTACTATGCTAATATCCTCTCTCCCATCCTGGCTGACTCTTCCCGTGTTGGTTTTGTGCTACCGTCCCCTGATCAGATTTTTTCCTAAGATGGACAAGGATGCTTATGTCCGTAAGGTCGTAATGGCGGGGAACCGTTTTTTTCACAGCAGGTTTGTCCGGACGCCATATGCGAAAAGAATGCTTTTTTTGCCATATTGTCTGCGCTCACCAGGGTGTGCCACGGTCATCGATCAGGAAAAAGGTCTGTTGTGTCTGGATAGTTGCCTTATCCCCTGCCGTTTGCGGGAGACGAGGGAGATGGCTTTGGCCCTTGGTTATCTGGATGTCCAGGTGGTGGTGAGCGGCAAGCTGCATAAGAAAGACGGGGTGCTGCGTAGCAGAGATTTTCTGGTTCGTCAAATCGCTCAGTACCAGCCGTACGCAGTGCTGGGTTGTCTGTGCACCAAAGATTTGCGAGAGAAATATCTGCGCGCCGCCAATATTTCGCCGAAGGGTGCTTTGGGTGAGCACGGACTTAAAGTTATCTCTCAGGTTTGCCTGCTCAAGGATTGTAAATGTCGGCAAAGTTCTGTGGACTGGCAGGAGCTTGAGACGCTTATTCGGGCAAAGGATTGAAAAGGTATTATGAAACGACAAATTAAATCGTTGTCTGAAAAGATATCTGCCTCCGAAGGTCAGGGCACAGAGTCTGATATTCTGCACGCACTTAAGGTGTGCCAGCGTGAGTTAGAAAGACAAAATGAGGTGCTCCGGAAGGCGCGGCTGGATTTGGAAAAATCCAGAGATCGCAAGAGAGAATCTGAGTGCTTGAGTAAAAAAATCTTAAATAACATTGAAGAGGGCTGTATCACTATCGACCGTGATTACCGTATTCTCACTGCCAATCGGGCTTATGCAGAACGGGTTGGCGCTTCCGTGGACGAAATTATTGGTCGGTACTGTTTCGAGGTTTCGCATCATTTGAAGCGGCCCTGTTTTGAGAATGGTGAGGATTGTGCGGTACGGAACGTTTTTGCCACCGGCACCTCTCACATCGCGGTCCATAATCACTACGATGCCGCGAGTGCTCCAGTTTACATGGAATGCAAGGCCTATGCCCTGGTCACTGACGATAAGGGTGAGGTGCAGACGGCACTCGAAGTCGTCACTGATATCAGTGAAAAGAGGACGAGGGAAGCTGAAATTCATCGGCTGGCCTTTTATGATCCTTTAACCTGTCTGCCCAATCGTCGTTTGCTTCTGGACCGGCTGGAGCAGTCCTTCATTGCAGGGGCTCGCAATGGCCAGTACAGTGCGATGTTGTTTCTGGATCTGGATCATTTCAAGGCCTTGAATGATAGCATGGGGCATGATGTCGGTGATCTGTTGCTGATTAAGGTGGCAGATCGCCTGCGGACGATACTGCGTAAGGGTGATACAGTCTCACGGCAGGAAGACACGGTGTCACGGCAGGGCGGTGATGAATTTGTGTTGCTGTTGAAAGATCTGGGTCCGGATATGCGAGTCGCGATTACTCGTACCGGTTATGTAGCTGAAAAGATCCGTGCCAGTTTTGATCAGCCTTTCATTATTGAGAACAACGAACAGCACATAACTGCGAGTATCGGTATCTGTTTGTTTTCCGGTTATGATATCACCGTACATGAACTGTTTAAGTACGTCGATACCGCCATTTATCAGGCAAAGGCAGCCGGGCGTAACAATGTGCGTTTTTTTGATCCGGCTATGCAGGCGACTCTGGAGGAATCGAGTGCCCTGGAAAAGGCCCTGCGCCAAACCATCAGCTTGCGGCAGTTTCAGCTTCACTATCAACCTCAGACAGACAGCTATGGGCGGATCATCGGGGCCGAAGCCCTTTTACGCTGGAATCATCCAAGTCGCGGGTCGATCTCGCCCTCGGCTTTTATTCCACTGGCCGAGGAGACCGGGTTTATTCTTCCTATTGGCCGTTGGGTGCTGGAAGAGGCCTGCGCCAAACTCAAGACCTGGTCCGAGATCCCAGCCGCCAGTGGCTTGCGGATAGCAGTAAACGTCAGTGCCCGGCAGTTTCGGCAGCCGGATTTTGTCGCCGCTGTGCAGCAGATTATTGAGGCAACCGGTGCCAATCCCGCGCGGCTTAAACTCGAACTGACCGAAAGTCTGGTGTTGACGGATATCGCCGATACCATTGCCAAGATGCGGGCACTGGGGGATATTGGCATTGGTTTTTCCATGGACGACTTCGGCACCGGCTACTCATCCCTTTCCCAACTAAAGCGCCTGCCCTTGGAGCAGCTGAAGATAGATCAGTCTTTTATCCGCGATCTCGGCGTCGGGCCAAATGATGACGCCATTGTTGAGACCATCATCGCAATGGGCCGTACCATGGGTTTTAACGTTATTGCCGAAGGCGTGGAGACCGAGGATCAGTTGTCTTTTCTGATTCGTTACGGCTGTGATGCCTATCAGGGTTTTCTTTTTAGTCGACCGGTGTCGGCGGCGGCGTTTGAGCACTTGCTGACGCTGGGTTGCCTGGACAGGAAATAACAGAACGTGTTATTTTCACACGTGACATATCGGGAACTCTATGTAATCAAGCCTTACCTGTACTGGGCAGGCGTTGTTTTTTTTCTGCTGTGCGAACAGCGTTTTTCCTATCGTACGCCCACCGTGTCCCGATCCAGACGCTGGCTTGCCAATATACCGTTGTCTATTTTGAATGGCACGATCTACCATTTCCTGTACACCAGCACTATTATCGTTTTGATTCTCGCCGGGCAGGAGAAAAATTTTGGTCTGCTCAATGTCTGGCTTTTGCCAGATTGGCTGAAGATTGTTGCTGGCATCTTGATTCTGGATTTTTTCATCTATCTTTGGCATCTGCTCACCCATGTGCTCCCCTTCCTCTGGCGGTTTCACCGGGTTCACCATAGCGATCTGAATATGGACGTGACCACAGGCAACCGGTTTCATCTGGGCGAGTTTCTCTTTACCGGTCTGATCAGGCTGGCGGTGATTTATACCTTCGGCATTGGCCTGGCCGCCTACATTCTTTTTGAAATCCTGATCAATCTGGTCGTGCAGTTCCATCATAGCAGCATCAGAGTACCCTCTTGGTTCGAAAGAGCGTGGGCGCTTCTCTTTGTTCCGCCTTTTTTGCACCGCATCCATCATTCCGTGCGAATCAGAGAGCGTGATGCTAATTACGGGGTGATCTTTTCCATCTGGGATCGAATGCTGGGTACCCTGACTACTGCGGTGGCGCAGGAAAAAATCGTTATCGGCATCGGTTCGCACCGGGAAATAGGGCAGCTGGGATTCTGGCGACTACTGGCGTTGCCTTTCACTCGTAATACCTCGTGAAAACAGAATGGAGTGGATAATGAACTGGAAGAATTTGTTTAGGGCGGGTGCGAATTTTACTGTGGCCCAGGCCAAGGAGTATATGGAGGCGCGGGGAGCGGAGGCATATCAACTGTTGGATGTCCGGCAGCCTAAGGAGTATGAGGCCGGGCATCTGGCCGGAGCCATCCTTATCCCGCTCAAGGAGCTGCCCGGACGGCTTGCCGAGCTGGTAAAGGAGGAGCCGGTTATTGTCTATTGTGCTGTTGGCGGTAGAAGCAAGGCTGCAGCCCAATTACTTGCCGGGAATGATTTTGTAAGCGTTTACAATATGGTCGGGGGGATCAAGGCCTGGCAGGGGATGCAGGCCAAGGGGCCGATAGAGGCCGGGCTTGAGTTTTTTACCGGTCAGGAAGACTATGAAGATGGGTTGAGTCTGGCGTATGCCATGGAGGATGGTCTGCAAAAGTTTTATCAGCACCTGGCTGTGCGGGCTAAGAATGAGGAAGATCGACAGCTTTATACCAGGCTGATGACCTTTGAGGACAAGCACAAGGCCCGGCTTCTTGCCGAGTACCGGCGGCAAGCACACGGGCCTGAGACCATAGCGGGCCAAGGTCCGGCTGGAATAATGGAGGGTGGCGGCAGGGTGCAGGATTTTCTCGCTCAGACCGACGCTTATCTGCAAGGCCCGCAGGATATCCTGGAGTTGGCGATGATGCTTGAAACCCAGGCCCTTGACCTTTACAGCCGTATGGCGCAAAAAAGTGAGCAACAAAAGGTTCGGACGTTTTTTTTGGGGCTGGCTGATGAGGAAAAATCGCATCTTGCTTTTCTTGCAGAGGCGCTGGATAAGATATTGTGATAACTTTAGCCCAATCGCTAAGCACGAAGCTGATTTCTCCTGATGGTACCGTCTGTCTCGCTTCTTTTCCCTGGCTGAGACAGACGGTTTTTTTTGGCGAAAAAGATCTTGCGTAGTCGCTATATTATGGTAAATATAACGCCATGAAAAATAACATGATGCAAAATACAATGAAATCCGGTCTGAAGTGGCGGGGGCGGCTCTGGCTGGAGGGGGAGGAAGGCACCTTCCTCGGCTATGGCCGGGTGGTTCTGCTGGAGCGGATCAGGGAGTACGGTTCCCTCGCTCAGGCAGCTCGCTCCATGGAGATGTCGTATAAACATGCTTGGGATCTTCTCGACTCGATGAACCGACAGGCGGGCTGCAAGTTGGTGGAAACCTGTCGCGGCGGCAAGCAGGGCGGTGGCGCCAAGTTGACCCCGGCTGGAGTGAAAGCCATTGCCTTGTTCCGATATTATCATGCGCGGTTTCAGGAGATGCTGGCTGAAATGGATCAGGTTCTGGCTGGTGGCCTGGAGTGGAAACTGGGCGACCGGACGGAGACCCCGGAATAAGGCGGAAGGGATTTTTTTGCCCATCGATATATTCTTCGCAATATATAGCGAGATAAAAATGAAGCGTATCCTGGCATTCGTCATAGGTCCGCAACTGTACCTGCCACAAGGAGGAATGAGCCGATGAACCGATTAAAACTGAGGAATGAGCCGATGAACCGATTAAAACTCCTGATATTCGCCTGCGCCATGCTGGTTGCCATGCCCGCCCACGCCGAGAAAATCACCGTTGCGGCGGCCGCCGATCTGAAGTTCGCCATGGATGAAATCGTCACCACGTTCAAGAAAGCCAACCCTGGCGAGGAGCTTGAGGTCATCTACGGCTCATCTGGTAAGTTTCAAACCCAGATTCAGCAGGGCGCGCCTTACGACCTCTATTTTTCCGCCGATATCGGTTTCCCCCGCGCGCTTGCCAAGAATGGTTTCGCGACCTCCGAAGTAAAGCCCTATGCCCTTGGCCGCATCGTTTTGTGGAGTGCAAGTCTGGACGCCACCAAGATGACCATGGTCAGCCTGGCCGATCCGAAGATTACCCGCATCGCCATTGCCAATCCCAAGCATGCGCCCTATGGCAAGCGAGCGGAAGAGGCCTTGCGCGCCTCTGGTCTGTGGGAAAAGCTGGAGCCTAAGCTGGTCTATGGCGAGAATATCGCGCATACCGCCCAGTTCGTGCAGACCAATAATGCCCAGGTTGGCATCATCGCCCTGTCCCTGGCTGTAAATTCCGAGTTGGCGAACAGGGGAGGGTACTGGCTTATCCCCGACAAGCTGCATGAACCCCTCGAACAGGGCTACATCATCACCAAACGGGCCGAGGGCAACGCCCTTGCCAAACGCTTCGCCGATTACCTGGGCAGCAAGCCGGCCCGGGCCGTGATGACCAAGTACGGTTTCGTGCTGCCTGGCGAAGTTGCCGGCAAATAGGCGTAGATGAATTGATTCCGGAGACAGTTATGCTTTTGTCAGGCAGCGACCTTCAGGCCATTTGGCTTACCATCAAGTTGGCGAGCCTCGTCACCGCCATCCTGTTGTTGGTCGGCACCCCCATCGCCTGGTGGCTGGTGCGCAGCCGTTCTTGGTGGAAGGGGCCGATCGGCGCGGTGGTCGCTTTGCCCCTGGTTTTGCCGCCTTCGGTGCTGGGCTTTTACCTGTTGTTGGTGATGGGGCCGGATGGCCCACTCGGGCATCTCACCCGGGTATTGGGTGTCGGGCCGCTGCCCTTCACCTTCTGGGGCCTGGTGCTCGCCTCGGTGTTCTATTCCCTGCCCTTCATGGTCCAACCCCTGCAAAACGCATTCGAGGCCATCGGTGACCGGCCGCTTGAAGTCGCCGCGACCTTGGGGGCCTCGCCGCTGGATGCCTTTTTCAGTGTAGTCTTGCCGCTGGCGCGGCCCGGTTTTCTCACCGCGGGTATAATGACCTTCGCCCACACCGTGGGGGAATTCGGCGTGGTGTTGATGATCGGCGGCAACCTGCCGGGGATCACCCGGGTGGTCTCGGTGCAGATTTACGACCACGTGGAGGCGCTGGAATATGCCCAGGCCCACCGCCTGGCCGCCGTGATGTTGATCTTCGCTTTCCTGGTGCTGCTGGCGCTTTACGCCTGGCGGCCCAAGGCAAAAAAGGTTTGAGGCCATGGAGAAGATTGAGGCGCGATTTCACGTGGACTGGCCGGGCTTTGCGCTCGAGGTCGATCTTGCCCTGCCGGACCGGGGGGTGACCGCGCTGTTCGGGCCTTCCGGTTCGGGTAAGACCACCCTGCTGCGCTGCATCGCCGGGCTTGAACGCGCCCGGCAAGGGTTCCTCTCGTTCAAAGGCGAAACCTGGCAGGACGACACAACCTGGCTACCCACTCATAAGCGGCCCCTGGGGTATGTGTTCCAGGAAGCCAGCCTGTTTCCGCATCTGACCGCGCTCGGTAAT
>DOZO01000040.1:9552-15027 GCA_003517965.1 Desulfobulbaceae bacterium
GAACTCCTGGGCATCGGTCATCTGCTGGACCGGAAAGCGGATCGACTTTCCGGCGGCGAGCGCCAGCGGGTCGCCATTGCCAGGGCGCTGGCAATCAGCCCCCGCCTTCTGCTCATGGATGAGCCTCTGGCGGCGCTCGATCTCAAGCGCAAGCAGGAAATCCTGCCCTACCTGGAACGTCTGCACGACGAACTGGAGATCCCGGTGCTCTACGTCAGTCACGCACCCGATGAAGTGGCCCGGCTGGCCGACCACCTCGTCGCCATGGAAGACGGCAGAGTCGTGGCCAACGGCCCCCTGATCGAAACCCTGGCGCGGATCGATTTGCCGATCCGGCTCGGCGAAGATATCGGGGTGGTGCTTGGTGCCGTCGTGGGAGAAAGAGACGAAGCCTGGCATCTTGCCCGCATGGATTTCCCAGGCGGCAGCCTGTGGACACGGGACATTGGAACTTTGGTGGGCCGCAAGGTGCGGGTCAGGGTTTTGGCCCG
Organism: Desulfobulbaceae bacterium; assembly: GCA_003517965.1. Lineage (GTDB taxonomy): Bacteria > Desulfobacterota > Desulfobulbia > Desulfobulbales > Desulfurivibrionaceae > Thiovibrio. The sequence goes on from DOZO01000040.1 coordinate 10,044, forward strand.
GGATGTGAGTGTGACCAGGCAACGCCAAGCCCAGACAAGCATTCAGAATCTTTTGCCAGGAAGGGTGTCCGCCATTGCCAACGACGAGCATCCCGGCTTGGCCTTGGTGCGCATTCAGGTTGGGGCGTCCGTCTTGATTGCCCGCTTGGCGAAACGTGCGGTGGCCGCGCTTGAGTTGTCACCGGGGCAAGAGATCTGGGTTCAGGTGAAGACTGTGGCTTTGCTGGAATAGTGGAGTGTTATCTTCGCGCTTTCCAAAGATACTTCTTGATTTCTAAACGGTATAAATGTGGGCGGCATCAGATCGCTGGTTTGAGACAATTAGATATTTAGAGGAGCATCGGTCATGTCCGAGATAAAAAATCCCCTGGAAATTTATGCGGCTCTGGCAAAAACAAACTGTGGCCAGTGCGGGGTTCCTTCGTGCATCGCCTTTGCCGCCGCAGTGCTTCAAGGGCAGAAGAAAATCAACGCTTGTCCGTATTTGACACCTGAGGTTGCCGCGCTGTTGGCCCAGAGGATTGTTCGGCGTCGATCTCTGGAAGATGATCAGCAGCAGGTTGTGCATGCGCTACAGCTGGAGGTGACAAAGCTTGATTTCACGCTTGTCGCTCCACGGCTTGGGGCGCAGCTGGTGGATGGTAATTTGGCGGTCAACTGCCTGGGTAAGGATTTTTGTATTACCCCCTCGGGGGAAATGCTTTCTGACTGTCACCTCAATCACTGGATTCATGTGCCCCTGTTGTATTATTGCCTCTTGTGTCAGGGTAGAGAGGCGCAAGGTGAGTGGGTGCCCTATGCCACCTTGCCGGAAGCGGCGGAATGGAGCCAGTGGTTCAGTCACCGTTGCGAGGAGGCATTGCGGCAACTGGTTGACGCCCACCATGATCTGGTTTTTGAACTGTTCCATCTTTTTGGGGCGAAGCCCGTGGTTATGTCCGGCGGATCGGACCATTCCCTGTTGATCCTGCCCTTGCCCAAGGTGCCTTTTTTGATCAACTATTGGGAGTCGGAAGAAGGCTTCCCCTCGAAACTGAATATTTTGCTTGACCGTTCGGCCGGAGAGAATATTAACGCCCAATCCATCAATTTGCTGGCCCGTGGCATTATCGAGATGTTTCGCCAGCTCATCCTCCGGCATAGTCGGGAAGGCAGGTTATTTTAACTGGCGGCACACTTTGGTTGGAAATCTGGCGCCAGTTTTTTCAGGGGTTGCGCCATTGGCCCCGGTGGGTTGGTTTGTTGAGCGCCTGAGTCAGTCGGGTGGAAAATTCTGCCCCCGAAATCTCCTTGGCCCCCAGACGTTGAAGATGGCCGGTGCCGATCTGACAATCTATCAACTCAAAATCCCAGGTTTTTAGCCGATCAACCAAGGTAGTCAGGGCTATCTTGGAGCTGTTCGGTACCAGGCTGAACATGGATTCTCCGAAAAATATTCCACCCAGAGATACACCATACAGGCCGCCGACCAATTCCGCATCCTGCCAGCATTCTACTGAATGGGCATAGCCCTGGCTGTGTAGTTGGCAGTACGCCATGATCATGGCCTCGTCTATCCAGGTGCCTTGGCCTTCCTTGCGGCGGGTTTGGGCACAGGCTATGATAACTTGTGCAAAATTGGTGTCAAAGGTGATGTGAAAAGTTTGTTGCCGGATGGTGCGAGTCAAGCGCCTTGCCAGATGGAATTCTTGTGGAATCAGAACCAGACGAGGGTTTGGTGACCACCAGAGAATCGGGTCGTTTGGAGAATACCAAGGGAAGATGCCTTGCTGGTAAGCCTGTAGCAGGCGCGGCACGGAAAGGTCGCCGCCCACCGCCAGCAGGCCGTCTTCCCTGGCCAGGGCCGGGGGCGGAAAACACAGGTTGTCGGTCAGTTGAAAAACGGGCATTTTTTATAGTGCAGAGAAGAGTGCAAAGTGCTGAGTGAAAAGAAAACAAGGCTTTTCGGTTAGGCTCAGGCGATCCGCTGAATCCTGGAGATCTTCTCGATGCTGGTGGTACAGACATTGAGATCCCTGAGGATGCCGTCGCTCACCCGGTAGATCCAGCCATGTACCGCCAGTTCCTGCCCTGATTTCCAGGCGTTCTGCACCATGGTCGTATGGCAGACGTTGGCCACCTGTTCAACCACGTTCAATTCGCAGAGCCGGTCGAGCCTTGCTTTTTCGCCGGGCTGGGCGTCGATCTCTTCCTGGTGAAAGCGGTATACATCCTTGATATGCCTCAGCCAGTTGTCGATCAGGCCGTGCTCGCTGTTTTCAAGAGCGGCGGTGATGCCGCCGCAATCGTAGTGGCCGCAGACAATGATATGTTTGACCTTAAGGACATCCACCGCGTACTGGATCACCGAGAGGCAGTTGAGATCGGTATGGACCACTACATTGGCGATGTTGCGGTGCACGAAGATTTCGCCCGGTAGCATGTTGACTATCTCGTTGGCCGGCACCCGGCTGTCGGCGCAGCCGATCCAGAGGAATTCCGGTCGCTGTTGTTCGGCGAGTTTGCGGAAGAAATCAGGGTCGGCCTCTGTGATCCTGGCCGCCCAGTTTTTGTTGTTGTCAAAAAGATGCTTGAGAACTTGCATGGTGATTATTTCTTCCTGGTTCGAATGGCCACGGAATTGGCATGGGCGGTGAGGCCTTCAAGCTGGGCGAGCAACTGGATGTGCTCGCTGTCCCCCTGAAGTGCCTCTGATGAATAGGCGATCAGGCTGGATTTTTTGATAAAGGTCTCTACTCCGAGGGCCGAGGAGAAACGAGCCGTGCCCATGGTTGGCAGTACATGGTTGGGTCCGGCCAGATAATCTCCGGCTGCTTCCGGGGTATGACGCCCGAGAAAAATGGCTCCAGCATGGCGGATGCGGGTTAGCCAGAGAAAAGGCTCCCGAACCATAAGTTCCAGATGTTCGGCGGCAATTTCGTTGGCCAGGTGGATGGCTTCCTCCAAGTCTTTGACCACAAGGATCACCCCGCGTTCGCTCAATGATTTTCGGGCAATCTCGGCTCGGCTCAGCTTGGATAGTTGTGTTTCGAGTTCCACCACAATCTGTCCGGCCAGCTCTTCGCTGGTGGTGATGCACATGGCATAAGCCTGCGGGTCGTGTTCGGCCTGGGCCAGCATGTCGGCGGCAATATAAGAGGGCTCCCCGGTTTCGTCAGCGATGATCAACACCTCGCTGGGTCCGGCAATCATGTCGATTCGTACCCGCCCGGAAACCTGGCGTTTGGCCTCGGTCACATACTGGTTGCCGGGACCGACTATCACATCCACCGGAGCTATGGTCTTGGTGCCATAAGATAGAGCGGCGATGGCCCAAGCACTGCCGGCTTTATAAATTTCCGTGATCCCGATCTCCTGAGCTGCCACCAGCAACGCAGGGTTTATTTGGCCTTTTTCATCTGGTGGTGTCATCATTACCCGTCTCTTCACCCCGGCGATAGCGGCAGGAATGCCGTTCATCAACACCGAAGAGACCAGGGGCGTTTTGCCACCCTGACCTCCTGGCACATAGAGGCCGGCTGAATCCACCGGATGCACGAGTCGGCCGGTGATGGCACCGTCTTCTCGTGTCATCATCCAGGATTGTTCTTTTTCCCGTTCATGAAAGGCGTAGATACGTTCGATGGCGATCTCCAGGGTGTCGAGGAGGGCTGCATCTGCTGAGACCATGGCTTCGTGCATTTCCTTGTCGCTTACCCGGAGCTGGTTCACGCTCATGCCCGGCGCGTCAAACTTGCGGATATATTCGATTAACGCTTCGTCGCCGCACTGACGTATGTCGTTGATAATTCCGGTCACGGCCTGCTGGCAGGCAGGGTCGGCCAGCTGGAAACGGTCACGCAACCCGGATAGAATATCTTTGCCTCTGGTCGAGGATGTGGTAACTGGGATGATGATCATGTTTTGTCTCCTGTTGCATTACTTGGCACCCAAATAGCCTTCTTTTTGCATGAGGCAGGCACCGATTATGTGTACCCTGCGCACTGGCAAATAGGGGTGCAAGGGTATTTACGCCGAATTTTTACAAATAAGTGTTGGAGGGGATCATTTCTTGCTTTGTTTCAGTTGGTCAAGCTCTGAGCGCACCCGTACCAGTTCCTCGTTAGCGGTGCGCAGGCGCTGGGCAATAACCTCGGTAAACAGACGGTAGAGGGCAGAGATAAAAAGGGCTTGTTCAAGAGGTTCTTCTGCTTCACTCAGGAAGGAGGCATCTATGGCCAGACAGACTGTGGCCCCGATGGCCTCAACAGAGGCGGAGCGAGCCTTGCCGTCGATGGCGGCAAGCTCGCCGAAGATGCTGCCGATCTCTTTGATTCTGGCAAGTTCCTTGCTGTTTTTAATAATTCGCACCGCTCCGGAAAAGAGGATGTAGACCCAGCTGTCATAAGCCCCTTCCGGGGTAATTGTCTCGCCGTGTTCAAAGGTTCTAATCTTGCTTAGGCGCAGAATATTTTTAATATATTTTTCACTCAGCGAACCGAGGAAGGGGAGTCGGTGCAGCTTGTCCACCAGAAAGCCATGGCCTTCCAGGTAAGGTGATTCTTGCATGGGGTATGTCTCCGATGTGTGATTCTGATTGATGGAAACGGCAGGACATGTTTGTTCCATCATGTTCTTCCTTATATCATAACGGGATTGGATAATAAATAGGAGGTTTGTATTAAAATACCCCGTTTTTTCATCTCGGGAATCAACTGGATAAACTCCAAAGGTGGTGTCAGGACAATAAGGGTTATGATTCACATTGAGAATCAAGCAGTTGCAAGTTGGGTGCTGTGTTTTTTGAAATTGCCGCATTATTGCTGTTGACAAGGGTGGACGCTTCGGCTATTTTGGCCCCCGAACGATAATCCAACACCATGATAATAGCCTTTGGAAAACGTCAGAAAACACCTTGACGGGCTCTGGTGTTTCGGTTATCTTCTTTTTTCGCCCAATAGATGGGTGGCCTCGTTTTTCGGGGCGACAGCGATCATTGAAAACT
>DOZO01000054.1:0-15081 GCA_003517965.1 Desulfobulbaceae bacterium
CTTTTTTACGAATGAACCAAAAATTTCAGGCGAGAAGGAGCGGGATATGGCCGGGAGACACTGAGTCCGCCTCGGATATCGCCTCCCTTGTAACCTTGTTGTATATGACACTTCAGACACGCTGGCTCGTCAACAAGAGGAGCCATATAGCGAAACCAGGTGGTGGCACCATCATCAAAAGATTCGCCCTGCTCCTTAACTCCCTTCTCAAAAGACTTGAGCCACCTCTCCTCCCACTCCGTTGCCTTGTTTTCGGGTCTGATCGGTTTAAGACTCGTGATGTGAAATTGGATACCCCCCACAATTTTTCCTATCATTTCCGCCATCTGCCTGGTCATGCAAACGTGGCTAATCCTTGTCAGTGTAATGCCTTTGTCTGTCGTCAACCCCCGAAGATGTTCCGGCAAATAAGGGTTCGGCGGAGTCTCGATTGTGACCGGCACATAGACCCAACCATGGAGGGCAATCCATTGATGGCTGACCAAGTTCTGCTGAAAGAGGGTTTTGGCGGTACTCATCGCCAGAGACCTTTCCTCTTGCCTGGTATTCATCTCATACCAAAAAGCAAAGCTGCCCAAGATAACAAGCCAGACGGCCATCATAAGCAGTATCAGGTTGTTTTTTTTGCCACTACCCATCAAGAATACTCCTGCTGGTGGATATATTACCGATTGGTGATTACAGCCACGGATTCAGCCTGAAAAAAAGTGTTGCCCTCAAACTGTGCGGAAACCATTCATATTATAATGCAGATTCAAAATCAAGGCACAACATTTATCGTCATAACAAGAAAAAATTGCGGCAAAATAGTAAGTTAGCACTACCAATGAGCTTGACTCTGAATAAGGAGGCGCTCTGGCAATACAGCCCACACAATAAAAAAAGGGAACCAACTAATTAGTTGATTACCTTTAGGATTTCTGGCGTCCCCAACAAGATTTGAACTCGTGTCGCCGGCGTGAAATTGCGAACCAGTGCGGATCCCACCATGTTTTACAGTAATTTGCGAACCGTCAGAGCCGTCAATAGGAGTTGAAAGCCGTCAAAAAAGCTGATTTTCCAGACCTGGCCCCACTTATTTTTTTAAAAAAAGACTCAAGACGAGTTGCCTTTTCCTGTATATTGTGGTATTTTGGTACTCAAATAAGTACCAGAAGGAGTCTTAACCATGAACACCATCCCTGCCCAGGAAATCAAGCGGCGCGGTATTGCTGCAGTGGATGACTGCATTGCCAAAGGCGATCTCCATGTGATCCGCAACAATCAGCCGCAATACGTGGTGCTTTCCGAGGCGCGCTACCAGGCGTTGCTGGAGGCAGAGGACGAGGCGTACACGGCGCGGGTGCTGACCTCGCTGGAAGACCTGCGCGCCGGCCAGGTGCAACGTGGCACCGCGGCGGAACTATTGAAAGAGCTGGGCATGGAAGGCTGAGGTATGTACACCCTCATCTGGACCTCCAGCTTCACCCGAACAGCCGAAAAATTTTTCAAGCAACACCCGGAATTGCGGGAAAAGTTCGCGGCGATTCTCGGCGATCTGGAGCGCGATCCCTTTCAGCCGCACCTTCGGTACCACCACCTTAGCGGCAAACTAAAAGGCGTGCAGGCAATCAGCATCACCTCCAGCTACCACCTTACCCTGACCCTCCTAATTTCGGACAAAGAAATTATCCTGCTTGATGTCGGTAGCCATGACGAAGTGTATCGGTAAGAGGTGTACGCGACGGTATCTGATTGCAAACGGCTATGCAAACGCAGAGGATTAAAAACAGGGGAGGCCTCTGGTTTCTTCATTAGGTATTACGGGGGCGAAGCGGCAGGGGCGAAGAAGGCTGGGAAGCAAATCAGGCGTAAACGGGTTCTTAATGATGCTCAGGTTGAAGAGATAAAGTGTCGTATTGCGACTGGTGAAGTCAAGAAGAAGGGGGCGATGGAGTTTGGGATCAGCAGGCAGACGTTATATACGGCTATAGCGGCAATGCTACGGCAAATTGCCAAAGAACTCAACACAAGAGGGTTTAACAACGAGAAGGAATAAGGAATGGACCGCCAACAGTGTACGATTAACCCTGAGACGTTTGAAGCAAAAAAACCGATCATTAAACATTAGACTTGGAAAAATAAAAATTATAATGGTTCGTTGTGCAAAATAAGAGCATTACCAATTTTAAGTGCCAACCCTCTTGTGATTTTTTGAGGTATCTCAGCATGTGCAGGATTAGAAGGTAACGGATCCTCTTCCACAGTTAGAACCTTTGGCTGATCCTGTGACTTGCCAATTTCCTGCATAGTTCCAATGTTAATTTCACCAGCGGCAATAACTTTTGCTGCTGGTGGCCTATCAAGCTCATTGTGAAATATCTTCAATAAATCAGTGATAGGAAGAACCGTGAGACGACTCACAGATATATTTTCGCCCTTAAACAAACTAGAAGAGCACCGATTTTGTTCTGGATCCCATTGGGAATCGGATATTGCACGAGCAATATTTTCACAAGGCGGGCATTCAGGTCGAGACATTAAAATTTCGACTAGACAAGAGAATACAATCGATTAGAAAATTTGCACATTTCGCTATAAGTTAACGGAATTGCCTGTTCCTCATCGAAAGATTCAATGTAGTACTCGATCCTATCAGGGAAAAATTCTATTTCAACAGAATTATTATCTTTATCTTCCCAGCCAAGTTGCAAGTTCCCTTCTGGCGTTAAAAACAAGCTTGGTTCTTGCCTGAAATCATTAAAAAAACTAATGAATGCTTCCATAACAGCAACAGAGTGCAATGATAACGGAAGCCCACGACCAACATCCCATCCACTCTTATATTGTTTGAAAAGATCAAACCTTTTTACGGCATTCAAGCCGAGCACTTGCTTTGCTTGAAAACCTAACGTTTCAGCTTCAACAAAATACAATTCATATCCTGTTGCCGAGAAGGATTTAGTTGGTGACAGCCATGTTTCCCGACCAACAACATGCAAAATGTTAGTTGAATTTTCCCAAGCATACCCACTAGGGATTTCTGCCGATGGGACTTTCCGCACATTCTCCCATACAGGGCTATCTAACTGAACTAATGCACTGTTAAAAGAACATGTCGATCCAGTACTTATCATTTGAAAGTCTCAGCAAAGTCTGATTTAACTAATGTTTTGAACGCATGCTTTTGCATCAAATGAGCCTTCTCAAGCCAACCAACCAAATCTTCAGAAGAAGACTTGGGGGCCTTTTCATCAGCAGATCTAATTAGGATATCCATGATAAAACCGGGCTTGCCATTAATAATTGCTTCCTTGACATCAACAACGACAATCCCCACAGGGGCCGTCGAGTTAATCGCAAACGAAAAATTATTATTAAGAATTTCTTTTTCCAAAGAATCTGACGCTAGAAATTTTTGTGGAATCACAAAAGCAAAATTGAATTTATTATGAAGAAAATTAGCTGATGATTCACCTTCATTCAAAAAGAAAGCATCTCGATAGCGCAACTCTATGCCGATAAGAGGCAACTTTTCAAGAGTATCAGGATGACTTTTATCAAGAACAGCTAACCCCTCAGAAAAAGCATCCTTATACGTATTCCAAGCATAACCATCATTTGTTTGATTGACAGTGAATATCCCATCTCCAATCTGGAAACACGGCCAAGTATTTGCTTCCCGACGGAATCGATGTTTCACCAAATGAGGCAAGGGAATATTTGGGTTAACAGCCTCATGAAAGTTAAATCCACGTTGCTTCGCTTCTGACTTGAATTGTCCGGGGAAGAAATTCCTTTCATCTTCTGAAAATTGAAAGGCAATTGACCCTTCACCTTCCGGGTGAAAAATCTTCCCCCATCGTAGTTCAGTAATCACCTCAATTAATGGAGCATTAGCAAGTGTTGTCATTATTCACAGCCAACCGTTATTATTAATGATTAATAACACCTTATGTCACGTCCACATTGAAGTCAAGAGTTATAGCTCCATCAAAGACCATCGCGGCCATTATCTGCGGGGGCGAATCTGTAAGAAGGGACGCAGGTGCAAAACAACCTATTCTCCTTCCCCAACTGCCCGTAAAAACTGGGGTAGCTCACAATGTCTATTTATTGCTCTCTTCATCCAATTTTTATCCTGCCAGTATCCGGCTCCATCACTTTGCCAGAACCAGTTTTATTGGGATAAGTAATGGGACGCCCATAAAATCCAGTTTATTAACATACACCGAGAAGCTTATTATCTTACCTGATTAGCACTAATCAGATTATCTTATGGATGTCCTGTCTCTAATTCTCATTAATCCTCATCCCCCACCAGTTCGGTGTCACCATGTCGGTACGGCGGAGCGCAGCAGCAGAGAACCACCAAATCGACGGTCCCGCTGTTCCGCAGCCGGTGCTCGGTTCCGGCCGAAATCACCAGGGTGTCGCCTTTTTCCACCTGGAACTTTCCCTGGCCAAGGCTTAGAATACCCTCTCCCGCAAGGATGTGGTAGATCTCGTCGCTTTCCAGGTGGCGGTGGAGCATGGTCTCCCGCCCCACCGCCACTGTTGCCTCCGCCAGGCTGAGCTTTCCTGGCCAGCCATGGCGATGGGGATGGGCCAGTTCCCTGATCAGGGAACCATCCTTGGTAGTGTACGGAATCACGGTGCTGCGGGAAATCTTCATCGCTGGCCTCCGACCGGACCGACCCAGGAACGGTGTTTACTTCCTGATTAGCGCCAATCAGGTGACATTTTGACCCTTGCTTTTGTCGGCCACCTCGGCTGAGCTTTTTTCCAGCCTGCCGCAGAGGACTTCGATATCATTCAGCCCCAGGGGAGTGTCGAAGGGGACGCTGGTGCAAAACAACCTGCCCGTCACCCGTATAAGAGTGTAATGACGAACCTCCCCACCCAATTCAAGGGTAGATGTCAAAAGAAGAATCTGAACCCCTGGGTAAGAGAATTGCCAGGCATGCAGGTTTCCGGTATGAGCAATGAAACCGTGTAGAAATTATGGCAAGCGGAACAACCATGCCGAGATGCTAACAAAAAGCAGCTTCGTAAACAAGAAAAACATCAGGAAAACGTCAGGATCAGGTGACAGGCGCTATTTTACGGCGGGGCGAGGCTGGCACTTCCGGGTATCCAATGTTCACCTGGATTGAAATAATATAGTTAATAAATTAACTAACCGCCACCTATGTCCTTCTTGATCCGATGCTGCCGACAGAGGGCAAATTTATCGCCCGCTGGCGGCTAAGGCTCAACGTAAGCCCTGAAGAGATAGAGGCGATAATAAGGACCTGAGCGATGATCCCGCATTTCGAGGAAGTGTATCGCGCCGTGCAGCGTTCCTTTCGTAGTGCCAGGCTGATGGGAGCATAGTCTTGATGCTTACTGCAAGGAAAAAGTAGAGCAGGCAGCACCATAGAAAAAAAGCCGTCAGGGGAGCCGTCAAACGAAAAAAAGGGTTACGTCAAATGACGTAACCCCTTGTAATAACTGGCGTCCCCAACGAGATTTGAACTCGTGTCGCCGGCGTGAAAGGCCGGTGTCCTGGACCGGGCTAGACGATGGGGACAAATATCCATACAGTAAATGGTGGGTCGTGCGCGACTTGAACGCGCGACTCTCTGCTTAAAAGGCAGATACTCTACCGACTGAGTTAACGACCCAACCTGTAGGAAAAAGCACTTTTACAACAGTCGGTTTTCCGTGTCAAGTATTTGCTGTTTTCTTTTTTAGGAGCCGTTACGAAATAACCTGATCATTATGACCATTTCGTTACGTCTTTATATACCATTTATTGATCTCGGCGTCCTTTTTTTACCTCATCTTTTCCTCTGCCTTGCAGATAGATAACACCCTGGGCTCATGCAATTATTGGAATTTTTCGGCAGGTGCTTTGCCGCTTAAATAGCTTGTGACGCTGGCACTGGTCTGCTATATCTTCTGCTTTGTGGTGGAATAAGATGGGGCTTCGACTTAAGGTGAAGTTTTTTTTGAGACTATTTATAATGGGTGCGCCATGGGGTTGTTAGCCAGATCGGCAAGTTTTGTCCGTTATGCGGTTGAGGGGGATCTACCCACTAATTTCTGGGAGTTCGCCGCCGAACGGATCGCCCGGCATTCTTTCCGGGATATTGATGAGAGCTATGAAGAACGCTCTGTGGGCTGGGTGTCGGTGCTCAACATGTTTGACAGCGAGTTTGCCTATGCCTCGTATGCGGCGGCGGATCATGTTGTGCTTTCCCTGCGCCTGGATGAGCGAAGGGTATCACCAAAGGTACTCAACAAGTTCTGCCTGAAAGAAGAGGAGCGGCTTAAAAAAGAACGGCAGATTCCCAAGCTGGCCCGAGCCCACCGGGTGGAGATCAAGGAAAGCGTTAAGCTGATGCTGATGAAAAGGGCGGCGCCTACCCCTGCGGTTTATGATCTATGCTGGAATCTGGCCGAGGCTACAGTCTTATTTTTTTCCACCAGCCAAAAGGCTCAGGAGCTGCTGGAAGAATTTTTCAAGGAAACCTTTGATCTCAGCTTGATGTTGCAGGTGCCGTATCTGACCGCCGAACACCTGCTCGACGCCCCTGGCCGCGAAGCCTTAGCCGATATTTCTCCCGCCATCTTCATTTGAATCTTCGAGGCATTAACTCATGGATTTAGTTGATATAATTGACGAAAAACGATTTTTGGGCCAGGAGTTTCTCACCTGGCTCTGGTTCAAAAGCGAGGAGAGAGGAGGCACCATTTTTCTCCCCGAGGCTGGCGAGGATATCCAGCTGATCTTTGAAAAGCACATGCTGCTTGAATATGGCGAGGGGGAAAATCGCGAAAAGCTGATCTGCCGTGGGCTGATGACCGAGCTGCAGGAGGCGCGCACCGGCCTGGCCATGGGCAAGAAGCTGGAACAAGCCCGGATGTTGCTGACCCGGGGGGAATATGAATGGAATCTTTCCTTCAAAGCCACCCTCATGGAGTTTCGCAATGTAAAACCGCCAAAAACCATGGGCTCTGCCGAAGAAGGCAACGATCCCGAGGCGGTTGAAGGCCGACTGCTTGAACATCTCAGTCTGCACGAGATGGTCGTCCGCACCGTGGATCAACTGTTTGGGATGTTTCTTGAGCTGCGGATCGGCTCCGGATGGGAGCAGGAACTAACCCGAATCCGCAGCTGGGTAAAAAAAGCAAAAGAAACGCACTGACCCGGCACTGCTATACTGGCGCCGGTTTTTAAGAAGGGAGCGAACACGATGGAATTTGAAACTGTCATTGGCCTTGAGATCCATGCTCAGCTCAAAACCAAGAGCAAGATTTTCTGCGGCTGTACCACCGCCTTCGGCAACCCGCCCAATACCAATACCTGCCCGGTCTGCCTCGGCATGCCCGGCGTGCTGCCGGTACTGAACAAAAAGGTGGTGGAGTTTGCCATGAAGATGGCCCTGGCCACCAACTGTATTATTGGCCCTCGGAACCAGTTTGCCCGCAAAAACTATTTCTACCCCGACCTGCCCAAGGGCTATCAAATCTCCCAGTTCGACCTGCCCATTGCCGAGCATGGCTGGGTGGAAATCGAGGTGGGCGGCAAGACCAGAAGGATCGGCCTCACCCGCATCCACATGGAGGAAGATGCAGGCAAGCTAATCCACGACGAACGCGAACCGGTAAGCTATGTGGATCTCAACCGCACCGGGGTGCCGCTTATCGAGATTGTCAGTGAGCCAGACATCCGCTCCCCAGAAGAAGCCGCGGCTTACCTGAAAAAACTGCATGCCATCCTGCGCTATCTCGACATCTGTGACGGCAACATGCAGGAGGGCAGCTTTCGCTGTGACGCCAATATCTCGCTCAGACCAATGGGTCGGCAGAAATTGGGCACCCGCACCGAACTCAAAAACATGAATTCCTTCAAAAACGTGCAGAAGGCCCTGGAATTCGAGGTGCGCCGCCAGCGCGACCTGTTGCTGGACGGCGGCAAAGTTATCCAGGAAACCCTGCTCTGGGACGCGGAGCGCAACATGACCAACTCCATGCGTTCCAAAGAGGAAGCCCACGATTATCGCTACTTCCCCGATCCAGACCTGGTGCCGGTGGTAATCAGCGAGACCTGGATCGAAGAGATCCGCGCGACTCTGCCCGAGCTGCCTGACCAGCGTAAAAACCGCTTCTGCGAACAACTTGGTCTGACGGACTATGATGCCTCGGTGCTCACCTCCTCAAAGGAGCTGGCCGACTATTTTGAAGCGGCTTATGCTGGGTATCCAAACGGCAAAAAGCTCGGCAACTGGTTGATGACCGAGTTGATGCGGCTGATGAAGGGCGAAGAGGCAATGGACATCAGCCAGTGCCCGGTCGCTCCAGAAAATCTGGCCAAGTTGTTGACCATGATCGACACCGGCACCATCAGCGGCAAGATCGCCAAGGCCGTATTCGAGGAGATGATGCTTTCCGGCAAAGACCCGGAAACCGTGGTTAAAGAAAAAGGCCTGGTGCAGATGAGCGACCAGGATGAAATTATGGCTATTGTCCAGAAGATCATTGCCGCCAACCCCGAGCAGGCCCAGCAGTTTAAGGAAGGCAAGACCAAGGTCATGGGATTTTTCGTAGGCCAACTCATGAAGCAGACCGGGGGCAAAGCCAATCCCCAAATGGCCAACGAGCTGTTTGTTAAAGCACTGACGGAGTAGGGAAATTATTAAACCTATGAATGTGGGAGTTATAGGAATTATAAGTCCCATAACTCCTATAACTCCCCTTAGCCTTTACCAAAAACATGGATAAAATCGACTGGCAGAAAAAAGGTAAAGATCACCGGCAGCGGCTGCGGGACAGGTTTCTGACCCAGGGTCTTGACAACTTCACCGACACCGAGGTGCTGGAGTTGCTTATCACCATGGGCACCCCGCGCAAGGACTGCAAGGAGCCTGCCCGTTTCCTGCTCAAGCAGTTCGGCAATCTGGCCCGGGCTCTGGATGCAAGCCAGGCCGAGCTTGAACTGGTTGACGGCATCGGACCAAAAAACGCCTTTGCCCTGCGCTTTATCCAAGGGGTGGCCCGACGCTACCTACAGCAAAGGCTGGTGACTAAGGAATATCTCCGCTCCTCCCGCGAGGTAGGTGAATTTCTGGTACACAGCATGCGCGGCCTCAAGCGCGAGGTGCTGACCGCGGTTTTCCTCGATGCCTCCCTGGCTATTATCACTACCCAGGTGGTGGCTGAAGGAACCCTGGCCAGCAACACCGTACATCCCCGTGAATTGATCAAGATGGCCCTGGAGTATCATGCCGCCTCGCTGGTCATCGCCCACAACCACCCCTCCGGCAGCCTGACTCCCTCACCGGAGGACACCAGACTCACCCGCCATCTTTTTATCGCCCTGGCCTTTGCCGAGATTCAGCTGCTCGATCATCTCATCATTGGAGATGCTGAGCAGCCTTTCAGCTTCGCCGACCATGGCCTGCTGGAGGATATCCGTCGCCAGAGCCGGGCGCTTATTGCCGGAGATTGATGGTGCCAGACTCCGCCCTGACCCCCAACAGCGGCGAAGAGCCGCCCGGTCTCTATCTCCACATCCCCTTCTGCAAAAGCCGGTGCGCTTACTGTTCCTTCAACTCCTTTGCCTGTCAGTCTCCGCCGGCTGCATATCTGGCCGCCCTGTCCAGCCAGATCCGTTATTGGGCCGGGCAGCCATGGTGCCAGAAACGAACCTTCACTACCCTCTTTATTGGCGGCGGCACTCCGACCATCTATGCCGGCAGTGAGTTGGCCGCTTTGGTTCGTCTGTGCTTAGAATCGTTTAACTTTGTCGTAGAACCGGAAATCACGGTGGAGGCCAACCCCAACACCGTCACGGTTCAGGCTTTGACCTCCTTACGCCGAGCCGGGGTCAACCGCTTAAGTCTGGGGGTGCAGGCTTTTTCTGACCGACTGCTGGCTGGGCTTGGCCGAAGCCATACGCTGGCCGAGGCAGAGGCCGCTATCAGAGCTGCCAGGCAGGCCGGCTTTACCAATCTCAATCTGGATCTGATGTTTGGCCTGCCAGGCCAGAGCGCGGCTGACTGGCAGGAGAGTCTGACCCAAGCACTTACCCAGGCGCCGGAACATCTGGCCTGCTATGAGCTGACCATCGAAGAGGGCACTCCCTTTGCCAGAATGGTGGACAAAGGTGAAATCACCCTGCCAGGCGAGGAAGAATCTCTGAGCATGGCCGAAACGACTCATGATCTTCTGGCCCAGGCCGGATTGAAGCGTTATGAGATCTCCAATTACGCCGTTCCTGGCCGTCAATGTCAGCACAACCTCAACTACTGGCGAAACGGCGCCTATCTTGGCCTGGGGGCCGGGGCGGTCTCCTGCCTGTCCGGATGCAGGTTCAGCTCGGTGTCAAAACCAGAGGTCTTCACCGAACTGGCCCAAAAGGGGAAATCCCCGCTGATCGAGGCCGAATGTCTGCCACTGGCAGCCAGATTCCGGGAGAGCGTGGTCATGGGGCTAAGACTGCTTGACGGGGTTTCTTTTATCCGGCTCCAGCAACAGTTTGCTTTGACGCCGCCTGAGTATTATGGGAAGATACTGGAGGATTTGTTGCAGCAAGGGCTGGTTGAGGTTAGTAAAAACAGACTGCGCCTAACCAAGACAGGCCTGCCTGTGGCCAATCAGGTGCTATCTCAACTTGTTTGAACGAAGGTTTATTAGAGTGGTAAAAAGCGGTGGGTGAGAATGGCAAAAGAGAAGACATCATATGTATGCAGCGCCTGTAGCGGAGTGTTCAGTAAATGGGCCGGACAGTGCGAGGGCTGCGGCACCTGGGATACCCTGAATGAGCACCAGCCAGCCTCAGGGCCAGCGAGCCGTTTCCAGGGTTATGCCGGAAGTCTGGCTCAGGTACAGACCATGGCTGAGGTGGGCAAAGATGAGCTGGTTCGTTTTTCCACCGGCATGGGTGAGCTGGACCGGGTTCTCGGTGGCGGCCTGGTGCCGGGCTCAGTGGTGCTGATCGGCGGCGATCCTGGAGTGGGCAAGAGCACCGGTCTGCTTCAGGTCTGTTGCAACTTAAGCCTTACCCGCAAATGCCTCTATGTGACTGGTGAAGAGTCGCTCCAACAGATAGCCATGCGGGCCAGGCGACTTGACCTGCCGGATCAGACCCTGCTCCTGCTGGCGGAAACCAGGGTCGAGGAGATCTGCGCCACGGCGCTTAAGGAACGGCCAGAGGTCATGGTGATCGATTCCATCCAGACCATGCAGGTGGCGGATAGTCAGTCCGCGCCGGGCAGCGTCAGTCAGGTACGGGAATCCGCCGCTCTGCTCACCCAGTTTGCCAAGCAGACCGGGGTTGCCATCTTCCTGGTGGGCCATGTCACCAAGAGCGGCGATCTGGCCGGGCCCAGGGTGCTGGAGCATATTATCGATGTGGTTTGCTATATCGAAGGCAGCGGAGACAGTCGTTTCCGGGTGATGCGGGCGGTGAAAAACCGCTACGGCGCGGTGAATGAGTTGGGGGTTTTCGCCATGACCGATAAAGGGTTGCGCGAGATCTCCAACCCCTCGGCTATCTTTCTTTCCAGAAACGCCGAAGCCATGCCGGGCAGCGTGGTCATGGCAATCTGGGAAGGCAGTCGTCCCCTGCTTGTTGAGATGCAAGCCCTGGTGGATGACAGCCACAGCGAGAATCCTCGACGGGTCACGGTAGGACTTGAGCAGAATCGGCTGGCCATGCTTCTGGCGGTGCTGCATCGGCACGGCGGCATCGCCACCTACGGCCAGGATGTGTTTATCAATGTGGCGGGCGGAGTACGGGTCAGCGAGACCAGCGCTGACCTGGCCCTGCTCCTGGCAGTTTTTTCCAGCCTGAAAAACAAGGCCCTGCCTGTAGAATTGGTGGTCTTTGGCGAGATTGGTCTGTCCGGTGAGATCAGGCCCGTGCCCAGCGGACAGGAACGCCTGCGGGAAGCAGCCAAACATGGCTTTAAGAAAGCGATTGTCCCCCTGGCCAATGTGCCCAAGGGTGGGGTCAAGGGCATAGAGATTATCGGGGTAAAGAAGCTGGCCGAGGCTATTGCGGCTGTCCGCTAAAGGATGGCAAAGCGGGCCAATCATTTTTCTTGAGGGTCTGAAGTTGTTCAGGCATTGACAGCCCTTTTTTGAAATGGTACATAACTGACGTCTTGAGGGAGGAATGGCCGAGTGGTTTAAGGCGGCGGTCTTGAAAACCGTTGTGCGAAAGTACCGTGGGTTCGAATCCTACTTCCTCCGCCAACAACATGCGAACAAGAATTGTGGAGAGCTGACCGAGTAGGCCGAAGGTGCTCGCCTGCTAAGCGAGTGTAGGATCAAAAGTTCTACCGAGGGTTCGAATCCCTCGCTCTCCGCCATTTCATTTGCGGAGCAATCCGTTTGCGTTACAACACAAAAAAACCCGCACCAGAAATGGCTGCGGTTTTTTTTGTGCCTTCTTACAGGTTTTGTTAAAGGGGCGAAGCACGACGTGAACAGGCGTAATCAGGACAGACAGAGCCCGTCCCGCACCAGAATAGTCCGGTCGGCATGGTGGCAGGCGTCCGGGTTATGGGTCACCATGATGATGGTCAGGCCTTCCTTGTTCAACTGGCGTAGCAGAGCCATGACCCCTTCGGCGGTCTCGCTGTCGAGGCTGCCGGTGGGCTCGTCGGCCAGCAGGATGGGTGGCCGGTTGACAATAGCCCTGGCGATGGCGACCCGCTCCTGCTCCCCGCCGGAAAGCTGATCCGGCAGACGCTCCGCCTTGGCGCCAAGCCCCACCTTTTCCAGAACCGAGCGAGCCATCTCGTCCTGCTTTTTCGCGGTGATCCCGGTGATCGCCATGGGCAGCTTGATGTTTTCCAGCACCGTCAGATAGGGGATGAGCTGGAAGGACTGGAAGATAATACCGATATACTCGCTGCGAAAATCGGCCCGCTGTTCACTGGTCAGGCCATAAACATCCAGGGAATCGACCAGAACCTGTCCCCTACTCGGATGATTGAGCCCGCCCAACACGGCCAGCAGGGTGCTTTTCCCTGAGCCGGACTGCCCCATGATGCTGATGAACTCCCCGTCATCCACCTGAAAATTCATGTGCCTGATGGCGCTCACCGTATTCGCCCCGGTCTGATAATCCTTGCCGATATCCCTGATCTCGATGAGATGGCGCCCGGTATTTTCTTTTGTTTGCATGAACTTCTCCTTAACCGTTACCCTTTAAACGTTCGCCAAAGGTGGCAAAGCCTCCAGACGATCGCAGGCTGTAAGCGGCCAACAGTGCCGCAGATGCGCGAAAGAGGCCTGTCCGCCATACAAACGGTATGCGGACCAGGCCGATGACAAAGCAGATGCGGTGCTGCTGGCCGCTTACAGGGCCCGCAGAGCTTCGCTGGGGTCAAGACTACTGCCCTTTCTGGCCGGATAGAGGCTGGCCAGCAGGCTTAAGGCAATGGAAAGCAGGATGGCCAGAGCGCCGAGCGAAAAATTAACTCCGGCAAAGGTACCCTTGGGGATAACCAGGGGCAGCACCGACCAGGCAATGAGATTGCCGCCAACAAAACCTGAGAAACCGCCGAGAAACCCGACCACGATGGCCTCGAGCAGAATGATCTGCATCACATGGCCCCGCCGGAAACCGATGGCCCGAAAGATGCCGATCTCACGGGTTCGCTCATTCACCGCCCCCATCATGGTGACAAAGACCAGCAGCGAGCCGATAAAGATTACCAATCCGGCAATCCCGTAGCTGAAGGCCTTGAACAACTCGACAGACTGCATCTTGGCCATCACTGCCTGCCTGAGCGCGGTGACCTTGGCGCCGGGAAATTTTTCACTGAGTTGCAAGACCAGCTCGGTGATCGGGCAATCCCGACAGAAGGCAGCGATCTCCACCAGGGAAATTATCCCCTCTTTACCCAAAACTTCCTGCATGGCATGAAGGTCGCCGATAATCAGGCCGTCTTCCGCGGCCCCGGTAGCCTGGAGAATAGCGGCCACCGTGAAGGTTCGTTGCCCCAGAGGCAGGGTGTTGCCAATGGCAAGATCCAGGATTTCGGCCGCCTCGTCTCCGACAATCAGTTCATCCGCGCCGGCAGGAGCGGTTCCGTCCAGATGCCACCAGATTTTGAGCGGCAGTTCCACCGCAAAATCAACCCCCATCAGAAGCACCTGCCGCCCCATAACCTGGGCCGCGCCGAGCACCTTGGGGGCTACCGTGCCGAGATTCTCGCGATTCTCAATCTCCCGGATTCCGGCCAGATCTTTTTCGGCAAACTCCTGCGCTGCATAGTTCACCCCGCCCACGGTGATCCCGCCATAGCTCAGGGCAAGATTCTCGCTTTTAGGAACCATAACGATATTGGCGCCGAAACGATCCAGCCGGTCTTCGATGTCGCGGGTCATGCTTTCCGTGATGGACAGCAGGGTGACAATAGTGGCGATCCCAAGCCCCAGGCCAAGCACAAGGAAGATCACCTTACCCTTGCGGCGCCTGAGATTGTTACAGGAAATATTATAGAGCTTCATCGGTTTTTTCCCGCGCAGTCGGTTGGCCAACTACTGGCCAATTTCCTGAGCGGCCTCCTTTTTCATGGTGTGTAGCCGCTGGTGGTGGCCAATCTCATTAAGAAGCACCGCCTGCGCTCCCTTCTGCAGAAAAAAAGCGGAAATCCTTGCCGTATCAAGCTTTTCCTTATTAAAGGTCACGACAACCCGTGAGCCATGGGGGTCACGCGTTACCTCCCTCACCCCGTCCTGCCTTTTGAGCTCCGCCAGCACCAGTTCCGCCTTGGCCCGCTCTCCGGACAGTTTGTAAATGGCATCCTCAAGCTGGCGGTTTTGCAGAAAGGCGATAGATCTGGGGATAACAACCAGCCCCAGACCAAGAAGAATGGCGAGGGAGACAAGGCCGGCCACATAAGCAAAGCCCAGGCCCCGTTTTTTCACCCCCAGAACCCGCTCCCGCTTTTCCCGGTATTTTTCAAGATCGTAAGACATCCGTACCATTGCCTCTTATTTTGTTTTCAACGCAAGAATGAGCGTAAACCAAGAACCGTAACTTTTCAGCAGTGCCGCAGATGCGCGGAAGAGGCCGGCGAAGTGTGCTGTTGCACA
>DOZO01000054.1:15225-24218 GCA_003517965.1 Desulfobulbaceae bacterium
CGGTGCTGCTGGACAGTTACGACTTTTTGTATTTGCAATACCAACTATTCTGGTCGATATCGTTCATGGCGATTACCAGTTTCTCCCCTTCGATAGTCCTGGTTAAAGGCGCCGGATTGCAACCGCCTTTGATCTCGTTTATTTTGACCGAGGCAAAACGCATGCCGCAATTCTGGCAGACCATTTCATCGCCGCTCTGCTCATAGCCCTTTCCCGCCCGGTAGCAGACATCGCAGGCATCTATAGCCGCCCGGATGACCCCATCGCTGCTTTTCAGGACAAAGAAAGTCACCATTACCCCATCGCTGGCCTGAACCTTGAAATGGTGCGCCTTGCCATCACTGATCGAGGCCAGGGGGATCTCCAGCCGACCATTGATCGGAGTCGTACTCTTCACTTTGTCCCCCCACCAACCCGCCATAGCCGTGCCAACCAACAAGGCCAACATAGTCACCACCGCAAGCACTATTGATATTTTTCTCACTGCACCTCTCCTTTTTTATTTTACAACTTGCCATTACCAAATATTTTCCGGCCGAGATCCCGCCAGGACGACGCCGTTGCCGAACAGCCATTCGGGCCGCAACCGGAGCAACCCTTCGCCGCAGGCTTTCCCGCCTGTGGCGCAACCTGTGCCTGCACGGATTTTGCCGGGTAACCCAGGTCAGCCAACGTCCGGACGATGGCCTCCTCGCTCAAAGGAGGCCGGTGATCAATGCGCAAAAGACCTTGCGCAAGATCCGCATTAAAGGCCACCATGCCCGGCTTTTTAAAAAGCTCGCCGCGAATAGTCGACAGACAGGAACCGCAGGAGACTCCTTCCACCTGAAAAGTGGTGGTTTTCAGGTCTCCGGCAAAAGAAGGGGCAGCGCCAAATCCCCCCCAGGCTACAAGCAAAAGGCAGCCCACTCTCAAGGTTCTCAACAGATATTTCATAATCGCTCCAGTTTTTGTATCCATTTTTTACGTATCCTCCTTCGTCACCATAATTGCAATCGTCATGCCACCGGGACACGAAAAAGCGTAACTCACTGATATAGAAGTATCTTCAGAAATGCGGCGGAGATGAAAGCAGAGGAGACAACAGAAGGTGTGGAGAATATTCACCAAGGCGTATAGAGAATATTCTGTATCGGCGGCGAGAAAGTGGTCTACAAAACAACTGTGGCGCTGCTGAGCAGTTAGATCAAATCTTTAAATTTTTCCAGACGATAAATCAAAACATGACGCGGGATCTTTAGCAGACGGGCAGCCTCGGAACGATTGCCGTTGGCCTTTGTCATGGCTTTTCTGATCAGACCCTGCTCCACCGCCTCCAGAGAAAGCCCTTCATCGGGAATTTCCGGAATGCCGTTTGCCGTTGCCGACTGAGCCGCGGCAGCAAGCTGAAGCTCATCCGCTTCGATGAGCAATCCTTTGCGCAGGATAACCGCGCGCTCGACAATATTTTGCAGCTCACGGATATTGCCAGGCCAGGCATGAGCCTTAAGTCTGGCCAAGGCCCCGGCGGAAAAGCGCACCCCAATGGGCGCGCCAACCTTAAGGAGAAAATGGTCCACCAACTGGGGGATATCCTCCCGCCGTTCCCGCAGGGGCGGAAGATGCAGAAGAATAACCCCCAGCCGGTAATAAAGATCCTCCCGAAAGGTTCCCTGGCCAATGGCCGCATACAGATCCCGATTGGAAGCGGCAATCAGACGTACATCCACCGCTTCCGGCTGCTCCGCGCCAACCGGAGCTACCACCCTCTCCTGAATGGCGCGAAGCAACTTGGCCTGAAGATCCAGACGCAGCTCGCCGATCTCATCCAAAAACAGGGTGCCACCAGCCGCGGACTGAAACCGGCCCTTGCGGTTGCTCACCGCCCCGGTAAAGGCGCCTTTGACATGGCCGAAAAGTTCGCTCTCCAAAAGATTTTCCGGGATAGCAGCGCAGTTCACCGCCACCATTGGCCCCTGTACTCTGGGGCTATGCTGATGGATGAGCCGGGCCAGCACCTCCTTGCCGGTGCCGGATTCCCCGGCAATCAGGACAGTGGCCTCGCTGTTGGCCGCGCGCCTGGCCGTATCGAGCAGTTCCGCCATGGCCGGGTTGGCGGTTTCCATGCCCGCAGTACCCGTGAGCCGGTTGACCTCGCCGCATAACTGCTGTTTCTGCTCGTGCAGATCCCGTAGTTCCAGAGCCTTGCGGCAAGAAAGCCGCAGTGCCTCGCGGTCAAAGGGCTTGGCCAAAAAGGTGAAGGCCCCCTCCTGCATGGCTCTGACCGCCAGCTCGATGGAGCCGAAGGCCGTGATCACCAGCACCGGGGTAAGGGGAGACTCCTTTTTCACCGCCGCCAGAACCTGCAAGCCGCTCAGATCGCCAAGCTGCACATCGGTAATCACCAGATCAGGACTGTGCTTGTGGAAAAGTGCCAGCCCCTCCCGGCCCGAGGCCGCACCCATCACGGTAAAGCCAGCGCTACTCAGGTTGTATTCCGTAACCCGTCGAAGGCTTGCGTCATCATCAATCAGCAGTATCCGTGGCTTCATATCTTCATCTCCGCTCTCATCCTGTCAACCCGACCTCGGAGCCATTTCTAGGGGGAAGCAAAATCTCAAAGCAAGCCCCACCTCCCGGACGATCCATGATTTTGAGACTGCCGCCGTAGCTTTCCACGATCTTGCGGCTGATCAGCAGGCCAAGACCGGTGCCATCGGTCTTGCCGGAATAAAATGGAGCAAAGATCTTTTCCTTTTCCGCTTCCGGCACGCCTGGCCCATCATCACAGACCGCGATCCGCCAGCCTCCGTCCGCCGTTTCAACCAGCAGCCAGATCTGTCCGCCAGGCCGAACCGCATCCAGGGCGTTGAGACCAAGATTTAAAAGAACCTGGGAGAATTTGGCGCTCTCAACCAGCAGGTGCTGAGCCTCAACATTTTCCGGCAAGATAAAACGCACCTGCTTTTCCTGCATCTGCCTTTCCAGCAGGGCGGCAACATGCCGGGCAACTGCGCTCAACGGCTCCAGCGTCTCTTCTTTTTCCTGAGGCTGCCCCTTGGCGTAGCGGAGTATATCCTCAACTGTATCCTGCAGGCGGTCGGTTTCCTTGAACAGAATGTCCACGAACTCCCTTTTCGGATGATCCCCGGGGAATTCATCACGGATAATCTCCGCCGTGCCCTTAATCGAGGCAAGAGGATTTTTTATTTCATGGGCCAATGAGGCAGACAACCTGCCCAGGGCAGAGAATTTCTGGGCCGCGGCCAACCTGGTCTCCGCCTCGATGAGCTGGGCGGTTTCTTCATGGAGACGGGTATAAGAGGCCTGCAATTTTTCGGACAACTGTTGGTAGCGTTCGCGCAGGCGAGTCTGCCGCCCGGATATCACCCCGACCAGCAGCCCAGCCGTCAGGTAAAGAATGATCTCCATCAGCTCGCTTACCGCCTGCGAACCGTGTCCGACATAGAGGAGAACATGGGGGATGAAGGCGATAGAGGAAAGCACCGCCAACCCCAGACCACCGCGAACTCCGAACCAGAGGCCACCCAAAACGATGGGGAAATAACTGAGCCGTCGGAAGGTGTTGTGATAAAAGATGAAATCGGCGGGGGTAAAGAGATGAAGCAGACCAATGGCTACGACAGAAAGAAGCAGGACAGAAAAAATTATCTTACGCATACCTCCTCCGTCAAGCAAATCACAACTACTTCCAGGAGAATAAGGGGCAAAGAAAGGCTGGCGCCCTAAGACCTGTAGTCCGCGTTGATCTTCACATAATCAAAAGAAAAATCGCAGGTATAGATCTCCTTGCACCCCTCGCCGGCATACAAGTTGATAATGACCATGAACTCCGGTTTTTTGAGTACTGCGGTGGCGCGGGCCTCCACCGCGGCGCCCTGGCCCAAACCGTGCTTCACCATCAGCACGTCGTCAAAAGAGATATCCACCCTGTGCTGGTCAAACTGGGCTCCAGAGCGACCCAAAGCGGCGATAATCCTGCCCCAATTGGCATCCTCGCCAAAAAAAGCGGTCTTGACCAGATTGGAGTTGGCCACGGTTCTGGCCGCCTGATCGGCCTGGGCCTCAGTGGCCGCGCCTTGCACCCTGACCGTCACCAGCTTGGTGGCGCCTTCTCCATCGCGCACGATCATCAGGGCCAGTTCTTTGCATAGATCCTCCAGGGCCGCGGCAAAGACAGCCAACGCCTCGGGCCGATCCTCGGCCAGGGGCGGATGTTCCGCCAGACCGTTGGCCAGCACCAGCACCGTATCGTTGGTGCTGGTGTCTCCGTCCACGGTTATGGCATTAAAGGTTCTGGCTACCGCTTTTCTTAAAATACTCTGAAGAAGATCATGCTCGATTTTCGCGTCGGTGATAATAAAGGAAAGCATGGTAGCCATGTTGGGCATGATCATACCCGCGCCCTTGGCCATCCCGACAAGTTGGACCGGCTTGCCCTCGACAAGGACGGTACGTGCCGCAAGCTTGCGCACGGTATCGGTGGTCATGATGGCTGACGCCACCTCAGCAAGACCATCAGTGGCAAGAGACTGGGCCGCCTTGGGAATCCCCCGCTGGAAACAGGCCAGCTCCAGTTGCTGGCCGATGATCCCGGTGGAGCAGACCTGCACCAGCTCCGGGGCGATATTCAAGGCATCAGCCGCCATGGCCGTGGTCAACCGGGCCAGCCGCATGCCTTCCTCGCCGGTGCAGGCATTGGCGATGCCGGAATTAACCAGAATGGCCTGAGCCCTGCCAGTACGGCACCGCTCCATATCAAGAAGCACAGGCGCCGCCTTGACTAAACTGGCGGTGAACACCCCGGCTACAACGGCTGGCTTATCACTGACAATCAGGGCGAGATCAAGCCGATCCTTACCACGAATTCCAGAGTTTACCGCCGCTGCCTTGAAGCCCTGCACGGTGAAGTTTGTTTGTGTCATGCTCAGGTCATCCATATATCGTAACCAAGTCCCTACCCACAGCCAACGCCCTATTTATGCCGCGGCTCTGGAGTCAGAACCAGCCGTAATCCCAGATGCGCAGCCCGCAGATCCGGCAGGCCCCCGTCACGGAAAGCGGCCCGCACATGCCCAGGGCTGCAATACCAGCTGCCGCCGCGAAAAACGCGGTGCGTGCCGGAGGCTGGCCCCTTGGGATTATCCCGGCTCGCGCTGGTGTAGTAATCCTCACCATACCAATCCGCACACCACTCCCAGACATTGCCGGTCATGTCGTACAGGCCTAAGCTATTAGGGGCGAAGCTCCCCACCGCAAGCGGGGCTTTTCTGTTTTCCCCAGAACGGCTATATGACTCTTGATGTTTTTCACCGGCATCAAAGTTCACCTCGTCAGGCCCAATAGTATTTTTCCCGGTGCCAAATCGGATATCCTTTCCACCGTCACGGGCCGCATACTCCCACTCCGTCTCGGTCGGCAGGCGATACTGTCTGCCGCTGCGCAGATTCAACTCAGCTATAAAATCCTGGGCATCCTGCCAGTTCACGCTCTCCACCGGGTAACGAGGCCCGTCCTGAAAGGCTGCGGGGTTGCTGCCTTTGCCCATCACCTGCTCCCATTCCCCCTGGGTCACCTCGTACATCCCCAGCCAAAAATCAGCAACGCAGGCTTCGTGTACACTCATCCCATGGGAACCGGGATCGTTAAAGGTGTCACCCATACGGTAACAGCCGCCCCTGACATAGACAAACTTCATTCCGGTAAGCGGCTCGGTCCAGGTAGAGCCGGATGCCGGAGCCTCTGCTTTCCGACAACCAAAGCCCCCCACCAGCAGACAGGCAAGCACCAATCCCGCTATCAGCAAAGCTCTCATTTCTTGCCGCAGCACCGTTTATATTTCTGCCCACTGCCACAGGGGCAGTCGGAGTTACGCCCGATCTTCTCTCCCTCGCGAGCAAACGGCTTATGCTCGTCATCTTGCTCAGAACCACGACTCAATTGCATGGGCTGCCGCTGTTGCCGCTGCACCTGCTCCAGTTCGGCCACCTCCTCGTCTCGCACCAACTGGAGGCGAAACAGGGTACTGACGGTCTGGGACTTCATGGTACCGATCATCTCGCCGAACATGTTGAAGCCTTCTTTCTTGTACTCATCCAGGGGATTTTTCTGCCCATAGCCGCGCAGGCCAATGCCTTCTTTCAGGTGATCCATATTGAGCAGATGCTCTTTCCAGTGATGGTCCACGATCTGCAAAAGAACAACTCGTTCCAGATGGCGCATGTTCAAGGCGCCTATTTCCTGCTCCCGGCTGGCGTAACGGTCTTGCAAGGCGGCGAGAACCATTTCAGCTAAGGCGGCAGGATCAAGATCCTTTTTTTCTGCTTCGTTCCACTTCCCGGAAAACCCGAACAGGGCAAACATCCTTTCAGATACCCCGGCCCAATCCCACTCTTCCGAGGCGATCCTGGTCTCGGCAAATTCATGCGCCACCATCCCGGCCAGTTCCGGCAACATATCGGTCACCACCTCATGCACATCATCCGTGCCCAACACCTCACGGCGCTGGCGATAGATCACCTCACGCTGCTTGTTCATCACGTCGTCATACTCAAGCAGGTGCTTGCGGATATCAAAGTTATGCCCTTCCACCTTGCGCTGGGCGTTTTCGATCGCCCGACTGATCATGGTATGTTCGATAGGCTCATCCTCTTCCATGCCCAGCTTGTCCATGATTCCTGAGATGCGGTCAGAACCGAAGATCCGCAGCAGATCGTCCTCAAGGGACAGGTAGAAGCGGGAGGAACCTGGATCACCCTGGCGTCCGGAACGACCGCGCAGCTGGTTGTCGATTCGGCGGCTTTCATGGCGACTGGTACCCAGAATATGCAGCCCACCCAGCTCAACCACGCCTTCGCCCAGCTTAATATCGGTACCCCGACCCGCCATGTTGGTGGCGATGGTTACCTTACCCTTCTGTCCGGCGTCAGCGACAATCTCGGCCTCTTTCTCATGTTGCTTGGCATTGAGTACCGCATGGGGCACCCCCACTTTTTTCAGCATGGCCGAGATCTTCTCGGAAACATCAATACTAATGGTGCCAACCAACACGGGTTGACCTTTTTTGTGCAGCTCCTGGATCTCCAGAATAATGGCACGATCCTTGGCCTTGGCATTTTTATAGATAACATCGGCATAATCCCGGCGGATCATGTTGTTGTGGGTCGGTATCACCACCACGTCGAGATTGTAGATTTTCTTGAATTCCGCTGCCTCGGTATCTGCGGTGCCGGTCATGCCGCCGAGTTTTTCAAACATCCGAAAATAGTTCTGGAAGGTAATTGAGGCCAGGGTCTGATTCTCCCGTTCCACCTTGACCCGTTCTTTGGCCTCTAGGGCCTGATGCAGGCCATCACTGAAACGGCGGCCCTGCATGGCTCGGCCCGTAAACTCGTCCACAATCACCACCTGGCCGTCGCGTACCAAATAATCCACATCCAGCTTGAAAAGAACATTAGCCCGCAAAGCCTGGTTCAGATGATGCAGCCACTCAATATTTCTGGGATCATAGAGATTATCCACCCCAACGAGCTTCTCGCCCAAGGTCACCCCCTCCTCGGTAAGCGAAACCGACCTGGCCTTTTCATCCAAGGTATAATGCTCATCGACCTTGAAGTTGGGGATTATCCGGTCCGCTCGCTCGTAGAGTTCGGTGGACATCTCCGCTGGCCCGGAGATTATCAGCGGGGTACGGGCTTCATCAATCAGGATGGAGTCCACCTCGTCGACAATCGCAAAGTTGAAATCACGCTGACAGAACTCCTTGAGATCAAACTTCATATTGTCGCGCAGATAATCAAAACCAAACTCATTGTTGGTTCCGTAGGTAATGTCACAGGCATAGGCTTCCCGCCGGGCCTCATCATCCATCTCATGCAGGATGGAGCCCACGGAAAGCCCGAGGAAACGATAGAGCTTGCCCATCCATTCGGCATCACGCCGGGCCAGGTAATCGTTGACCGTGACCACATGCACGCCGCGCCCGGCAAGGGCATTGAGATATACCGCCAAAGTGGCGGCCAGGGTTTTTCCCTCACCAGTTTTCATCTCGGCGATTTTGCCCTGATGCAGGATAATACCGCCAATAAGCTGCACGTCAAAATGACGCATCTCCAGAACCCGCCAGCTCGCCTCCCGACAAACGGCAAAGGCCTCGGGCAACAGACTGTCCAGGGTTGCTCCGGCAGCGAGCCGCTCCCGAAAGAATGCGGTCTTTGCCGTAAGAGCAGCGTCATCAAGTTTTTTCATCTCTGGTTCCAGCTGATTGATCGCTGCCACCAGAGGCTGGATGCTCTTGAGCACCCGTTCGTTCTTACTGCCAAAAATCTTTTTTAAAACAGATCCGACCATTTTTTCACTCCAATAGGTTAACACCGCCAGCATGCCACAAGGCAAATACCGACGCAATCAGCTTTTATTTTTCCCAGACCAGGGCTTCTTCATTGCAATCCGGAAATTTCGGACATTGAATACAATCACTCCACACCTTGTGAGGAAGTTCATTCTTATCGATGGATACAAACCCAAGCCGCTCAAAAAAAACAGGCTGATAGGTAAGGGTAAAAATCTTGGCGATGCCGAAATGATCGGCCTCGGCCAGACAGGCCTCAACCAACTGCCGACCAAACCCCTGACCCTGGGCTTCTTCTACCACTGCCAGGGAACGGATCTCAGCCAGGTTTTCCCAGCAAACATGCAGGGCGCAGATTCCGAGAATCTGCCCGGTTAGGGAATCATCCACCCCGTCTTTGACAAAAACCTTGAAATCCCGCAACTGATCATAGAGGGAACTCAAAGAACGGCCAAGAAGCAGATCCTTGTTGGCAAAATGCTGCAACAGGGCATACATAACCTTAATATCATCCATCCTCGCATCACGGATCATGACAACCTCATAAAAACTTTAGTAACTATCCAGCTCAAAGCCGGAAAGTGACAAAAACCACGAAATGTAACTATTCAGCAGTGCCACAGATGCGCGTGTCTGTCAATCA
>DOZO01000054.1:24370-28542 GCA_003517965.1 Desulfobulbaceae bacterium
GCAGCAGTGCCGACCAAGAGGTCTGCGATGTGTGCTTTTGCACATGAGCAGGCCGATGACTGTCAATCATCGACAGCAGTGCCGATAACGCAGATGTGGTGCTGCTGGATAGTTACAAACTTTAGGGGGCCTTGAGTCTGGCAACAGGCAACAAAACAACATTGGCCTTAAGATTCGCCTCTTTCTCCAACTGGGCAACAAGCTGATTGGCCTCGGCCTGCTTGTCAAACCTGCCCACATAGACCCGGATAAAGGGATCACCCTTGTCTTCCGGCGGCAAAGAAAAAGCATCATAGCCTCGTACCCGCCATTGAGCCACCTCCTGTTGCGCCCGATCCTGCTCACTAACCGCGGCAACCTGCAAGGCAAAGAAAGAAGGCTCGGACTCGGCCCATTCCGCCTCGGAAGCAGCGGCCGGTTCCGAGAGCATGTTTTTCTTTTCCCCAACAAGGTCTCCAGGTTCACCGACGACCACTCCCGGCTGCACAGTTTCGGCAACCGTTGGTAAAGTAGACTTTCCCTCCCCCGAATTCGGTTGCAGGATGGTCTGCCCGGCCCAGATGCCAATAATGAACATCCAGAAGAAGATACAGCCGGTGACCAGGGTCAGGCTGCACATCCCCAACAGGCTCAACTCAAAACGGACCATAAATCTGTCTTTCTGTTTTAATGTGCTCATAGCCGGATTATCCGTTGCCAGGACAAACCCGGCAACTCCTTCTCATGCTGATCTTTAACAGGGGACATCCCAACGGCCTGGCCTACATGGATTCCGGGGCGCTCACCCCAATCAGGGCAAGACCATTGCGCAAGACAACCCGCAGCCCCATGGCCAGCCAGAGACGAGCCCTGCTCAATTCCTCATCCTCGGAAACGATGCGATGCTTATTGTAATAACTGTGAAACTGCCCGGCAACATCCTGCAGGAAAAAAACAAGCCGGTGCGGGGCAAGATCAAGGGCCGCACCCTGCACCAAAGCAGGAAAGGCGGCCATGGCCTTGAGCAGCATGGTCTCATCATCAAGAGTAAGTCTGGTCAATGGCGCATCCTGAAGATTTCCTAAAACGATACCCCTGGCCTCGGCCTGCCTGCGAATACTGTGCAATCGGGCATGGGCATACTGCACATAGTAGACCGGATTTTCCTGGCTGGTCTTGGTGGCCAGATCCAGATCAAACTCCAGTTGGCTGTCCGCCTTACGCATCAGAAAAAAGAAGCGGGCCACATCAGGGCCAACCTCATCAAGCAGTTCGTCCACCGTCACAAAATTGGCCTTGCGGGTGGACATCTTCACCTGCTGCCCGTCGCGCAGCAGGGTGACAAACTGGTGCAGAACCACGGTCACCCTGGCCGGATCATAGCCCAGGGCCTTGACCCCGGCTAGGACATCAGGCACCGTGGCGATATGATCGGAACCGAAGATATCAACCATCCAGTCAAATCCGCGCCTGAATTTCTCCCGATGATAGGCTATGTCCGGCAACCGGTAGGTCGGCTCCCCCGTAGACTTGATGATTACCCGATCCTGAGACAGGCCGCACTCGGTGCCCTTAAACCAGACCGCGCCGTCCTGATCGAAGGCCAGCCCCTTTTCACGCAGGGAAGCGACCACATCATCGATCAGGCCATTTTCATAAAGCGAATGTTCATTGTAGTAATTGTCAAAGACAATACCCAGGCGATGCAAGGTGGCGTTGATATCGGCAAATATTACCCCCTCGGCCTTGTTTTTAAACGGCAGGACATCCGCCTCATCCTTAAGGGCCTCGCCATGCTCCTTGATAAGCTCCCCGGCAATATCCCGAATATACTGACCCTGATAACCATCTTCCGGAAAGGCAAAAGGCAGTCCCAGCGCTTCAAGATATCTGGCTCTGGTGGATTCACCCAGCACCCGCATCTGCCGCCCGGCATCGTTGTAATAGTACTCCCTGGTTACCTGATGGCCGGTAGCGGCAAGCAGGCTGGCAATGGCGTCGCCCAGAACCGCCTGCCGCCCGTGGCCAACACTCAAAGGACCAGTGGGATTAGCGCTGACAAACTCAACCAGCACCTTCTTGGATTGCCCAATTTTACTCAAGCCAAAGGCCGCATCCTGAACGCAAACCTCAGGCAGCACCGACTGCCAGACGGATCGGTTGATGTAACAATTGACAAACCCCGGCCCGGCGATCTCCACCCTGTCCAGCAGCTCGGTATGGGGGGCAAGCATCTCCAGCAACCGCGCCGCAATGGCCCGGGGATTTTTCTGGTCCTTGCCTGCCACCACCATCGCCAGATTGGTGGCCAGATCGCCCTGCCCCGTGTGCTTGGGTTCATCCAGGGAATAAACCCCCGCCGCGGCGGCAGACCAGAACCCGGCCTCGACCCCTTGATTGAAGCAGTGATCTATCAATATTTTCAGACGTGTTTTGATCATTACCGTTCTAATCCAGGAAATATTTTTTTCAGCAAACAGGCTGGGCCATGAATTTTTCGCTGTCAATATGAACCTGCCGGTTGCAGGAACCAAAAAGACAGAGAATTTCATAATTAATGGTATCTGACCAGCTGGCAATCTCCTCGGCCCTGATCTCCTCCGTACCCTGACTGCCAAGTAACACCGCTTCATCCCCGGCCTTAACCTCGGGAAGCTCAGTCACATCGGCCATACAGGCATTCATGCAGATCATACCACGAATCGGAGCCCGCTTACCAGCCAGTAATACCTCGGCCTTGCCCGTCATTCTTCGCAGATAGCCATCAGCATAGCCAACCGGCAAAACCGCCAGCCTGGCAGGACGCTCAGTCACATACCTGTGACCATAGCTAATCCCCTGCCCCGCCGGAACTTCCTTGACCTGAAGAACCGTGGTGGCAAAGCGCATGGCAGGCCGCAGATCCAGGACGGAAGCCTGCCGCAACCAATCAGCCGGATAGCAGCCATAGAGCGAAATCCCAGGCCGCACCAGATCACAGCGCATCCGGGGGTGGCGCATCATGGTGGCCGAATTGGCAATATGCCTGACCCGCTCCTCCCCGTTATCCTGCCCCCTGGCCAACAGCTCCTGAAACAGGGCATACTGCGCTTCTGTAGTGGTATCGCCTTCCATGTCTGCCTTAGGAAAATGGCTGACGATTCCAGAAAGATAAAGACTGGGAAAACGCCGCAAGACGGCCAGAAACGGGGCAACTTCATGGGGCATAAGCCCAAAACGCCCCATGCCGACATCGACCTTTAGCTGCACCCCTTGCCGACAACCTGCCTTTGCGGCCTGCGCGGCAAGCGCCTCCACCGCTTCCAGGGTATAAACCACAGGAGTGAGATCATGGGCCACTGCCTCCGCCGCACCCTGACAGTCAACCCCGAGCATGACCACGATCTGCCCGTTTATCCCTGCCTGACGCAGTCGAACCCCCTCTTCGACCTCGGCCACGCCAAACGCCGTGGCCCCTGCCTCAGCAAAGGCCTGGGCTACCTGGACAAGTCCATGCCCATAGGCATCTGCCTTGACCACGGCCAGAATATCCACGTCAAGGCCGACCAGTTTTCGCACCTGCCGAAAATTATGGCACAGAGCGGCACGATCAACCTCCACTCTATTCCAGGAAGGTGTCCCCATATCAAAAACAACCTAATTTATAAATCAGCGCAAAGTTTTGCGCGCGTTCCATTCCCGCCAGATGAGCCTGCTCGACAGGAGGAGCGCCCAGCCAACCGCAATATATATGACACTGAGCACCAGGGAAGGCAAGGTGGAATTACGCAACAAGCGTCCGCCAAGCATCATGCAGACAACCAGTCCCCACATCCCCCATGAATATACCCCCCCAATGCACCTGCCTTCAGGACGCGCCAGGATTCTGGCGATATTCTTCCGAGCGGCTCGCTCAATAACCAGAAAGGCTTTCATGGTGCCAAGTATCAGGGCCAACGCAATCAATATCCCAGAAAGAGCTCCGCTGAGAAGGTAGCCCCGCACCATAAGGTACAGGCCGATAAAACTCCACATCAGGGCGGCAACCAGAAGATTAGTGCTGGTGCTCGCTCCCGGCTTAAACCGCAACAGCCAGATCATCCTTCCTCCCTGCAAAGCCAATCCCCCAGCAGCGCCACACATCTGCGTTCTCGGTATAAGTAATCGTTCACCTGGGGCACCAAAATTAAAATAAACCCACTGTAAGCGTTCAG
>DOZO01000054.1:28748-33149 GCA_003517965.1 Desulfobulbaceae bacterium
CAGATGTGGTGCTGCTGAACGCTTACCGGTATAAAGGGGCCGCAACGAAATAGGCCTACCCCCAAATGGGAATAGGCCTACAAACTTCGCTAATATTTCACAACTTCTACATTACACCTCAGTAACGGTGATTGCACCCTCGGGACAAACCTCTACACAGGTCTCACAGCCAAGGCATTCATCAGCATTAACCGGCTCGGATTTGCCATCAATCATCTCATACACCTGCGCGGGACAAGCATTGACACACTCTGCATCACCATTACATTTATCTTTGTCAACATCAATCTGCCACATGGTACTTCCTCCATACAAAGGTTGAATAAATGGATAACCAAGATCTAACTGCCACAGACTCAAGCATATCGAGTCCATTGCTTCCGTGGAAAGACTCAAATTTCCCTTTCCCTCTAATGCACCACCATTTTTTTGTCAATAAAAAAGAACCCCCGTCACAATCATAAAGAACAGGAGAAAAAAAGACGATTCAGGTTGACCAGTTTGCTTTGATCTTTTAGGATACCATTCAATATTTGCTTATAGACATTTCCTGATATTATTCTCAAAATTGTCCGCAAAGGCCCTATTTATGAGCAGCAAACTAAAAATTAAAAAAAAGACCGTCCTAAGTTCTGAACTCAAGGCACAAAAAAATGAAGAAGCCATGATTGCTGGTATTCTGGAAGGGAGTCCGGACGGGATCGGAGTGGCCGTTATCCGTCTGGAATGCGGCTGCCGAAAAATGGCGGCAGTTGACTGCAAGGGTGAGGCCGCCAGCAAGGTGGTCATCTACCGCGACGAAGCCGAGAGCATCTGCGATGCTTGTAAAAAAGACAATGGCGCCTTTGCCAGGGTAGTGACCCAGTTCATCCACTGGCAAGAACCTTTGCCTGATGCCGCCACCCGAATGGAGATCGAAATTAAGGTTCTCGGCAGTTACACCAATCACTGAGCCTATCTTCGCCTCGCGCGATATTCCTGAGCCCTGGCTACCAGGGCCGGGGCCCAGGATATGACGCCCAGGGCATGAATATGGGTGTAAAGCGCCAGTACATTTTTTAATACCAGCCCGTCCCGACCATGCATGAACCCCACCCCGCGTTCCATCCGCAAAGCAAGCTGGGCAGAATCCCCATCCCACTCTTCCACCCCACTATAACGAAATTCGTGCCCCTTGATCTCTGTCCCCTCTGGATAATAAGGATTTTCCCCCTCCACCTTCAGCACGGTATAGCCATGGGCCTGGGGCCTTTTCCGCAAACCGAACCGCACCGGAAACAGCCCCACCAGAGGAAACACCTCATCGGCAAGCACCATGCTTGCGCCAAGATAGATCAGGCCGCCACACTCCGCGTAAACAGGCAGCCCGGCTTCGGCTGCTCTTTTAAGGGAGGCCATAAAAGAGGCATTGGCGGAAAGCGCCCGAGCGCTGGTTTCTGGAAAGCCGCCGCCGATATAAAGGCCATCAAGCACTGGCAGCTCCCTGGCGGTCAGAGCATTGATCTCCACCAGCTGGGCTCCACAGCGAAGCAAAGCCGCCAGATTTTCCGCGTAATAGAATTGAAAAGCCGCATCTTTGAGAATGCCGATTCTAAGCGGCTTTTCTACCCCATTAAGTGCCAGAGGCGGTATTTCCTGCTCGCCAACGCAGGCTGACATCATCTTTTCTATTCCGGCCAGATCCAGATATTGCCTCACCTGCCCGGCCAGAATCTGCACCGCCGCTTCGGCTCCCGCATGCTCATGGCAGGGGGTAATTCCCAGATGCCGCTGCGGGAAAGGATCTTCTTTAAAACGGGGTATGGCCCCCAGAACCGGAAGACCGGTGTACTGCTCCACCGCCTGTCTGACAAGAGCCTCGTGCCGGGCCGTGCCCACTCGATTCAAAATAACGCCACCGATTTTAACCTCCGGATCAAAGTGCTGACAACCCAGCACCAGGGCCGCTACAGTGCGGGTGGTCTTGGTGCAGTCCACCACCAGCAACACCGGCAGATCCAGAGTCTTGGCAAGTTCGGCCGTACTGAAGGTTCCCTCGGCATCGACCCCGTCATAAAGACCACGATTGCCTTCGACAATAACCAGCTCCCGTCCATAAACATGGGTATGGAAAGAATGACTGAGCGCTTCCGCGCTCATTAGATAGGGATCAAGGTTGTAACATGGGTATCCTGCGGCCAGGGCCAGCCAGCCTGCGTCAATATAATCCGGTCCTTTTTTGAAAGGTACAACCTGTCGACCCTGCCCGGAGAAAGCAGCGGCCAACCCCACCGCAACCACACTTTTCCCCGAGCCGCCGCCCAGCCCGGCTACGATCAAACCCTTTATTAAACATCCTTGCTCTGCGGCCAAACTCTTTCCTCCTGTCATCATCATTACTCATGAGCATCCCGCACACAGAAAACCATCTGACTTCCTCGCTGTCAAGCGCTCTCCGCATCCAGTCTGCAACGAAACCAAGTACCGGTAAAGATTTTGACGAAATTTTCACCATATGGTACCTTGCCCCACTTGCAACCCGACGTCGCCATGCTTACATATATCCCACTTTGCTTGCTCGTCAGAAATTCATACGCCAGGTTTTTTCTAAAACACCAACGATTTAAAATGAGGTCGTCACTATGTCTGCCCCACAGGAAGATCTAACCAGTATTATTGAAGAACTTAAACAAAAATGCCTTGACCTGCCGGATAATATCGTGGCTCACCATCATCTGGCCCTGGTTTATCGCAAAGCCGGAAAAACAGACGATGCCATGCGCTCGTTAAAAAGATGCCTGGAGATCGACCCTCATGCCGTGGAGGCTCTTATCAACATCGGAGCCATGTATTTTGAGCAGGGCGACCTGGACAAGGCTTTGGCCGCAAATCAGGCGGCGTTGCAGGTAAATTCGGCCCTGGCCCAGCCCCACAACAACATTGGTCTTATCTGGCAACAAAAAGGCGAGAGCGAAAAGGCCATCGCGGCCTACACCCTGGCCACGATGAACGATCCGAAGATGCATATGGCCTGGATCAACCTTGCCTCTGCCCAGGTCATGGCCGGCAATTTTTCGCTTGCAGTCAAGGCCGCCAAGGAAGCGGTAAGGCTTGAACCTGACTTCCCCATGGCCTACAACAACCTCGCTGTGGCGCTCTATTACAACAAGGATTTACAGGCGGCCAACAAAGCATTGATCAAGGCAAAGGAGCTCGGCTATGCGGTCGATCCACGTCTTGCCGAGGCCATCGAGAGCGAGCTGTAAACATGGTGAAAAAAGCGCAAATAAAGCTCCGCCCCTGGTGCCCGTTCTGTGGCCAGGATGTGAGCCGCCCCCAGGAACCGGTCCAACGCAAGCTGGACGAATTCACCATGGGAGAGTGCCAGTGCGGCGCGACATATACCTGCGACCCCACCGGCTTTAATGTGGGGGCGGCCATGGTAGAGGCCATAGTTCATGCCTGCGATGACAACTGGGATCTGGCCTGGGAACTGCTTCCTGACGAGGATTATCTAACCGGCAGGATTGACAATTACGACGAACAAACCCATCAGGTCTACGAAATCAAGAATGTCGATGGCCGCAAGGTGGCAGGGGTTCTCTACTTTGTCCGTCTCAACCGGGAACTGGCCACCCTTGCCAACCGTCTGCACACGGATAAGAACGTCAGAAACAGCGGCATTTGCAAGGAAGATCCGGCAAGTGACCTCCCGGCCCTGGAGCCGGCCCTCGATCCCAGGCGTAAAAAGAAACGGGCTGACAAGGCCACAGTTACCCAAATGGTAACAGATCAGGACATTGATGGTCTGGTTGCCCTGGCCTTTGACGACCTCAAGACCCTGCGCTTCATCCAGCGGCTGCTTTATGACCCTGACGAAGGTAAACGTTGGCGCTGCGCCCATATCCTGGGCCAGGTATGTCGGAGGCTCTCCACCCGTAAACCAGGGGCAGTGAGCGATCTATTGCACCGCTTATACGAAGCCTGTTCCGACTCTGCCGCCGCCCATTGGGGCCTGCTGGAATCAATCGGTTCAATCATCGCGGCACGTCCCGACATCTACGGAGCCTTTGCCAGACACCTGCTCATGCACCGGGGAGTGCCCTCCACCAGAGTGCAGGTACTGTGGGCCTTGGGCACCTTGGCGGAAAAACGCCCAGACCTTGTCCGCGCTACTCCGTTTTACAGTCTGTTTCCCTTTACTACCCACCCCGAGGCAATCACCAGAGGACACGCAGTCCGGCTTTTTGGCCGAATTTCCGCGACCGAAGTAGAAAGCGAGATCGAAAAACTTACCGGCGATGAAGCCGAATTAACCATCTATGAGCAGGGCCAACCAGTGCGCACCACCGTGGCGGAACTTGCCAGAGAAGCGCTTGCCCTGCTGCACAAAGCGTAACCGTTCAGCAGCACCGCATCTGC
>DOZO01000054.1:33307-43972 GCA_003517965.1 Desulfobulbaceae bacterium
GCAGACCTCTTCCGCGCATCTACAGCACTGCTAAACGGTTACGATTTTGGGGCAGATGGAAACCTTGTGTCCCTCGTGAAATATCATAACAAAGCAAGAGAGCCAAAAAATGACTAAACAGCAAAAACAGCAAGAGGAAGTGAAGGAAGAAAAAAGCCAGGCCCAACTCGACTACGAAGCCGGCCAGGAATTTCTCAAGAATCTCGAACCGGCCCAAGCGGCCAATGCCTTTCATAATGCGCTTATCGCCTTTGAACTGGAAGGCAACGAAAACGGCATTGCCAACGCGGCGGACAAACTGGGCGATATCTGCGCAAAACGCGGCGATCTGACCATGGCCTTTAGCCATTACGACCGAGTCTATGCCATCTGCCAAAAGCACACCGATCGCTTCAGCCTTTTTTCCATCGAAAAGAAAAAAGCCAAGCTTATGTACGAGGCCAAAGAGTACGATCAGGCTATCCGCCTGTATAACGAAGTCCTCGATGAATACGGCGCCCTGCGCAATCCCCAGGGCTCAGTAGACACCTTGGAAATTCTGGCGGAAATCTATCTGGCCAAGGGGGAAAAGAACAAGGCGGCAGATGCATACCGGACAATAGCAGCGATCCACCAGAGTTTCAAACACAGCCGCCACGCGGAAAAGTTCCTGCAAAAAGCGGCAGAGACCGAGAAGGGCTAAAGAAAGGTGTAAGGATGAGTTCTTTCCTTCAGCCTTTAGCCTGAAAATCGAGGATCACCGAGGCAATGGGCCAGCGTCTTGAACCATTTTCTTCTCCTGCCAACTGAACGGAAAGGTCGAGCAGTATCCCCTGCAGAGAGGCAAGATTGACCGTGGGGTATGATCTCCCTGGCTCAAATCCGGAAAAACCGCAGACATGCCCCTTGCCCCCAATTTCCGTGGGGATTCCATAAGTCCTGCAGTTTACCGGACGTGCTTCATAGCAAAGACAACGACCTTGTGCATCAAGAAGCGGACACCTGATCCGCGCCAAGGCCGGATCAAGACCCTCAGCCATGATCTGTGCCCAGGCTTGCTGCGCCTCTTGCGCCGCGATAACTATCTCTGCCCGCACCGTATGATCCAGCCGCTGCAAATTGGCCTGAAGATTGACCGCCTCAACAAGTGACACATCAAAAACAGCCTGACAGCAATCCACGCAACCCTTTTCACAGGCAATTTCCTCTGGGTGCGCCTGACTTACCACCTCGAACGCCTGATCAATGGCAACAAAAAGCTTGTGTAAATCATTGAGCATGAATAATCTCCCCTCTTCCCAAAAACCGCAGAAACATCACAAAAAAAAATGCAGAGGAACCCCTCTGCATTTTTTTTGTAATTTGAGAAACAACGACTAACGGTGTTCTTCGTCCTTGGCCCGGCCTTGTGCAGCGTACATGGTCGTACTGCCACTGGACCAGAAAGTCATTTTGCCTTCCTTTACCAGATCGTTGGCCGCATTCTTGATATCACGTGGGCCAGCATCAGGATCACAGGCATAAAAATCCTTAACATATAGCTGTGCCTTAGGGCCATTCAACGCTTTTTCAAGGATATTGGCTTTCAACTCATCTTTGCTTAATGCCATGGCACTTACTCCTTTCAATAAGGGTTTTACGCAAGCACATCAAAAACAACCAAAGAAACAAGGTCAGTAGTTCACCATAAAGGGAACTACTGACCTTAATGGTCAATAAAGACCGTTCACCTTACTTGATATGGCTGGTGAACTTGAACTGGGTAGTCGTTCTCCAGGTATCATAAGCCAGACGATAATCGTCAATAGACTTGATGGTAAAGGGAATACCAGTCTTTTCAAAGAATTTCTCCCAACCGATCCGAGCGGCCCACTCACCAATCCGCTCGTATTTGCGAGCATCATTGGCATAGGTCTCAAGGATATTCTTCACCGCGGCAACAACCTCCGGCCAACGTGGCGGAACATTAGGCAAGAAAGGAATAACCAGCTTGGAGAACATCGGCATGGATCTGGAGTTGGAGACCTTGCCGCCAACCAGAATGGCGATACCGTCACCATCCGGATCAGCCAAAGGCATAGCCGGGCACATGGTGTAGCAGTTGCCGCAGAACATGCAGCGATCAGCGTTTACCTTGACTGATTTGACATCTTCACCCTTGCTGTTCTTTGCCGTCGCAGGCTTTACCGCGCCCAGAGGACAAGCGGAGATTGCCAGAGGCAACTCGCAAAGACCGGTGATCGCATCATGGTCGATCATCGGCGGTTTACGATGCACACCGAGGATAGCGATATCGGAAGCATGAACCGCGCCGCACATATTCAGGCAGCAAGCCAGGGCAAGACGAACCTGGGCCGGAAGCTTGTGGCTGGTAAAATAGTCGAACAGCTCGTCCATGACCGCCTTGACCACACCAGAAGCATCAGTTGCCGGGGTGTGACAATGAACCCAGCCCTGGGTATGAACACAGTTGCTGACCGAGGCGCCAGTGCCGCCAACCGGCATACGGTTGCCACGGCTTTTCAACTCGTCCAGCAACGGCTGAACCTTAGCCTTGGAGTCCACCATGAATTCAACATTGTTCCGGGTGGTCCAACGCAAATAACCATCACAATGTTTATCCGCAACGTCACACATTTCGCGGATCAGTTCGATACTGATGAGACGGGCTGCGCCAATGCGAACGGTATAACACTCGTCACCGTTCTCGGCCTTGTGCATTAAAACACCGGGCTGCAAAATCTCATGGTACAGCCATTTACCGTAGTTATTTTTAACCACCGGCGGGAAAAACTGCTCATAATGTGGCGGACCGATGTCTGTGATTCTGTCGGCCATCGGATTAGCTGGATCGTAACCCATGATAACTCCTCCTTATATCGTGAAATCAGATAAATTCAATGTAGTATCAAGCAACAACCCATCACCTTACTGGGCGTTACGCTTGCGGTAGGCAATAACATCACGCTCAAAACCGCCTTCAACCTCGTCTTCCTGCCAGAACACATAGGGGTTGGAACGGGGCTCTTTCACATGCTGCGGTGTCGGGGTGATTTCCATAACCTTCAGGAAAGTGGGCAGGCCGATACGCTGAATGGTCTCACCAACACGTTCACGGTTTTTGCCAACTTCCATCCACCAATCCCAGATCTTTTCGATAACCTCGATAATTTCTGCAAATTCGGTATCCGGGTTGACTTCAATGAAAGGAACGGTCATGGTGGCGAACTGAGCGCCATCCAGAATCGGAGCCTTGGCGCCGACACAGATGGTCGCGCCCTGTTTCAACCCTGGACGCAATGCGCGGGGCATTACGTTGAGGCAATGCATGCAGCGGGTGCATTCGGAATTGTCAATCTTCAGGCTGTCGCCTTCCATCCACATACAGCCGGTAGGACAGAGGTCAAGAACCTCGGCCTTGATGTCGAACTTACCCCAATCCTTGTCTGAATGCGCGCCGGCATTCGGAGCAAACTCTCCTGAGAGATAGCCCTTGACCGCCGCCTGATCAATCCGGATATCGTCACGCCAGGTGCCGATAACAGCAAAGTCGGAACGGGCGATAGCGGCAACGCAATCGTTGGGACAACCGGAAAATTTCATTTTAAACTTATAGGGGAAAGCGGGACGATGGATCTCGTCCTGATAATGCATGGTCAGGCTATGGCAAAGATTCTGGGTGTCATAACAACCCCACTCACAACGGGCCCGGCCAAGACAGCAGGACGGGGTACGCAAGTTAGAACCGGAACCGCCAAGATCCTGATTCAGATCGTGGGTCAGATCATAGAACAGGGGCTCAAGGTTCGGGGTGGTGGTGCCAAGCAGAACCAGATCGCCGGTGGAACCGTGCATGTTGGTCATACCGGAACCGTATTTCTCCCAAAGGTTGCAGATGTCGCGCAGTTTCGCGCTGCTGTAAAACATACTGGAAGGCTGGTTCAGACGTACGGTATGGAAATGGGCCACACCAGGAAACTGATCCGGCACATCCGAGTAACGGCCAACAATACCACCGCCGTAACCGAAAACACCAACGATACCACCGTGTTTCCAATGAGTAACCTTGTCCCTGTAGGACAACTCAAGCTGACCCAGAATGTCAAAACACTCGGGCTTTTTCTCTGCCTGACGTTTCAGGTCAGTGACGAAACTCGGCCATGGGCCACTTTCGAGTTCGTCTAACAAAGGCGTATCATGCTTCGGCATTGTCGATTCCTCCTTAACTTAAGGTGATTTAAATGGGTTTCCAATACATAAAAAAAGGGCGCCACACACTGTTGTTTCCCACTCGCAACAATGGAGAGGATTTTAAAATGCAGGGCGATTGCAACTGCATGCAAAATGTGAACAGTGATTCAGTCAGAGGACAATAGCCAGTGCAAAACCCTTTGTCAATAAAAAATGACATGTTTTAACCCCTGTTTTCATCTCTCCAGCCCTCTGCACTTTTCATTTTCTTTCACCTATGTCAATTGACAGAAAACAACAATCGCGATAGGTTATCGCTCATACCAAAACATACTATTGAGACTCACTTTTCATAACAAGGATTGTTGCCATGGGGAAAAAAATCGTGATCATCGGCGGGGTTGCCGCTGGACCAAAATCAGCCTGCCGGGTGAAACGACTCCTGCCCGATGCCGAAGTGACCATCATTGATCAGGACAGCCTGATCTCCTACGGAGGTTGCGGCATCCCCTACTTTGTTTCCGGAGATGTCTCCGATGAAAAGGAGCTGCGCAATACCAGCTTCCACATGACCAGAGACGAAGCCTTTTTTCTCAAGGCCAAAGGGGTAACGGTCAGAGCCAGAACCCTGGCCCTATCCATCAACCGGCAAGAGAAATTTGTCCTTGTTGAGGATCTCACCTCCGGCGCGCAAGAGAGCGTCCCCTACGATAATCTGGTTCTTGCCACCGGGGCTCGTCCCAATATCCTGCCCATTGCCGGCGCCGATCTGGACGGGGTATTTACCATCAGCGACCTGCATAAAGCCATGGCTATCAAAGACCGAATCGCCAGAGGAGAGGTTGGCCGGGCGGTGATCATCGGCGGCGGCGCCATCGGTATCGAAATGGCCGAGGCCTTCACTGACCTCTGGGGAATCGAAACCACAATCATCGAGTTTATGCCCCAGGTTTTACCCCGCCTGGTTGACTGGGATTTCGCCCGCATGCTGGAGACCCATCTGCGGGAAAGCGGGGTAACGGTACTCACCGGGGAGGGGGCCTCGTCCATCGAGGGAGAAGACGGCAAGATCTGCCGGGTGGTCACTCCCAAAAGGACCATAGAAGCAGATCTGGTCGTGATGGCCGCAGGCGTCCAGGCAAGAAGTGAACTGGCCCAGGCAGCA
Organism: Desulfobulbaceae bacterium; assembly: GCA_003517965.1. Classification (GTDB taxonomy): domain Bacteria; phylum Desulfobacterota; class Desulfobulbia; order Desulfobulbales; family Desulfurivibrionaceae; genus Thiovibrio. Next base: position 38,643 of record DOZO01000054.1, read on the forward strand.
GGGCTTCTCGTCTCGGCACTTGGCAACATCGTGGTCAACGAGCGGCTGCAAACCTCGGATCCTGACATCTATGCGGCCGGAGACTGCATCGAGGTGAAAAACATCATCACCGGCAAGGGCGGCATCGCTCCCATGGGCTCGCTGGCCAATCGCGAGGGCAGAATCGTGGGGGATAACATCGCTGGCATCCCCACCAGATACAAAGGCTGGATTGGAAGTTTCATCATGAAGGCCTTCGAGCACAGCATCGCCGCCACTGGCCTTTCCCTGGACGCGGCCCTGGCCGAGGGCTTTGCCGCTGCTGCCGCAACCACCGCCCAGTCTGACCGGGCTCATTTCTTTCCCAGCCAGGCCGTAATCCCGCTACGTCTCATCTTTGACCTCAAGACCCGCAAGGTGCTCGGCGCTCAGGGCTTCGGACCTATGAACGATGCGGTGCTGGCCCGAATCGATGCCGCCGCCGCCATCATTGGCCAGGGCGGCACCATCGACGATCTCAGCCAGCTGGAAATGGCCTACGCCCCACCCTTTGCCACAGCCCTCGACGCCTTGAATGCCACGGCAAACGTGGCCGACAACCTGGCCGCAGGACGATTACGATACGTGAGCACCAAGGAGTTTCTCAACTGGATGGAGGATTTTACCAGTCAGCCGGACTGGGTAGCCTTAGACCTCCGCCACCCCAACGAGGCCAAAAGTTTTGTCGCGCAATGCGGCAAAGACAAATGGCTTTCCTTACCCTACATCGAGATCCGGGAGCGCCATCAGGAATTGCCTGAAAACAAAACCCTGCTCATCATCTGCGACGCAGGTACCCGCTCCTCCGAGATCCAGATCTTTCTCGACCATGTGGGGCTGGTCAACAACCTGGTTCTGGGAGGCGGCTTCAATCTCATCCGCCGGATGGGGGTAGACTGGTGGCCCAAATGATTCCTCCGGACAGAAGGATAATCGTCTGGAGAAAATTATTTGTAGCCGTCTTCCTGTTTTGCCTGTTTACCGCAAGCCCGGCGTTGGCAACGAACGCCGGGCTTGCGGCAAACATCCCTGTCCAATCCGGCACAATCCGGGCTCTCGCCGATGCGGCCTATGGCGAAACCCTTGCCAGCTTAATCGCAAACGCTGGCAAGCGTATAGATATCGCCATGTTTCTTTTTAAAACAAGCCCGGACAGAGACACCCGCCCGGCAAAGCTGATCAGGGATCTGGTAGCAGCCAGACAACGAGGGGTAGAGGTGCGGGTTATCCTGGAATATTCCAGTCATGACCCAACGCTCAATCAAACAAACCAAGAAACAGCTCAAGCCTTAAAAAAAGGCGGAGTCGCGGTTTTTTTCGACTCCCCCAGCCGAACCACGCATGCCAAACTGGCGGTTATCGATCGACGCTACTGTCTGGTAGGCAGTCACAATCTCACCCAGTCGGCCCTCAAATACAATCATGAGTTTTCCCTGCTGCTTGACAGCCCGGCCCTCGCCGAGGAGATTCTGGCGTACATGGAAACAATCCTGAAGTAAGCCGTCGTAAATAAATAACTGTAACATTCTCATATCGTAAGCGGCATAAGGGGCCGTAATAAAATAGATAAGGATGTAATGGTTGTTTTTTAACGGCTCCTAAACTTATAGCGGCAAGCTGACAGCCTTAAGCTGGCAGCTGCTGCTTCTCACTTCTGCCGTCTGACAATACGAACCTTTTTCGTTCCCCCGCCAGCCCCAACGCTTCCTGGCGCAACCCGACGCACCAGCACCTTTTTTTTCAGGGGCGCTTCAACCGCAGTTTTCTGCTCCGCCCCCCCTTTTCCGGGCGGCAGGGACTGTGTGAAGGTACAACCAGCTCTGGGGCAGCGCAGGGAGACCCTGCCGTCAAGATTCTTTTTTTCCACCAGAAACGGCGAATCGCATACCTGACAGGCAATGGCATGAGGCCTGGACCAGGCCATAAATTCACAATCCTGCTCAGGACAGACATAAAAAATCTTGCCGGTTGGCGTATGCTTGGTTACCACGCCGCCAATCCGGCACACCGGACAAGGCAACTCCGGCCCGTCGTCTTTTTCATAGGATTCAGAATGTCGGCACTCAGGATGTCCCGAGCAATACCAATACTTGCCGAAACGATCCTCCTTCAATAATAACGGCCTGTCGCAAGCTGGACATATCTTGACGGGATCAGCCGCCATTGACTCTGCTTTCACCGCAGGAGATATTAGTTCCTCGCTTAAGGTGTCTGCCTCGGCAAACATCTTTTCCCTGGCGGCGGCAAGCTCGGAAGAAACAATCTGTTCATCCGTCGCAAATTCATCCAAAGCCATGGAATTCAGATATTCCTTGTCGGCATCTACCTCTACGCTTTTAATTTCGACTGTTTCCACCACGTCATTGACAAAAGAATCCTCTCCTGCCGACAAAGCATCCACGTCCTCAACTTCTGACGCCTTGCCCGCAGCAGTCTCACTGCCCAAGTGCGGCGTATCTGCCGCCAAAGGCGGCTGCTGTACAGGGACATCCTGCGCCACTTCTTCGGACTGCCTGATAACACTACGCGAACTGACACTCCGCCTCTGAGAGACCTCAGGCGGCACCTTCTGCGCCAGAACCTCGCCCCGCATCATCATGGTCTGTTCAAACTGTTTCAGAGCAAAGGCCAAAGGCTTTCTACCGCTAATCGCCTCCTCAATGGTCTGGGCCAGATAGGCAGAAAGTTGAATCCCCTTCATAGTCGGAAAGGCACGATTCATAACGCTAACAAGCTTGATGGTATTCTCGGCGCAACGGAAAGACCCGTCTGACATCATAAGGAGATAATTGTTATCAAGCATCTGCTGGAGCATGGCCACGGTCATCCCGTCGATTTCAAGAAAGAAATCGGCAAGATCGTTGGCCAGGCCCTCAAAGCTGTAATATTCTGGAGAAAGACCGGTGTTTTTTTCCGGGATGATCTGTACACAACGCAGAATATGTCCCTCTTGCGCCCCGGCCAATGGTGAGGAGGGTGCCAAAAGTTCATGTTCCTGGCAACCAGGATAAATGGCAAGAAACCCTTTATCCGTCAAGGTTTTGGCACTGCCATGAAAAATACAGCTTCCCCCTGCCGCCACCGTCACCGCGAGAAGTTGACCTTGTGCCTCTTTCATCTGGCTTGCCAGGGCCCTGGCCCAGACGAGCCGGTAGATCTTGTCTTCCGCAGCCCCAAGTTTTCCAGAAAGCTCTTCCGGGCCAAGCGCGGGTTCGGTAGGCAAGATCATTCCCCGAGTTCCTTCGGGGATGACTTCTGGCCCCAAACAAACCTCTCCCATCCTTACACCGACCTGTTCCCTGATTTTAACAAACAAAGAAGCTGAAATGTCCTGCTCGATAGACGGGGGCAAAAATGCGGTGATCAGACCAAGCCATCGCCCATCCACCAGCACTCCATAATACAGGTTACGAATCGCAGTCATTGCCGCCAACGGCGAAAGCCCCCTCTGCGCAACTCCATCCCGCAGCAGTTCCATGAAACGATATGGTTCAGGTGGGGCAACCGCCAAAAGAGAACTCTCCACTGTATGAACCTGAAACGACTCCTTGTTGAACAGGTTAACAGCGGCATGCACCTCTTGTTCATTACGCAAAAAACCATCATCTGTAACTCCGGATGCCTCTTTCAGACTGAGAAGACAATCACCCGCCTCACTGCTGGCCCTAACTTTCATTTGCCATTTGGTAATCGGAGTATACATCCGAATCTCGGTTTCCCTCTCCGCCAGCAAAAAAAGAGTAGTGAGGCTCAGATAATTCAGCGGGAGTCCATTGGGGCCTGAGCGACTACCCAAGAGGCGCTGCAAATGCCTCCCCAGATAGGACTCAAAGAGCATTCTGACATAGGCGGCTATACCCTTCTCGTCCCTAACCGGCTCCACCCGCCGAAAAGACCCCTGCAGCACCTCGTCATACAGGCCGACCAAACCAAGTCTCTTAATCTGCATACTGCCGGGGGCGACTATCTTCCAATAGCCATTAATAAGCCACGCCCAGAATTCCCCTCGCCAATCACCATCCAGAGCCAGATATATTTCCCGCCCCTGACAGGCCAACAATCTATCAAGGAATATTTTCTCTCTGATTTCTGGCACAAAATCAAAATGAGGCTTTTCCCGATGCATCTCGTCTTGCGAGACAACATAAACCACCTTGACCGGCGCTGTCTGGACCAGAATGGTCTCCACCTCTCCACCAAATTGATCTTCCAAGGTCTTTGCCTTAGCCGCAGCCTCGACAATGATGATTGGCTTTGTCATGTTCTGCCCTTGATTTGATGTAACAATGCTGTCACAATCCCCTTACCCAAAAAAACAGTAAAGGAATTCCCTTGTTTTCTCGAAAACAACATATAATCTGCTACAAGTTTATACAATAAATTATGCTGATATAATTATCAGAGTTTTTTTTACTAATCAACCTTACAGCCGGAGTTCTCATGCCTGCCCTTTTCACCATCCAAGCATTGGATGAAACCCTTGCCAACCTGGATTTTAAGCAAGGCACCCTCAAGATTGAACTGACCCGGGTTATTCGTTCGTATTTCACGGACGACCAGTCCTTGCAGACCATCTCCAGCATCCCAACCGATGAAATAATCTTTAAAATTTGGGGGCCTTGTCAAGCTGACGAACTCAAGACCAAAAAGAAAAACTTCAGCTCCCTCAAGTCCGCACTTAACAAATCCCTCAAGGACCTGGACAAGGCCGGGGGAAACCAGGCCGGTATCATTCTTGGCCGCGATAATATCTTTATTGTTTCTGAAAAGCGCAAAGATGACCTCATCAATCAAATGGGGCTTGCCCCAAACTCCCCATCGCTTCTGCGCGATATGTTCGCAGCTTTCAAACAATTCTTTTCTGAAAATATCAAGGATCAGAACATCAATAAGATCAAAGATCTGCTGGCTGAATTTGAAGAAGTGCAAAAAGAATTGCGCGAAATAGTCGGCCTGAACTCCGAAACTGGCCAAGGACAAAGCGTTGCCGAGACTGCAGGATCAGGAGTAACCACTTCAGGCACAGGAGAGTGGGCTGCACAAAATGCCCCTGTTGGAACCCTTGATTTTCTGCAAGGGGGGGAAATAAAAACCGAGGGGGAAATTGCTGGAGAAGCAACTCCTCAGGCCCAAGGCCTGGGCACTAAGGAAGGTGGACTGAAAGAGGAGGAAAGCACCGAGGAGGTCGAGATAATCGACGAGGAGGTTGAAATCCTCGAATCTGATGAAATGGAGGAGGTGCTTGAGGACGAAACACTACAGGCTGGAGGCCGAGGCGAGGAGGAAGGTGGACTGGCAGAGGAGGAAAGCAC
>DOZO01000054.1:44228-44489 GCA_003517965.1 Desulfobulbaceae bacterium
GTCGAGGTATTTGACGAAGAGGTAGAAATACTCGAATCCCCGGAAATAGAGGAGGTGTTTGAGGACGAAACCTCACAAGCTGGAGGCCGAGGCGAGGAGGAAGGTGGACTGGCAGAGAAGGAAAGCACCGAGGAGGTCGAGATAATCGACGAGGAGGTTGAAATCCTCGAATCTGATGAAATGGGGGAGGTGCTTGAGGACGAAACACCACAGGCTGGAGGCCGAGGCGAGGAAGAAAGCGGACTGGCAGAGGAGGAAAGC
>DOZO01000054.1:44647-50274 GCA_003517965.1 Desulfobulbaceae bacterium
GTCGAGGTATTTGACGAAGAGGTTGAAATCCTCGAATCCCCGGAAATAGAGGAGGTGCTTGAGGACGAAACAGCACAGGCTGGAGGCCGAGGCGAGGAAGAAGGCGGACTGGCAGAAGAGGAAAGCACCGAGGAAGTCGAGGTAATTGACGAAGAGGTAGAAATCCTCGAATCCCCGGAAACAGAGGAGGTGTTTGAGGACGAAACCGCACGGGCCGGAGGCCTGAGCGATAAGGAAGGTGGACTGCCAGAGGAGGAAAACACCGAAGAGGTCGAAATAATCGATGAAAACGATCTGGAGAAAATTGAAGAATCAGCGGAACCAATAACGAAAAATCCCCACCAGCCAAACCCTCTGGAGGTTCTCTCAAAATACATCGAGGCAGAAGAAGCCCTGAACCAGGGAGACTTGCTTCGGGAAACCCAAGAGGAGTTTGTTAATCAAATCCTGGACCGTTTCATGCCGAAATTCATCAAGATCCCGGCTGACAACTACATAGTAGGCAGCGTCAGCCCCAAAGATCTGGAACAACCACTGCGCAAGATCAGACTCCATGATTTTTATCTTGGTCAATCACCAGTAACCAACGACCTGTTCGACATGTTTGTCCGGGAAACAGGATACACTACCGATGCAGAGGAAGCTGGCTACGGCATTGTTTTCGAAGGCCGCTGCACCAACAGGATAGATCCGGAAACCGGCAGGGGAATATTCAGTCTGACCAGAGGAACCCTCGCCCGCCATGTAAGCGGGGCAACCTGGCGTCATCCTTCGGGCCCAGGCAGTTCTCTGGAAGGAAAACACAACCATCCTGTGGTGCAGGTCAGCCATCACGACGCCATGGCCTTTGCTGCCTGGGCAGGTAAACGTCTGCCCACAGAAGAAGAATGGGAAGCCGCGGCCCGTGGTGCCAGCGGTCAACTTTTTCCCTGGGGCGACAAATGGCAAGCCGATCTTGGCAATTTTGAATCCGCCTGTCTCGGAGAGACAACCTCGGTCGATCATTATGGGCGCAAGGCCATAAGTCCCTTTGGCATCCATGATCTGTTAGGCAATACTGCCGAATGGACCTCATCACCCCATATTGGGCAAACAGGTCAGGAGGCAGACCGGACAAAGGAAAAAATCCAGATCCTCAAGGGCGGCTCCTGGATAACCGGCGGCGTCGTAACTGTTGCCTGGCGGCAGATTGAACGGGTGAAATACTGGGCAAACACCATAGGCTTCCGCTGCGCGGTGTAAGGTAAGCTGAGCGGCTTCAACGACCAAGTGCAAAAAGAGCAACTTGCCTACGCAAACGCAACCTATGCCTTCTATGTATAAAATTCGCTAATCTGCTCCACCACAAAACATTGCATCGCCTCTGTAAGTTCTGGAAAGATTGGCAAGGCCAGAGTCTCAAGAGCCGCACGCTCCGCCTCGGGAAACAAGACCTTATCATACCCAAAACCAGCAAGACACTCCTGCCGATGCAGGGGAATGGGATAATAGATTTCAGCCCCGATTTCGTGATTTATCAGATGCCGAAGCAGCCCGTCACGATCCCTGACCCGGATGACAAACTGATTATAGATATGGTAATCGCACCCTTCTCCGACCATCATCCCCTCTACCTCATACACCGCTTTGGGCAAAGAAACCTCACCGGTTTTCAACAGATCTGTCTGGGCAAAAAGACGACGATAGTTGGCGGCGTTGCGCCTTCTTGCCTTATGCCATTCTGGCAACCGGGCAAGCTTGACTTCAAGAACCACAGTCTGAATGGGATCAATCCGGAAATTTCCCCCCACCACTCCATGGTGATATTTGGGCGCTCCGCCATGCACCCGGATTATTCTGAGACGTTCGGCAAGCTCCGAATCATTGCAGGTAATCAATCCGCCATCGCCAATGCCGCCAAGATTCTTACTGGGGAAAAAGGAGAAACAACCGGCTTTCCCCATGGAACCTGCCCGCTGCCAGACGGTTTGGCCACCGGTCTGCATGGGATACAAGGCGCCAATGGCCTGGGCGGCATCTTCTACTATCGGCAGGTTATACTCTTGGGCCAAGGCAAGAATCCGCCCCATGTCGGCGCATTGACCGTAGAGATGCACCGGGATGATCGCCTTGATCCGCTTGCCTGACCGGGCATCATCAGCCAGAACCTCAGCCATGCACGCCGGGTCGATATTATAAGTCACCGGATCTATATCAGCAAAAACCGGTTTTGCACCCAGGCGAAGGATACAGCCCATAGTAGCAAAAAAAGAATAAGGCGTAGTCAAAACCGCATCGCCAGGGCCGATTTCAAGAGCCATGAGCGCGGCAAGCAGGGCATCCGTACCGCTGGCAACACCGATCCCATGACCGGAACCACAGTAGGCAGCGATATTTTTTTCAAACCGTTCGACCTTGGGGCCGAGAATGTACTGAGTCGAATCAATGACCTCGGTCACTGCGGCAAGGATCTCATCGCGCAGAGGGGCCATCTGGCCATGCAAATCTAAAAGGGGAACTCGCATAAAGTCTTTTTTCCCACATGTTTAAAATAGCGGAGTCGGACAGCAAACGCTCACCGCCAAGGGTTGAGAAACTCCGTAAGAAAATCCTTGATATCAGGGACTTCATTTTCAAAATATGTCCGCATCTTTTTCAGGAGATTGGCCTCAATCTGACGGACCCGTTCCCGGGAAATATCAAACTTGTCGGCAATATCCTGCAGGGTGAGGGGTTCGTCGCTCAGCAACCGGTCAGCCAGAATAGCCTTTTCCTTGTCATTCAAGGTGCCACGCAGTTTCTCAAGAACCTCTGACATCCACTCCTGCACTTCCTTTTCAGCCACCTTTTCTTCCACGGTGGCTCCGAGCATGGGCAGAAAGTTTTTCTGCTCCTCATCAGAGCCTTCCCGCACCGGACTTTCCAGGGAAACATCCCAGTTATCCATGCGCTGGCTCATCTCAATGACTTCGCTTTCCTTAACATTGAGTCGTTGGGCCAGCAACTTTACCTCGGGGGCAAAACCCTGCGACTCTAACAGTTTTTTTTCTTTATTCAAGCTGAAAAAGAGTTTGCGCTGGGCCTGGGTAGTGCCAATCTTGACCAATCGCCAGTTATCCATAATGAACTTAAGGATATAGGCCCGAATCCAGTAGGCGGCATAATAGGAAAACTTCACCTGCCGGTAGGGGTCAAATTTTTTCACCGCCTGCACCAGACCGACATTGCCCTCCTGGATAAGATCAAGGAAATTCTGCATCCAGTATTTCTGGAAATCCATGGCCACCTTGACTACCAGGCGCAGATTGGAAGTCACCAGCTTGTAGGCGGCTTCAGAATCGCCGGTTTCCTGGAAATACCGGGACAGCTCATCAGTTTCTTCACGGCTCATGAGCTTATACTGACTGATTTCCTGCAGATAGCGATGGAGAGCCGCATTGCCCAAGGCCGGGAGATTGTCATCATCCGGCAGGGCAACAAGGGGATGCAGCGTTTCCTGCCCATCCTCATCATCATTGATTATTTCGAAAACTTCCGGATCTTCTTTCATGAGATGATTATGACTTAGAACTGCGCTAAAGGTCAATCTCTTTCCACGTATCCGTTCAGCAGCAGCTTCGCCCTGAGCGCAGGCCCGTCGGTTTAACCTGTTGAGGCAGTGGCATTTTTTAAATTGCCTTTGCAAGGTTATCTTTTTATGATAGATAGCCTGCTCTATAGGTTCAGGACTTGCCTCTACGCATTTTCATGTTTCTGACACAGTACAACAACCGCCTGGCCGAAAAAACAGGATACTCCCGGATCACCCATGGATAATATTCGAAACTTCAGCATAATCGCCCATATCGACCACGGAAAATCCACTCTGGCCGACCGCTTTATTCAGCTCTGCGGCATGGTTACCGACCGCCAGTTCCACGATCAACTCCTGGACAGCATGGATATCGAACGGGAGCGGGGCATAACCATCAAAAGCCAGGCGATCTGCCTGCCCTACCGGGCCAAAAACGGCAAGGACTATATCTTAAACCTCGTTGACACCCCCGGCCACGTCGATTTCAGCTATGAGGTCTCCCGGGCTCTTGCCTCCTGCGAAGGGGCGCTGCTGCTCGTTGACGCAGCCCAGGGCATTGAAGCCCAGACCCTGGCCAACCTCTACCTGGCCATGGAACATGACCTGGAGATAATCCCGGTCATCAACAAGATTGATCTCCCCTCAGCCGACCCGGAAGGGGTTGCCCTGCAGATCGAGGAAGATCTGGGCCTTGATGCCAGCCACATCCAGCTCTGTTCCGCAAAAACTGGCCAAGGCGTCGATGCAGTGCTGGAGGCAGTGGTCAATCTTCTGCCCCCACCCAAGGGAGACCCGGATAAACCTCTCGAAGCCCTGATCTTTGACGCCTCCTATGACCCGTTCCGAGGGACCATCATCTCCTGCCGCCTCTTTGAAGGACGAATCAAGGCCGGGGACACCATGCTTTTCATGGCCAACAATGCCGCCTACCGGGTCGAAGAGGTTGGGTTTTTCCGCCTGACCCGTGAACCCCAGAAAGAACTGAGCGCCGGCCAGGTCGGCTACATCATCGCCGGAATCAAAAACATCACCGACACCAGGCCCGGAGACACCATTACCCTGAAAGACCGGCCATGCGCCAAGCCCTTGCCAGGATTCCAGGAGATCAAGCAGGTAGTGTTTTCTTCCATCTATCCCGTCTCCACTGACGATTATGAGCTCCTGGCCACGGCTTTAGAAAAGCTCACCCTAAACGACGCTTCCCTCTCCTTCCAGAAGGACGCCTCCACCGCATTGGGCTTCGGCTTTCGCTGCGGATTCCTGGGCCTGCTCCATCTGGAAGTAGTTCAGGAACGTCTGGAACGGGAGTTTGACCTCTCGCTGATCCTCACTGTGCCTTCGGTAAACTACAAGATCTTTCTTAAAGACGGTACCATGAAAGAGGTGGACAACCCGGCTCACTATCCGGACCCGACCACCATCGAACGCATCGAGGAGCCTTTTATCAAGGCCACCATCCTCATCCCGGAACGCTACATGGGGGTGGTGATGACCCTGTGCATGGAACGGCGCGGTGAAAAAACCCATTACCACTACCCCATACCAGGCCGGATCGAGTTTACCTGCGAGTTGCCTTTAGGGGAGATCATCTACGATTTCTATGACCGGCTTAAATCCATCACCCAGGGGTATGGCTCCTTTGATTATGATCTCCTGGACTACCGGGAAAGCGACTTGGTCAAGCTGGACATCCTGGTGAACAGCGAGCGGGTGGATGCCCTCTCCCAGCTGGTACACCGCGCCAATGCCAGAGCGCGCGGCCTCCATGCCTGCGAAAGACTGAAAGAGGAAATACCGCGCCAGATGTTCAAGATCGCCATCCAGGCGGCAGTGGGCGGCAACATCATCGGACGGGAAACCATCTCGGCCCTGCGCAAGGACGTACTGGCGAAATGCTACGGCGGCGACATCAGCCGCAAGAGAAAACTGCTGGAAAAACAGAAGGCCGGGAAAAAGCGGATGAAAACCGTAGGCAACGTCGAGATCCCGCAGAGCGCCTTTTTGGCAGTGCTCAAGTCAGATCAGTAGTAAGCGTTCAGCAGCACCACATCATGCTTTGTCATCGGCCTGCTCA
>DOZO01000064.1 GCA_003517965.1 Desulfobulbaceae bacterium
GTGTTTGCCGGTGCCCGAGGTTGTGGCGGCGGTGAGGGGCTCGGGGCCGGTGCAATAGTGGCTGATGGCATGTCATCATAGAAAAGCGAAATGGCATGGGCCGCTTGTTTCCGGAATTGACTGGACTGCTTTTTCTCGGCCAGCTTCGCAAGAAAAGGCGACAGACTTTCCCTGTTTGCGGGATCATGCTGGTACTTGTGGCAGAAATCGGAATAAAATCGCAGCCATCTTCGGTAAAAAGAGTAAAGTTGTTCAGGGACAGGCTCTCGGGCAAGGCGAGCGTCAAACCTGGCAAGTATCTCCGGGGGCACATTGGTCATGGCGAATTTTGCTTATCGAGTTTTCTTGATAACATGAGGTTTGTGGAGTTATCACGTTAGCAGCCAGCGTACCTGAACGGAAAAAAGTGTCAATATTTTTTTGTGGCCCGGAGTTATCCGGAAAAACTATATACTAACTGGTTATGCGCTCATCGCCCCAGGATTGAGGCCTTGAGCCGCTGAATACAAAAATATAAAAATAAGACAGACATCATGGCTTCGACGGGTGTAAAAATATTGATTTCGAGTTTACTGGCAACGTAAACTATATGCGAGGTATCAAACATGGCTAAAGTGGCTCCGTTTCACTCAGTTAAGCTTAATACCAAGAATGTGCACCACAACAACGATAAGTGCACTGAAGGCAACAACATCGAAGTTCAAAATAAAAGATCGGGAACAGCAGGTAGACCTTTGTGTGAACATTGCAGTAAATTGTCGTAACCATTAAGACGGGATCGGTTGTCCAAATTCCGATAATTCAAGTTGCCAGTGTGGGGCACCGATCTCGTTATTAGTTATGCTCCAGTATCTTTGCAAGTGGCATACAATAAAACCGTGTTTAGCCAGAATATCGAATGCTTTGTAACCTTCGGTTTTGTCGCCAAAAAACCTAATCACAGGATACTTGAAACAGTGGCCGTCCCCTCCTTGGCAGGATTCAAAAGTATCTATTCCGTGCTCTCGTAAAACCTGAACAGGGTACGCCACTTGGGGGTCAAGACTCGGGTAATCACAACCAGTCATCATTTTCCATTCTCCTTATTTTGTGCCACCCCTCAAGAAAGAGAGAAGGTAATTGTGTAATATCCATTCCATGGTATACTTGCCGAAATACCAAAAAATGGAGGTAGAAAACTATGCCATGTTCTATTGAAATATGCGCCGGGGCTGGAGGACAAGCCCTCGGCCTGGAAACTGCTGGCTTTAATCATGTCGCACTTGTGGAAATCGAAAAAGCCGCCTGTGACACCTTGCTGCTGAATCGACCGAAATGGAACGTCATTAACAGTGACATCAGGTCTTTCTCTGGTACGAAGTACAGAGGCATTGACCTTTTGGCGGGAGGTGTTCCCTGCCCGCCATTTTCCAAAGCCGGGAAACAACTTGGCAGCGACGACGAGCGCGACCTTTTTCCCGAAGCCATAAGGTTGGCGGACGAAATAAGACCAAGGGCAATCATGCTTGAAAATGTCCGGGGTATGCTTGACGCAGTATTTGAAGACTACCGGAAGCATATCAAAAACCAGCTTGCCAGCCTTGGCTATCATACAGAATGGCGACTTCATAACGCCTCTGACTATGGGGTATCTCAACTTCGCCCCCGTGTAATTTTTGTCGCCATCCAAAAAGACTTGGTAGGACATTTTTCATGGCCTACCCCCCAAATTACTACACCTCCAACAGTTGGTGAACTGCTGTTTGACCTCATGAGTGAGCATTCTTGGAGAGGAGTAGCTAAGTGGCGCGAAAGAGCAAACGATATCGCCCCTACGCTGGTCGGTGGCTCCAAAAAACATGGAGGCCCTGACCTTGGCCCAACAAGAGCAAAAGCGGCATGGGCTTCAATAGGAGTTGACGGGCATGGTTTGGCCGACAGCCCGCCGTTAAGGGATTTTGTCGGTAGCCCCCGCCTTACTGTTCGCATGACGGCTCGCATTCAGGGCTTCCCGGATTCGTGGTTGTTCTCTGGCAAAAAGACATCAGCCTACCGACAAGTAGGGAACGCTTTCCCATCTCCCGTCGCAAGTGCCGCAGGTTCTTCAATACTCGCTGCATTTGAGTCGGCAGCGAGGAGCAAAACAGGGTTAAGGAGCGTAAAATAATGCCACCACGCGAACCAGGGGCGAGAAAGAAAATAAAAGCCTTTCTGCTCCAACACGTAGGGGAGGTGCTGGAGTCCGACGACATACGCGCCGCATCAGGCAATAAAAGTGAATGGGCAAGGCGTGTCAGGGAGCTTCGCAACGAAGAGGGCATGAACATTGTCACGCACAACGACAGAAGCGACTTGCGTCCTGGCCAGTATCTACTTATTGACACAAAAATTTTCCCTTCTTTTGCCCGAACCATGTCAAAAGAAATACGGGCGTATGTCCTCGACAGAAACGGGTTTACTTGCCAAATGTGCGGTATTGCCGCCGGGGATATGCACCCATTTGACGGCAGGAAAGCAAGACTCCATATTGGGCATATCAAAGACAAGTCCCAAGGTGGTGACGACGCATATTCAAATCTTCGCGCTCTTTGTTCAGTCTGCAATGAAGGTGCAGCGAATATAACCCTTGATCGTCCAACAGCCATAAAGCTCCTATCTCAAATACGGCGGGCACCAAACGCCGACCAAATTGCTGTCTTAGAGTGGCTTGTTTCAAAATTCCCAAAACAAGCAGCAGAACGGCTTAAATAATCACCTTCTCTGAAATCAAGGGGGCTAATGATCTTTCGTCCACTTGACACCTCGAAAAGTCCGTCTTTTGTCTCTCTGATATTAGAGGGTTTCTGCATAGAAATTCCCTTATGCCCAACCACGCAATTCACCAGGCGGGGAAAGCACCGCTGGTGATCGCGGCGTTAGCTGCCCAGCCCGATTCGTGACGGGGGCAATTCGTTACTCCGTATAAAAATCGGTCAAGTCGGTCATGATAGTTTTTCTTTGACAGTGCTAACACATTTTGCTATCATTACCAACATGAACAGCAAGCACAGGAAGATACTGAAGGCCATATTCGCCGAACAGGTAAACGGCAATATGGAATGGCGCGAAATTGAATCATTGCTGGTAGCCATTGGTTGCCGAGTTCTGGAAGGGAATGGTTCCACGGTCACTTTTGAAAAGGATGGCCTCCGCGTCACCTTCCATCGTCCACACCCTGACAAGGCTGCGCTCCGGTATCGGGTAAAAGATGCCCGTAACTTTCTAACAGAATTGAGGGTAAAACCATGAACGGAATGACATACAAGGGCTACGCTGCTCGTGTTGAATTTGACGCAGAAGACCACATTTTTGTCGGCCACATCATCGGAATACGAGATATTGTCGGCTTCCATGGAAAAACGGTCAACGAACTGGAAAACTCTTTCCAGGAAGCAGTTGACGGCTATCTGTCCGCCTGTGAAGCACTTGGTCAACGGCCAAACAAACCGTACTCCGGCAAGCTCCTTATCCGCGTCAGCGCCGAAATCCATGCGGCTGTTGCCGCCTCCGCAGAATCAGCAGGTAAAAGCCTGAATCAATGGGCCGCCGAAATATTGAACAAAGCCGCTCACGCTTAATCGTATCTTCTGCAGCTAATCGCGAGAATCCCGGGGGCAGGTTAGAGTTTCGGACATTCGCCCACAAAAGAGAGAAACCAGAATCACGGATAAACTTGGTCGGACCTCGATTACCCCCCCCAATTGGATTGTTTCATATTCCATAATGGGCAAGGAGCAACCAAAATCTTCCGGCTTCAGATCAGTCATGACGCGTTCTGTGGTATGTATAATAAGCGGCACAAGCCCCCTCGCCCGAAACCATGGTCGCCCCCAGGGGATGCTCCGGGGTGCATTCCCGGCCAAAGGCCGGACAGCCATCTGGTTTAATCAACCCCTGCAATACGCCGCCGCTCTTGCACAGCTCTGATTCCCGCACCTTGATGGTATCCACGGCAAATTTGCGCTCGGCATCATAGGCAGCGAGATGCTCCCTGATCACCAGGCCGCTGGCAGGCAATACCCCAATCCCTCGCCAGGGGCGATCACTCACGGCAAAGACTTCGTCCAAAACCTGTTGTGCCGCCAGGTTGCCTTCCCGACTCACCGAGCGGCCATACTGATTTTCCACCTCATGGCGGCCAGCCTCAAGCTGACGGAGAACCATCAGCAGACCGGCGAGAATATCGACAGGCTCAAAGCCGGTGACTACGATGGGTACCCGAAATTGCTCGGCAAGCGGCTCGTATTCCTGCCAGCCCATAACCGTGCAGACATGCCCTGGAGCCAGATAGCCCTGCACCCGATTGCCGGGCGAGGAGAGTAAAGCACGGATGGCAGGCGGCACCAGAACATGACTGGCCAGCAGGCTGAAATTCGTCAGCCCCTCCCGTCTGGCTTGCAGCAGGGCCATGGCATTACCCGGCGCCGTTGTTTCAAAACCAACCGCCAGAAATACCACCTCCCGCTCCGGATTTTGCCGGGCCAGGGCCACAGCTTCCAGGGGTGAATAAACCACCCGCACATCAGCCCCGGCAGATTTTACCATAAACAGGCTGGCAACGCTGCCCGGCACCCGGAGCATATCTCCGAAGCTAGTAAAGATCACCCCAGGCATTGCGGCAATGGCCACGGCCCGATCAATAATCTCCATCGGAGTAACGCAAACCGGACAACCAGGCCCATGCACCAGCTCTACCTGGCCAGGCAAGAGCTGATCAAGGCCATTTTTCATGATAGCATGGGTATGACCGCCACAGATCTCCATGACCACCCAGGGCCGGGTCACGGTGTGCCTGATCTCCTCAAGCAAACCTCCGGCCAGAGCCGGATCTCGGTATTCATCAACGAATTTCATGGGGGTAAATGAACCTCTTTATTTAGGAGCCGTTAAAAAACGACTTATACAATTATGGCAATCGTTCCTTTACGGCTCCTTATGCCGTTTTGACCAGATGAAATGTCCAACATTTTTACAACGGCTTGTCCAACGGTTTACCAAAGATATCCGTGCCCTGAGCCGCAGCAGCCTGGATCAAATCCTGCCAGACCGCGAAACTCTGCTGCGCTTCTTCCTCGTCCAGCACCGACAGGGCAAACCCTGCATGCACCACGGTGTACTGGCCCACCGCAATCAAGGGCACATACGCAAGACAGACTTTACTGACCGTCCCGCTGTAGTCCACATGACCCATAGTTAAGCCATTTTCCTGAAATATCTCCACCACCTTACCGGGAATCGCCAGACACATGTACTCACCCTTTTTTCAATGCCTGCCTGCCAATAACAGCCTGCCCCAAGGAAATGCAGGCATCATTGCAAGGCAACTCTTTATGGAGCAGGACCTGAAATCCAATTCGCCCCAGAGAGGCAACCAGCCCCTCCAGAAGCAACCGGTTCTGAAAAACACCGCCACTCAAGACCACGGTGTTGATTTTTTCCCGACGACGCGCCTCTTCGGCCACCTGGGTAAAGGCCGCAACCAGCCAGGCATGAAACCTTCGACTAATCTCGCTTTGCGTCATGCCGCTCTGCAAGGCTTCGGTCACCGACCGGATCAAGGAACGCACCGAGATTTTCAACATGCACCCTTCGGGCATAAGTTTTGTTTGCACCCTGAAGGGCATAAAATCCGGCAAGCTGCTCAACTCAGCTATGCACCCTCCGGGTATAAGTTTCGTACGAGCAGGCAAGCTGCTCAACTCAGCTATAGCATCTTCTTCATAAACCTCGAAGGGAAATAGCTCCTTGCCAAGCCCTCCCGCAATCTGCATCAACTCAATGGCCGCCTGGGCCTCATACTGGATGATCTGCCTGCCCCCGCTCATGGCAGCCACCGCGTCAAAGAGTCGGCCGCAACTGCTGGTCAGAGGAGAATTCACCCCTTTTTGCACCATGGCCAGAATCGGCCCGCACTCATGAGCCGCCATAAAGGGCAGGTCGGGCAGATCCATGCCAAAAGCGGCATGGAGATAACTCAGAGCCGTCCGCCAGGGTGCCTGAACCGCGGCATCGCCGCCCGGCAGAGGCAAGGATTCCAGGGCGGCAAACCGCTGATAGCCACGGGCATCCCCCAAGAGAACCTCACCACCCCAGATGGTCTGATCCGGCCCGTACCCTGCCCCATCGAGGATAATGCCGATGGCCGGGCCAGTCTGCCGGTTCTCGGCCAGACAGGCGACCAGATGGGCATGGTGGTGCTGCACAGCCAGGGTTGGCACCTTCTGCTCTGCGGCCCAGCGGCTTGAGAGATACTGAGGATGCAGATCATGAGCGACCAGGACCGGACTAATTTCAAAAAGTGCAGCCAACTGGCCAAGGCTTTGCTGAAAGACCCGGTAGGCCTCCAGATTTTTCAAATCCCCAATATGCTGGCTGCAAAAGGCCTGATGTTCTTTAAGCAGACAGACAGTGTTCTTAAGTTCCGCCCCCACTCCAAGAACCATCGCCCCTGTCTCCGTCAGCCCGATGGGCTTTGGGGCAAAACCTCGGCTGCGCCTAATCTGACGGATCATTCCGGCCTGAAGAGCGACCAGCGAATCATCGCAGGGCAGATTAATGCCCCGATCATGCACGAGAAAACAGTCGGCGATCCCGAGCAGACGTTGAACCGCCTCATCGTTATCAATACAGATCGGCTCTTCGCTAAGATTAGCGCTGGTCATAACCAGGGCCTGTGCCGACTCCTGAAAAAGAAGGTAATGGAGCGGGGCATAGGGCAGTATAAGGCCGAACTGATCATATCCCGGCGCGACCTCTGCCGCCAGGCCATGCCCCTCTTTTTTGCCGGCCAGAACAATAGGCCGCTCTTGACTTGTGAGAGCTTGTTCTTCCAAGGCCTCTAACCGACACACCTTTCGGGCCGCTGCCAGATCAGGCACCATCACCGCCAGAGGCTTGGCCGCCCGCCCTTTTCTCTGGCGCAGACGCGCTATGGCCTTGGCATTGGCCGCGTCCACCGCCAGATGAAAACCGCCCACCCCCTTGACCGCCACGATCTCACCCGCCGCCAACCGCCGGGCCACCTCTTTGGGCACCTCATCACGCTCAGCCACCTGCCGACCATCCGCCCCAAGCAGACTGAGCCGCGGGCCGCATTCGGGGCAACAGTTGGGCTGGGCATGAAACCGCCGGTTGCCAGGATCATCATATTCCCGTTGACAGGCGGCACACATGACAAAACCACGCATGGTCGTATGGGGACGATCGTAGGGGATACGCTGGACAATGGTGTAGCGGGGGCCGCAGTTGGTACAGTTGATAAAGGGATAACGAAACCTTCGGTCAGCAGGATCAAAAAACTCGGCCAGACAGGCCTCGCACACGGCCACATCGGGGGAGATCAGGGTGGAGATCGGCCCGGAGTTCGCCGTGTGTCGAAGGATAAATTCGCCCTCCAGGCGCAGAGGGATTGGCACAGCAACGATCTCGCCGACCTGGGCCAGGGGAGGGGCTTCTTCCCGCAAGGCAACCATTAAATCCTGAAGCTGGGCAACCGGCCCCTGGGCCTCAATGGCAACCCCCTCCGGGGTATTGGCCACAAAACCGACCAGGTCGCGACCCGAGGCCAACCGGTAAACAAAAGGCCGGAAACCAACGCCCTGGACAATGCCGCTGACCAATATCTTCCAACGCTCGCTTGGCATTAAATGATTTGCCGCCGCAGCCAGTCCAACCAAGCAGACATGCCCTCGCCGGTCCTGGCGGAGATCTCAAAAAATTCCAGCTGGTGATTCACCCGCAGGGCATATTCCCGGCAGCGGGCAACATCAAAATCCACATGGGGAAGCAGGTCGATTTTATTGATCAGACAAAGACTGGCCGCGGCAAACATGGCCGGATACTTGAGAGGCTTGTCCTCTCCCTCAGTGACGCTGATGATCACCACCTTGGCCGCTTCGCCCAGATCAAACATGGCCGGACAGACCAGATTGCCGACATTTTCGATAAAGAGCAGGGATTTCTCTGCCAGCTCCATCTGGTGCAGAGCCTTATGCACCATGTCCGCGTCAAGATGGCAACCAGCCCCGGTATTCACCTGGACAACAGGCGCCCCGGCAGTCTCGATCCGTTCGGCATCAAGCATGGTCTGCTGATCCCCTTCGATAACCGCCATGGGGATCTCACCTCGAAGTGCCAGAATAGTCCGTTCCAGAATCGTGGTCTTGCCCGAGCCAGGCGAGCTGACCAGATTGAGGGCCACGATCCGCCTTGCCTCAAAAAACTCCCGATTATGCGCGGCAATCCCATCATTTTTTCCGAGCACTGCCTCCCGCACCTCGATCAAGCGACCTTTGCGTGCATGATGGTGATCTGCCGAGCCAGAGCCGGACATGGGCTGGCCCGGCTTTCTAATGGTTACGCTGTTATCTGGCTGACTACAGCCGCAGGAATCACACATGATTTCACCTATTCTTCGTCAACAATTAAGGACAAAACCTTCAATTCCCTGCCCTGCACAATCTCCACTGCATAACCGTCACATTGTGGGCATTGCCCAAGCAAGGAATCCACAATAAAGGAATGGCCACAGGCCAGGCAGTTTCCACGACCTTCAATCTCACGAATCTCAAGAAACGCCCCTTCTGCCAGGGTATTGCGGGCGGCGGCCTCAAAACAGAATACCAACGCCTCAACCATCACCCCAGACAGCTTGCCCGCCTCCAGTTCGACCGAGGTAATCCTCTGCCCTCCAGCGGCCTGCGCCTTTGCCGAAACAAGCTCAACAATATTGATGGCCAGCGACATTTCATGCATTACTTGTAACTGCATAGGAATCGTAATTCAGAGTCAGCTTAGTCAATTCCTCGAAAACAAGCTCTTGCACCCTCGGAATCACGGCGAGGAGTTCATCGCTTAGTTCCATGGACCATGAGGATACATCTTTAGGTTGCACCCCGATAATAACAGTCTTTGGTTTCGACCCGGTCAGCGCCGCCATATGGAGAACGTCAACAAGGCTGATCTGGTGCAGCGATGCCTGCGGGGCAACCGGAAATTTCATCTCATCAGGAGAAAAACGAAAGAGTGCGCCAGGGGTGTCACCCGCTTCGACGACATCAATGACAATAAGGTGGTCGATTTCGTGCAGCAGGGGAATCAGTTGATGACTCACTGTACCGGCTTCCAGCAGCGTCACGTTATCTGGCAAAACCGTGTCTTTCAGGGAGTTGACAAGATGAACACCGAAACCGTCGTCTTTGAGCAGCAGATTGCCCACCCCGAGGATAAGAATTTTCCGGGGAGGCATGGCAGCGCCTCCCCGGATCTGTTCAGTTGAGATCATTTAGAAAACTTTTTAAGCTTATAGCCGGTCAATATGGAGGTCAGCGTCTTGTCCTTGTTCACCATCGTGGTCATGATGCTCATGTAAACGTGGATCAAGACAAACACGATAAAGAACCACATAGACAGGATATGCACGAGTCGGGTAGCAGATTCACCACCAAGAAGCGCTGTTACCCACAAAAAACTGTCAGGGGCCTGGATAAATCCGAAGATGTTTCCCTGATAAAGCGCCCCCCCGGTAAAAGCGGCAACGACAATCACTGCGGCAACGCAAAGGTATATCAAGGCCTGCAGCGGATCATACTTCCGGTAATCCTTGTGCGAACCTTTAATAAAAAGGTGATAACCAAGGCTATCCGGGATATTTTTTATATTCCTGATGATCCCAAAATCCTTCCAGTCCGCGTCAAAGGTCGAGCGAAATGCCATATAGACCCTGACCACCAACCCTAAAATCAACACATAGGCAGCAACAAAATGCAAGAACCGCATCCAGGACATGAGCAAGCACTCAAGCCCACCAGCGATAAAGGGCCAATGGATATAAAAACCCGTAAAGGTGAGCACGGCTATGGCGATCACCCTGGTCCAGTGTTCGATAATGTAGCCGAGGCTCCATGTTTTCGTCAGTTTTTGTGCCATGGCGTCCTCCCTTACGAGACCTTGAAGTCCATAATGCGGTTGGATTCAGGATGAATCACATGCACCGTACAGGCGAGACACGGGTCAAAGGAATGCACCACGCGCATGACCTCCAGCGGCTTTTCCGCGTCGGCGACCTCCGTCCCGATAAGCGCTTCTTCGATTGGTCCGCGCACCCCGTTATCGTCGCGCGGACAAACATTCCAGGTCGTGGGCACCACGCACTGATAATTTTTTATCTTCTTGTCCTCCACATCAATCCAGTGCCCCAAAGCGCCGCGCGGCGCTTCCCAAAGCCCAATCCCCTGTGCTTTATCGGGTATCTGGTAATCGGCATACACCGCTGTATTTCCCTTTTTGATGTTTTCAATAAGATCCATGCCCCACTGATACATGGAATCCGCCACCATCTTGCATTCCAGCGCCCGGGCGGCAATCCTGCCGATGATCCCGAAAAGCACCTGTGGCTGTCCAGGATGGCCGATCTTGGCAAGGGTGTCATCGATCAGTTTTTTGGCCGTGGGCTGGCCGGATGCGTAGGCCACAACCATGCGCGCCAGGGCGCCAACCTCCATGGGCTTACCCTGAAGACGTGGCGCTTTGGCCCAGGTGTATTTTTTGTCCGGATCATATTCAGTGTATTCAGGGTCAGTCACCCCAACGGCCGGGTTGAGCGGTTTTGAGTCCTTGTACCAGCTGTGGCCCGTATACTCCAGCACATCAACCGCTCTGGCCTCATGCACCGTCGGAAAATCGGCGGCGAAGATCGCGCCACGGGGCAACAGCCGTTTTTTTGGATCAAAGGAGGCATCCTCGAACACTCCCCAGGAAAGGAAATTTGCCGGGCCCTTGCCAACGCCTGCCGCATCAAGATAGAACGGGGCAATGGCCATCAGGTCGGCAATAAACACATTATCAATCCAGTCCTGAAGCTCCTTGACCCTGAAGAGATAGTTTTTCAGGTCGTCCACCGTCGGCACATGGGTGACACCTCCCGGAGGGCTGGTCATGGTCATCGGCATTCTGCCGCCGAAAAGCGCGCTTACCTGGGCCGCCTTTGCCTGCATCTCAAGCGCTTCAAGGTAATGGGCCACGGCAATAAGATTCACCTCCGGCGGCAGCTTATAGGCCGGATGGCCCCAATAGGCGTTGGCGAACGGCCCGAGCTGGCCGGAATCGACAAAGGATTTCAGTTTGGCCTGCACCTTTTTCAAGGATGCTTCCGCAGGTTGCGCCGAAAGAGCCGAAACCACATCAACGTAATCAAGGGCGTTCAGGTGATAGAACCAGAGGATATGGGAGTGAACGAACTGGGCGCCTTCGATGATATTGCGAATGATCCGGCCATTAGCGGGCACCTTTATCTTGAAAGCGTCGTCCATGCTCATGGAAGACGCGTGACCGTGAGAGGTCGGGCAGACGCCGCAGATCCGCTGGGTAATATGGCAAGCGTCTCGAGGGTCCCTGCCCTTCAAGATGATCTCGAATCCCCGAAACAGGGTTCCGGTTGTCCAGGCATCCTTGACCTTGCCATCTTCGATCTCGACATCGATCCTGAGGTGTCCTTCAATCCTGGTAAAGGGGTCTATGGTTATCCTGGCCATTATTTTTCACCTCCGTCTTTATCCTTGATTCGACCTGACACCCCAGTGGCAACTGCATGCAGCGCGATGCCTGCCGCCGTTGCCGCCGCCGCGATTGCGCCAATCTTGTCCGCCCCAGCCTCAACCCCGTCCATGCCAGGAATCTTGACGCCGGGGAGGCGCTCATAAAACCCGGCAAATTTATCGGTCCAACCGGGTTCGGCGCAGCCGATACAGGGGCCGCCAGCCTTGACGCACCAGCTGGTCCTGTCGTTGTACTGGATCTTCGGACAGGCAGACCAGGTCATGGGCCCCTTGCAGCCCATTTTATACAGACAATAATTGAGCGACTCCTCCTTGGAACCGAATACTTCCACAAACCTGCCGGCATCAAAGTGCGCCCGGCGTTCGCAATTATCGTGGATTGTCTGGCCGTAGAACATCTTCGGCCTGCCGAAATGGTCGAGATCGGGAATCTTGCCAAGGAGCAGGAAATTTACCACCACCCCAACAAGATACTCAGGATTGACAGGGCAGAGATCCAGGTTAACAAGCGGTTTACTGATTCCCAGCCTTTTAAGCGCCTCCGCGGTTCCAATGATCTGGGAAGGATTGGGCTTGGCCGCTGGCACCCCACCGGTGGTGGCGCAGCTACCAATGGCCAGGATCGCTATAGCCGGCCCGGCATTTTCCTTGAACACCTCAAGCATTTCCTTGTTGCCGATCATGCCGTGACCTTTTTTGGTCGGGATGCCGCCCTCAACGATCAGGATGTAGCCCCCCTCCTGCCGGGATTTGACCAGAATCTCCTCAGCCTGCTTACCTGCGGCAGCCATAATCGTCTCGTTATAGTCAACGCTTAGAATATCAAGGATTACCTGGGCCGGGCTCGGGTAGGTTGCCTTGATAAAGGCCTCCGTGCAGCCTGAATCAGAAGCGAAATTGAGCCACACCACCGGTTGCCGTTTTGTGGCGTTTTCGATTGCCGCAGCGATTTTTGGCGCAAATGATTCAGAAAAGCCAAGCAGAATAGCAGTTGCCCCACAGTACTTCAAAAAATCTCTTCGTTTAATCCCACGAAACTCTAACGCATCAAGAAACTGCTTACTAACCTCATCTTTATTTGCCATAATTGATCCTCCTTTCCTTTATTCAGTAGTGGAATAACGATAGAGTATGATGAGTATTATTTCTTATTACGCAGGAACAGTTCCGAAGTTATCCTTATTTACCGTCCCCAACTTCAATATTTACATAATCTTTTATTATGCGTCCAGAGGTCAAGAATTTTCTCGTTGGCCACCCTGATTCTTTGCGGTATGGTGCCGCAAACAAAACACAACCAGGACTGCCCAAACCATGCCGCATAACACCGACCTTGATCCGGCCAGCATTATCCAGCATGTGTATGTGGAGGATGACTGCCGGAATCTGCCACTTACCAAAAATATCCTTGCCAATCTTCCAGGACGAGAGGTACGGATTATTCCGCCCCGGCTTGGGCCGGACCTTTCCGCTGCCATTTCCGGGCCGCAAAACCTCAGCCACGGAAAAAGGCATCTTGTCCTCTGCAAAAACCGGGGCCGTTTTTTGAAGCCCTGCCCCGCAACCAGAGAATACCGCTGTTGCGACTACCAGGTTCTCAATGTCGGGATGAACTGTCCCATGGACTGCGTGTATTGTATCCTGCAGGCCTATCTCAACAACCCCTGGCTTTCCTTTTTTGTCAACACCGATGATCTGCTGGCCGAACTCACCACGACCTTTAGCGAGACACCGCAGACCTTTCGCCGCATCGGCACCGGCGAATTTACCGACAGTATGGCCCTGGACCGAGTCACGGGCTTAAGCCGCATCCTCATTGAATTCTTCAAAGATATCCCCAACGCGGTGCTTGAGCTGAAATCAAAAGCGGTTGTTCTTGACAACCTGAAGCACAGCGAACATGGCGGCCGCACCATCATGGCCTGGTCGCTCAACAGCACAGAAATCATGGCCAGAGAAGAGCTGCGCACCGCCAGTCTGGATCAACGTCTGGCCGCGGCCGCCCAATGCGCCGCCTGGGGCTACAAACTGGCCTTTCATTTTGATCCGCTCATCTATCATCCCGGCTGGGAAAAAGGTTATCAGGAGACAATTGACCGGCTCTTTGCCACAGTTCCGGCAGCAAGCATTGTCTGGATCAGCATGGGAGCACTGCGTTTTCTCCCCGCCCTTAAAAATATTGCCAGCAGACGATTCCCCAGATCACGTTTTTTTCATGAAGAGTTTGTCCTGGGGCTGGACAACAAATTCCGCTACTTCCGGCCGCTGCGCACCAAGATGTACCAGCACATGGCCCACCATCTTTCCCGTTACCTTGACCCGGACACCTGCCTCTATCTTTGCATGGAAAGCGATGAAATCTGGCGGGATATTTTTGGCTTCACCCCGGAAGAGAGAGGAGGATTGTCAGCCATGCTCGATCTGGCTGCCAGGACAAGATGCGGCCAGCCCTGAACACGAGATCATCATTACGGCTTAGAAAATCCCCCTTTTACCGCATGCCGGGCGTCCAACAAGCCAATTCAGGCTGTCAATTTTTCTCCAAGCCCCGAGGCCCGCTCAACCCTTCTGCCTACCGCCGCCTCAATTTCCTGGGGGCGACCAACCAAGGCGACTTGCCGTCTGGCCCGACTGATTCCGGTATAAAGAAGCTCCCTGCTCAACAGGGCCGAATCCTCTCCGGGCAGGATCAAGGCAACTTGCTCAAATTCAGAGCCCTGACTCTTGTGGATGGTCATGGTAAAGGCCGTTTCATGGACAGGCAGTTGGCGTAAGGAATAGCTGCGAAGCCCATCCCTGCCTTGCGAAAAGAAAAAAGCCTTGAGCCCTTCGCCGTCTTCCCCAGGCCAAATAATACCGGTCTCACCGTTAAAAAGTCGCAACGGGTAAGAATTGGCCTGAATCAGCACCGGTCTTCCCTTGTACCACAAGCCATTAGACTCAATCAGCCTGTGCAGGGTTAAAACCTTTTCCGTATACCTGTTCAGAGACGAGACCCCCATCGGCCCAAGCCGGTGGGCACAGAGCAGTCGAAACCGTTCAAACAACTCCAGGGCAGCAAAAGGGTCAGCAGCCTCCAGAAAAGGACGATATCCGGCCATAATCATCTCCGCCAGGGGATGAGCCGGATCGCTCTGCATAAGCGGAGGCAATAAATTAACCTCTGCCGATCCCTGCTGACAAAGAAAAGCCGCCTCCTCCGCCTTCCCAGCCTGTATTGCGGCGGCGAGTGCCCCGATCCCTTCATGCGAGGAATAACGAAAGCTTTCTCTGAGCCGGACAAGGCATCGGGCAAGGGGATTATCCTCAACCCCATCCGTGGCTGCAACACAGATATCCCCCAGGATTGACCCTGCCTCCACCGAAGAAAGCTGGTCCGGGTCGCCAAGCAAAACAAGTCGTGCCGAAGGCGGCACCGCCGCAAAGAGCTTGGCCATAAGGGCCACGTCAATCATGGAGGCCTCATCGACCACCACAACCTCACAGGACAAGGGATTTTCCCGGTTATGGCGAAAGGTGGCAGGATTATCCGTCCGGTAACCCAGAGCCCGATGAATGGTTGCCGCCTGGGTGGGCAGGGCCGCAATCAACTCTTGCGGCAAAGACAACTCCCCCTTTTTTTTCTGCAGGGACTCAGTAAGCCGGGCAGCGGCCTTGCCAGTAGGAGCAAGAAGCAGGATGCGCGGCGGCGGCTCTCCTGAGGCCTTGGCATAAAGCAAAAGCAGAGCCAGATATTTCGCGACCAAGGTGGTTTTGCCAGTGCCGGGCCCACCGGTGATCAGGCCAAGACGCTCCCTAAAAATTCCGGCGCAGGCCTCGCGCTGCCCGGCATCCTGCGCCGTGCCGGTAAAAAGCTGGGAGAGACAAGAGGCCATCAGGTCATCCCGCACCGTCACCTGTTTTGTCACCCTGTTGCGAATCTCTCGGGCCAACTCCTCTTCATAACGCCAGTAGCGTTGCAGGTACAGCCGCTCTCCTTCGAGCACCAGTGGGGCAAGATTACCCTCACGGCTCACCAGGGGGCTTTCCCGAAGCTCCGCGATCAATTCTTCTATCAAAGGCAGGGCGTCCGTTAAAAAAATATCCTCAGGCACCAGCCGTTTGAGCTCAAGACAGACATGGCCATTACCCACCGCCTTGCGGGCAAGAGCGGCGAGGACAAGAATATGCGGGCCAGTGGCGGGGGCAAGACGCTGGAGGGCTCTGACAAAATAGCGGTCAAACTGATCCAGCCTCCCGCCAGCAATGAGCTGTTCAATCTCTCTGATCATGCTCCGCCCTCCCCTGCCAGACTCTGGAAGATCCCCGAGAGCTGTTCAATGCGGGCCAAGGGCGGCAAGTCGGCGAACACCCCGAATTCCGGCCCGGAGTCTGGATGCATCCCCTTCATAAATAAATAAAAAACTCCGCCGAAATCACGCTCATACTCATAGCCAGGCAGACGACAGGTCAGATACCGATGCAGGGCCACGGTGTAGATGTGGTATTGCAGGAAATAGTGATGCCCAGCCATGGCCGCAGGCAGTTTATTCCGGGTATAATCCTCCCTGCTGTCACCAAGATGATTGCTCTTATAATCAAACAAATACCATTTACCCCCACAAACGCAGACCAGATCGATAAAGCCCTTAAGAAAACCACGGAGAGGGATAAAACGCAAGAAGCGCAAGGCCTCGGCATACCCTAAAGGAATCCCCAGAGGATGGTCAATAAACGGCCTGGCCAGAAGTTCGGCGGACAGGCTGGCATCCTCGCCCAAACCTGCGCCCAGCGGAAAGGTAAAGGGCATTTCGTTGAGGCGCTGGGTGTTGCCGATATCTCCCAGACAAAAGGGCTCAGTTGCACGCAACGGGGTTTTGAAAACCTCGGCGAATGCCCGGCAGACAGGGGCAAGCCACAGCTCCGCATATCCATAAAAACGCAGTTGCTCTCGCACCTGCTCCCGCAACTGCGTGGGGTTCTCCTGCGGAAAAGATGCTTTTTCAAAAATCGTATGGAAAAAATTGCCAGCCAGCGGGCCTTTGGGAAACTGGGCCAGAGGAATCAAAGAGGCGGAAGGAGTCGGCATCAACATTTCCGAAGGCCCTGCTTCTTCCTCCAAACCTGCGCCCTCGACTTCCGGCTCCCGCTCTCCAGGGTCATGGCCGCTCTGGGCTATGAGGTGCGAAAAACTACCGATCCGCCAGACCTGGGCAAGCTTGCGCATTGGGGTACGACAGACCAGAGGCACTGGGGCAATCAGCCTGGTCGCTTCACCAGTCGAGCCCGGAACCATCTGCACCTGGCGAACCTGCCAGCCTTCGCCTGCACTGGCGCGATCCATAAGCCGATCCAGCAACTCCTGAGCAGTGCATCCCTTGAGATCCAGAGGCAACGCCTCCGGGTTGCCTGGCTCTCCGGCACTGGCCTGATCTCCATGCAGGAGCCAGGCCAGGGCGCTGGCATCATACCCGTAGACCGGTGCCCAAAAAACAAAACAGCCATGCCGGGCACGGGTCAGGGCCACATAGGCCAGCCGGAGCTCTTCGGCAAAACGCTCGCCAGCAGCCAGAGACCGGGCCTGCTCATCGGGGAAAAGGACGATTTTCCCCTGCCAATCGTCCTCTGGATCATGGAGGCTGACAAAGGGCTGCTTGCCGGCACCTCCGCCGCCCATAAAGAGGTAAGGACAATAAACAAGAGGATACTCAAGCCCCTTGCTCCTATGAATAGTAACCAACTGCACGGCATCCTCATCGCTTTCCAGACGCAGTTCGGCCTCTTCCCCGCTCTCGTTTGCGGCAAGGGTCTGACTCAACCAGTCCACAAGCATGACCGGGCTTAAATGATTCCGGCTCTCTGCCTCCTGGAGCAGTTCGGCAAGATGACGCAGATTGGTCAGGCGACGCTCTCCGTCTACCAGCAACAACAACAACCGCCCGGCAACACCATGCTCCTGCCAGGCGGCCATCAGCATCCGCATGACCCCGTTTTTCTCCCAGCGTCCCTGCCAGAAAGCAAACTGCCCCATAAGTCCATGCAGCTCAGCTTCCATCTGGTTGAGCCGTTCAAGATCCTGGGCGGTAAAGCCGAGCATCTCAGTGGCCAGTGCCTTGCGGAGCAATTGCTCGTTGCCCGGCTCAGCCACTGCGGCAAGAAGCCTTAAGACTTCTTGCGCTTCGGGACTGGCCCAGACACTGGCCTTGCTTTGCAGCACGGCATTGATGCCTCGCCCCCGCAAGGCGGCCTGGATCTCCGCCGCCTGGGTATTGGTGCGGACCAGCACGGCAATATCCCCGGCCCGCACCGCCCGATTACCGATCTTCCCATCCCCGGATAGCAACCCGACGATATCTCCAGCCACCAGATCAGGGATCAGGGGAAGAAGCTGATTTTTGACCAGGCGCCCACCCTTGCTTGGGCAAAGACCTTCGGGCAGGGTGAGAAACTGCAAGGGCTCTGAACCAAGGCTCGGGGAATGCCAGAGATCTTCCGCATCAGGACGCGCGGCAACCAGAGCGTAGCCAATGCGGGAATCAACAAATGGCTGGGCCAGCGCACCGTACAGGCTGTTCAGCGCCGCCACCATTTTTCGATCAGCCCGCCAGTTGGTGCCCATGGTGTGTTTTTCTGATTCCGCCTGACCGGCAGCCTCAAGATAGGCATAGATATCCGCGCCCCGAAAGGCATAGATGGCCTGTTTGGGATCGCCGATCAGAAAAAGGGCTTCGTCACCGTCTCCCCGATAGATGGTCCGGAAGATACGATACTGAATCGGATCGGTATCCTGAAACTCATCAATAAGCGCCACCGGAAACCGGTTCCGAATCCGCTGGGCAAACTGCTCCCCCGTCCCCTTGCCGCCCTGCAAGGCTCGATCCAAACCGGTGAGGAGTTCATCAAAGGACTGCTGTTGCCCAGCCAGCAGACGCTTGGGCAATTCACCCCGGATAGCGCGCGCGGCCCCGGCGAGAAACAGTGCCTGGCCACGTTTGGCCAGGGCCTCAGCCGTAGCAACCAAGGCACCCCAAGGCCTGAAAAATGGATTATCTTGCCGCACCCCTTTTTTCAGGGCCGTTGCCGTAAACACCTTGCCATCCGGCTGGAAAATGTTATCTGCGGCAAGCAGTTCCGCTTGTCCGGGCAAGGCAAATGCCCGAGGTTCTGTCTGGACAAAAAAATCAGCAAGCCGAGTCAACAGGCCTTGAGCCAACTGTTTTTTAAAGGAAGCTGTCAGCCCCTCCGCCTGGGTAAAATATTGCGCAAGTGCTTCGCGCTGCTCCTGCCAGCAAGCCCTGGCCTCGGCATAGAGTCGACAGTATTCCACCATCAGGTCAGGAATCTCTGCTGCCGCCGAAATCTCCCCGACAATGGCAAAATCGCCATGCCGAATCGCCTCCTGGGTCAAGGCACGCAAGTGGACGGGCGAAACACCTTGGCGAATCAGACTCGCCAGCCGGTAATCAAGAGCGTAAAAAAATCCGCTCCAGTAATCATCGCTGATCTCCCGCACCAGGGTCTCGGTCGCGCCAGTGAGCTCCAGATCAAAGAGCAACCCCGTTTCCAGGGCATGCTGCTGTAAAACCCGATGGGCAAAGCCGTGAATGGTAGAAACCGCGGCCTTATCAATATCGCTGATGGCCCGGGCAAGCAAACGACGGTCTGCCTCCAGATCAAGGCTGCGCGCAATAAGTTGGCATAAAAATGGATCATCCCCGCCGTGCTGATCCTGAAAGGCCTGCGTCGCTAAGCGCAACCGCGTGCGGATCCGTTCATGCAACTCAGCAGTAGCCGCCTCAGTGAAGGTGACCACCAGAATCTGCTCTACGGTCAAACGCCTCTCCAGCAAGAGGCGCAGATAAAGCGAGGTGATGGAATAGGTCTTGCCCGTACCGGCGCTGGCCTCAATAAGCTGCACCCCAACACTATCTACCATAAACGGATCAAATACCCGGCTCATAGTTCTTCCATCCGCTTGAGCATGGGGGTAAAAATGCGGGTGGCAAGCTCGGCAAAAACCGGGGACTTGTCTGCAGCATACCTGACGTAACTTGGGGAAACGGGAAGAGTATCGGCAAATAATTGGCAACAGTAAGGATCTTCTCCCTCCCCGGGGATAAAGTCATTGCCCAGGTACTCTCCCTCGGCTCTGGTAAAGGCGGTACTCAGCCGCTCCTGTTCGGTTCCCTTGCCTGCGTACATGGTGCGCGCAAAGGCTAAGGCACTTTTAGGAAAAAATGGCAGCGGCGCACTTAAACCGCCTGCGAACAGGCTGGCCAAATCAAGCAATATATTGGTGGCCTCTGGCACCGGAGACAGGCGAAAAACTTGGGCGGAACCCTTATCGCTGCCTCTGCCGATCACGATGGTTTCACAACACTGATCCGCGGGAGCGACGGCCGAGAGGAATAGATGCTCAAGCCAGACCGGCAGAAGTATCCGGCCATGGAGCAAGCTGTTTGTCCAGTACAAATGCCCATTGGGGTATCTATCGCTCAACTCGCCATGCAGGGTAATCTCGGGAGAAAGCATTATTTCCCGGCGCAAAGGCGGCAGCTCTGTATCGTCCCCCCCTGGCCCATACTTGAAAAGCTGTTCCACGATGGGCCGCACCGTCTCCCTGATTTCGGCAAAAACCGCTTGCGCTCCCTGACCCAGAGGAACCCGCCCAGCCCCCCGCCAACGGGCCAACAGGATTTCCGGCCTTGATAGACCTTCTCCTTTCATCGCCAGAAGATCACGGCTCAATTGATATTTTTCAATAGTATCGAGATGGATGGGCTCACGATCCTGAAGCATCCGATTTTTGCCCTGCAAAAAAAGCCCAAGCCGATTTTCCAGAAACCAGCGCACTGGATGCGAAAAATAACGAGACAGATCCACAAGAGAAACCGAAGCGAGACTCAAGGTTAGAGACGGCAAAGTCTCTGACAAAAACGCCTGCCGAGCGCGCAGTCCTGTCTGTTTTGCCTGGGCTGCTCGACAGTATTCTGCGGCAAAACTGAACAACCTATCATCCGATCCAGAAAAATACTTCTCACTGAAAGGCTGAAGAGGATGCCGGGTCACGAGGCGATCCAGCATTTTTTCCCGTCGTTTGGCAAAACAGGCGGCCTGATCTAAGGAAGATGACTCAAGAAAGAAACTCTCTGTCAGGCTATCCACCAGCTCTTCAACCACCACGGCTGGAGGAAGCTCTTTACCGTCCCGCAGGGTATTACCCAGATAAAAAACCAGAAATTTGCTACGGGCGGCAAGCAAGGCTTCAAGAAAGACATACCGATCATCATTGCGTTTAGCCCGATCGCCCCTCTGGGGATAACGAGCAAGCAAATCAAAACTCTGCGGATGCTCCATCCGGGGGAAATCCCCATCATTCATCCCGAGCAGACAGATAACCTTGAAGGGGATCGAACGCATGGGCAGCATGCCGCAAAAGGTAAGGCCGCCTTCCAGAAAACCCTGGGCCGTTGCCTGGCCGGACAGCTTCTCCTGAAGCAAAATACTTAGCCCCTTCAGATCAAGGTGCTGGCTGAACCCGGCATCCTGTGCCTCAAGGGTTATTTGGGCGAGGCCATCACGGATCTTCTGCAACTGCCAGGCCTGGGGGGAATCCTCAAGAAAAATGGTCTGGAGCAGCTCGTTTATAACCCTCTGCCAATCTGGCAACTCCCAAGAGGCAGACAGTTTCTCTGCCTCCGCGAAAACGGTTTCGCAAAAATGGATAAAACGACCAGCAAGCTCTGCACTCTGGCCTTCGAGCTCATCATAAGGCAGAACCTCGCCCAGAAAAGCGCCCTCAGCTTGGACGGCATAGCCAAGCACCAAGCGATCAAAGCCGAACCGCCAGGTGTTCTGCCGCTCTTTCGGCTGTTGCTGCGCCTCCCGATGCGACTCGTCAATCCCCCACCTGATCCCGGTCTTTTCCACCCAGAGCCTGATGCGTGGCAGGTCATCGGAGGTTATGCCAAAATTAAGGTGGATGGTCTCGCAGGCCAATACCTCCAGCACCTCAGAAGCCGACATTCTGCCTGTAGCCAGCTGCAGAAAACGAAAAAAAACCTCAATAAGCTGAGCCTCATTCAATAGAGACCGATCCGCGATCCGAAAGGGAATAAAGCGTTTGTTCTCCGGAGAAAGTCCGAAGACCGCCTCGATGAGCGGGGCATACGCTGAAACCTCGGGCAGCATAACCACAATCTCGCGGGGGGCAAGAGCGGGATCATCCTGGAGCAAGGCCAGTAATTGATCCTGCAAGACCTCAACCTCACGAAGACGGCTATGGCAGGCATGAATGCGAAGAGAGGCATCATCTTTAGCCAAAATCAAGGGAGCGGCGTTGCCGCCTGTCGGGCAGCGATGGTTCAGATACAGGATATCGTTTTGCAGCACTTCCAGCATGTTCTGCGGCGCGGCATGGGCGGTGTATTCTTCTCCCGCCTCGACATAGAGCACCTCATTTTCAAGAACCTCCTGAAAATCACGGGCCATGGCCCCCATGGAGGCAAGAAGCGGGTGGCCGACCTCCAGATACAAGTCTGCCTCATCCAGGCCGGAAGGCAAACGAGCCAGAGCGCGATGCGCCTCAGCCTGCGAACGAATGTCCGCGAAATAGCCTTCTGCCGGGGAAAAAAGATGGAAATGCACCGGCAGAATCTGCGCCAGTTCACCCATGATGCCGAGATAGACCCCAGGCAGAGTATCGATGCCAAAAAGGGAAACCCGGGCAGGCAAGAAATGCGGATAGGGAATCACCCCCGCTGCCAGCGCTTGTCTGGCTCGCAGCATGAGCCGGGCCGGAGAACAGCAACCCAGATGCTGTACCAGCAAGCGCCAGAGCTTGGGCTGCCAGAGATCTTTCGGCAGGTCATGAGCAAAGGCCCGGTTCTCACCTGCCTCCCAGGCAAGGATCATTTCGGGCCGGTATACCGCATATTGATCAAAAAGATAGGCGATCTGCCTGGCAAGCTGGAGTTTCTTGCTCAACGGGCCATCAACAAGGTAGGAGATCAGGGGGGAAAAATCAGGGTCGTGGCGGCAGTCATCCAGCAGGGCAGAGATCACAAAGGCAAGCCGTTCCCTGCTATACCTCTGCGCCCCATCTCCTTCTTCTCCAAGGGTGGCCCGCAGGACGCGCTGGATAAACTGCCGAGGATGGGGAAAATCAGGATTGGCCCATACCCCGAACCTGTCGGAAAGCTGCATGGCAAGCCAGGTGGCCATTCCCTTACTTTGCACAATAATACATTCGGAGGCAAGCGGCGAAGCAAGCGGCTGGCGCAAAACATCCGCCAACGAACCCAGCAGTGTTTCAACCCTGTTAGCCCGATAGATATGCATGACGCTCTTCATGTCCGTATCCGGCATTATGCAAAAAAACTGCGACAGCTAAGAAAAACCGGCATACACGAAATCGCAACTCAGGTGGTCAAGTTGTGGAGACAGGCCTGCAACCTGGTGACAAGCTGGCCAAGTTCTGGCTTGGCAATCTGATCGTCAGCCCCCACGGCGTCCCCTTTATGGCGGGCCAAATCATTGACTAATGAAGAAAAAAGCATAACCGGAATGCCTGCGTACCCCTCATTTTCCTTGATCCGTTTACAAAGATTATGCCCATCCATCCGCGGCATTTCAATATCACTGACCACAGCCAACACCTCGTCATGCACAGTGCCATTGATTCGCAGTTTCTCCAGATATTCCCAGGCATCCTGCCCGTCCGCGTGAGAGACCACCCGATACCCTGCCTTTTCCAAAGTTTTTCTGATCTGATCCTGAATAATCCGTGAATCATCGGCAATAACCACGGCCTTATCGGCCTGGTCAGCGACAGGACGTTCCGTAATGGCATGAGCTTCAGAATCAATAACCATACTGGGATCTATCGTGGCGATTATGCTCTCAAAATCAACCATTTGAATGATGTTGCCATCTACAAGGCACACTCCTGTGAGACTGCTATAACGAGAAATAATTGCCGGAGGCGGCAGAATCTTCGTCCAGCTGACCCGATAAACCTTATCAACCCCGTGAGCGATAAAACCAAAAAACTTACCATTGATCTCAGTGACCAAAACCACCCATTTGGCTTTTGCCTCAGGAGAACTATCTGGCTCATAGCCAAACCATTCGCACAGATCGATCAGAGGGATAGTCCTGTCCCGTAACAGGAAAATACCCTTCATGGACGCCACACTTTCTGGAATTTCAGTCAAGGTTTCAGGCATGGCTACCAGCTCTCGCACTTTAGCGGCATTGATACCATAAGCCGTTCTGCTGATGGCGCCGGTGGTCTGATCATGCCACTGGAGAAAAAGGGTGATAATCTCAAGTTCATTTGTCCCGGATTGCAAAAGAATGTCTGTCTTGTAACCAGTAGCTTGGCTCATATTAAAGTCTCCATTGGGTCAGGAATGCGTAAGATTAAAAATATCACTTACAATTATAGGAAAGCTGGAAATTACTCAACAAAATAATCATTGCGCCAGAGGACCTTTTTGCAATTTGACTTCTGACAAAAGAGGAGTATAATCCCGCACCTAATCATGGCGGCCTAAATCCTGGTTCAATCAGCCTGCATAAAGAGCTGTCACAAATAACCCGCATCATGGAGTGCCTATGTCGAGTTCCCTGCGCTGGAAAATCATCCTCCTGCTCTTTATCACCATATTTGCCGGCCTGACTGTTGCCCCATCTTTCACCAGGGTACCGGTCTGGTGGCAGAAATATCTCGCCCCGGCAGGGCTTAAGCTTGGCCTTGATCTACAAGGCGGCATGCACCTGGTTCTCAAGGTGGATCTCAAGAAGGCCATCGAAAACAATCTGGATTTTTCTGCCCAGGATTTAAAGGAAGCCCTGGCCGAGAAAAAAATAACCGTGGTTCGCACCGCTTCCGGAGATACACGCAAGATCATCCTTACCCTGCCCAATAGCGGGGCTCTCGAAACAGTCAAGCAAATCATCAGCAAGGATTTCCCCGACCTTGACAGCGAGTTCCAGACAGACCAGGGAAGCTTCCCCAGAATTATTCTGAGCCTGAAACAGGCGAAAATAGATTTTATCAATAACAAGGCCGTAGACCAGTCCTTAGAGATTCTCCGGAACAGAGTCGACCAGTTTGGCGTGGCCGAACCGGCCATTGTTCGTCAGGGGGCTGATGAAATCGTCATTCAGCTGCCAGGGGTCAAGGATGCGCAGCGGGCCTTGAACCTCATCGGACGCACCGCTCAGCTTGAATTCAAGCTGGTGGACAACACCCCAGGTCTCAACCTGCCGCAGCTCATCGCCCAGGCCATTCAGTCCGGTCAGTGGCAGGAGGGCGGCAGTCGTAAACAGCTCAATATCGCCTTGCAAAACACACTTCCGACCGGCACCGAGATCTACTTTGAAAAAGATATAGACAAAACTACCAAGAAAGAAAGCAAACTGCCAATCCTGCTCAAAAGTCAGGTGCTAATGACCGGCGATATGGTCAAGGGCGCCCAGGTCGGGGTGGGTGGCAACTTCAACGAACCCTACGTCAGTCTCGATTTTACCGGGCGTGGCGGCGTGGTTTTCGGCCAGGTTACGGAAAAAAACGTGGGCAAACGCTTTGCTATTGTGCTTGACGAGGTGGTCCGCTCCTCCCCGGTAATCCGAGAAAAAATTCTTGGCGGCAGCGCCCAGATTTCCGGCAGCTTCAGTTACGAAGAGGCAACCGACCTGGCCATTGTCCTGCGGATCGGCGCCCTGCCCGCTCCGGTAGAGATCGTCCAGAATCTCACGGTTGGCGCCTCCCTTGGCCAGGACTCCATCAACAAGGGCCTGATGAGCGGCCTGTTGGGCACCTTCCTGGTAGTGGTCTTTATGGCCGTGTACTACCGACTCTCCGGGGTCGTTGCCAATCTCGCCATGGTTTTAAATATCCTCCTGCTCTTTGCCGGCCTGGCGATGATGGGCGGCACC
This sequence comes from Desulfobulbaceae bacterium, assembly GCA_003517965.1. Classification (GTDB taxonomy): domain Bacteria; phylum Desulfobacterota; class Desulfobulbia; order Desulfobulbales; family Desulfurivibrionaceae; genus Thiovibrio. The sequence goes on from DOZO01000064.1 coordinate 25,497, forward strand.
CTGACCCTGCCGGGTATTGCCGGCATCATTCTCTCGGTCGGCATGGCGGTGGACTCGAATATTGTCATCTTTGAGCGAATGCGTGAAGAATTTGCTCTGGGTAAATCCGTTCGCTCCGGGGTCGAGGCCGGTTACGCCAAGGCCTTCTGGACCATCATCGACGCCCATGTAACCACCCTGATTACCGCCCTGGCCCTGTTTCTCTTCGGCACCGGCCCGATCAAGGGTTTTGCCGCTACCCTGTCGCTGGGCATCATCTTCAATCTCTTTTCCACCCTGTTCGCCTCTAAACTGTTTTACGAATCCATGCAGGGCAAGCGAAAACTCAAGAAGCTTTCCTTTATGCTCTTTCTCAAAAATCCGCAACTTGACTACATGCGGATCAAAAACCTGACCTTTACCATCTCCGGCACCTGCGCGCTCATTGGCTGCCTGGCCTTTGTCCAGATCATCCGCGGGCAGGCAAACATGGGGGTGGATTTCTCAGGTGGCACCCTGCTCCAGTATAAATCCTCACAGCCCTTTTCTCTGGGCGAGATACGCACCGCCTTAGCCAAAGGAGAGCTTGAGGGCGTTGAGTTGCAAAAGGTAGAGGGCGAAAACAGGTTAATCGTCAAGATAAAAAACAGCGAAAAGGTGGTGGGCCACGTTTCCGAGGCAGTCACCGCCCAACTGAACACCAATTTCCCCAACAACCGCTTCACCGTAGAAAACCAGTCGGAAATTGGCTCTTCAGTAAGCGACACCTTGCGGTCCAAGGCGCTTCTGGCCGTGATCGTTTCCCTTTTGGGCGTGATCGTCTACCTGGGTCTGCGTTTCGACCTGCGTTTCGGCATTGCCGCCACCCTGGCCACGCTTCATGATGTCCTGGCGGTACTTGGTCTTATCTGGCTGCTCAATATGGAAGTCACCCTGCTCACCGTCACCGCGCTCCTGACCCTGGCCGGATATTCTTTAAACGACACGGTCATCATCTTTGACCGAATCCGTGAAAACCAACGCAAGAGCGCAGATCCGGAAAACATTACCGACGCCCTGATCAACACCAGCACTAACGAGGTCTTGAGCCGCTCCATCGTCACTTCGCTCACCGTGTTTCTGGTTCTCACTGCCCTGTACACCTTGGGCGGTGCGGTAATTCACGACTTTTCCTTTGCCTTGCTGGTAGGGGTCATAGTGGGCACCTATTCCTCGGTCTTCGTGGCCAGCCCCCTGCTAACTATCTGGCACCGTGGGAAAACCGCGTAATGCAGCTCGATCTTGCTTTAGAGCAAGTCCAGCCCCTGAGCGCAGACTTGGTCACAGAAGATCTTGCCCGGTTACCTCTTGGCATTAAGTGGTTGGATCATGTCCTCTCTAAACGCTGAACCTCAACAGGCCTGCCTCCCTTCCGGATCGATCCCGGGTGAACCGCCCCTTGGCCGGGAACTCACCGACCGGTTGCTAACCATTTCCCACGATTACTGTCAGGCTGAAGGTGGCTGTCATGGCCCTGATCACACCGAACGGGTCCACAACCTGGCCCTTCATATAGGCCGCCTGATGAACGCCCGTCTGGATATCCTCAGCGCCGCGGCCTTGCTCCACGACATTGGCCGCAGCCAGGAAATGCTTTCCCAGGGCAAAATCTGCCACGCGGCCAAGGGGGCGGAAATGTCCCGCGCCATCCTCGCGGGCCTGGGTTTCCCCCCTGAAATGCAGGAAGCAATCCTGCACTGCATCGAAGCGCACCGCTATCGCAACAACAAGACCCCGGAAACTCTGGAGGCCAAGATTCTTTTTGACGCGGACAAGCTTGATTCCATTGGCGCCATCGGCATTGGCCGGGCCTTTCTCTTTGCCGGTCAGGTTGGGGCCAGACTGCACAACCGGGGGGTAGATGTGGCGAAAACCTCATCCTATTCCACCGAAGACACGGCCTATCGGGAATTTCTGGTTAAACTTTGCAAGATAAAAGACAAGATGCTGACCCCGGAAGGTAAACGCCTGGCCGCCGAACGACATGAATTCATGGAGGTTTTTTTCAGGCGTCTGGAAAAAGAAATCCACGGCAGCCCCCGCAATATCCACGCCAATTCCCGATAACCCTGGCTACCACCCTTGGACACCACCACTACCCAACGCCTCGCTATCATCATCAAAGACCTGCGTCGGGCCAGCCTGACGGTGGGGATTACCCTGCTCCTTGGTTGCCTTGGCTTCTACAGCATCTCCCGCCAGCTACTGGCAGCAATTCAACTCCATCTCCACCAGAAACTCGCCTTCTTCACAGTGGCCGAACCCTTTCTCGCCCATCTCACCGTCGCAATAGCCATGACGCTCTTCACCATCATGCCCCTGCTCAGCTACTTTATCTGGCGCGCTCTGGCCAAGCCTTTCAAATTATCCCGTCCCCTTGTTTTCGGATTTCTCCTTTTCTCCTGCCTCCTGTTTTACAGCGGGGCCGCCTTCTGTTATTTAATCACCCTGCCCTTTGGCATAAATTTTCTGCTGGATTTCCAGACGGAACAACTTAAACCAGTTATTTCAATCCGAGACTTTGTTTCCTTTGTCTCCATCTTTGTCCTCGCCTTCGGGCTGATCTTTGAAATGCCCATCTTCATGGTCTTCATGGCCAAGATAAAAATTCTGCCCAGATCGTTCTTTGAAAAAAACCGTCGCTACGCTACCCTGGTTATCAGTGTCATCGCCGCCCTCCTCACTCCGACCCCCGATATCTTCAACATGCTGCTCATGGGCCTTCCCCTCTATATGCTCTACGAGGTGGGGATCATTGTCCTGAAGCTGTTGCGGATAGCGTAAACAGACATATCTCCCCAGCCTGCGCCCTTATCTGTTCAGCTCATCAGCCAAGCGCCAACGATTTTTGCCCTTTTGCTGTTCTCTCTTTTGTTCCTGCTAAATGTTTTGACAGCATCCGCATATTCAGATAACCATATCAGATGACTCCAAGTATACGTCTGGTCTCTTAAGAAGAAATCATCAGAAAAACATGAGGGGATACGCATAGTGCAATACATCATGAAAGAAATACCTGTTTTACTCTACCATAACGTCGGAGATTATTCCCCGGAACTGATGGAGGAAGGCATCTCTTTGTCAGCATTCACGCGGCAAATAAAGTATCTATCTACGAATGGATATAATATAGTCACCCTCGACGATGCCATAGATCACATGGCTGGGAGAAAGCGATTGCGCGATCGCTCCCTGGCAATTACCATTGATGGCGGTTACGAGGACGTCATTCTGACTATTGCACCTATCCTGCAACAATTTCGATTTCCTGCTACCTTCTTCATTGCACCGGAATTTATCGGCGAGGAGCGAATAATCGACGGGAAATCCATTCGCTGTTTAACTTGGCCACAAGTACGGGAACTTATCCAATGCGGTTTTACCATCGGCCTGTTAGCCAATGGTGGCCGGAGGATCACCTTTCGATACGATGAGAAAAAAGTTGAAGGACAAATTACCTCAGCCTTAGAAAGTTTACGCAAAAACATCAATACGAACATCAGGTATTTCGCTTTTACGGAAGGCGTCCCTCACTCTGATCTATGGGAATTTATACAATCCCAAGGGATTCGTGCTGTTTTCACCCAATGCCCGACAAACCAGCCACTCACATATGCCGGAATTGGCCGCATTCAGATCGACGACGACGATCACCCTATCTTTCTCACTAAAATATCGAAACTTTATCTGTTTTTCAAGGATCGGCGCGTCTGGAAATATATCCGTCGGTACAAGTTGGACCGCCTATTTCATAATCTGTCGGAACTAATGTCCCAACGGCGCGAATAGAGGCCAGACCAGAATGGCGCTAGTTTA
>DOZO01000021.1:0-11525 GCA_003517965.1 Desulfobulbaceae bacterium
CCCGCCGCCTCCACCAATTTAGTGCCGGCAATGTCCGGTAGTGTCCAGAAAGCCCGCTTCTGAAAAAGAAGCGGGCTTTTTTGTGTCCAGAGTAGTTCGGAAAAATACATTGTAAGTCTGGGGCAACATCGGTGGCAACAGCGAAAAGGATAACTCAAGGTAGAGACGACGTTTACCAGATTACTTTCAGACCAAGTTTTTTATAATCAGAAAAAGCTCTGTCCTGGGAAATGAGGGTTAGCTTACGGGAAAATGGCCCACCAGATAATGAGGCGGTCAAAAGGATTTTTATGCTCCATGTGGGGCCCGATGGCAGGTAGTTGCTTCAAGGTCGGCAAGTTGAAGTATGCTGAAGCCTGACTGCCGGGCGATATCTGGAAATTTATCGGGGATTATGTTGTCGAGTTGCAGTTTGCCGGTCGTCTAATTTGTTTTTCTCTTGACTTTACTATCATGAATGTGACCATTATTTTGTAGCAGGATTAGCGGCACTACTGAATGTTTGTAAGGAGACAGGTACAGGCAGGGGGGAATAATGGTTATTTCCGAGGAGATAAAATTTCCACGACCGATCAGGATCGATCCGTATCGGTCACAAAAAAAGGTTGATCCTATTGACGGTCTTGCCCCGGTGGCGCGTATTGGTGCCTTCAGACGAGAATGGCACCGGGACAAAAAGGAGCGTCGACAGCAGGCGCAAGCTTTTTTGTCTCCAGGTGAGGAAACGGCGGTGCGGTCTCTGGTGGAGAAGGTCAACAACCATCTTGAAAATCAAAAAATTCTTATCCATCTTGTGCTCATCAAGGATGAACATGGCTATTCCCTTGATATCTATGATTGCACCGGTAATGAGCAATGTGCCATTATCGGTGACGTGGTCATCGACCTGAACGATCTGCCGGTTCTCCTGAAAAACCTTCAGCAGGAAGCCGGTATTCTGCTCGATACCATTTCGTAGTCTGTAACTATCCAGTAGCACTCCATCTGTGTTGTCATCGTTTTGCTCATGTGTAATAGCTACTTCGCGGGCCTCTTCTTAACATCTGAGGCAATGCTGAACAGTTATCGTCATCTGATATTGCCCTGTTTTTTTCTTATTGAAATCTGGATTGAAACATGATAACAATGCCATTCCTATTATGAATGGTCATTCAGGATACAGGGGTTTTCCTCTACAATACAGGGAGTTTCAGAGGGAAGATCATGCTGGTGCAAGAGATGCTCATTGAAAATAAGGGCGAGATTCTGGATGCGTGGGTCGATCAGGTGCTGGCGACCTATGCGAAAGATGGGGCCCGTAGTTTTAAAAAAGAGCAGAATCAGTTTGCCAACCCGGTTGGCTATGCGGTGAAAAGCAGCCTGTGGCAAGTGTACGCCTTGCTTTTTGAGAGTGATACGCTTGAAGGGCTTGTTCCTGCGTTACAACAATTGGTCAAGATTCGAGCGGTACAGGAATTTCTTCCCTCCCAGGCCGTTTCGATGGCTTATAAACTGAAAGAAGTGGGCAAGGATTTTTACCGGCAGGAAAAGCTGGAAGACCATGCCGGCTGGCTGGCCTTTGAGGAAAAGGCCGATATTCTGGCCTATACTCTGTTTGATCTTTATATGGCCAGTCGCGAGCAACTTCACAAAACCAGGCTTGAGGAGTACCGGCGGGGGAACAACCTCCTGGCCGAGGGGGGATGTTGTCCTTCCCGGTCTTTGAAAGGAAACAACGTGGAAATTCAAAGCAATATTCTTTAAGCCGTTGTAAAAAATGTTGGACGTTTTGTGTGGCCAAAACGGCATAAGGTGCCGTAAGTTAGCGGCCAGCATTGTCCAGGTTATTTCTTAACGGCCCCTAAAAACCATGATGTGAGGTGACGGCAAATGAGAATTATGAGTCCATTAATCGCAGTTCTGGCGCTTGTTCTGGTTGCCTTGGTGACCGCCCAGGTGCCGGGTGGTCAGGCGCTGCTGGGGATCATCTTGCCCTATCTTGCCTTTGCCCTCTTTTTGGGAGGAGTTGTCTATCGCGTGCAGCACTGGGCAAAATCTCCGGTTCCTTTTCGTATTCCTACCACCTGTGGTCAGGCGAATTCCCTGCCCTGGATCAAGCAGAACAAGCTTGACTGTCCGTCAACCAAGGCCGGGGTGATTGGTCGGATGCTGCTCGAAGTCCTTCTGTTCCGTTCTCTGTTCCGTAACACCAAGGCGGAGATATATGAGGGCCCCAAGCTGGTGTATGGCTCCAGTAAGTTTCTCTGGTTGTTCGCTTTGCTGTTTCACTACTGTTTCCTGGTCATTATCCTCCGTCATTTGCGCCTCTTTATGGATCCTATTCCAGGGTTTGTGGCGGCTCTTGAATTTGGGGATGGCTTTTTCCAGATTGGGTTGCCGGTTTTTTATCAGACCGATGCCATTTTTCTGGGTGCCCTTGCCTTTCTCTTCCTCCGTCGGGTGCTGCTGACCAATATCCGGTATATTTCGTTACCTGCCGATTATTTTCCCCTGTTTTTGATCTCCGGCATTGCTATCACCGGGATCCTGATGCGCTATTTCCTCAGGGTTGACGTGGTGGCCATCAAGCAACTGACTCATGGCTTGGCCACCTTCTCTCCGGCCATTACCGGGCAGATTGGTTCGATTTTCTTTGTGCATATCTTCCTGGTCTGTGCCCTGCTGATCTATTTACCCTTCAGTAAGCTGATGCACATGGCTGGCGTTTTCATGAGCCCTACTCGGAACATGATGAACAACAGCCGCATGGTTCGACATATCAATCCTTGGAATGATCCGAAAATTAAGCCTCATTCCTACGCCTCCTACGAGGATGAATTCCGTGAGTTCATGGTCGGGGCGGACATCCCGGTCGAGAAAGAATTGCCCGCTCAGCCTGCCGAGGAAGAAGTGGCGAAAGCGGTCGAGTGAGCCTGAAAATCTCTGAGAAGGAAGGACGACAATGGCAGATACCAAAGTAGCACAAATGAAGGAAAAAGTGGTCAAGGAGCCATCCTTGATGACAGGCGCCGTTCCAGCCAAGGACTGGTGGGACGTGGAAGCCGTTTTCAAATCGGGCAATTATTGTTATCCAGCCAAGGCAAGTATGGTTGCATACCACAACAAGAATTTGCCTGGGCTTTTCGGTGAGCCACGCGAATGGGATCCGGAGAGTGATAACTGGAATCTGCCGGAAAACTGGCAAGAGATTCTCCTCAATGGGCTAAAGGAGCGACTCGACAAGTTCCGTTCTCTTAAGATCTTTATGGATTGTTGTGTTCGCTGCGGAGCTTGTGCCGATAAGTGCCATTTTTTTCTTGGCACCGGCGATCCGAAAAATATGCCTGTTTTGCGGGCAGAACTGCTTCGCTCCGTGTACCGCAACGATTTTACTCTGGCTGGCAAGTTGCTGGGCAAGATGGCTGGCGCTCGGCCCATGACCTTCAAGGTTCTGAAGGAATGGTTCATGTATTTTTATCAGTGTACCGAGTGCCGCCGCTGTTCGGTGTTCTGCCCCTACGGCATTGACACCGCTGAGATCACCATGATGGCCCGCGAGTTGCTCCATCTGGTGGGGGTGGGTACCAACTGGATTCTGGAGCCAGCCGCCAATTCCAACCGGACCGGCAACCATCTGGGTCTGCAACCCCATACCTTTAAAGAAAACGCAGAGTTTCTTTTGGACGATATTGAAGAGGCCACAGGCGTTCGGCTGAACAGCCTTAATTTCAACCGCAAGGGCGCTGAGATTCTCTTCGTCATTCCTTCAGCGGATGTGTTCGCCGAGCCGGGTATCTTCACCTTCATGGGTTACTTGTTGCTGTTTGAGCATATTGGTCTTGATTATACGATCAGCACCTATGCCTCGGAAGGTGGTAATTTCGGGTCATTCACCCACAACAGCCTGATGAAAAAACTTAACGGCAAGATTTACGCCGAGGCTAAGCGTCTGGGGGTAAAATGGATCCTTGGTGGTGAGTGCGGTCATATGTGGCGGGTGCTTCATCAGTACATGGATACCATGAACGGCCCGGCTGATTTTCTTCAGGTGCCTGTTTCACCGATTACCGGCACCCGTTTTGACAATGCGACCGCTACCAAGATGATCCATATCAGTGAGTTCACTGCCGACCTGATCCACCACAACAAGCTGAAACTCGATAAAAGTCGCAACGATCATCGAATCGTTACTTTCCATGATTCATGCAACCCCGCGCGCGGCATGGGGTTGATTGAAGAACCTCGGCATATTTTGAAAAGTGTCTGTAATAATTTTTATGAAATGCCGGAAAACACCATCCGAGAGAATACCTTCTGCTGTGGTAGCGGTACCGGGCTAAACACCGGGGAGATCATGGATCTGCGGATGCGGGCCGGTCTGCCCAGGGCAAATGCGGTTCGTCATGTGGCCGATAGGCATGGAGTCAACATGCTTTCCTGCGTTTGCGCCATTGACCGGGCAACCCTTTTGGCCCTCAATCAGTACTGGAATCCTGAGGTCGAGGTGTGCGGTGTTTCCGAGCTGCTGGGCAACGCCCTCATTATGGAAGGTGAAAAAGAGCGGGAAACGGATCTCCGTTTTGCGCCTCTGGCAGGAATGGAGGGCTAATCGCCATGTACGGGAAAGGAAGAATTATACCTGCGTTGATACTGTTCTTGGGCCTCATGACCACTCCGATGTGGTATAAGTCCGGGGATGCCGGCAAAATGCCTAAACCTGAAAAACCAAAGGACTACACGGAGTGTGTCGCGCCGACTGCGTATATGCGGACTTCACATATGGTTTTGCTTAACGAGTGGCGCGATGATATCCTGCGCGAGGGTGGCTCCCGAGTCGGGAAAACCGCTAATGGCACCGAATATGTACGGAGCTTGCAGAATGGTTGTATGAAGTGTCACAACGACAAAAAGAAGTTTTGTGACGCCTGCCACAACTATACCTCCGTGAAACCGTATTGTTGGGATTGTCATCTCCAGCCAAAGGAGGCGATGTAACATGGATAGCAAGAGAAGAGATTTTTTGAAAATTGCCGGGCTTACCGCTATTGCCGGCATTGCCGCACCCTCGGCCTTTAATACCCTGCTCAAGGGCGAGGCAAACGCCTCAGCGCAGGCCGTTGCCGATAAGGCGTGTCCGGCTGTAACTGGTAAACGCTATGGCATGGTCATTGATGTCAAAAAGTTTACCGAAAATCCAGGTTTGGCGGATCAATGTGTTTCTGCCTGCCACACCATCCATAATGTGCCAGACTTTGGCAACAAGAAGGATGAAATAAAATGGATATGGGTCGAGTCTTACAGTCATGTTTTTCCGGAAAATACCCAGTACAAACGGCCTGATGTCCTCAAGGACATGCCCATTTTGACCCTGTGCAACCACTGTGATAATCCGCCCTGTGTTCGGGCCTGTCCCACCAAGGCCACCTACAAGAAGAAGGACGGTATCGTGGGCATGGACTATCATCGCTGTATCGGCTGCCGGTTCTGCATGGCTGCCTGTCCTTATGGGGCTCGGAGTTTCAACTGGCGCGACCCTCGGGGCAAGGATGCAAACGGCCAGCCTTTCATCAAGGCAGAAAATTCCAAATACCCCACCAGAATGCGCGGGGTGGTAGAAAAATGCAATTTCTGCACCGAACGACTGGCTATCGGTCAGATCCCGGCTTGTGTGGAAGTTGCCACCCAAACCAAGGCCCTTGTTTTCGGGGACATGAATGATCCTGATTCCGAGATCAGTCAGGTCTTGAAGACATCCTTTACTATCCAGCGTAATCCTGCAATAGGGACACGTCCATCCCTCTTCTATATTATTTGAGGTAAAAGATCATGATTGAGAAAGCATTAAAAGGAAGCACGGGGTACTGGGTCTGGATGCTCTTCCTGCTCTCCATAATGGGTGTGGGTGGTCTTTGCTATGCCCAACAATTTAACTACGGTCTGGGGATCACTGGCATGAGCCGGGATGTGACCTGGGGGGTGTATATCTCCCAGTTTACTTTCCTGGTCGGTGTCGCCGCTGGTGGCCTGATGCTGGTGCTACCGTATTATCTGCATAACTATAAGGCTTTTGGCCGGATCGTTATTCTGGGCGAATTCATGGCTATTGCCGCTATTGTCATGTGCCTGATGTTTATCATCGCCGATTTGGGTCAGCCCATGCGGGCCTTGAATGTCATGCTCTATCCCACTCCCAATTCCATGCTGTTTTGGGATATGATCGTCTTGAACGGCTATTTGTTTCTGAACGTTCTTTGCGGTTGGGTGGTTTTGCAGTCCGAATATAAAGGGATTAAATACCCCAAATGGGTCAAGCCCTTTATCTATCTCTCCATCCCCTGGGCGATTAGTATCCACACCGTCACCGCTTTTCTGTACTGCGGTCTGCCGGGACGCCATTTCTGGCTTACCGCCATCCTCGCCCCTCGTTTTCTTGCTTCCGCCTTTGCCGCAGGGCCGGCTTTGCTGATGATCATTGCCATGATCCTCAAACGCAATACCAAGTTTGATGTGGGCAGGGAGGCACAGGATAAACTGGTGACCATTATCGGTTATGCGGCCATGCTCAACTTTTTCTTCCTGGGCTGTGAATTTTTTGTCGCCTACTACAGCCAGATTCCCGGGCACATGCATACCCTGGATTATCTGTACTGGGGCCTCGGTCATGGTGATGAAGTATTCAACAACCTGGTGCCTTTCATGCGGGCCTCGGTGATCATGGGTCTGGCTGGTATCGGACTGATCTTCGTTTCCCGGGCCAAGCAATGTGATGGTCTGCTGATTTTGTCCTGCGCTCTGATCTTCCTTTCCTTCTGGATAGATAAGGGACTTGGTCTGGTGCTGGGCGGATTTGTTCCCAGCCCTCTGGATTATGTGACTGAGTATTATCCCAGTATTCAGGAGCTTGGCATTACTGCAGCCATTTGGGCCACAGGTTTCTTTATTCTCTCCATTCTTTACAAGGTGGCGATCAGCGTCAAGCTTGAAAAGGAAATCTGAAATAGCTTGTTTTTGTTTGGTTAAGCAGGTTCAAGGCACGCACCCCTGTTGGGGTGCGTGCCTTTTTTTTGGTGCGTCCAGCATGGCCGCACTCTTGACGGGCGAAAATTCTTTGGCAGGCTGGTCGAGGGGCGATCAAGTGACGAATTAGGCTGGTCTGGCGTTTGAGCAGGCAGACAGAGGAAGAAAGAACAGGAATGTGCACTTGTAGATCAACAACTGCTAAGAATAGACTCCGCAGAAGCTCCTTTCAAAAAAGCATTTCCAGGAAGTGGTTGTGATACTCTGAAAGATCCTGGTTGCATTCGCCGCAAAAAAACTTGATTTCTCCCAGTACCTGCGATTCGTCACTTTCCTGAATAAAACTGCCATCGCTATTCTGGAGATAACGGGTGGTCAGCACTACTCCATCAGCGATTTCAAAAAAGTCAGTATCATTGCCGCAGTGCGGGCAACAAATACGCGTGCGACTTTTTGGTGGAATCCTGCGAGCTTGGGCTATTTCGGTTTCCATTTCATTCCTCGGCAGCAAAAGGGGCAACCAATCTTGTGATAAAAGGGCGGATTCTACGGTAGATGCTGGAAAATGTCAATTTAGGAGTTGTTAGTCGTTGTAAATAATGTTGGACGTTGTTTTTCCCAACGCCTAACTCATGGTCAGCGATTAACAAACTGAAGAAATTCGGCCTCGGTGATAACAGGCAAGCCCAATTCCTGGGCCTTTGCCAATTTACTTCCGGGACTGTCCCCCAGAACAACATGGGTAACCCTGCGGTTGAGGCCTGAGGCTATCTGGCCACCCAACTCTTTGATTCTGGCCTTGGCCTCAGAGCGGGACAGGCTGGCAAGCACGCCGGTAAAAAGAAAGATGTAGCCTGCCAGGACACCATCAGCCTCCGCGCCCGGTTTTTCCTCTTGAACGCAGACACCCAAGGCCTCAAGCCGCGCCAGCATCTCCGTGGTTTCCGGAGCTTGAAAGTAATCCACCAGGCTCGTTGCCACCTGTTCGCCGATGCCCTCGATTTGTAAAAAATCAGCTTCTCCAGCCAGACAAAGACGAGCCAGAGAGGTGAAATGCCGGGCAAGAAGCTGGGCAGTTACTTCGCCCACATGCCGGATGCCGAGGGCGGTAATAAATCTGGTCAGCGTTGGGGCTCGACTGGCTTCAATGGCGCGCGCCGCGTTTTCTGCAGATTTTTCACCCCAGCCATCAAGATCAGCCAAGGCTCCAGGCGCCTGTTGTCCAAGTTGATAGATGTCAGGAATGTCCTGGATAAGCCCCTCTTTAACAAGTTGCTCCACCGCCTTTTTCCCCAATCCCTCAATGTCCATGCCGCTCTTGCCGGCAAAATGAATCAGGGACCTCACCCGCTGAGCAGGGCAGTCAGGATTGGGGCAACGGGTTATCGCTTCCTGTCCGACCCGAACCAGGGTAACGCCACATTCCGGGCAGGAAGTGGGCATGATGATGGCTTGTTCCTGGCCGGTTCGGTTCTCCATTACCGGTTTGACTACTTCTGGAATAACATCGCCTGCCCGTTGCACTACAACGATGTCGCCGATCATCAGCCCTTTGCGGCGCAACTCGTCTTCATTGTGCAGGGTGGCTCGGCTCACCATGACCCCGCCGACCTGTACCGGGGCAAGGATGGCCACCGGGGTAATTGCCCCGGTTCGACCGACCCCGAACTCGACGGCCAGCAGGCTGGTGGTGGCTTGGGAGGCTGCAAACTTTGCGGCGATGGCCCAGCGCGGGCTGCGGGCCTTGGCGCCAAGTCGTTCTTGCAAGGCAAAGTCGTTGATCTTTACCACCATGCCGTCAATGTCATAGGTCAAGGCCTGGCGTTGTCCCTGGAGTTGGGCAAACTGGTCAATCACCTCCGAGATGCTCTGGCAGAGATGGACGAGGGGATTGATTTTAAAGCCGAGACCGCCAAGATATTTTAACAGGGCATGCTGATCCCGGCAAGGCAGGGCTGTCGGGTCGCTGGCCCCATAGACGTAAAAATCAAGGGGCCTGGTCGCGGTTATTTTGGGATCAAGCTGGCGCAGAGAACCGGCCGCTGCATTTCGGGGGTTGGCAAAAAGGCTTTCCCCGGCACCTCCGCGCGCCTCATTGAGTTTTTTAAAATCAGTTAGCCCGATAAAAACTTCACCCCGCACTTCAAGATGCTTGGGGGCAGCCTCTCCATTCTCGGTTAAAAGCCGTAGGGGAATGGCAGGGATGGTCTTCAGGTTTTGGGTGATTTCTTCGCCGACCAGGCCATCTCCGCGGGTGGATCCCAGGGTAAACAGCCCGTTTTCATAGACGAGTTCCACGGCCAGCCCGTCGAGTTTTGGCTCGGTTACATAAGTGATCGGCGTTCTGCTCTGTAAAAAGCGGAAGAGACGTTCCTCAAAGTCTACGAGATCATTGGGGGCAAAAGCATTTTCCAGACTCAGCATGGGATTGGTGTGGGCCACTGTGGCAAACTGGGCAAGCGGCGCTCCCCCCACCCGCTGACTGGGAGAATCGGGAGTGATCAGCTCTGGATGCTGCTGTTCCAAGGTCAGCAGTTCCTGAAAAAGCCGGTCGTATTCAGCATCGGCAATAATTGGCTCATCCAGCACATAATAGCGGTGAGCATGGGAGTGCAGCTCCCGTTGCAGGGTCTGGACTCGTTGCCGGACGGTATCTTGGCCGGTGATGTTCAGCAAGGAAAGTTGGGCCATCAGAGAGGTTTTTCGAGTAGCTTGCCACCTTGGGCGATATTGTCGTGTTGTTCTTCGTCCACAAAAATCAGGATGGAATCCTCCGGTTTTTGGGTAACTTCGGCGATAACCCTGGTTACCCCGGCGCACATCTTCTCTTTTTGTTCCCTGCTTAACTTGCCCGCAAGGCGGATGCTTACATATGGCATGGTGGCTCCTCGTTTAATGTTAATCGCAGGAAAAGGCTTGGCGTCCTTCCTTGAGATCCTTGCCTTCAAGATAGCGCTTGATGGATTCGGCGGCCTCCTTGGCCTGATATACCGCCTTGGCCACAGTCTGGGGCCCGAGCACTGCATCGCCAGCCGCAAAGATCCATTCCTCTGAGGTTTGCATGGTTACTTCATCCACCACATAGGTGCCCCAGCGGCTCAAGGCCAGATCGAGGCCGGAACCGGCGGTGATGTCCACATCCTGACTGATGGCCGGAATGATGGCATCAGCGGCAAGCATGAAGTTGGAACCTTCTTTCGGCACAGGCCTACAGCGACCCGAGGCGTCACAGGCGCCAAGTTCCATCCGGATGCACTCGATCTTGCTCAGCCTGCCATTTTCGCCATGGATCGCAACCGGGGCCGCCAGCATCTCGATGCGTACCCCTTCTTCCTCCAGATGATGAATCTCGGCCTGGGAGGCAGGCATTTCCGCTTTGCTCCGGCGATAGAGGATGAAGACATTGTCAGAGCCGGTGCGCAGAGCGGTTCGGGCGCAGTCAATGGCCACGTTGCCGCCGCCGACCACGACTACATTTTTCCCGAGATTAAGGGTTTCGCCAATATTGACCTTGCGCAGGTAATCAACCCCATGCACCACTCCCTCCAGATCTTCGCCTGCTACGCCTAATTTCCGGCTCAGGTGAGCGCCTGGCGCGATAAATACCGCGGCAAAGCCTTCGGCCTGCAAATCACGCAGGGTCTTATCCTTGCCGATGGTGGTTCCATGCACCAAGGAGACGCCGCAGCTTTTCAAGGCTTCGCATTCTGCGGCAATGACTTGGCGGGGCAGACGGTAAGCCGGGATACCCACTGCCAACATGCCGCCAAAAACGGGCAGACTTTCAAAAATCGTACATTGGTATCCTTCGTGGGCCAGATAATATGCGGCCGACATTCCGGCCGGGCCGGAGCCGACAATGGCCACTTTTTTGTCCTTGGGCATGGCGCAGGGTTGCAGCAGGTTCTTGTTGTTGGCCACCATCCAGTCAACGAGGTAGCGCTCAAGCATACCAATGGCCACGGGTTCGCCTTTTTTCCCTCGGATACAGTGGCCTTCGCACTGAAATTCATGGGGGCAGACCCGCGAACAAATGGCAGGAAGCGAGTTGGTCTGGCGATCAAGCCAATACGCCTCTTCGATCTTGCCTTCCCGTAACAGCTTGATAAAGCCGGGGATATCATTATGCACGGGGCAACCCTCCCGGCATTTTGGTTTTTTGCATTGCAGGCACCGCTCTGCCTCAAGCTGAGCGGTTTCGGCTGCATAGCCGTAGGTAACCTCGTCAAAATTCCTGATCCGCACAGCAATGGGCAATTCCTTTGCGCCTTGCCGGGGAATGCTCATCCTTTCTTTTACCTCCATAGCTGTCTCCTGCTCGCTAAATTAAAGACCGTCGGTAATGGTACCGGTAATTGATCGTAAGCCGTTGAGTAAAATAACTTGTTCGATGGTAAGCGATCACAGGGCACGACATCTGCTTTGTTATCGGCCTGTTCACATACCATATGTTTAGAGCCCCTGCCCGAGAATCGGGCTTAGGGGCTTTTATCCAGCTTCGCTGGGATAGCTCTCAGGCCTCTGTCGCG
>DOZO01000021.1:11630-15453 GCA_003517965.1 Desulfobulbaceae bacterium
TGGGATACGGCGCGGAACTTGGTTGCCTACCCTGTGATCAGTTACGTTCGATGTACTGCTCCTGAATAGTTACAAATGAACCTTGACAATTCAAGGGATATCCCGCATTTTAGAAAAATATTTTTTACTTATTAATCGAAAGAATACCAACGAAATATCCCATGAAAGCAGAATTAATCAATCCCTTTTTAAATGCCGCTAAAAATGTGCTGGAAACAATGGCGCAGGTCAAGGTGATTTCGCAAAAACCACATCTTAAAGCTGGCACCAGTTCTTACGGGGTGGTTACCGGCATTATAGGTATGACCTCCGAGCAGATCACCGGTTCCATGATCGTGAGTTTTTCCGAAAAATGTATTCTGAAAATTGTTGCCAACATGCTGATGGAAGAGGTTAAGGAAAAAATTGACGATGAGGTTGTTGACGCTGTTGGTGAGCTGACCAATATGATCTGTGGCGGCGCCAAGGCCCAGTTGGCCAAGCTTGATCTTAAATTTGCTTTGGCTACCCCTACTATGGTTGTTGGCAAAGGGGTAGAGATTTCTTTTTACTCTAAGTCGCCAACGATTGTCATCCCCTTTGCAACTGATGATGGTTCTTTTGTGGTTGAGGCGAATCTTGGCGGCCAGTGGTAAATTTTTCCTGGGTCGCACCCCCCCCAAAGCTATCCCGCTGCCTGGCAGGATAGCTTTTTGCCTTTAAGCCTGTTTTTTTAGGACGCAGATAAAGTATGGGCTTTTCCCTAATAGAGGTTTTGCTGATACTCAGCGAAGAGGTCGCTGGGTACAAGGTGCCCATTGTCGATCTTATTGCCGTGCAGACCAACGACCCGTACAAGATCCTGGTGGCGACCATCCTCTCGGCTCGGACCAAGGATGAAACCACGGCCACGGCCGCGGCCAGGCTGTTTACGGAAGCGCCGGATCTGGTCGCTCTGGCAGGGATCAGCGAAGAGCGGCTGGCCAAGTTGATCTTCCCGGTGGGTTTTTATAAGAACAAGGCCAGGTTTCTTGCTCGACTGCCTGGGGTGCTGGCCCGCGAGTTTGGCAACCTGATTCCAGATGAGGTCGAAGCTCTCACCCGTTTGCCGGGTGTGGGCCGGAAAACTGCCAATCTGGTGGTGGCGGTGGCCTTCAGAAAACCGGCGATCTGCGTGGACACCCATGTCCATCGGATCATGAACATCTGGGGTTATGTTACCACCAAGACCCCGCTGGAAACCGAAATGGCGCTCAGGAAAAAGCTGCCGCCCGAATACTGGCTGACCATCAACTCCACCCTGGTGGCCTTTGGTCAGGGCATCTGCAAGCCGATGGCTCCCCACTGTGACCGCTGCGTCATTGTCAAGTACTGCCCGCAGATCGGAGTGAGGCCAAGAAAGGTACCGGGGGCGAGCAAAAAATAACCGAGGCTATCATGCGAAAATTCGTGTCCTGGAATGTCAACGGTCTGCGAGCCGTAGAAAAAAAGGGCTTTATCGAGATCATCGCTGGATTGAATGCCGATCTGGTGGCGCTTCAGGAGATCAAGGCCCTGCCGGAGCAACTGTCGGAATCGATCCAAAATATTCCCGGTTACACGGCCTACTGGTTTTCCGCTCAGAAAAAAGGCTACGCCGGGGTGGCCACCTACAGCAAAGAACAACCCCTTTCGGTAATCTACGGCATCGACCACAAGGATCACGATTACGAGGGCAGGGTGCTGACCCTGGAGTTTGCCGACTTTTTCTTCGTCAACGCCTACTTCCCCAACTCCCAGCACGGCCTGCTGCGCATGGATTACAAGCTCCAGTTCAACCGCGATCTGCTCGCCTTTGCCCAGGCCCTGGCCAGGCAAAAGTCGGTGATAATCTGCGGAGATTTCAACGTGGCACACAAAGAGATCGATCTGACCAACCCCAAACAGAACGAGAAGAATCCGGGCTTTTCCCCTCAAGAACGCGCCTGGATGGACCACTTTCTCGGAGCCGGGTTCGTGGACACCTTCCGGATGTTCAATCAGGAGCCGGGCCAGTACACTTGGTGGAGCTACCGCTTCGATGCCAGGGAGAGGAACATAGGGTGGCGGATTGATTATTTCTGCGTGGATCAAAAGAGTGCGGGCAGGGTGAAGGCGGCGGGGATTTTGCCAAAGGTGTTGGGGTCGGATCATTGTCCGGTGACTTTGGATTTTGCGTGAAGGTAAGGCCGACGGCGGCTGGAAGCGCGGTTCTAAACGGCAGTAACTGTAGTATCTATCTTGACGTGCAGGACTTTTTTGATGGTGACGAAGATAGCCGATAGATTCTCCATCGTAGGATTTCCGGAGGAGGAAAGCATTCGGTGAAGGCTTTTGCTCGGCTTGTGGACTTCTTCAGCCAGGCGTTCAAATCCGACGGTTGCGTTTATCAGATCACGTAAAATCAGTTTGGCTGTTGCCGCGTCGCCATCCAGCATTAAATCGACTGCTTCATGAAACAGTGCCTTGGCGAAATCAGGGTCACGTTCGACCCGTTTTTTTACCGTTTCCTTGAAATCTCTTGTCAGAGCCATTGTTGCCTCTTGTCAGTTCCTTAAATCTATTTCTTTTTCTGCCCGGCTTTACGTTTTTTGTAGTCTTCCCAAATGGTTTCTGCCCGGTCGATATCCTTTTGCTGGCCCTTCTTTGTCCCTCCGCCAAGAAGGATAATCAGCCTCTCACCGTCCCGGCCGATATAGACCCGATAATCCGGCCCCCAATCCAGTCGGTACTCTCCAATCCCCCGGAACCATTTGACCTTGGAAAGATTGCCCTGTTCCATCTTGAGTTTCACAGTCGTAATTTTCGCCGCCGCGACGGTGTCCAGCCCCATGAACCACTCTTCGTAAGGGCTTGTTCCGTCTTCGCGAAGGTATTCTACGACCTTATAACTCATGGGATTATAGGTATCCTATATGTTACTATTATTCAATGATTATTTTGCCGCTTTCCAATTTTGTAGGCTGGCAGACGATTACTCGTTTCGTCCACCTCATCACTTCTGCACAATATATCTTTGCAAGATTACCTAAAATGATATATCAATACAAACATGAACGGCAAAGAAATCATCAAAAAGCTCAAAGCAATGGGATGGGAAATCAAGTCCATCAATGGCAGCCATCACCAAATGATAAAAGATGGCGTAAAGGTCACTGTGCCGGTTCACGGCACACAAGACGTTAAAATCAAGACCTTGCTGTCCATAGAGAAGCAATCGGGGGTAAAACTAAAATGAAAATCGAATATCCCGCTATATTTGATCCAGCCGATGAAGGCGGATATACCATAACTTTTCCTGACTTTCCAGAAGCCATCAGCGAAGGAGACACCCTTGAAGAGGCCAATTACAACGCCATAGAGGTATTAGACCTAACTCTTAAATCAAGGATGGAAGATAACGAGATTATCCCTCTTCCTCACTCCGAATCAGGCGCTGACGTGCATATGATTTCGCCTGATGTCAACATCCAGGCGGCTCTTCTCGTCAAGTTAAACCGGGGAGAGAAAAAGTTTTCAGACCTTGCCCGCACTCTCGGCACATCGTGGCCTGCTGTATCTCGCTTAGAGGATCCAAAGCATTGGCCGTCACTCCGTCAACTGGATAAGATGGCTGCGGCTTTAGGTAAGCGATTAGTGCTTTCTCTTGAGTAATGGGTCTGTCATCAGAAGCGCTGGTCTTGCTGGATCATGACCCGGAGGCATTGTCGGTGCTGAAGGCTCACGGTAAAGCTGCTTGAACACCTTCTTTTTGTTCTGTTTTTGATTTTGAGTATCATCGAACTTTAAGTAGTGCCAGTGTATTGTTCATTTCTTTGCTTGCCCA
>DOZO01000021.1:15722-18149 GCA_003517965.1 Desulfobulbaceae bacterium
TCTCCGGTGCTCGGCGGCGTGACAATGGGGAAAATAGAAGAGCGGCTTGCGCCGCTCCAGCTCATGGTGTTGTCGCTTTATGACTGAAGTTTGATGGCAATCAGCTTTTTGATTGACTTACTCGCCTTGTTTCAGCATAGAATCGATAAGCAAGAATTTACTCAGGACTATTTGGTTCATTAGACCTAAACCACTGTTTCGCATGAACAAAAGGGGCAATATGTCCATACCTGATTTTCAAAGCATTATGCTGCCTCTCCTTAAGTTCTGTGCTGATGGGCAGGAACACACTAACCGGCAGGCGATAGATGCACTTTCTCAAGAATTCGGACTAACGGAAGATGAGCAAAAGCAGCTTCTCCCTAGTGGCCAGCAATGCGTATTCGACAACCGTGTTGCTTGGGCACGAGCTCATATGAAAATGGCGAACCTTATTGAAAATACGCGACGTGGTATTTTTCGTATTACCGGACAGGGTAAACATATTTTAGGCCAGTCCCCGGCTGAAATCAACCTGCAATTCTTGAGGCAATTCCCAGAATATATTGTGGCACGAGATCGGCATAAAGAAAATCGCGAAGATGATGAAACCACTTCGGAATGTGACGAGAAGGAAAGCAAGACACCAGCCGAGCGTCTTGAAGAAGCATATATGACGTTGCGAGAAAATCTTGCAAGTGAGCTTATCTCACAGTTGAAAGCTTCCTCTCCTAATTTTTTCGAGAAAGTCGTTGTCGAAGTCCTCGTCAAAATGGGATATGGCGGCTCCAGGCAAGATGCAGGGCAAGCAATTGGCAAAAGTGGAGATGAAGGAATTGATGGCATTATCAAGGAAGATCGCTTGGGTCTGGACATCATCTATATTCAAGCTAAGAAATGGGAAAATATCATTTCTCGTCCAGAAATTCAAAAGTTTGCCGGAGCCTTGCAGGGCAAACGTGCACGGAAAGGAATTTTTATCACAACTTCTGATTTCTCTCAGGGGGCCCATGAGTATGTAGCTGCCATTGAAAATAAAATCATACTTATCGACGGCCAACAACTTGCCCAATTTATGATCGACTTTGGCGTTGGTGTCGCTACCGACGCCACATATGAGTTGAAACGCTTAGATTCAGATTACTTTACGGAAATCTGAAAATGGGGACTATAAACAAGGTAGAAAAGGGAGCCAGATTTATTTCTGCATTGTAAAAACCAACCAACAAAATCGCTGAACCAGGAACTTGCAAGGAACACTACAATAATGAGCCCAATCGTTTTCATCGAAAAGGGATTGCGTTTTCTCTTCTTTTCCCGGGAATAGCCACGAATTCCTGTCCATGTCCAATGCCCTCATTAAGGAGCATGTCCATGAAATTACAACCTCTTGGCACCGACACTTCTCTGCTTGAGGTGACTAATATTTCCCCGCATGGTGTTTGGCTGCTTGTGGCAGAGGAGGGGTTGTTTTTACCATTTGAAGAATTTCCCTGGTTCAAGGAAGCCAAGGTGGCAGCTATCCTGAATGTAGAGTGCCCACAGCCTGGACATTTTTATTGGCCAGATATAGATGTTGACCTGACGCTTGAATCCATCAGACACCCGGAACGGTACCCTGTGTCAGCAAAAATGATGGACTCGTAAAAAAAGCCTGTAGGTCGGGTTAGCCCGTCAGGGCGTAACCAGACAATTGAGATCGCCGAGTTCGCCACATAGCCTAAGATGGCTTGTAAAGATAAACTCGCATCAAGGAGATCGTCATGAAAGTCCTCATCGTCTATTACTCAATGTACGGCCACATCTACAAAATGGCGCAGGCTATCGCGGAAGGGGTTCGTCTGGTCGAGGGGGCCAAGGCCGTGCTGCGGCGGGTTCCGGAAACGCTTTCCGAACCGGTGCTGGAAAAGATGGGCGCGGCGCAGAAGGAGCAGGCCCAGGTTCCCGTCTGCACGGTGGAGGAACTGGCTGGAGCGGATGCGATCATCTTTGGCACTCCCACCCGCTTTGGCAACATGTGCGGGCAGATGCGGCAGTTTCTCGATGCCACCGGAGGTCTATGGTTAAAGGGCGCCCTGGTCGGCAAACCGGGCAGCGTCTTTGCCAGCTCGAATACCCAGCATGGCGGGCAAGAATCCACGATCCTGAGCTTTCACACCACCCTGCTCCATCAGGGCATGGTCATCGTCGGCCTGCCCTATACCTTTGTGGGGCAGATGACCATGGACGGGATCAGCGGCTGTTCCCCCTATGGCGCTTCCACCATTGCCGGGGATAGCGGCAGCCGGGTTCCCAGTGAGAATGAACTTGCGGGCGCGCGTTTCCAGGGCCAACATGTGGCCCAAATCGCCAAAAAGCTGACGGCTTGAGCAGCACAAGCTGAGATTGCTTATCAAGCAATCCCAGCTAAAGTCCTCTGTTTTCCGATGCAGTTAAAATCCCATTGGC
>DOZO01000021.1:18413-24411 GCA_003517965.1 Desulfobulbaceae bacterium
TTCTTTGGTTCGTTTCTTTGGGCAAACAAAGAAATGAACAGAAGGATAAAATTTATCCGGATTACTGTGATTATGCGGTCATCAAAATTTAAAAACCTGAAAGAAAAGCCCGCAATACCAAGGTCCGACGACCTCTGGCAAACCATGATCCGTACCGGCGAACTGGGCCGGCACCCGGTCCACTTCTTCACCAACACAGCCTCAACCAACGACCTCGCCTTAGCCTTAAGCAATACCGGGGCCCCGGACGCCACCCTAGTCGTGGCCGACAGCCAGAGCGCGGGCCGAGGCCGTCTCGTAGATCGGGTCTGGCACTCACCTCCCGGTACCGGCCTCTATTTCTCCCTGATCCTGCGCCCGCGCCTTGCCCCCTATGATTTCCCCAAGCTCACCTTGGCTGCTGGCCTTGCCCTGTGCAAGGCTCTGGAAAGCCACACCCACTGCCACCCTGGCCTGAAATGGCCCAACGATCTTTACCTGCACGGCAAGAAATGTGGCGGCATCCTCAGTGAAACCCAGGCTGTGGCCGGAGCCGGACAGACTGCGGTGGTGATCGGCATCGGCCTCAATGTGAACACCCCTTCGGAATCATTTTCCGGGGAGCTACTAACCAAGGCCACCTCGCTGCTGGCGGAAACTGGCACCTACCATGATAGAGGCCCCCTGCTCGTGGCTCTTCTTGCCGAACTTGATCTAGTGGTGGCCCGACTGGAACAAGGGGATTTTTTCAATATCCTGGCCGAATGGCGGCAACGGGATATCCACGCCGGGCTAGAGGTATCCTGGGTGAACAATCAGGGGAAGATCATCACCGGCATCTCCCTTGGCCCGGATGAGGAGGGATTGCTCCATATCCGAGATGCTCAGGGCCAGAGCCATTCCGTTATCTCCGGGGATATCTCCCTGGCGCACCAATAAAAAAGGGGCACCGGAAACCCGGTACCCCTGGCACACATACTTTGTTCAAAAATCAATAGCGGTAATGATCCGCCTTGTAGGGACCGCCCACCGGTACGTCGATATAGGCGGCCTGTACCTTGGAAAGCTCGGTGAGATGTACACCGAGCTTCTTGAGATGGAGGCGCGCCACCTTCTCATCCAGCACCTTGGGCAGCACATAAACCTTTTTCTCATACTTTTTGGTATTGGCGAAAAGCTCGATCTGGGCCAGCACCTGATTGGTGAAGGAGGCGGACATCACGAAGCTCGGATGGCCGGTGGCGCAACCCAAGTTCACCAGACGGCCTTCAGCCAGCAGGGTGATCTTTTTGCCATCGGGGAAAATGATATGGTCAACCTGGGGCTTGATATTCTCCCAGGTGTACTTGCGCAACGAGGCCACGTCGATCTCTGAGTCGAAATGGCCGATATTGCAGACAATGGCTTCGTCCTTCATGGCCTTCATGTGGGCGTGGTTGATGACCTTCTCGTTACCGGTGGCGGTGACAAAGATGTCTCCCTGGGATGCAGCCTCTTCCATGGTCATTACCCGATAACCTTCCATGGCTGCCTGAAGCGCACAGATCGGGTCGATTTCGGTGATCCACACCTGAGCTCCTAAGCCACGGAAGGCCTGGGCGCAGCCCTTCCCTACGTCGCCGTAGCCGAGGATAACTGCGAGCTTGCCGGCGATCATCACGTCGGTGGCGCGCTTGATGCCGTCCATCAATGATTCGCGGCAGCCGTAGAGGTTGTCGAACTTGGACTTGGTCACTGAGTCATTGACGTTCATCGCAGGAAAAAGCAGGCCGCCCGCCTTTTCCATCTGGTAGAGACGATGCACCCCGGTGGTAGTTTCCTCGGTCACGCCACGGATTGCCTTGGCGGCGGCGGTCCATTTCTGGTTGTCTGTGGTAAAGTCCTGCTTGAGTACGGCCAAAACCGCCTGCCATTCCTCATTGTCGGTCTTCTTAGCCACCGGCACCTTTCCAGCCTTCTCGAACTCGGCGCCCTTATGCACCAGCAGGGTGGCGTCGCCGCCGTCGTCGAGAATCATGTTGGGCGGGTTGCCGTCCGGCCAGGTAAGAGCCTTTTCTGTACACCACCAGTATTCCTTAATGCTTTCGCCTTTCCAGGCATAAACCGGAATGCCCACTGCGGCAATGGCGGCGGCGGCGTGGTCTTGGGTGGAGAAGATGTTGCAGGAGGCCCAACGCACCTGGGCGCCCAGGGCAACCAGGGTCTCGATCAGAACCGCAGTCTGGATGGTCATGTGCAGGCTGCCGGAGATCCTTGCCCCCTTGAGGGGCTGCTTTTTGCCAAATTCTTCGCGCAGGGCCATGAGTCCCGGCATCTCGGTTTCCGCGATCCTGATTTCTTTACGGCCCCAATCGGCCAGACTCATATCCGCAACCTTGAAATCGGTCTGTTTTTGAGCCGGAGCCTTCTTTGCCGGGGATTTTTTTGCTGGTGTCTTCATCGCTGTTTTCTCCTGACCGCGCCGTGGCACGGGGTGAGGCGTTCATTATTTGGTTAACATCGCAAAAAGTCGCCACTACAACCGTGGCCGTTTAGCCACCCTTTGCGTCTTCAATCGTGGATCTGTATCGTTGTTGCGCCTACTTGCACTTGATGCCGGCGGCATCTTTCAATATCTCGGCCTTGTCGGTGCGCTCCCAGGTAAACTCTTCCCGCTCCCGGCCAAAGTGGCCATAGGCTGCGGTTTTTTTGTAGATCGGGCGCAATAGATCAAGATGCTGGATGATGGCCTTGGGCCGCAGATCAAAATGCGCGTCAATGAGCGCCTTGATCCGCTCATCGCTGATCTTGCCGGTGCCAAAGGAGTTGACATTGATGGAAACCGGCTTGGAAATGCCGATGGCATAGGCGATTTGCACCTCGATCTCGGTGGCGATTCCGGCGGCTACCAGATTTTTGGCCACATAGCGGCCCATGTAGGAAGAAGAGCGATCCACCTTGGATGGGTCCTTGCCGGAAAAAGCGCCGCCACCGTGGGAGCCCATGCCGCCGTAAGTGTCAACGATGATCTTGCGACCGGTAACCCCGCAGTCGCCTACCGGGCCGCCGATAACAAAACGTCCGGTAGGATTGATGAAGTACTTAGTATTGCTGTCCACCATCCCGGCTGGAATTATGACCTTGATGATCTCCTCCATCACCCCTTCCTTGAGATCCTCATAGTCAACCTCCGGAGAATGCTGGGTGGAGAGGACAATGGCCTCGACCCGCTTGGGTCTCTTGTTTTCGTATTCAATGGTGACCTGGCTCTTGGCGTCCGGCCTCAGCCAGGGGAGAATCCCGGCCTTGCGCACCTCGGCCTGTCGTTTTACAAGCCGGTGGGCATAGGTGATGGGCATGGGCATCAGCACCTTGGTTTGGTCGCAGGCAAAGCCGAACATAAGCCCCTGGTCGCCAGCGCCCTGATCCAGGTCTATCCCAGAGCCTTCGTTGACGCCCATGGCGATATCGGCGGACTGCTTGTCAATGCTGGTGAGCACGGCGCAGGATTGCCAGTCAAACCCCATATCTGAGGAATTATAACCGATTTCCCGTACCGTTTCCCGCACAACCTGAGGCATGTCCACCCAGGCCGAGGTGGTGATCTCGCCGGCGATTACGGCCATGCCGGTGGTGACCAGGG
Organism: Desulfobulbaceae bacterium; assembly: GCA_003517965.1. Lineage (GTDB taxonomy): Bacteria > Desulfobacterota > Desulfobulbia > Desulfobulbales > Desulfurivibrionaceae > Thiovibrio. The sequence goes on from DOZO01000021.1 coordinate 22,015, forward strand.
TTTCACAGCCGACTCTGGCGTACTTGTCCTGGGTCAGGATGGCGTCAAGGATCGCATCCGAGATCTGGTCGGCAACCTTGTCCGGATGACCTTCTGAAACAGATTCCGAGGTAAAGAGATAATTTGACATTACAAGTCCTCATGATTTGTTTTGAAAAAAACAAAATGTTACATGTTTTGAATAACGGCTTAATGACAGCTTGTTATTTTTATTAGAATTCGGGAAATTGTCAAGGTAAATCAAGGCGAAAGCGCTACGAAATACCCCCTTTATCCTGGCAGATATCTTTTTTCCAAGGCCTTGATCGCGGCATAAAGTTCCGTGTTGATCGGCGCTGGAATAGCCAACTTCTTGGCTTCTTCCAGGATGGAGCCGTTGATGGCTTCGATTTCGGTTTGTCGGTTTTGCCTCACATCCTGGAGCATGGAAGAAATATTGTTGGCGGTTGCCCGGCAGACTGCGATGGTCCGAGCCACTGGCTCTGGAGCAATGGCAATGCCTTTGGCCTGGGCAACGCTGGCCGCTTCCAGAACGGCAGCCTGTAGCAAGTCAAGCGTCTCGGCATTTTCCAGAAGCCCGCCGTTTTTGCAGTTATAGATGGCGGTGAGGGCGTTGATCCCGACGTTGACCAGCAGTTTGTTCCAAACCTGGATCAGGATATCGTTTTTAACTTGCGCATTAAGGCCTGCCCGCTGGAAAAGTTTTACGACCTCATTCAGGGCCAGCCTCGCTTCCGGCGAAGCTTTGTGGAGAAATCCGAGGCTGGTTTCTCCTTCCCCTCCAAAACGGACCTGGCCCTGTCCGACAAGATGCGCCCCCAGTGAGGTAACTGCCACGGCCACAGTGCCGGGAAGCTGCGCCGCAAGCAGAAGCGGCAGATGAGCGATCCCGTTTTGCCAGGCAAGCAATAGGGTGTTTTCCGAGAGCAGGGGAAGAAGGGAAGGGATGGTTCGAGCAAGGGCCGGGGATTTCACACAGAGCAACACTAAGGGTATGGGTCCGATCCGCTTGGCATCGGCAGTGGCCTGAACCAGGAAATGTTCTATGTGACCGTCCCGCTCAAGGGTAAGGCCCGAGTCCTGGAGCAGGGCAGCCCGATGGCTGTCATGATCCAGAACCCAGATTTCCCCGGGGATGATTCGGCAGAGGGAAGAGGCCAGCAGCCCGCCCAAGGCACCCGGTCCGACGACGACGACCCTGTTGATCTTGGTGTCCCGCATGAGTTGCGGTTAACGGGTAATGGTCACATCTTCAACAATTACCACATACTTGTACCCGCCGCCAAAATCCTTGTTTGCGGCAAGCACGCCTTCCACGGTGATGATATCACCTTTTTCTGCCTTGCCTGCTGAGGTTATCACCAGATCATGGGTATTCTTCAGAGGATCGCCAGTGCCATCCTGAAGATGTAGCCAGTTTTTCCCCATGATCTGAGGAGAAAATTTGACCACCTGCCCCTTGATCTTTACCTTTTTGCCATTCAGGCCTGTGCCTTTGGCGAAAATATCTGCCACGCTGAAGGCATTGGCGCCACTGGCCTTGGCAATCTTCAATTCCACAAAAGGCACCACAGCCTTGCCGCTGCCCGGGGTCGTTTCGTTGCTGGCGGCAGGCATCGCCGCTGCTGGCGAGCTACCGCTTTCCTTATGCATAGCTGCGTCAAAAGCACCCGCAGTCGTCGCTGCCGCGCCAGTAGTTGCAGGCTTCGCCGCAGAGGCTGCTGCAGGGGCGCCGGTAGCTGTGCCGCCATGAGCCTCAGTCAGCGCCGCTTTTTTCCCGGCCAAGCCTGAGGAAAAAATAATTTCGTTAAAGGTCCGGTTCAGGCTCTTGCTGGGAAAATTCTGCATGACCTGCCCTTCGTCCACGGCGCATTCCTCACCCACGGTAACCTTGGTTTCCGGCACTGCCACCCAGATATCTCCCTTTTTGGCAGCAACAAGAACATAGGTGAAGCCGCCGCCCTGGAGTACCTCTTTGGCTTTTCCCTGAATGGGCCCGGCAGGGTTGGCTATCTGGGCTTCAGTCTTCGGCGCAGCCTGATCAACCGCCTTGCTTTCGGTCTTTTTATTTTCACAGGCAACAAGTGCCAACAGACACAACCCGCTCACGAAACATCCCCGCCATTTTATTGCCTTGCGCATATGCTTAATCCCCCTCCTTCTGCTTGATATTTTCTGATATGAAAACAGCGCACTGCAGCCTTTCCGCCGTGCGCCAGTTCTTGCACCCAGAGGGTATAAGTTTCGTTTGCACCCTGAAGGGCATAAAATCCGGCAAGCTGCTCAACTCAGCTTCATTTTCCAAGACAGCTTCCTTGGGAAAAAGTTCGCACTTTTTTCGTAAGCGTTCAGCAGCACCACATCTGCTTTGTCATCGGCCTGCTTATGTGCAATAGC
>DOZO01000021.1:24593-27388 GCA_003517965.1 Desulfobulbaceae bacterium
CCGGGTTTACCTGAAAGTGGGTTCTTGGTGAACGCTTACCTTTTTTCAGTTCTTGGCCTTTGTTTGCATAGAGGTAGGTCAGATGGTTGGCCTTTACTCCGATGCGGACATGGCCTCCCTTGATCAAGCGGCCAAAGAGCAATTCATCGGTCAAGGCATCTCCCACCTCCTGCAGGATAAGCCTTCTTAATGGCCGTGCCCCGAATTGCGGGTCATAGCCCTTGGTGGCCAGCCAGGTTCTGGCGCTGCTGCTGATGCTGATTGTTACCTTCCGTTCAGCCAGTTGACCTTGCAGCTCCACGATCATCTTGTCTACGATCCGTTCCATTAGCCCGGAGTCCAGAGGGTTGAAGGTAATGATCGCATCCAGCCGGTTTCTGAATTCCGGTGAGAAGAGATCTTTCAAGGCCCGGTCGTTTCGACCCCTGCTGTCTCCGGTAAAGCCAATGGCTCGTTCGCTCAGTTCGCGGGCTCCGGCATTGGTGGTCATGATCAGGATCACATTGCGGAAATCCGCCTTGCGTCCGGCATTGTCGGTGAGGGTTGAATGATCCATAACTTGAAGCAGGATGTCGAACAGGTCTGGATGGGCCTTTTCAATCTCGTCCAGTAGGAGCACACTGTAAGGATGCTTGCGGATGGCGTCGGTGAGAAGCCCGCCCTGGTCGAAGCCGACATAGCCGGGAGGCGCACCGATAAGCCGGGAAACCGCATGTTTTTCCATATATTCGCTCATATCAAAGCGCTCAAAATGTATAGACATGGCAACGGCCAGCTGTTTGGCCACTTCGGTCTTGCCGACCCCGGTGGGTCCGGCAAAGAGGAAGGAGCCGGTGGGGCCCTCTGTTTGTTTCAGCCCGGCCCGAGAACGCTTTACTGCCGTAACCAGGGCGTTGATCGCCTGATCCTGGCCAAAGATGGTCTTTTTCAGGGTCGGGTCGAGTTTGCGAAGATGGGTCAGGTCGGAGCCGCTAAGGCTTCTTGCCGGGATCCTGGCCATCCGGGAGACCACCTTTTCCACATCGCGCACCGTTACCGTCCGTCGCTTGTCGACTGGGCCTGCGGCCAGGCGGAAGGCGGCGCCGATCTCATCCAGCACATCAATGGCCTTGTCCGGCAAAAAACGATCGCTGAGATAACGGCTGGCCAGTTCCGCCGTGGCCTTAACCGCCGGGGCCGAATAGGTGATGCCGTGATGCTCTTCGTAACGGGGCAGCAAGCCTTGAAGGATGGCGCAGGTTTCGGCCACGCTTGGCTCTTCGACGTCGATCTTCTGAAAACGCCGGGCCAGGGCGCGGTCTTTTTCGATGTAGTTCTTGTATTCTTCATAGGTTGTTGAACCGATGCAGCGCAGGGTTCCTGCTTGCAGAGCGGGTTTGAGCAGGTTGGAAGCGTCCATGCTGCCGCCGCTGGTTGCCCCTGCTCCAACAATGGTATGGATCTCGTCGATGAAGAGGATGATGTGCGGCTCTTTTTCCACTGCGGAAATCACGGCTTTGAGCCGCTGCTCAAAATCGCCCCGGTACTTGGTGCCGGAAAGCAGCCCGCCCATGTCCAAAAGCCGGATCTCCACCCCTTGCAACAACCCCGGCACCTTGCCTTCATGTACCTGAAGGGCCAGGCCTTCGGCAATGGCGGTTTTCCCAACCCCCGGTTCGCCAACCAGCAATGGATTGTTCTTGCGCCTGCGGCACAGGGTCTGCATTACCCTCTGCAATTCGGTGCTCCGCCCGATCAGGGGATCAATCAGGCCTTGGGCGGCTCGTTCGCTGAAATTGATGGTATATTTTTCCAGGGCCTCGGTTTCCTTGGTTTTTTCCGCACCCTTGTCACCCGGCTTATTCTTTTCCTGAGGTTTCTCTTCTCTTTCATGACCATGGGAGAGATATTCCATCACCTCAAGCTTGCTGATTCCTTCGGAATGGAGAAAATATACAGCGAAAGATTCGGCCTCGGCAAAGATGGCTGCCAGCACATCCCCGGCATCCACCTCCTTTTTCCCACAGCTTTGCACATGGGCAATAGCCCGCTGTAAAACCCGGTTGAAACCGAGAGTCTGGATGGGATCATGCGGACGCCCCTCATTGACCATGGGCAGATTGGAGGTGAAAAAATCCTCCAGTCTTTTTTTCATGCCCTCAGGATCGCCGCCGCAGACCACAATAGTTCTGGCGGCAAGCTCGTCGTCCAGCAGACCGTAAAGGATATGCTCTACCGTGACATGTTCGTGTCTGCGGATCTTTGCCTCCCGGATGGCACGCACCAAGGCTATTTCCAGCTTCGCATTTATCATCTCGCGCTCCTTACCGTAAGCCGTTAGTCCTTTTCAAGGGAACATTTCAAAGGGTATTCGTTTTGGCGGGCCAGGTCGTATACCAGAATCATCTTGGTTTCTGCCACATCACGTGGATACACTCCCGCTACACCCCGGCCTTGCTCGTGGACATTGAGCATGATTTGGCTGGCCTCCGTTATACTTTTATGAAAGATTTTTTCCAGGATCATAACCACGAAATCCATGGTGGTATAATCGTCATTGTGCAGCAGTACCTTGTACATGGAAGGCTGTCTGGTCTGCTGTTTTTTTGCGGTGCTTACCGCACCTTCAGTTTCCCTGCCCGTAGCACCCATGCTTAATCATGCTCCCTTAAAATTAACGCCGCACTTTCTTGTTGAGAACAATAATCATCTTTTTTTGATTCGCATGCTGGGTGCACATTTTTTGTAAGCGTTCACCTGGGGCACTCAAATTCCAGATAACCCGAGAATGTAAACGTTCAGCAGTGCCGCAGATG
>DOZO01000021.1:27547-48675 GCA_003517965.1 Desulfobulbaceae bacterium
GCAGATGTGGTGCTGCTGAACGTTTACCATCTTTTTAAATGGGCAGGCCTTACCCGCGCCCGGCACTTTGCCTGGACCGTTTCGGAGTCTGCAAGACGGAAAAAAGAAAATCATCCAGAATCAGATATTCAGGCAGGCCAGAACCTTTTAAGCGATATTCTGCCTCCAGCAGGGAGGTTCGGGCCTGTTTCAACGCAGCCAGGGTAAATCGCTCGGCTTGTTGGAAACTCTTGTATACGGCAAAGGGATGGCCAGACAGCGCTTTCTGCTGCGGACCAAGGGCCTCTTGCAGCTGCGGCAGCAGACCTTTCTGAAATGCGGCATAGGAGAGACCCTCTGGATATGCTGGGGTTGGCTGTTCGATGATGGCGCGCACCAATAGCAGTTTGCGCAGGAAATTACGCAACCCAGCCACCACGATAAGCGGATGCACGCCATTTTCCTGGAGGTGTTGGGCAATGGTCAACGAAGCGGCCAGATCATGATTGCCAAAGGCCTCGTTCAGCTCGTATAAGGCTTCTTCCCGGGTTCGGCCCACCATGGCGTTGAGATCATCCATGGTGATAGTTTTCGCCTCGCCTACGGACAAGGCCAATTTTTCTGCCTCCATGGCCACAGCCACCGGATGAAAACCTACTCGTTCAAGCAGCACCTGCAAGGCCCTGGGCTCAAGTTTCTTGTTGAGGCGAGCCAGAGTCTGCTGGATAATATCCTTGAGCAGGGTATCCTGATCCTTGCGCGCTACGGAACTGATTCCGGTATCCACCGACAGATCAACAACCACACAGTTTTTTTCAAGATACTTGAAGAGTTTCTTGCGTTTGTCTGCTGCCTCGGCCACCAGAATCAAGGTGTTGTCTGGCGGAATCCCTGTTTCCAACGCCGCCATAAGCAGCTCTGCTCCATCTGACTTGGGAGGTGCCGCTAAAGGTGCGCCTTCGCTTGCTGAAAATGCTTTATGCACCCAATCAAGATCGTCGGGTCTGGTAAAACTGAACAGTTCCTGCCAACGGCCGGGTGTGCAGGCAGCCATCTCTTCTTTTTCCCAATCCGCAGGAACGAGCTCGGCTAAGGCCAGCATCTGGGTTAGAAAACGCAAGGCTTTTTTTAGTTCTTTCCCGTCCCTGGCCTTGCACGCTTTGTCCCAGAGGGTGCTGGCTACAACCTTGGAGTAGAGGATCTGGGAGTCCATCACCCGGATAACCTGTCTGCCGCCGAACAGGCTGTAGGTCTTGAGCATGTTTATCGTGGCGCCCACTTCTTCCTGATCTCCATCAATGGCCGTGAGGCTGCTCTGTCGGCGAGCCTCATCTGGCAACAGGCGGCAAATCAGATCATTGGCGATCTCCTGACAGAGATAACGTTCGCCAAACAGCAGATAGACCGATGCTGTTTTCCCACCTGTTACGGCTTTTAGCAGTGTATTAACTTCCTGTCGTTTATAAACAGCCATTATTTTTCCTTAAGCTGTCAGGGCATTGCAAGCTTAGATGAGCTTCCTGTTGACTGGCTCGGTACTTGTTGCTACTTTGACTCAGGTAGATAGGCTGAAGAATATATCATTTCAGTCTTTGGTCAGCAGCCTAAACACCTCTTTTAGTGTAACTGTGTCTTGCTACCCTTGTCACTGAAAAAAGCCTTGGCAAATTCGGCAGCTTTGATCAATGTCCATTTTCGGAAAAACTGACATGATGCCAACCACATCTGAAAAAATAGGGGTGCTCCTCGGTGGTTCAGGCTTGCTTGGCGGCGCGGTGGTGTATTATTTTAAAACTCATGGCGAGGGGAGGATCAACGTTCTGGCCCCTAACAGCAAAAAACTCAGCCTGCGGGATCCTGACGATATTCGTCGCTATTTTGAAAGGTCCAAGCCTGCCTTTATCATCAACTGCGCCATTGCCGCCATCGACAGCGATCCTCAGCTTGCTTACGAAATAAACTATCTGGGGACGGTATATCTGGCCAAAGCTGCCCAAGAATTGGGTGTTCCTTACATCCACTTGAGTTCGGCCGCAGTCATGCCAACTGGTCATAATCTGAGCGAAGAGGCGCGTCTTAACCTGCGCCCCGATTTGCCCAACTATACCAAGGCCAAACTCATGGCCGAACTGACTCTCGAACATCTGCGCAGGAGCAAAGGCCTTGATTATACGATAATCAGGCTGGGCATCGTTTATGGTGCCCACGACCATAAAATACAGGGTTTTCACCGGTTGTTTTTTGCCATTATTGACAGGGCGATGCCGGTGCTTTTTACTAAGCAAGGGGCTATGCACTCCTATTCCAATGCCCGCAAGCTGCCCTATTTTATTGCCCAGCTGTTGGAAAACCGGACCGAATTTTCTGGCCAGATCTACAACTTTGTCGATTCCAACCCCGTGTCTTTAAGCCAACTCATTCTCACCATCAAGGCATATCTTGAGCTGAAAACCCCACGGGAGATTTATCTGCCTTTTTTCTTGGCAAAATTTGGCATGGGGATATTGACCAGGTTTGTGCGCTTGATAACCAGGCTCGGTATTGATGCCCGCATGCCGGCTGAGTTGATGTTTCTAAAAAAATTCTACGAAACTCAGACCCTGTCTGCCGCCAAATTGCGCAATTCAAGTTTCAGGGATCCCTATCCAGAGGCGACGATTTTTACCGAACTTCCGGCTCTTATTGAATACTATGTAACCAGATGGGAGCATCTGAACCTTATTGAGTCTGTTGCCAAGAAAAAATTTGACCCCCGCAGGCGATCCGATGAATTTATTCGTACCCCTGACCAGCTCCTGCAGGAAATTCACGAGGAAAGCGGCCAGGCTTTTCTCATGCAATGCCCCTTGGTCAGATCAGGAAAAGAGGGATGATAGTCGTGTCGGCGCAAGGGGAGATGGCCAGGTTTTACAGGCACTTGTTCAGGATATCGCGGGCTTCTTGGTGGCCGGGGTCAAGGCGAAGCACCTTTGAAACCCACTGGTCTGCCCACACTAATCGTTTCAGAGAAAAACAGGCCTTGCCTAGAGCCAGGAAAAGCTCAATGTCGTCGGAAGTTTTTTCCGCTAATTTTTCCATGATTTTAATTGCTTCGTTGACCTCACCCGCAGCATACAGGGCCATCCCTATTTTTTTGTTCAGATAGATGCGCTCAGGGTCTTCTTTCAGCACCTCGCGATAACATTTGACCGCTAACGTCATCAGCCCGCAGTCATAGCAGGTTGCGGCAATATCTTCCTTGAAGTCGATATCGTTGTTTTTTGTTTTCAGCACCAGACGCAGGACTTTTTCTGCCTCGGGCAGTTGTTTCTTTTTGATAAGCAGTTTGGCAAAATTAATGGCCCGGTCCGCATGTCTGGGGCTGATCTCCATGGCTCGGCCGAAGTTTTCCAGGGCCATTTCCATCTTGCCCTGATGGAAGTAGAGTTGGCCCAAGGCATGATAGGAACTGACATCAAGCCGATTGAGCTCTATTGCTTTTTCAAAGTAAAACAGGGCTTTTTGTAAATCTCCCTTTTTCCCGAAGAGCCGTCCCATTTCCCGGAAAGGTTTTGAGGAGCGGTCATTGAGAATGGCCGCTTCCTTGGCTGCGGCAATGGCGCCGTTAAGGTTGCCCTTTTCCTCAAGGGTGCGCACGTTATGCAATAGCTGGTTGAAAGGGGAGGGATTGTTGATCTGTGTCAGAAGCTCATTTATCTTTTGCTCAAGGGTCAAGGTGACAAAGGGCTTGGTCAGGTATGCGTCAACATCATGTTCCGCCGCTTCGGCGACAATATCCATGTTGGCTTCTGCCGTGACCATGAGAAAAGGGATGTCACGCAGTCTTTTGGAGGAACGAGTCAGGCCCAGCAGCTCGGTGCCCGACATATGGGGCATATTGTAATCACTGATAATAAAATCGATGGTGACTTTCTCATCCTGGAGCAGCTTCCAGGCCTCCCGGCCATTGGCCGCCTCGTAAAACTCCTTGCCGAATTTGATTAATTTCAGCATGGCCTTGACGGATCGGCGCATGTTGTCGATGTCGTCCACGATAAGAAAAATCATGTCTTGGGGGGCTTTGAGGGGCATCCGGCTTTTCTTTCCTTTGTTGCTTGCGGTCAGCTCTGTATTGCACCCAGAGGGTATAAGTTTCGTTTGCACCCTGAAGGGCATAAAATCCGGCAAGCTGCTCAACTCAGCTTTATAAGGGTAAGGTAAAATAAAAACGGGAACCTTGCCCAGGTTCGCTCTCCAGGCCAATCCTGCCCCGGTGAACATCCACAGCCAAACGGCAGAAGTAGAGGCCAAGTCCGGTGCCGACCAGGGTGTCCTGTTTGTTGGAAGCTCTGGAGTATTTCTCAAAAATGGAGAGGTGCTTGGCAACGGGGATTCCTGGACCTTGATCCTGCACATAAAATTCCAGTTGTTTTTTGCCGATTACCCTTCGGCAGCCAAAACGAATCGTGGTGTTGCCTGTGCAATATCCCAAGGCATTGGTGAGCAAGTTCTGCATCACCCGCATAATTAGGGTTCGATCCAGGGATATCTGCGGCAAATCTGCTTCTACCTCCATAATCAATTCCACATCCTTGATCTTGGCCATGCCCTTGATGCTGCTTAAGCATTCGGCCAACATGGGGCCGGGTTCGATAACCTCTTTGATAGGTACGAGCTTGCCGTCTTCAATCTTGCCGATGCTTACCAGGTTGGAGACCATGCGCACTGCCCGGTCACACCCTATCTGGGCTGATTCAAGGAATTCCCGGTTTTCCTCGGCAACGGAGTAGGATAAGATGTCGAGATTGGCCACCACTTCGGCAAGTGGACCTTTGAGGTCATGGATCAGCAGGCGGGAAAGTTCGGCGCGGACAGTCTCCTGCTTCCGCAGCTCGAGATTTCGTTCTCGGAGGATGCGCTGTTGCCGACGGAGATCCTGTTGCAGATTTTCCTGGACAAGCAGAGAGAGAATGATACTGCTGAAGTCAAAAAGGCGGGTGATGTCTTCTTTGAGCAGATCCCGGTCGCCGAGCTTGTCTGTTACATTGATGACGCCTAAAACCTTGCCTTTATGGAGAATTGGTATGGATAGCAGCGAATTGCGCCGGTAGTTGGCGCTGTCCATTTTGTTAAAACGTTTGTCGTCACCAATATCCTTGATAAAGAGGGGTTCCTGCTGTCTGGCGACCCAGGAAGCCACGGAGCGTTCATCGTCAAGGGTCTGCTCTTGGCCAATAATCTCGGGTCGATTTGCCGCCCTGACCACCAGATGTTTTTTGCGCTCAAGCACCATGAGAGAGCCCTGCTCGACTCCCAGATATTCCAGAATAACCTTGAGAATCCGCCCCAGACGCGTATGATAGTCAAGACGTCGGGTGTTGATTACCTCAGAAATCCGGGAGAAACTGTCCAGGAGTCGATTGGCCAGCTCCAGATCCTGTAGATTTTGCTGTTCATCCTGCACGGTAGCCCCTTTATCCGTAGAGATTTGTCGGCAACAATCGTAGCTGTCTACTACTCCCATTCGATGGTTCCTGGCGGCTTGCCGGTCACATCGTAGACCACTCTGGAGATGCCGCGCACCTCGTTGATGATCCGACGGGAGACATGATCCAGGAAATCATAGGGAAGATGCGCCCAGCGGGCGGTCATGAAATCAACCGTTTCCACGGCTCGCAAGGCCACCACATGGGCATATTGGCGATTGTCCCCGATCACGCCTACTGATTTAACCGGGAGGAACACGGTGAAGGCCTGAGAGACCTTGTCGTAAAGCTCGTTTTTGTGCAGCTCCTCAATAAAGATTGCATCGGCCAGGCGCAGAGTGTCGGCGTAATCCTTGCGCACCTCGCCCAGGATGCGTACCCCGAGACCGGGTCCGGGGAAGGGGTGGCGATAAACCATCTCGTAGGGCAGGCCCAGTTCGACCCCGATGACGCGAACTTCATCCTTGAACAGCTCGCGCAGGGGTTCGACCAGCCCGAGCTTCATGTGCTCGGGCAAGCCGCCTACGTTATGGTGGCTCTTGATCATCTTGGCCTTGCCGGTTTTGGCTCCGGCCGACTCAATGACATCAGGGTAGATGGTGCCCTGAGCCAACCATTTGGCATGGCTGAGTTTTCCGGCCTCCTCCTCAAAGATCTCGATAAAGGTGTTGCCGATGATCTTGCGTTTTTGTTCCGGGTCTTCTATGCCAGCCAGCCCGGCAAGAAACCGTTGTTCCGCGTCCACCCGCAGCACCTTGACTCCCATGTGCCTGGCAAAGGTGGTCATGACCTGATCGCCCTCATGCAACCGTAGCAGGCCATTGTCGACGAAGACACAGGTGAGCTGGGTGCCGAGGGCCCGATGCAGGAGGGCCGCGACTACTGAGGAATCAACCCCGCCGGAAAGCCCCAGCAGCACCTCGTCTTCGCCTACCTGACTGCGGATTTGTCTGATGGTATGCTCAATGATATTGCTCGGTGTCCACAGACGGCCACAGCCGCAAATCTCATGGACAAAGCGCTCGATGATCCGCTGGCCCTGGCGGGTATGGGTCACCTCAGGGTGAAACTGGAGCCCGTAGAAATTGCGGCTCTCATCCCCTATTCCGGCCATCGGGGCGTTGTCGCTTTCGCAGATAGTCACGAAACCTTCGGGCAGACGGTTGACCCGGTCACCGTGGCTCATCCAGACATCAAGCATCCCGTAGCCTTCGGGGCTGGCATGATCCTCGATATTCCGAAGCAGGCGGGAATGATTGCGAGCCCGCACCTGAGCGTAGCCGTATTCGCGATGGCTGGCTGCTTCAACCTCACCGCCTAACTGGGCGGCCATGGTCTGGAGACCGTAACAGATGCCGAGCACTGGCACACCCAAGGTGAAAACCACTTCGGCGGCGCGGGGGGTCTGGGCTTCATGCACAGACTGAGGGCCGCCCGAGAGGATGATCCCCATGGGGCCAAAAGCCTGAATCTCGGCAGAGGTCATGTCCCAGGGATGGAGTTCGCAATATACTCCGGCCTCTCGCACGCGCCTGGCAATGAGCTGTGTGTACTGGGAGCCGAAATCAAGAATAAGTATCTTTTCGCTATGGATATCCATTTTCACTCTCTTTAACCCAACCGGTAATTCGGGGCCTCTTTGGTTATGATCACGTCATGGACATGGCTTTCTTTAAGTCCCGCCGCAGTGATTTTGACAAATCGTGCTTTTTGGCGCAGTTCCTCGATGGTGGCCGCGCCGAGATAACCCATGCCGGAACGCAGACCGCCCATGAGTTGGTAGATCATATCGGAAAGCGGTCCCCGGTAGGGCACCTTGCCTTCGATCCCTTCGGGCACGAACTTCTCCTGGTCTTCCACCCCCTCCTGAAAGTAGCGGTCACTGGAACCCTGTTTCATGGCCCCGAGCGAGCCCATGCCTCGGTAGCCCTTGTAGGTTCGGCCTTGGTAGAGGAAGGTTTCGCCGGGGGATTCATCGGTTCCGGCAAAGAGGCTGCCGATCATCACTACTCTGGCCCCGATGCCGATGGCCTTGGCGATCTCGCCCGAGTATTTGATTCCGCCATCGGCAATTACCGGAATGCCGAATTTTTCTGCAGCCTTGGCACAGTTATAGATCGCGCTCATCTGTGGTACTCCTACCCCGGCCACGATACGGGTGGTGCAGATGGAACCTGGCCCGACGCCGACCTTGACGCAATCGGCCCCTGCTCGAATCAGGGCCTCGGCCCCTTCCGCGGTGGCCACGTTTCCGGCAATGATTTGCAGATCGGGAAAAGCGTCCTTGATTCGGGTCAGGGCGTTTAAGATATTGCGGGAATGTCCGTGGGCGGAATCAAGAACCACAACATCTACGCCGACATGGATCAGTCTTTCCACATGGTTTAAAGCGGAGTTCACGCCGATGGCCGCACCCACCCGCAGTCGGCCCAGGTCATCCTTGGCGGCATGGGGATATTTCTTTACCTTTTCAATATCCTTGATCGTGATCAGACCCTGAAGATTGCCTTCATCGTCCACCACCAGAAGTTTTTCGATCCGGTGTTCATGGAGAAGGGCCTTGGATTGGTCCAGCGTGATGCCGACCTTGGCAGTTACCAGGTTTTTGCTGGTCATAACATCCCGAACCAGCAGATCCTCATCGGAAACAAAACGCAGATCGCGGTTGGTAACAATGCCGACCAACTTGGTGCCTTTGAGAACCGGCACCCCTGAGATCCGGTAGTTGCGCATGATCTCGTTAACCTCGCGCACGGTTTGGGCATCGTTTACCGTGATCGGATCGATGACCATCCCTGATTCGGATTTTTTCACTTTCCGCACCTCTCGAACCTGGGCTTCGACGCTCATGTTTTTATGGATAATGCCGATTCCGCCCTCTCTGGCCATGGCAATGGCGGCCCGGTGTTCGGTGACCGTGTCCATAGCTGCACTAACCAGGGGAATATTCAAGGTGATCGACTTGGTCAGCAGCGTGGCCAGAGTCACTTCATTGGGCAACACTTCAGAAGCGGCGGGTACCAGGAGCAGGTCGTCAAAGGTATAGGCATGTTCGATTGTCTCAAGTGACATCAGCGGACTCCCTCAAAAAAATGTGGCTGGTGATGCGCCTCGCTTGCCAAGGCGATCTGAGATACTAAGCCGTTGAGCAAAAACAACTTAAACATCAAATCCTGCCAAGACGGCATAAGGAGCCGTAAAAGCGAAGCAGAATAGTACAAGTTATTTTTGTACGGCTCCTAAATTGTAGAGTCTTTAATATAAAAAACTTTCACTACGGAGGTCAATGGCGAGTTTGCAGAGGAGCGCATTTGCTGTGTGCGGCAAGGTCAGCAACTTGTTGCTCCGCTCAAGAGGATACCCTCCAGCAATCCGGCATTGCTCACCAGCATAGAGATTGCCAGCGCTTGTTGCAACTCTTGCAAGAGTACCGCTCCAGCCACGATAATTTCCCCGCGCCTGTCGGTCAGGCAGGTGAGGGCGTTGCGTTTCTCGGGGGCAAGGGAGGTAAGCCAAGTGACAAGGCGGTGCAACTCTGCCTGACTCAAATGGTAATTCTGTACCTGCTGGGCATCATAGCGGTTTAGTCCCAGGGCGAGAGCGGCCAGACTGGTTGCGGTCCCTCCGGAAGCTATCAGCGATAAGTCTGGCCTGAGCCTCTCTCCCTTTGTGATACGTTGAAGAGCCGGGGCCAAGATCGCCCTGATCTTTTCGCGCATGGCCTCATGATTCATCCCGAACTCCTCGGTTAATCCTACCGCGCCCAAGGGCAGGCTTATCGCCCAGGTATCACTTTCGGCGGTGGCCTGGATAATAAGCTCAGAGCTGCCTCCGCCTACATCTACCAAGAATAGCGGGTAACGGCGCTTTTCTCCTGGCAGAGCGGAAAGAACTCCTAATAGAGCAAGATGGGCTTCTTCTTCGCCGGAAAGTACTTCTATTGAAAGTCCGGTTAGGGCCTCGGCCTGCTGGAGAAAGGCTTGGCTGTTGCTGGCTTTTCGCACGGCATGGGTGGCGCAGGCTCGCACGCTGTGCATTGGGTAAGCTGCCATTTTTTCGGCAAAACGGATTAGGGCAGCTTCAGCCCTTAGCAGGGCCGCAGGGGCAAGCAAACCGGTAAGCTCAAGATCTTCGCCCAGGCGGACTGTGGTCAAATCATGGGCCAGTGGGAGCAGGCAGCCATTGTGTATCTCAGCTACCAGTAAACGGAAACTATTGGTTCCGATATCTATGCCGCAGGCTATTGTCATGGCCGTGTGCTGTCACCGCTTCGCTGTTGCCTTTTGCCGGGGTGTGCCGTACAATATGTGGCGCATCAAATCTCAAAGAGAGCTCTGGTGAAGTGGCATAAGGAGCCGTAGCTGGTTTATCTGTAAGCCCTTACGTTTTTACCAGTCAATCCCGCATCTCACAAAAGGATCATCGCGTGATACTTGCCATCAATCCAGACAACCCTCAGACCCGCTTGATCCAACAGGCAGCGGAGGCTCTGCGTAAAGGTGCGGTGATCTGTTACCCCACCGACACAGTTTACGGGATCGGTTGCGACATGTTTAATCAGAAGGCAATCAAGCGGATCCATCAAATAAAAAAGAGACCGATACACCAGCCTTTCAGCTTTATGTGCTCAAGCCTCAAAAACGTCAGCACCTATTGCCATGTTTCCAATATGAGCTACAGAATCATGAAAAAAGATTTACCCGGACCCTACACCTTTATTTTGCAGGCAGCCAAGCTGGTGCCGAAAATCATGCTCAGCCGACAAAAAACCGTGGGGATCAGGGTGCCGGACAACGCCATCTGTCTGGCGCTTATCGAAGCGTTGGGTAATCCGATGCTCAATACCAGCGCCATTTATAATCCAGATGATCCGCCCATGAGCGAGGCCTTCGAAATAGAGGCTCAGTTCGGTCGCCTGGTGGATATCATCATCGACGGTGGCACGGTATATCCAGAGCCGTCATCCGTGGTCTCGCTCATTGGCGATATGCCGGAGGTATTACGACAGGGCAAAGGTGAAACCAGCCATTTGTAATCCATTTTTGTAACTATCCAGCTCAAAGCCGGAAAGGTACTCATTTTTTGGGAACGTTTAAGGACTGACTTTTGCTTATTTCCCGTTTTGGATTAAGGCGTCTTTTAATGATTTGCTCATGGTGAAGTGCAGATTCTTGCGAGAAGTAATCTTCATTACCTTGCCGGTTCTGGGGTTTTTGGTTGTTCTCGCCTTGCGCTGGCGTACCGAAAAACTGCCAAAGCCGCGGATCTCGACGCGTCGGTCTTCGGCCAGGGCCTCTATTATGGTGTCCAGCATGATATCAACGGCCTGGCCCACATCTTTTTTCAGATATGCGCCCATTTCCTCAGCCACCGCATTTACCAAATCACGTTTCAACATTGTTTGATACACTCCTATCGCAAGGTCCCTGTCCATTCATAGGCCAGAATCGGACCAGATAATCCTGTTTGCTGTAACAGCGATTCACTTTTCCCCCCGGTTATAAGGCGCAGGAAGGAAAAATCTTTTTCTTGGGGATAAATAAGTTCAGGCATCTTTTCGATCTTCACCCCTGCCAGGTCTGCGGCCAGCATGACCGCATCGCTAAAATTGCCTAATTGATCAACCAGGCCGTATTCCTTGGCCTGCTGTCCGGAAAAAATACGGCCATCGGCAATCTTCCTCACCTCCGCTTTCGGCAGGGAGCGACTTTCCGAAACGGCCTGGACAAATTGACTCTGAACGACATTGATCATGCCCTGGAGCATCAGCCGTTCTTCGTCGGTCATGGGTCTGGAGGCAGAACCAATATCTTTCAGCCTGCCGCTTTTTACCACTTCATTTTTGTAGCCTATCTTTTCAAACAGGCCTTCAAGATTGGCAAATTTCAGGATCACCCCCATGCTGCCGGTCAGGGTGCCAGGGTTGGCGACAATCTTGCTGGCACCCAGAGAAACATACAAACCGCCAGAGGCCGCCACCGAACCCATGGAGGCGACTACCGGCTTGATCCTGCTGGTTCGTTTGACCTCGTCATAGATCTCCTGAGATGCGCCCACTGCCCCCCCTGGGCTGTCAATCCTCAGAACAATGGCCTTGACTTTGGGCTCTTGGCGAAAGGCTACCAGATGTTCGATGATCTCCTCTGATTCGAGGATGACCCCTTTGACCTCAATAACCCCTATCCCTTCTTTAAGGAAAAGTTCGGATCGAGACGGGCTACTTAGGCTGACAACAAAAAAGGTTATTCCGCCCCAGAAAAACAGCATGATAGCCCCCAGGATCAATAATCCTGTAAGTACCGGATGTTTGTGGCGAAATAACCCTTGTGGCATGACAAATCCAGAATAAAAAATTACGTAGGGGCACGGTATGCCGTGTCCCTAATAGGGATTAAACATTACCCAATTACATCTATTCCTGGGCTTTATTCTCCATCTCTTCCTTCAAAAGATCGCCAATGGTGGTTGGACCACTCTTGGTCTGTTTCTGCTTGAACTCCTCGTAATTGCCCTCGCCGGAATCATCGGTCAGCGCTTTGATGGAGAGACCGATTTTGCGGTCCTTGACAGAAACATTGATTACTTTGGCCTCTACTGGATCACCGGCATTGTACAAGCCTACCGGGGTGGTAACTTTTTCTTTGCTGATCTCGGAAACATGAATCAGACCTTCAATGCCTTCTTCAATTTCTACAAAAATACCAAATTCGGTGACATTGGTAATCTTGCCCTGCACTGTGCTGCCCACCGCATATTTCTCGATGGCTATCTGCCAGGGGTCTGGCTCCATCTGCTTGACTCCAAGCGAAAACCGCTCGTTCTCGCGGTCGATCTTGAGTACCACGGCCTGGATGGTTTCCCCCTTGGCATATTTCTCTGAGGGGTGCTTGATCCGTTCGGTCCAGGACAGGTCGGAAACATGGATCAATCCGTCAATCCCTTCCTCGATGCCGATAAACACTCCAAAATCGGTGATGTTTTTGATCTTGCCTTCGATAATGGAGCCGGCCGGATAATTTTCACTGACCAGATCCCAGGGGTTAGGCTGCAACTGTTTCATGCCGAGAGAGATGCGCTTGGCATCCACGTCGATATTGAGGACGACCACCTCGGCCTCTTCCCCTACGCCGACAATCTTGGATGGATGCCGGGTCTTTTTTGACCAGGACATCTCGGAAACATGGATCAGGCCCTCAACGCCCTCTTCCAGTTCAGCGAACACCCCGTAGTCGGTGATGCTGACCACCTTGCCCATGGCCTTGGCGCCGATGGGGTAGCGTTCCTGCACGGTTGACCAAGGATCTTCCTTGAGCTGCTTGACGCCAAGGGAAACCTTGTCATTCTCGCGGTCGTATTTGAGAATCTTGACCTGCACATCCTCGCCCACCTTGAAAAGTTTGGAGGGATGGGAAACCCGGCCCCAGGAGAGATCGGTGATGTGGCAGAGACCGTCCATGCCGCCCAGGTCGATGAACACCCCGTAATCGGTGATATTGGTAATGGTACCCGTAACCACCTGGCCTTCCACCAGGTTGGACTGCATATCTTCCCGAAGTTTTTTGCGTTCGTCTTCGAGGATGGCGCGGCGGGAGATTACCACATTGTTGCGCTTGCGGTTATATTTGAGCACTTTGAAATCAAAGGTCTGGCCGATGAGGTTGTCCAGATCTTTGACCGGTCTCAGATCGATTTGAGAATAAGGCAGGAAGGCAGGTACGCCGATATCGACAGAAAGGCCACCCTTGACCCGATTGTCAATTCGACCGGAAATGGTGCCGTCCGCTTCCTGGATCTTGGCGATATCTTCCCAGACCTTGATACCGATGGCTTTTTCGCGCGAGAGTTTCAGGCCGCCTTCGGCCTCTCGTTTCTCTACCAGGACATCAAATACATCGCCTACCTTGATGTTGATTTCGCCATTTTCGTTTTTGAATTCGGAGCAGTGGATCTCACTTTCCGACTTGTCGCCGATATCTACAACGACATAATCGTTGACCAGGGCGATAACGGTGCCGGATACGACTTCACCCACCTCCGCCACCTTTTGACTTTCCTCAAAAAGTTGAGCAAAGCTCATTTCCCCTGCATTGACATCGGACTTCGTTGTGGTTGCTGTTGTGCTTTTTGCCATAGAAACAATCCTCCTTTGATAGATCGAGCCTATATACCAGAGAATATGGGCAAATACAAACTTTTTATCTGTTGGCTGGGGAACAGGCGCAGCCGGAAAATATGGTTATCAGCCTTGGCAAAAAAATCAGGCATAACCATTTGAAAACAAATAAAATTCAGGCAATCAACAGAAGGGAACTGGAGGTGTGGTTTGCCAGGAAACTCCTGGCTGGCGGTTATTTTATAACGGTTCCTGATTATTCAGGATATGACATGGAGGAGTCGGCAATCGCCAGATTGCCTCCCTGCGCCTTGCCGGCATAAAGCGCCTTGTCGGCACGGGCCACCAGATCGGCGATATCCTCTGCCCAGGAAAAACCTGGGTGCCTAAGGAATTTGGCCAGACCGATGCTGAGACTGGTTGGGGCATAGCGGGGTTCCTGACGGTATCGCTCCTGGATGCGGTCGGCAATCTGGCTGGCCTGGTCGACGGTGGCGTATGGAATTATTATGGCGAACTCGTCGCCGCCGAACCGGAAACACCAGTCCACTTTCTCTCTGGTGTAATGCATGAAGATTTTCCCTATCTCATGCAGAAGCCGGTCTCCGGTCTGATGCCCATACTGATCGTTGTATGTCTTGAACCGGTCCACATCGATGAGGGCGAGAAAAACTGGATATCCTTGCCGATGGGCACGCGGTATCTCCTCCTGTAGTTTCAGCTCAAAATAACGACGATTATACAGTTCGGTGAGCATGTCGCACATAGAGAGGTGTTCGAGTTTTCTGATCAGAGTTTGCTCGCGGATGACCCTGTTTATCTTGGCCTCAAGCTCATCTATGCCGAAGGGTTTGGTGATAAAATCGCTGGCTCCGGCCCGGATAACATCGGTATAGCCATGGAGCTCGGCATGGCCGGTGATAACAATAACCTCGATCAGGGGATATTCCTCTTTGATATGCTTCAGGAGTTCCATACCGTCACACCGCGGCATGGTCAGGTCGGTGAGAACCAGGGTAAACTCACTCTGCTTGAGCCTGGCTTTTGCCTCTTCGCCATCTAAGGCCGTTTCAAAGTCGTGACCCAGCTCGACCATGGCACTCTTAAGCAGATCGAGGACGATAATCTCGTCATCCACCAGCAGGATACGGGTATTAATTTGAGGCGGTAGCTCGTTGGTAAGCAAAATAATCACCCAGAATCCTTGAATGGTCAAAGGCCAAAGACGGCAGCGATTTTTCGTGGAATATCGCGACTTCGTCCGCATCATCGCCAGCCACAGGCGTTCCATCTGCCGTGGCAAGAAAAACTGTGCTCACCGTATGCTGCCTGGGATCGCGATCAGGCGCGGAATAGGTGTGAAACTGACGACCAAGCTGGATAGCGAGCCCGGTTTCCTCCAGAACCTCGCGCACCGCTGCCTGCTCCAGTGATTCTCCGTAATCAACAAACCCGCCGGGCAAGGCCCAGGCACAAGGCGGATTTTTTCGCTTTACCAGAACAATGCCCCCGTCCAGGACGATTATGATATCAACTGTCGGCGTTGGATTGCGATGAGCTGGAATTGCCTGGCCGCAGGTGGAACATGGCCTTACCATACAGGCTCCTTGCCATGACATAAGTTATAGATAGTACGCCAGTCCTCCACCTCTGGCAGATCATGCTTGCCTTGGTTCCAGGCCTGACGGTAGACAATAGGTTGAATGCCCTTCTCTTGGGCAAGCTGCAGACAGGTCTGGGCGCGATCATCCACAAAAAAGGACAGACCCATTTCCTTGATGTGGACGGCCTTGTTGTCATGTTCGCCGGTGGCTACCAGGCGCACCCGATCATAAACCTGTGGGCCCAGTTCTTTTTTCAGCCAGCGGGCGATGGGTGTTTTTTGTGATCTGGCAGTAATAAAGGTTAAAGTTCCATGATCGGCGAATTCGGTCAATACTTGTCGGGCATGGCGCATGAGCCTCAGGCCGCAGGCTATGGGCTCATCCAGCAGACGAGAAAAAATTTCTTCTACCATGCTCGGGTCAAGATCCAGACAATCTTCCACCTGAAACTCGGTGATCTCCTCCGGACGTATTTTGGCGCCATACCCGGTTCTGGCCATACGGATAAAGGCCTCCATGGTGTCGGCGACCACGCCGTCTATGTCAAAACCGATAAGACTTGGATGAATATGCATGCAGCATTACCTGTTCCGTGTATATATATGTTGCACAGAATAATAAAAATCGGGTACATCTTCCCGCCAAGTGAAACTTTCCAATAAATTTAAACTGGAAACCCGCAAAAAAGGCAAAGTTTTTCTCTCCGGCTGCGAAAATAGCCTTTTTTGATCATGCAGGTTTTCTTGACAAAAAAAACGAAAAAAAGCATAGTTGCTCATTCGTTTTCATTTTAATCGGAGCGCCAGACCTTCATGAAGCTACCCCCTCTTACTATTGGCAAGTTTACCGCCCAGATCCCGCTTGTTCAGGGTGGCATGTCTATCCGGGTTTCTACTTCGGCCCTGGCCATTCCCGTCGCTGAGTGCGGCGGCATTGGCACCATCGGCGGTTCGGCTATTCCGGTGGAGGAGCTCCAGGCTGACATCCGCAAAGCCAAGGCGGCCACTAAGGGGATTATTGCGGTGAACATCATGTTCGCCATGAAGAATTTCTACAGTCTGGTTCAGGGATCCATTGAAGCCGGTGTGGATATGATCGTTACCGGCGCCGGTTTTTCCCGGGACATTTTCAAGATCGGCAAGGAAACCAACACCCCCATTGTCTCCATTGTTTCCTCACCTTCCTTTGCCATCCTTGCCGAAAAACTTGGCGCCGCAGCCATTGTAGTTGAGGCCAAGGAGGCCGGTGGCCATCTGGGTACCAATTTGGCTCTACGAGAACTTTTTCCCGAGATTCGTAAGGTGGTCAAAAAGGTTCCTCTGATTGCAGCCGGCGGTATCACCAATGGCTATGAGATGGCGGAAATGATGGACAAGTATGGGGCGGACGGCATTCAGATCGCCACCCGTTTTGTCCTTACCAAGGAATGTTCAGTGGCGGAAAGCTTCAAGCAGGTCATGTTGCACGCCAACCAGGAAGATGTTTTTTTGATTAAGTCTCCGGTGGGCCTGCCAGGCCGGGCCATTAGAACCCCCTTTGTGGAAAAACTGCTGAATAAGGTGGATCTCAAGGCTAAAGAATGTAAACATAAATGCCTGAAGAAATGTGACCACGTTTATTGCATCAGTGATCGGCTGACTGCGGCTTATAAGGGCAACATTGAGGACGGTCTCGTTTTTTCCGGGGAAAATGTCTTTAAGATCAAAGAAATCCTTACCGTGCGCGAGGTTTTTGATCAGTTTGTTTCGCAGGCAGAGTCTATGTACAAGGAACCTGCGGTAGTGCCATCCAGATAGTTACACCATTTTGTTACAACGGCTAAGCAGGAGTCTATCCACCTTGCTCTCCTGCCCGGAAGATCCCATGGAAACATCCTCTGACTTGCCGGAACCCCTCGTAATTCCGAGGTCCGAACACCCTATTTCCCGCAAGGATATTGACCGCGAGGCCTTGAAGGTGATGCATCGCCTGCGCGACGCGGGCTACTCCGCCTATCTGGTGGGTGGCGCGGTGCGTGATCTCTATCTGGGCAAGAAACCCAAGGATTTTGACATCAGCACCAACGCCCGACCAGGACAGTTGCGTACCCTTTTTAGAAACAGTCGGATCATCGGGCGGCGTTTTCGTCTGGTGCAGGTTTTTTTCTTTGGCGGCAAGATAGTCGAGGTCTCTACTCTGCGCTGCCGCAGCGAGTTTGAAGAAGGCGACCGGGAAGAGGATGAGGTTTTGGCCCACAACAACACCTTTGGCTCGGAGGCGGAAGATGCCTTCAGGCGAGACCTTACCATCAATGCCTTGTTCTATGAGATAGAAAACTTCACCATCATTGATTACACCGGCGGAGTGGCGGATCTTAACAGCCAGATCGTCCGCATTGTCGGGGAGCCGGAGCGGAGGATTGTCCGGGATCCTGTCCGCATGATGCGTGCCATCCGCCATGCGGCCAGAAGCGGATTTACCATTGAAGACCGCACCTGGCAGGCGATTATTGCCAATCTGGATACCCTGCGCCTCTGTCCTGATTCACGGGTGCGGGACGAATTTTTCAAAGACCTGGGCAGTGGCGCCTGCGCCCCTTGGTGTCGTCTTGCTGTGCTCAGCGGGCTGTTCTTTCTCCTGCTCCCCTGTTATGACGGTATTATTACTCGGGAACCGGAAGAACCTTCGGCCCAAACCAGCCTGATGTTTTCCCTGTGTCAGGTGATCGACCGTCTGCACGGTGAAGGCAGCCCCTTGTCCGAGCATCTTCTGCTGGCACTTCTCATGCTGCCCTGGGCCCAGGCGCGGTTTAATCTTTTAAACCTGCAAGCCGAAAGCCGTGAGGCCTTTACCTTTTCCCGCACCCTTCGAACCCAGATTGATGTGCATCTGGAACATCTCAATGTCAAGCGGGCCTCGCGGGAGGAGATCACCTCGCTCTTGGTAAATCTTCCGGCCTTTGTTCGCCACGGCGCGGAGCAGGATTGGCCTGGCTGGCTGAAACGCAAAAGCTATTTCTCGGACGGGTTATTGTTTTTTCATCTTTATCAGGAGGCTCTTGGCGGTGCGCCGGCCAATCTTGCCCTGCAGCCTGAGTCTTGCTCTTCTCCCAAAATCGTCAAATCCAGGACCGGTAAACCTCGACCGCCCAGGCCAGAAAGCCGCACTCCGGCTTTTTCCGGCAAGAAGGGCGGGATCTTTGGCCTCAAGTAGGCAGGTGGGTTGTTTTTTTTCGAGGTTGTTACTTATGAATCAGTCCCATTATATTAACGAACTCAAGGTACTTCCCCTGGCTGTACTCATGCGGCAGGCCCTGGCGACCAAGCTTGCCCAACGGGGAACCTCTTTTTCCCTGTGCAGCATCGTTAATGCCAAATCAGGCAGATGCAGCGAAGACTGCCA
This sequence comes from Desulfobulbaceae bacterium, assembly GCA_003517965.1. Lineage (GTDB taxonomy): Bacteria > Desulfobacterota > Desulfobulbia > Desulfobulbales > Desulfurivibrionaceae > Thiovibrio. The sequence goes on from DOZO01000021.1 coordinate 46,090, forward strand.
TTTTTGCGCGCAATCAGCCCATTACCAGACAGAAGCGCCGGTTTATCCTTTGTTGGACAAGGCCCGGATCCTGAGCGCCGCTCATGAAGCAAAAAGAATCGGGGCCAGTCGTTTTTCTCTGGTGACCAGCGGCAGGGGATTGGCAAGCGAAGATTTGGCCCAGGTGCTGGGAATAATCCGCGCCATCCGGGAAGAAGTGGGGATCAAGGTTTGCGCTTCTTTGGGTATTATGGGCGAGGTTGAATTCAGGCAACTTAAGGAGGCAGGGCTTTCTCGCTATCATCATAACCTGGAAACCTCTCGGGAATTTTTCCCTCAGATTTGCACCACTCACAGTTTTGCTGATCGGCTTGCCACCATCAAGGCTGCTCAGGCAGTTGGTCTTGAAGTCTGTAGCGGCGGGATCTTCGGTCTGGGAGAATCAGAGGCTGATCGTCTTTCCATGGCCATGAGCTTAGTCGAATGCGGGATCGATTCCGTACCCCTTAATATCCTCATCCCCCTGGCTGGTACACCCTGCGCCGGGCTTCCCTCTTTGACCATCACCGAAATTCTCCGGGCTATTGCCCTCTATCGGTTGATTTTGCCTCAGGCGGCTATTCGCCTGGCCGCCGGTCGTGAATCTGCCCTGGCTGATTTTTTAAGCTCCGCTTTTATGGGTGGTGCCGATGGGATGATGATCGGCGGTTATCTCACCCAACGAGGCCGCTCTCCCGAAGCAGACCGGAAATTTGCCGAAGATATCCAACAATTATGGTCGAACTGAAGAACTGGTTGAACCAGCAACGGGAAAAGGGAGGTCTTCGCAGCCTGCGCCCTGTCATCCGCAGGGGAAAAGGGCGACTCACCCTTGCCGGAGATGAGGCTCGGGAGCTGCTCGACTTTTCCTCCAATGACTACCTGGCCCTGGCCGAACATCCGGCCCTCATTGCGGCAGCTCAGGAGGCTCTGCACCGGTTTGGCACCGGTTCTGGCGCGGCCCGTTTGATGAGCGGCGATCTCGCAGTGCATCATGAACTGGAAGAGGCAGTGGCCCGGCTCAAGGGTAAGGAGGCTGCTCTTACCTTTGGCAGCGGTTATCTGGCCAATATCGGCATAATCCCCGCTTTGCTGGCTCGTCACGACCTCATCTTCAGCGATCGGCTGAACCATGCCAGTATCCATGACGGTTGCCGCCTGTCCGGTGCCCGCCTGGTACGTTTTCGGCACAACGACCTCAATCATCTCGAAGATCTGCTGAAGAAAAAACGGGGAACAGGCACGGCCCTGATCGTGGTGGAGTCCATCTACAGCATGGACGGAGACCGCTGTCAGCTGCGCGAACTGGTGACGCTCAAAGAGCGGTTCGGCTGCCTGCTCATGGTGGATGAGGCCCATGCCACCGGCGTATTTGGTGCAAAGGGCGGCGGGGTTATCGAAGAAGATGGCGTGAATGGCGCGGTGGATCTATCCATGGGCACCTTTGGCAAGGCGCTTGGCAGTTATGGCGCTTATGTGGCAGGTAATAAAGAGATGATCGATTATCTGCTCAACCGGGCCAGGAGCTTTATTTTTTCTACGGCCTTGCCGCCTGCGGTTACCGCCTCCTCCTTGGCAGCAGTGCGGCTTATTGGGCACTCATCCCTGCGTCGCGAACTGCATGAAAAAATCGCCTGTTTCAAGGACCTGTTGCGTACCGGGGGCTATCTCGCGGAACTTGGGCCTTCGCAGATCATCCCAATCCCGGTTGGGGAGAGCGGCGTGGCGTTGAAGAAAGCCGATTTGCTGCGGGCACAGGGAATCTTTGCCACTGCCATTCGGCCGCCTACCGTACCGGATGGCACAGCGCGGCTCAGATTTTCCATTACCCGTCATCACAGTAAGGCGGATCTTGCCCAGGCAGCGAAGGCCATTCTGGAGATTATGGAATATAGGCCGTCGTAAGCCGTCGTTCAAAAATAACTTGTACTTTTGGGATATCGCGAACGGCATAAGGAGCCGTAACGAAAAGAGTAAAAAATGTATGGATTATTTTTAAACGGCTCCTCAATAGTCAGGGGAATAGACTGGTTACTGAAAAGTCTTGGGAGGGGACGCAAAAAAAAGGGGGGGAGAAAGAAATTCCCTAGCTGGGAAGAACCCAGCCAGGGAAGGAACAGCGACTTACTTTGCAGCAGGAGCAGCGGCTTCAGGAGCGGCAGGAGCAGCAGCCTCAGGAGCAGCAGCCTCAGGAGCAGCAACAGGAGCGGCAGGCTCAGCCATGGGAGCAGTCTGCTCGACCGGAGGAGTTACTACTTCTTCGCTTTTCTTGCAGGCGATCATGCCGGTTGCAAGGAGCAGCATCAGGGCAAAGGCAACGGTTGTTTTAACTGATTTCATGGTTCTTTTCCTCTGTGTGTTTTGATAATTGCGACAATGCGCATTCCGCCTGGCAGCGATCACGCTGGATCACTTATTTAACTCTTTCCTCACTCAGGAGGTGACAAATATGATTTGTATACATCCACTCTTCACCTGAGTAAAGAAAAATATACACTATTTTAATTTTTTATTTTTGGTAACTGCTCAGCAGTGCCGCAGATGTGCGGAAGAGGTCTGCGAAGTGTG
>DOZO01000021.1:48826-51436 GCA_003517965.1 Desulfobulbaceae bacterium
GATGTGGTGCTGCTGAGCAGTTAGCCGTTGTTCAAAAATAACTCATACTTTTCAATCTCATGAACGGCATAAGGGGCCGTAAAGGAATGGATAAAAAGTATAGATTATTTCTTAACGGCCCCTAACTATCTTTGGCAAAATGGGCAGCAAAAAGTGGCTCGTCCGCTCAAGACGGTGCGCACTATCAGCTGGCCGCACCGAAGACAGGGTTGACCTTGCCGCCCGTACACCGTGAGTTCCAGCTGAAAATACCCAGCCTGGCCGTGGACATTTTCGTAATCGGCAATGGTAGAGCCTCCCATGGTAATGGCTTTTTCCAGAATTAGCCGACTCTGCGTGACGATGAACTGCCAATCCATCTTCAACAGTCGGTTGACCGGAGTTTGCGGATGGGTGCAGGCGGCAAAGAGGGTTTCATTGGCGTAGATGTTGCCAAGGCCCACCACTACCCGGTTGTCCATGAGAAAGCTTTTTACCGGCTGCTTCTTGCCCCGTGCCTTTGCCAGCAGATAGTCGGCGGAAAAATCCTCAGAAAAGGGCTCCGGCCCCAAACCGGCGAAAGGGTTATTTTCAAGCAGCTCTTTTTCTGAAAAGACTTCGACACAACCGAAACGACGCACATCGTTAAAACGCATCTCCTTGCCATTATCCAGCAGAAAGCGAAGATGATCATGTTTGCGGCGTGGGGTGTCGCAGTCAAAGAGGCCGATCTTGCCGGTCATGCCGAGATGGAACAACATGATCGTCTTGCCGGTCAGGCGCAAGAGGATGTATTTGCCGCGCCGCTCCACCCCCATGATAAAAGAGCCCTCGACCTGCCGGTACATTTTGGCCCGAGGAAAAGGCTTGCGCAGTTTCTTGTTGCTGTAGGAAACGGCAAGGATTTTGCGCTTGAGCACTAAGGGGGCAAGCCCCCGGCAGACTACTTCCACCTCCGGCAGTTCAGGCATGGAGCAACTCTTTGGTCATTATTTCGCACTCGCCTGTGATTCTGTTTTTTTCCATAAAGGACATTGCCCTCGGATACATTCCCGGTTAGCGGTAAACTGTCGGCAGGCAAAATCAGCCTCTGCTCGAAGCGACACCGGCAGCAGCCGATGGGAAAACAGCGCTGCTTCCCGCAGGGCTGTTACCGTTTCTCGCTGGCAGCAGCGCGCCCCTTGGGTCTGGGCGATCGCACCCAGTACCCGGGAGGTAATCTTTTGCACCTGTTGGCGGGCTTTGGGGGTGAGGGGGGTGGCCGCAAGCAAAACGCTGAAGGCTATGCCCACTCCGGCCGCGGCCCCACAATTGCCCCAGAAGCCGCAAACTCCGCCGGGCACCTTGCTGCCCCGCTCTATGCCGGCCAGAATATCCTCTCGGCTGATCTTGCCGCCCCGATTCCGATAGGTGGCGAGAATAATACCTGGAACCATGGCATGATGTTCTGGCCCATGCAGGGGGATGGCCGGATGGCGCCGGATTGTGTCGAGCAGAACCAGCATGTCCTGTTCTTTTGTTTCGGCGCAGAGCAGGCGGATAGCGGAAAGACCGTCCTGCTGGTGGCAGGCATCGCAGATATAATGACCTTCGATGCAGAGCGCGTTGGTTTTTTTGACCCCGCCGCAATAGTGGCAGGCCACCTCCCGTTCATGGGCACGGTAAGTGATTTCCTGGCCGCAGACCATGCAGCCTGAAGGATGCCGATCGTTTACCGACTGGTGCAGGGTGGGGAGGGCAACAATCTTGACCGACGCAGTCTCCGCCTGCTCAGCGCCGCAACAAGCGTTGCTCTGGAGCAGAGGAATCCCGGCCTCGACAGGTGAGGCGCAACAACTGTTTTCCAAGGTCAGATTAGCCACGGCCCCTTGCCCATCAAGAACAAACAGGGACGTAGCCAGGCTTTCTGCCTCGCTTAACTCAACCATCGTGCGTCGGCCCTTGAGCAGCATGACCCCGCCTTCTGTCCACACTGCGGCAAATGGTCCTCGATAAATGACCTCTGTCTGCCGAGACTCTTTCGGTTTATAGGCCCGGAAGGTGAGAGAATAGAACCGGGTTTCTCCTTCAATCCGGTAGGGGAAGCGCTTAATCAGGCTTATTCCGGCAAAACCCGCGGCTCTGAGCATGGCCAGCAGATCCTCTTGCCGCAACGCCCCGCCCAGGCATTCGCCCCGGAACTGTTCATTGTTCTTGATAGCTACAGGAATTGGCTCATCGGTGACGATATCGGACACTACCAGTCTGCCGCCGGGCTTTAAAATCCGAAAGATCTCATGCAGAGTTTGTCGTTTGTCCGGACTCAAATTTATCACGCAGTTGGAGATCACCACGTCGGCGACGGCTTTTGGCAAGGGGAGATCTTCGAGAAAGCCTTTTTTGAATTCCACATTGTCATAGCTAAGCCGGCTCGCTACCGTTGCCGTGGCTGCCTGGGCCAGATGCAGCATCTCTTCGGTCATATCGATGCCGATTACCCTGCCTGTGGGCCCCACCTGGGCTGCGGCCATGAAGCACTCGACCCCGCTGCCGCTTCCCAGATCCACCAGCACCTCGCCGGTTTGTGGCTCGGCATCCAGGACCGGGCTGCCGCAGCCATAGGATTTTTTGGCTCCTCGCTGTTTCAAGTGG